>NZ_JAMSKY010000001.1:0-646705 GCF_023806745.1 Lactiplantibacillus sp. B652 | reverse complement strand
GAGAAAAACCTGTTCGAACAAGCCTGAACTTACCCAGGCTCGGAAGCGACTATACACCGTTTTCCAAGAGCCATAGCGTTCAGGTAGATCACGCCAAGGAGCCCCGCTGCGCATGAGCCAGAGGATAGCGTTGAGGGCGGTACGGTTGTCTAGGCTTGATGGACGGCCAATCCGGTATGGCGGGAAGTATCCTTTGATTCGGTCCCACTGAGCATCTTCCAGTTCGTATCGTTTAGGTGTTGTCATCGGAATGCCTCGATTCGTTTTTCCTCAGATTATACCTGAATTTTTAGTTTTCAGACAGTCCCTAACTAAATCTGCCACCTCGTATAGATGTCCGCTCCGTCCCAATGGTGTCGTATGCTTACTTGTGTAGCCTCCACGTAATTGCTGAACTGTCTGATGCCGTGAATATGCTAATGCTTCTTCATACACTGGCGTTCGTAAACCAGTTGCATCCATGATTCCGGGTGCAACTCCTACAACTCGGATATTAAATACACCCAATTCCTTAGCCCACGACCGGGTTAACCCATTGATTGCCCCTTTGGTTGCAGAATAGACGCTTTGTCCCTGAGATCCTTCCAGCCCTGCTTCGGATGACATGTTAACAATAATCCCTGACCGTTGCCTTACCATTTGTCGGCCAACCATTTGAGACATTAAAAATGTGCTTCTCACATTTACCGCAAACATTTTATTAAAGACTTCCGTATTAAGTTCATATCCACCATGTGGTGCTTGTTCATCCACTAATAAACGCGGTAAATTGATTCCAGCGTTATTGACTAACCCATCAATTTGGTCAAACTTACCTAACACCTGATCAATTGAATGAGTAACCGAATCTTCAGATGAAACATCACATTTAATAAAATCCAGATTAGGACTCTGCCTTGCACTCGGTTGCAAATCTAGATCAACAACCCTAGCACCTTTAGCCAATAATGATTTAATAATTGCATCACCAATACCAGATGAACCACCTGTAACAATAACGATTTTATTTTCCATATTCAGCCAATCAGTCGACATATTTAATCCACCCCTTAATTAATATACCTGCTTTTGTATTCAGAATACCTTAAATGTAACTTGTGTTTAACGTTGTTATTTTCCATAAATTAATGAAAATAAGTTTGCTAATAGACGACAAACGTTGGTATTACAAAGATTTATCAATTAAATATTTTTCCATTATCTAAAATATCGAGTTCTGTTTAGTAAGGTAAGTATTAAAACAATAAGGTATTCAGTAATGAAATTAGCCAACGTAATTCTGTATTGTACTATATTACCTTTACTTATATCTGAAACACCCATACTTCTTAATCCAAACAAAAAAAGATAGCCGCAAGTAGAATTCCCTCCTACCAGCAACTATCTTTTCTAATCCAACGTCCTAACACTCTTCCGATTAACAGCACTTACGGGTAAGAATTGTTGCGAATCAACTCGTTCACTGCCATCAGCCACACTCTGCTGTAGCATCTGAACACCAATAACACCCATTTGAAAAAAGTCCTGTGAAATACTCGTTAATTGTGGTCGAGTAATGTTGCACATCTCGGTACCATCAATACTTACAATGGATAAGTCAGTCGGCACGGCAATGCCAAAAGAATTAGCTTGATTCAACACACCAATGGCTGTCATATCGCTTGCCGCAATGACGCCGGTTAACTCTGTATGTTTCCCGAAAGCCTTCATAGCAGCCTCTCCGGAAGCATAGCTGTAATCTCCTGGCTGAATCCAATCTTGTGATACCGTTATATCGGCCTCTTTCAAGGCCTTTTTATATCCTTCTAACCGTCTGCGCCCTGTATACGGATACTGGTCAATACCAGCGATACCAATCTTGCGATGCCCTTTATTAATCAATAGCTTGGTTGCCTGATAACCGATCGCCTCGTCATCCGAACTTATAAACGGTCGGTCGTCATCAAATCCCATCGACAAAAAACAATAGGGAACATCTGAACTTTGTAAGAGCGCTAAATTATCATCTGTGAGGGCAATTGATAGCAGCAATATCCCCATGACCGGTCGCTCAATTGCGGTCAGTAGCGCATGGCGTTGTTCTTCAGGGTCGGCACTACCTGAGTAGACGATAATTAAGTTATAGCCATTCTGACGTGCTTCTTGCTGAATGCCATCAATGATTTGTTCCGCAAAGTTGGTCTTTACTGAACTAACAACTGCTGCAATCACATTGCTACGCTTCTTGACCAACTCGACCGCCGCTTGATTCTTTTTATAACCGAGCTCCTTGGCGGCATTTCTAACCATTTCCGCGGTCTCAGACGTATAATACTTAGACTTATTTGATAAAACACGAGACACGGTTGATGGTGCCACGCCAACTTTACGTGCAATATCTTTAATCGTAACAGCCATTCAATCGCCCTCCCTATCTTGTGATTTACTCTAAGTTTACTCTAAAATTACTTTGTTGAAAATATCGTCTTAATTCGGACAGATCTATTTACCTTCATGGACGATTAGTACTGAGAAACTACCGATAACCATCGCAACAAATCCGATAATCATCATCATACTTTGACTATTTCCAACCATTGGGAAAATAACGAAGCTTGCCAGTGACCCAATAATTTGTGGTAAGCAAACTGCAATATTGAATAGTCCGAGATATGAGCCGTTGTTACGGCCATCCAATGATGTCGTTAACATAGTATATGGTAGCGTGTTAATCGTAAAGTTACCGATACCATACAATGCAAAGGCGATTAACGCTACCCATTGATTATGGGTCGTTGCGACAATAATGATACTAATGGCATCTGCAAACAGTCCAAATGAATACCAGAACTTACGCTGGTTAGCCTTAGTTTTCGCATAGAACAAGCCCCACAGTAATGCGGCAACACTATAGAATGCTGTCATAACGCCATACCAGTTACCCGCGGCTTGAAAGCCGGATGAGGATGGGTTGGTGGTATTCCAAATGTTATTGGCCATGGCGCCTGTCGCATAAGTCCACGTGTACATAATACCGATCCAACTGAATAGTTGTACGATTGCCAGTTCCCAGAACGATCTCGGTGCCGTTTTTAATAATTTCCACAAACTAGGCGTAACTTGTTGCTTATCTTCATTAATTTTATGATATTTTGCATAGGTTTTAGGATCATATTCATGCACATTGAAGATCGTAACAAAACTAGTTATCAGCAACATCGCCGCACCAATCAAATATGCCCAAATAACCGTTGCTGGAACCTGCCCTTTGCCAGCTGTATTGGCCACACCTAACTTAGTTAAAATGTAAGGTAGTAAGGCAGCTAAAATCCCACCCACATAACCGAATACTTGTTGCCATGACCAAGCCAAATTTTTTTGTTTCTCGTTGACCATATCACCAGCCAACATTTTGTACGGTGCCAAACACACATTACTGAATAAATCCATTAGTGCGATCGCAATCGCTGCGTACACCATCGCTGTCATTGACCCATAGCCAAAGCCGAATGATCCCGTGAATGGCAGCATAATCATGACAATTACGGTGATCGGCGCCCCAACTAACAAGTAGGGAATCCGACGTCCCCAGCGTGTCCACGTACTATCAGAATACTTACCCAATAATGGTTGAACAAACATGCCTAACAGGGGTGGTAATAGGAAGAACCAGCCTAAGCTATTCGGATTAACACCAATCGTTTGTGTGATTCGACTCATTTGTGAGCCTTGCAATGTAAAGGCCATGTTGACACCGATACAGCCAAATGTCATCGCCAGGATTGTCTTAATTGGTAAGGTAGGTAGTGCGTTATCAAATCCCAATGATTCAGTTTTTTTCTGCTCTTTTACCGATGTATTAGCCATATTTTCAGCGGATACTTTTTTCATAATCGGTTCCTTCTCACGTATTTAATATTTATAAACCTTGGCTTCATATGGTCGAAGTGTCTTCCCTTGATCATCGGCATAATTACTAATAATCAGGTCCGCATCTTCGGGCACTTGATAATCGCGATCCAACGTATTTTCTGTATAATTCAGAACGATTAACAGCGTCGTTGTTTGATCTTGACGCGTGTAGGCATAAACTTCCTTATCGTCCTCATTTCCTTTAACTAAGCTGTATCGACCATCCGTAATAACGGGTAGTTCATGACGCAATTTGATTAGCTTTTGATAGTAATAGAAGACAGAATTGGGATCACTCAAGGATTGTTCAACATTAATGTGCTTATAGTTTGGATTGACGTGTTCCCATGGCTCATGCTTAGAAAAGCCACCATTTTCGCTTGAATCCCACTGCATTGGTGTACGTGCATTATCACGACTGTGTAGCGCTAGATATTTAAGCATGGTCTGGCTATCAACCAAATGCTGCTTATCAACAAACTGGTGATAAGTATTGATCGAATCAAGATCAACGTAATCACTCAACTTCTTGAAGTAGCTGTTAGTCATACCGATTTTTTCACCCTCAAAGATAAAAGGAGTTCCTTGCTGAAAATGAAGCATTGTCGCAAGCATCTTAGCACTAAGAACCCGATACTCTTCAGTGCTATCGTTACCGAATCTTGAAACGACTCTTGGTTGATCGTGGTTATTCCAGTAAAGCGAATTCCAAGCCTTGCCTGCGAGCGCTTCTTGCCACTTAGTCAGATTATCTCTAAGATCTGTCAGTGAGGCTCTCCGGTCAGACCAATGGCCTAAGACAGGATTAGCGTTGCCGTCTAAGCCCATATGTTCAAATTGAAAGACCATATCCAATTCTTTGCCATTCAGATTGGCATACTTCATGGCTTCATCCGTTGTTACAGCGGGTGCTTCACCAACCGTAACCATTTTATGTTTACTCATCACGTTCTGATTCATTTCTTGAAGAAACTCATGAACACGAGGTCCATTAGCAACTAATGGCTCAGGGTTGCCAAGATCTTCATCTGGTTGCAACTTGGCATTAGGCAACCCTGCAGGCTTAGAAATATAGTTGATAACGTCCATTCTAAAGCCATCGACGCCCTTGCTAGCCCACCAGTTCATCATGTCATATACGGAATGACGAACATTGGGATTCTCCCAATTTAAGTCTGGTTGTTGTGGCGCAAATAGATGCAAATAATATTGCCCCGTTTGCTCGTCATATTTCCAAGCTGGGCCACGGAAGAAGGATCCCCAATTATTAGGAACCATGCCATCTTTACCATCACGCCAAATATAGTAATCACGATATGGATTAGTTGTACTCTTACGCGATTCTTCAAACCATTTATTTTCATCAGAAGTATGATTGACAACCAGATCCATCATAATCTTGAGGCCAAGATCATGTGCCTTCTCCAACAACCGATCAAAATCTTGCATACTCCCAAAATCCGGATTGATTGCGCGATAATCCGAAATATCATACCCATTATCAACTTGTGGCGACTGATAAATTGGACTCAGCCAGACAATATCAACGCCTAATTTTTTAATATAATCCAGTCTCTTAGTGATCCCCGGCAAATCACCGATACCATCATTATTGCTATCTTGATAGCTAGAAGGATAAACCTGATATACAACTGCATTTTTCCACCATTTCTCCAAAATAATCCATCCTTTTTATTACAATTATGATTTAAGCAAACGTTTGCTTAAATAGAATGTAACCCCTTACATGTTAAAAGTCAATAAATACTTTACCGATAAGCCAAAAGAAAAGAACTGAATAACCACTCAGTTCTTTTCTTTTGCCAGTCTAGTAAAATCATGTTCAAGTGTAAATTACGATCAATCATTTAAGACCCATAAAACTTACCCTTGTAAATAACTTATTCCAAATTAGCATGACGGGGAAACATTGTATCTGTCGTTTCATGTAAGAGTCCCATCAACTGTAAAACAACTGCATCGTACGTTAACCAGCTTAGTTGTTCAAATAAGCTCCCCATCGGTTGAACAGAAGAAGCTGTATCAGCAGCCCCACTATCGTTCTTTGGTGTTTCTCCAGGTACCGTTACGATGACATCCGCAAGGCTCCCGATTGTTGCCATGGGATAGATGGTCACTGTCGCTAGTTTGGCACCTGCGTTTTTAGCTTTTTTTGCATTGGCAACTAGACTACTCGTCGATCCTGATCCTGATCCGATAATCAGTAAGTCTCCAGGCTGGATAGATGGCGTGGTTGGATCTCCGACAAAATGTGCTTCTAAGTTCAAATGCATGAGTCGATTGGCAAACCCTTTAGCTGCAAATCCTGAGCGACCAGCTCCAGCGATAAAGATACGATTAGACTTAACAATTAGCTGTGCTAAATTGTCAACATCTTCCTCACTAACGCCCACACTATAAGTATCCAGTTCACTAATAATAGTAGCCATATTTTTTGATTGCATGATTTGACCTCCCAATATTAAGCGGTTACATTTTCACTTGTAAATGAATGAATTTTGGTTCCGAGCGCTTTGGCGGTTGCAACTGGATCAGCGGCATGGTTGATCCCACCACCGACGATAACAATATCCGCACCAACTTTTTCGTATTCCTCAACAGTATTAACCTTAATCCCACCTGCGACGGAAATCTGAGAGGTTTTACTGATTGCTTTCACTTCTTTTAATGCATTCAAAGGTGTCTTTCCGACAGCCTGCTGGTCAACACCTACATGAACACTAATACTATCCACACCAACAGCTTCAATCTCTTTGATTCGCTCATCAAGATTAGGAGAACAGATCGTATCTACAAAGACCTGCTTATTATATTTTTTAGCTTCTTCGAGGCAAGCTTGAATTGTCAATGTATCTGTAACACTCAGCACTGTGCAATAGTCAGCACCAGCTTCAAATGTCAGTCCGGCTTCATATGCACCAGCATCCATAATTTTAGTATCAGCTAGAATTTCTTTTTCAGGGAAATTACGCCGGAATTCCCGTACAGCATGCATTCCTTCAGCAATAATAAAGGGCGATCCAATCTCAAAAATATCGACATAGTCCCGAACTTTTTCAGCCAAGATCAACGCATCCGTCAACGAAATATCATCTAACACCAATTGCAATTTCATTATTAATTCCTCCTGCACTCTTTTTATTTACAAATTCAGTATAGTTCCATTTTGTGTTTTTTGCAACATTTTTTGTGTAATTAAACTCATTAATTAAATAAAACGCACATTTTTTGAATTTTAGTTGTACTTATTTGTGGTTTTGATAAAATGTTAATTGAAAGGATCTGAAGAGATGGCAAAGAATAAAGCAGAAGAGCGGCAGAAAAAAATCGTTGACCTAATCACAGCACAAGGGACAATGCGTATTGCAGATCTCGCGGCACAATTTAACGTTTCACGTGAAACAATTCGGCGTGATTTACATGAGCTAGATAAATCCGGGGTAGTAAAGAAGTGGTACGGCGCTGTAATGCCTGCTCAGGATTTTAATGACGCCCCAGTGGCACAGCGCATGCATGAGAACGAATCCGTTAAAATTAAAATCTGTCAAAAAGCCTTGAGTTTATTAGCACCCCATTCGCTGATATTCATCGATGCAGGTAGCACGCTACAAACATTTGCCAAAATTTTAAGCGACTATCGAGATTTCACCGTAATCACGAATTCTTTTCCCGTCGTCAACGAATTGGCCGATAGCAATAACTCGATTATTAGTGTCGGCGGCAGTTACGATCCTCTCACTGCCTCCACAATTGGCAGTCAAGCATTGAATTTCATAGATAAGATCAAAATTAATTACGCCCTATTAGGCACTTCTGGATTTGCAGAACACCAAGGCCCTACGATCAACAGTTTTGATGGTAGCGAAATTAAAAAGAAAATTATTGAGAATAGTCGCGTGAATATTGTACTGGCCGACAGTTCCAAGGCCAGTTACTCTTCATTAACACAATATACTGACTGGCATAACATCGATTACTTGGTCACGGATAAAAATTTACCGCCAAAGATCGAAAGCAACCTTAGTAAATTAACCGATGTCATTATTGCCTAGCTGACATTTATCACTTTATATACAACGAGACGAGCCGCATGGAAACAATGTATTTCCATGCGGCTCGTCTTATTGCTCGCATACTTTCTAGCTGTAGCTATCCTTTGCTAATCTGTTCGTAATCGTCGCTGATAACCGCAACGATTCGACTGTCTACGGGCTGTTGCGTATATTTTGCAACAGTCTCCTTAATTCCATTTTGTTCAATCGAAGTTTGAATCTCAACTGCCTGCTGATCATCAGGATTTTGAAAGTGGAATCCATACGCTGCACCATGTAACAAGTGATCATTAGCTAATTTGTACGCCTCACACTGCAGTGCAGGTCCAATAATTCGATCATTTGCTGCTAATTTTCTAATTGGTTCACGGCCAACTCGCTCAACTGGATCTGACAACCCAGGTGTTGTCATCCGCTTAACAAACATTTTATTCATATAAGTGACCAATGTCGTATGCTCAAATCCATATTTCTTCTCTAAGGCACCCGCTGATTCCATCATTGCAGTCTTAACCTGTTCTAACAGTTGAGGGTCCTTCAATACCTCTTGTACCGTCTTATAACCGTTTGCTTGACCTAAATAGGCACTAATAGCGTGTCCACAATTGATCATATAAATTTTACGTTGTAGATACATCTCTAGGTTTTCGACATATTCAGCATTTTTAATCGGTTGAGTATTGGTATCGGCTAACTTATTTTTTTCAATTGCAAGTTCATACGCATCACCAATTTCAATCCCATCTTTTCCATGATGATGTCCATCAAACACGACCCTATCAACTGCCGTATTCGGATAGACCCCGACCTCGTTCAATTCGTCTGTCGTAATTTCGCCGGTTGCTAACATCGCCTTAACTAGAATATTCGTCCCCATCATTGCATTTTCGCACGCCATCACTGTAATTTTGGGCTTATGTGACCCAACCCGCCGTTTGAGTCCCTTTGCAATTAACGGTGCAACCTTATCCAAATTAGTCGCCATTACAGAAGTCGTCACTACTTCCGCCTCTTGAATCGCATCCACTACTTTATCAGCTTCATTGATAGTGGAATACGCGTCTACATCATCAATTAATTGCTCATCATAATTATGATCAATTAAAAACAGCGTATATTGTTGCTCCTTCTTTAACTTATCAATTGTTTCTTGGACAACATCCGCAAAAACAACATGGTAACCCGTCTGATGTAACAAATTCGCGATAAAGCCACGTCCAATTTTTCCTGCTCCAAAATGTACTGCTAATGCCATACCAATCATCCTCCAAGTTGAGACTTCTAGTGATTAATGTCTAAAATATCAATGATTTGCTGCTTATCTGTTGCCGTACGTAACTTGTCAATATTCCCTTCTTCCGTTAGTGATTGTGCAATCTTCCCCAATAATTGAATGTGCTCCTCGCCCTTTCCTGCAAGACCAACGATTAAATAAACTTTGTTCCCATCAAAATCGACACCTTGAGGTACTTGGATAAAGCAGATACCAGAATGCTTGATTGAATCTGACATCGTTAGTCCGTGTGGGAGTGCAACACCATTCCCCATATAGACAGATACATCTTCATCACGAGCAAACATTTCTTTCCGATATTCAGGACTAGCATACCCGCCGGCAATTAGTAGATCCGCACAAGCGTTAATTGCTTCTTTTTTTGTACGAAAACTAGCATCTAAAACAATGTTTTTCTCGGGCATAATATCCGCATCCACCGTACCAACAGATTGATCATCTAATTCATCGTTGTCCGTTGGCATTTCAGTTGATGGATCTTGAGCAAACATTTTGCCTATAATAGCTACGATATCCTTGTATTCACCACGATCCATGAAATTTTTAACCGTTAAGATCGGCAATTGGTCCTTGCTCATCATATGTGCGCGCTCTTCTAGATTGTTATTGGTCACAATTAAGTCAGCGTGATCGACTTCCTCACCAATTTTGGCAATTGCCATATGATCGACTTGTGGATCCATCCCCTTCTTTTGTAATTCTGCACTCAATATTGAAGCTCCCATTGCGGAAGAGCCCATCCCCGCATCGCATGCAAAAATAATGCGTTGTAAAGGTTTGCCTAAATACTTAATATCCGCCGGAATAGCTTCCACAACGTCATTACTGGCCATTTCAGTTGCATTTTGACTATCAGTAACATCAACTGGCTGGTGCGAAAGCTTCAAGATTGCACCAGTCACCACAAAGGACACAATGCAGGCACCAAAATATGCCACCGTATTAACCAGCACGCTGTCCTTAGGCGTCATCATATAAAATGCAAAAACAGAGCCCGGTGAAACTGGACCGACTGTTCCTCCATGGAATAATGACAAAACAGTTAGTGAAAAAATATTCCCCGCCATTGGTCCTAAAATCGTTAACGGCATCATCAAGCAGTACGGGAAGCAGACTTCAGCGATACCACCTAAAAACATGATTACCGCAGCACCAGGCGCTGTCCGCTTTGCCACACCTTTTCCAAAAACTGAAAAGGCCAATACTAGTCCAAGCCAAATTGCACCATTAGCTTCAACTAGGAATAGTATGGATTTCCCAGCACCGGCAGCTTGTTGCAAGCCGAGTGGTACCATTATTCCGTGATTAATGGCATTATTCAAAAACAAAATTTGAGCTGGTTGTACAAGTAAGCTGGTCAATGGTAAGATATCATGCTTCATCATGATATTAACGCCAGCAGATAAAAAGTTTTGGATGCTCGTTATGATCGGTGCTACAGCCAAGAATCCAATAACCACAAGTAAAAAGCCAATAATTCCTAACGAAAAATTATCAATCAGCATCTCTAAACCTGGTTTTATGTGGCCTTTGACTTTTTGATCAAATTTGCGCAACAACAGTGCTCCTACAGGACCCATTATCATTCCGCCGACTAACATGGTCACATTTGAACCGACCACAACTCCGAGCGTCGCGAATGCACCAATCACACCACCTCTACGCCCATAAATATTCGCACCGGCAGTATAGCCGATCAAAGTTGGTAATAGATAGGTTATAATAGGCGAAACCAAACTATTTAATAGTTTATTTGGCATCCAACCGGTTGGAATAAATAACGCGGCTAGTAACCCCCAACCAATAAACACACCGATATTTGGCATCACCATATCACTCAGAGTCGCACCAAACTTTTGTACTCTTGCTTGGATAGCTTTAAGATCCATTTACGTCCCCTTCTTCCTGATAAATAAAGCGCTTTCATTTATTGATATTCGCAATCCTCCCTAAAAGCTTTATATGTTGATTTTCATTTGCTATTATAATGCCAATATGTTGTTTTTTTCAACTTTATTTTTGCTAAAAACAACATTTTATGACAAACAATACATTTTATTTGTTTGTTTCTCCATTTAGCATTCGATATACTCATAGCTGACTTTAAATATGCTAGGTTAACATAGCCGACTCGAAATGAATTTTTTGATTCTGAATTAAAAGTGCACAAAAAAGCCAGCTTCCCTCAGAAACTGACTTAAATACACTCTATTTCATCTAAAACCCATTCCGTCTCCCGGTCGCCGCAAACCATCCTGCTGACTTTTTCAGCGCCTTAGTTTGGGTGTGAATGTCATCGCGAATCAAGCCATATCGATTGTGGTAGGCATGATTCCACGACCAGCAGTCAATGCCACTCCAGACAAAGTAGCCTTGGCAATTTGAACCAGCTTCAATTCCCTTCGCTAACGCCGTTAGATGTTCCTTCATGAAATCGATGCGGTAGTCATCTTGGACAACGCCGTGTTCATCCATAAATCGCTCTTCACCGGCGACACCCATACCATTCTCAGAAATTAGCCACGGAATATTGCCATAATTCTCTTGAATGTTTTGGGCAATGTCTGTCATTGCCTGCGGATAAATCTCCCAGCCACGATCAACGTTCATAATGCGACCTGGTAGCTCATATTCTTTGAAATAAATATCCGGCATCCATGGTTGCAGACTCTTTGGACTAATATCTGGTCGCTGAACACGGAACGGATGATAGTAATTCACGCCCAAATAATCAACTGGATTAGCTGCAATAATCGCAAGCTCCTGTGGCGTCGCATCCCATAAGACCCCATCCGCAGCCAAGCGATCGACTAATGGTTGTGGAAATTGCCCCAATACGGCTGGATCAAGGAATAGTTTGTTGGACCACAATTCGGCAAATTCAGCCGCAGCTTGATCAGCAGGATCATCAGAAGCTGCATATGCTGGCGTTAGATTCAAGATGATGCCAATTTGCTTATTCGCCCCAGGACAGATTTCATGGAACCGCGCCACAGCCTTGGCGGAGGCCAAGTTCATGTTATACGCGACCTGGACCGCTTTGGGACCATCAATCACCTGCGGATAATGCCAGCCATACAAGTATTGACCATCGACGACGACCTTAGGTTCATTGAATGTGAACCAATGATCGACTCGGTCACCAAATAGCTTGAAGCATTGTTCAGCAAACTTAACAAATAGCTCAACAACATGCTTAGACTCCCATCCATGATACTTGTCATAGAGTTCGACCGGCAAATCAAAGTGATGCAAGTTAATGTAGGGTGTAATATGATGTGCCAACATGGCGTCGATCACGCGGTTATAGAAGGCGACACCATCCCGATTCAAGCTCGCCGTTTCAAAATCATCAATCAGCCTGGTCCACTGAATCGAAGTTCGCAGCCCTTGAATGCCAGCTTGTGCCATCAGCGCCAGATCTTGTTCATAATCGTTGTAAAAGTTCGACGCCGTATCTGGTCCAACACCCTGATCAAATTGGTCAGGTTCCGTTGCGAACCAGTAATCAAATACATTCTGATGTTGCTTATGAAAATTACCTTCCGTCTGAGGGCCAGATGTCGCAGCTCCCCAAACAAAATTAGTGGGAAAAGTTACCATGCTTGTATCCTCCTACACCTGCTGGGACTGTTCAAAATCAACGGCAGCTCCACGTAAGTTAGCTTCATCCGTATACTGACACAATGCGAGCTCAGGCTTGAGCGTCGCAATTTCAACTTGTTCATAGATTCCAGCTAACGCCCGCTGAATCCCTGGAATCAAGTCTGGGTTATTTGAAACACCGCCACCGAGAATAATCTTTTCTGGATCAAAACTATATTGCAAGTTAAAAATGCCTTGAGCCAACGCGTCATACATTGTCTCAATTTCGTGGCGTGCTGCGATATCACCCGCATCCGCCAACTGATACAACTGCTGGCCCGATAGCGCACCCGTTTGACCGGTCATTTCCTGATAACGGCGAATCGCATTCGGAACGGTCCCTAATTCACTCAACGTACCGGTTGCATCGATCTTCGTGTAACCAAATTCACCACCAAATAGATGAGCGCCATGCCAGATTTGATGATTGAAAATCAACGCACCACCGACACCCGTACCGATCACGAGGAAGGCTAAACTGGCTGCACCTCGTCCAGCACCCGTGGTTGCTTCTGCCAACGCCGCGCAATTCGCATCATTTTCCATACTGACTGGTAAGTTGAACAGCGCTGTCAATTCAGCCTGAATCGGAAAATTATGAATGTATGGAATCGCACTCGCACCTTCGATCACACCCGTGGCTTTATTCACGGATCCTGGCGAACTAATACCAACGCCCACAATGTCTGCTTGTGCCTTCATCGCGTTAACTTCTCGCTGCAACAAATCCATAAATGCCGCCTTAGTTGTCGGCGTTTCAATCGCATGGTGGGACATCAATGTGGCGTCTTGCCAAATCGCAAATTTAATCGAAGTGCCACCAATATCGATCAATCCTAATGGTGCCATCATGAGCGCTCCTTTTCCGTGAATAATAACGTCTTGATCTCTGCTGCTGCTAATGTCGTCGAATCGACATCAGTTAAGGGCTCTTCAAAGAAGTTGACGGGTTCCGCCTGCAAATCGCCTACTGACACGCTCAATGGCACTTGGCGATCGCCTAAGTTATAGCCGCGTAACGTCATTCCCGTGCCGGTATTGGCTCGTTTCAAGCTGGTCACTGCAAATTCCGGCGTATTTACCTCAAGATACTGATGATCCGCAGCCAACGTGCCAGCGTGCCGTGTTGTCTGTTGAACACTAAATGGTGTCTGAGCACCTTGAGCACGCTGATAACTAGCCACCTGTTGCGCTTTTGAGCCATCCGTCAGTTCAACGCTGTAGTTAAAGGTGAATTCACCCTGACACTGGGCCTCTGGTGTTGCAAAATAACCCCAATCACCCATCTCGCCCACACAACGAAGCATCGTCAACGCAATCGTATTATCTTGCGGCAAGATCTCATACTCATTCAAGCCAAAGTTACCGACTGTGACACCATTAGCTTCGTTGAAGACACTCGCAAAGGCTTGTTGATGTTGTGGATTGGTTGGATTCTGCCAATTTTTAGCAGGATGGTTAGGTCGCGTGACCGTTTCATAAATCGAGTCAGCGACGTGCGTTTCAGCGACTAGTGCCGTCTTGAAGAGTACTCGTACCCGATGATCCTTAGCCTGATTATTCAGATGTGATTCAAACTGTAATTGGCGACTATGCGGATTCAGCCGAATCTTGGTCGTGATAGTTAGCGGCACTTTCTCAGCCGACCGTTTTGCAGTCCGCTTTGTGATATCAATCACCGCTTGCGTTTCTTGGGCTAACTGGTCATCCGCCGAAACTGGGACTTCAAGATAATTAGTCAGCTCCAATTCACTACCTAATTCGTCCGCATGAACCAAGCGCACATCCATCGGAAAGTCCGTTGAATAATAAGCGTGATTATCCGCCGTCTGCCGATAAATATACTCATTACCCATGTCACCCGTATCTTCGAAGACCAACATTTGATGATAAACTTTGCCCGTCTCGCGATTAGTCATCGTTAAGCTACCATCGTCTTCGACCACGACCTTTAGCCATTCATTACTGATCAATCGGGGTTGGGCCTTCACTGCTGAATCTGCCACACCTGCCTGGGTAGCTGGTTGTAACGCTAGTGTGCGCCATGCACAAGCTGGCATATCAACCATATTCAGTTCGATCGTCAATTCGATTGCCTGGAAAGGTTCGCGGAACCGATCCTTAGGCAAGTCATAGTGAAATGCCACTTGTTGATCAATCAGACGGAACGGTACACTTTGGCCATGGGCGTCCACGACCATCAATTCTGGAAGCGTCTTTAATTGTTGGACAAGTTGGGCCCGTTGTTCTTGAATCGAGCCAGCGGCACTAAAATCAATCCGATTCCATTCAACAACGATCCGCGTCAATCCAGACTTTGTAAATCCAGTCGTATTGACCACCACAAATGGTTTTGCTTGCGCACCAAATTCAACGGTATTGATTTTCGCCGTCAGCGTCATCAATGCGTCGTGGGTAATAAATCGAGCCACTTCTTGCGATTTTGCGAATCGCGTTAACATTTCACGATGAACTTCGTCGACAGAACAACCACAAATACTGTCATGTGGGTGATTCTGTAATAACAATTTCCAGGCATATCGAAGCCGATCGTGTGGGTAATCTTGCGCGGCATAAGCCATGGTCGCTAAGGGTTCGGCTTGATTTTCTAACAAGCGTTCGTTTTTAGTGTTTTCCTGCTTCAAATAAACGCGGCTCGAAGCTGTATTGGCCAAGGTATACCAGCCATCCGTCTCCTGACTCGTCAGCTCCCCATGAATCGTACTTAAATCTTGAGGTAATTCCGCACTCAGCGTTGACAGATAGTCAGTAAAGTTCGTATGAATAAATTCATAATCTGGATAGAGTTCATTGGCAACTTTAATTGCCGCCGTAACGTCTAGTTGAACTGGCTGGTGGTCGACACCATTCATCATCAGTAAGTTATCCGTCGAGGCAAATTTTTCGGCATCCGCCAACTTTTGATCCCAGAAAGCCTTCGCAGCGGTTTTCTCGACTGGAATCTCATTCCCATTACTATACCAATTAGCAAATAATAAGCCTAAAATGCGTGTGCCATCAGGACCTTGCCACCACATTTCAGAATATTGTGACGCATAGTCCGCATCGCCAACCTGATTATTAAACCCAGTCGGTGTCACGCCGCGGCCAAATGCGGCAGTCTTCAAGTTGGCTAAGGCCATTATTTGTGGCGTTTGACCCATGTTACCGAATGTATCTGGGAAATAACCGAGTGGGACTTCCTGCCCGTATTCACGTGCTTGGTCACGGCCAATAATCATATTCCGCACGTTAGATTCAGGACTGATGAGGAAATCGTCCTGGAGGATATAGAATGGTCCGATGCGGAGCTTACCCGCCTTGATGGCAGCTGCGAGTTCTGGTTTGCGTTCTGGACGAACTGCCAGGTAATCATCCAAAGCAATCATTTGGCCATCTAAGTGAAAGCTATCGAAATCTGGGTCATGTTTGAAAACATCTAACAAATTATCGATTAATGTGACTAATCGCATGTGGTGCTGCTCAAAAGGCATGTACCACTCGCGGTCCCAATGACTATGGGAAATGATAAAAACTTTTTTCTTGGTCATATTTAATTACCTCTCAATTTTGAATCCCAGTGTTGTCAGTAACAATTCGCAATACATCATATTGGCCCACGAGAACCACTCGCGAGTGAATTGAGTATCGTCATCCACGTTGAACGATTCATGCATCAAGTCCGTGCCACCAGTGGTCTTAATTAACGTCTGTAACGCAGCTAGCTGTTGGTCACGACTATTGGTCGTCAAGCCTTCCATGGCAATCGCAATTGGCCAAATGTAATGTGCTGGTGTGTGGGGGCTTCCTTGGCCCGCTGCCAAGTGACCGCTGTAATAATACGGATTTTCCGGACTCAACAAAGTCTGGCGAGTACGTTGATAGTTAGGATCCAGCAAATCACAATAGCCGAGGTACGGCGCGCTCAACAAGCTGGGAACATTACCATCGTCCATTAATTTGGCATGACCGAGACCATCCACTTCATACGCATAGACTTTTTCACCATTCGCGTTCGTGGTGTACCCATACGTTTCAATCCCATCACGAACTGCGGTTTGGAGTCGGCGTGCTCGAGCAACGATATTAGGATCATCTAGGACGCTACTGAAGATAACTTGTAGATAGTCCAAGATCACAACGGCAAACATGTTCGCCGGAATCAGATACCCGTACTCACACGCATCATCGCTTGGACGAAAACCGGACCAGATCATCCCGGTGTCCGCAACTGGCGTCCCCAGACCATCCCGTTCAAGTGTATCTTCAGGGCGATCGACAGTCCGCACAAAGCGGTATGGTGAGGTGGCATGATGTTGCTCAGTCTCAAAGGTTGTCAGCAGCCTTTTGACACCGGTTACAAAATTGTCATCGAATTGGGCAGTTACCCCAGTATTTTTATACAACAGATAGGCCAACTGAACCGGATAACAGAGTGAATCGATCTCAAACTTCCGTTCCCAAATCCACGGTCCCATCTCGGTCTGATCGGTCTGATGACCGTGTCCATTGGCCGTCTCGTTGAAGGCGTTAGCGTAGGGATCGATCGCCATATTAAAGAATTGGCGTTGAACGACTCGCGTAATTAAAGTCGCAATTGCGGGTTGCTCATGTGCTAGTGCCAGATATGGTCGAACCTGGGCCGTCGAATCGCGTTGCCACATTGCTGGAATATCACCGGTCAAGATAAAGGCGTAACCTTGTTCATCATCTGAAATCGTCGTCTCTAGTGTGTTCAAAAACGTCTTTTGAAAGACCGTCCCTAACTGGGGATCGATTGGTTGACTCAATTGATTGATCTTATTCACAAATTGTTGAACGTGCGAATCTACATAGTTGGTTGTCATGTTTTCACCTCGTAATTTGGTATATCATTTCAACTAATTATAGCATGTACACCCTGATTGTCTATATCAAATATCAACTAATTCTTCCCTTTTATCGTCAAAAATGATATATTTACACTAAACTTATTTGGAAGAAAGGAACTTTTGATGTCGAAATCTGAACCACGCTATTTAACCATCTATAATCACCTAAAAGCACAAATCACTGCCGGCACCTTAACTGCCAATGAACAGCTCCCGACTGAATTACAACTCGCTAAAACCTTTAATGTCAGTCGAATTACATCTAAACGGGCACTCACAGAGTTGGAAAGTCAGGGACTGATCTACCGTAAGCAAGGTAGTGGTAGCTTTGTACAACCAACTGTACAGACTGCAGCTAGCAAGCAGATTCTACTGGTCTTACCGTTTCCCACGGACGCTGGGCTTGGCGACTATGCCTCTGGTGTCAGCGCCGCTGCAAGCAAACACCACTATCAAGCCGTTACGATGGATCCAAGCAGCTTTTTTCAATTATCAACGCTTGAGATCCAGCAAAACTATGCGGGTGTCATTTATTTACCCCAAGACTTGTATCAAGAAGCTGAGCAACTCTTTAAGCTGAAGCTCGCACAGGTTCCAATCGTCATTCTTGATAAGACCCTGCCTGAACTAGCGCTCCCCGTTGTCAGTGCCGACAACTTTAGTGGTGGGCAAATTGCCACGAACCACTTAATTGAACTAGGCCATCAGCAGATCCTATTCTACGCACAACGGAATCAGACCGTTCTACCAAGCTCGGTCTATGAACGCTATTTTGGCTATTTACAGGCACTGCACCAACATCAGTTAAATCCGGTGGCGGCCTTGGCAGATTTGCCTAAACTGAACCAGTACAGTGCATCAGACTGGTTAACGTTCCTGAAAGACCAGAACATCACCGCCATCGTTGTCGAAAACGACTTGATTGCGATTAAATTAATGAATGAGTTACGTCAAGTCGACAATCAGATTTGGCAGCAACTTTCAATCGTTGGCTTTGATAACATTCAAGCAGCTAATCTGACTTATCCAACACTAACCACTATCGCTCAAGATTTTAAAGGGATGGGCAAAAAGGCAGTAGACCTATTACTAGACGCACCAATGACAACTGAAACAATCCGTTTACCCGTACAACTCATCACCCGTGATTCGACTCGACCATTGCAACCAGCATCCAAGGAGGATTAACATCGTGAAAATTGATCAAATCGATATTCGTCAAGGAACCGCCAATCGCCCCCAACGCTCCAACGGGAATTGCCTGCCGTATAGCGGCGTCCCGTTTGGGATGAACTACTTTACCGTCCAGACTAATGGCAGTGAAGGCGCGTGGTTCTTTCAACCAGATACCCCTAGATTCGAAGGCATCCGCCTGACCCACCAACCCAGCCCCTGGATTGGTGATTATTGCCATCTCCTACTCATGGGCGTGCAATGGCAAGATCCCAAAAGCCGGCCCGACTTTTCTGGAAACTACCGGCCAAGCGAAGCAACTTTTAATGCGCATCACCTCGCGATTTATGACGATCATTTTAACGTCCAAACTGAGTTAGTGCCCTCCACGTATGGCGCCATCATCCGCTACGATTTTCAACAACTGGAACTTGCTCACCATGGACTTATGATCCAACTACCCGACCAAGGCAGATTCACGTACACGGCAACTGGCGTCCAGCTAACTGTTAGCGACTACCACGGTGGCGAAGATCCCAACCTGACGATGTACATCGAATTGACTATTCCTGGCTTCGACCCAGCTAGTTCTGGCTTCTATGATGACCAGAATGGCTGGCACCAAGCGACGACCGGCGATGGCCATCAATTAACACTCTTGTTAGCAACAACTCAAGCAACCATTGACTGTCATCTAGCGACCTCCTACATTAGCGCCGAACAAGGTCATTTGAACTTATCACGCCTTTCAGCCGCCGATTTAACGTCGCTCAAGAATGTAAGCGCTGCACAGTGGAACGATTATTTGAGTCGTGTCACCATTCAAGATCATCATCCAGCGCTTGTACAGACTTTCTACACCTGCCTCTACCGCCTATTTCTGTTTCCACAACGGTTTTATGAACTCGATCAAGACAACCAACCCATTCATTACGATACCAAGGCACGGATGGCCAAACCGGGCCTGCTTTATACCAACAACGGTTTCTGGGATACTGCCAAGACGGTCTACGGATTGTTCTCAATCCTAGCACCAGAATTATTACCACGCTTCCTGCAAGGGTTTCTAACTAGCTATCAAGAGACCGGCTTCTTACCGCGGTGGCTCGCACCAGATGAACGGGGCATGATGCCTGGCAATCTAGTGGATTCAATTATCGCGGAGAGTGCTCGAAAAGGGATTGCACTAGATTTGATGCCGGAATTGTTAGCCGCAATGCGTGATAGCGATTCTAAACCTGCTCAAAGCGAACGCTATGGCCGCCAAGGCAGCGACGACTACGAACGCCTCGGCTATATTCCAGCGGACAAGTATCCTGAAAGTGTCAACTGGACCCAAGATTATTCCTATAGTGACTACTGTATTGGTCAAGTGGCAGACGTTTTAGACGATACAGCCGTTGCTGATACTTACTGGAAACGATCCAAACGCTACTTGAACCTATTAGACGCTGAATCTGGATTTCTACGTCCTAAAAATAGCGATGGCCAATTCAAGGAACCGTTTGTCCCAGATCGCTGGGGAAGCGACTACACCGAGGGCAGTGCCTGGCAAAATAGCTATAGCGCCTTTCATGATATTCCAGGGTTAATAGCCGCACTGGGCGGCGCAGAACGCTTCGATGCGCAACTCACTACCCTGTGCAATACACAACCAAGTTATCATGTGGGCGGCTATCAGATGGTCATTCACGAAATGAGCGAGATGGCGGCGATCGACTACGGCCAACTCGCGATCTCTAATCAACCAAGCTTCCACCTGCCCTATCTCTTCAGTTACGCTGGCCACCCCGAAAAAACACAGGTACTCATTAAACAATTACGCAAATTATTTGATGCTTCGACGACCGGCTTTCCTGGTGATGAAGACAACGGCTCCATGGCTGGTTGGTTCATCTTCGCCTGCCTAGGCTTTTATCCAGTTTGTCCGGCTGATGCCACCTACGTCCTGGGAATTCCAGCGTTTGACCACGTGACATTGCACTTGGCTGACCATGATATTCAATTAAATACAGCTAATAATCATGATCATAATAATTTTGTTCAGCATGTCGCGCTAAACGGACATGACTACTCACAGCAAACGATCACGCATCAACAATTGATTAACAGTATCACCATCGATGTTCGGCTCGGTCTAGTCCCTAATCATTCGACCACTGATAATCACTAAACCAACGAGTAGCTCAAATTTCAGCACGTACTTGTCGTTATACAATTCAACGTGCAGCTGACAGAGAAAACAGGATCACCATAGCGGTTGATCCTGCTTTTGTCATACTGAATAACCAAATAATATACAATGACGATCTTTCGTGGTACCTTAACGATGAAGTGAGGAAGATGCAATATGCTCAAGAACAACAAGCAACCGTCTCTGTTGAAGTCAACCCAACTGATAAGCAGCTAGCCAGCGAACTCTTTGATCATCTAGGACTCAGTCCCTCAACTGCGATCAACATCTTCATTAAGAAAAGTATCGCTGAAGGCGGCATGCCATTTGAGGTCAAGGACCCCTTCTATAACACAGCTAACCAAGCAGAACTTCAACGTCGTTTCAATAAACTTAATCGTAATCAAACTCAGGACAATAAGCTTGATTAACCAGTCCTGAGTGATGATAATGGCCCACCAAAAAAGTAGTATCGTCTGTAAGTTCGCAAACGATACTACTTTTTTAGTGATGCTGACTGCCACGAGTATCCAGTCATCGGAGTGGGGTTCTAATGATACGGCCATGGCAGTGGCGTACTGGCTAAGCCTGTTGTGTCGCCTCTTCTTCTTCGTCCAACATGATTGAGTTGTGCGTATCATTGTCAAAGAAGTGTGCTTTGTTAATGTCGAAGCCCATCTTAACCTTGGAGCCCGGTTGATGGAAATCTCGTGAATCCACATTAGCAACGAATTCAGTATCTCCAACCTGACTGTAAAGCTGACTCGTCGCACCCAATAATTCTGAGACGTTAATCGTTGCTTCCACCGTTGAGTCCGGCCACGTATCAATGAAGATTTCTTCGGTATGAATATCTTCAGGACGAATACCAAAGACAATATCTTTGCCATTATAGCCGCGTTTATCCAACACCTTAGCCATCCCTTCAGGAATCGTTAGCCGCACGCCTTTGTGGTCATCAATGACTTTATCTTGGTAATGAACCTTGAAGAAATTCATTGCTGGCGAACCGATGAAACCCGCGACAAACATATTACGTGGCCGATCATAAATCTCTGATGGCGTCCCAATCTGCTGGATTTCACCAACAGACATAACGACCACACGATCCGCCATGGTCATCGCTTCAGTTTGGTCATGGGTCACATAGATCGTCGTCGTATTCAGCCGTTGATGCAACTTAGCAATTTCGGCACGCATCGACACCCGCAACTTAGCATCCAAGTTGGAGAGCGGTTCGTCCATCAGGAAGATTGGTGCATCCCGCACAATTGCTCGACCCAATGCAACCCGTTGCCGTTGTCCACCAGACAAGTCAGCTGGTTTGCGATCCAAGAATTCAGTTAACCCGAGAATCTTAGCTGCCCGGTCAACCCGATCGGCAATATCGGATTTGTCATATTTTCGGAGTTTCAACCCGAACGCCATATTACCGGCAACCGTCATATGTGGATATAACGCATAGTTTTGGAATACCATCGCAATATCCCGGTCCTTTGGCGAAACATCATTCATCACTTTGCCGCCGATTTCTAAGACCCCTTGGGTGATATCTTCAAGTCCGGCGATCATCCGTAACGTGGTTGATTTACCACACCCAGAAGGGCCAACAAACACAATGAATTCCTTGTCTTTAATGTGCAAATCAAAATCATTAACTGAGTTTATTTCGGCATTTGGATAACGTTTATAAATGTGTTCAAGATTAATTTCAACCATGATAAATCCCAACCTTTCTTTCACTTATTAGCTTAACGGAAAGCGCATTCATTATGAATGGACATAGTATCTGAAAAAGACGTCTATTTCCGGCAACTTGCCCAAAGTTAGACGACACTTGCACATTAGCTTTTTCCTGCGCCTGTATCTGCGACCAAATCTGCTGTTATAGCCCATTAATCTTGCGTTTTTTCGACCGTTTTGGCGGATCCGATTCCAGAATAGCCAATTAAAGCCCAAAGTTGATATATCAACTTTGGGCTAAACTAAAACTTGATTTGATTTGATCGCTGCTTATTCAAGCAATGATAGCGCCAGCGCAAAATCACCCACCGTTGCCGAAGCGTTATCAGGGAAGTGACTATGCACGATTAGATCTGATGGAACTTGCACATAACCATTATTCAATTGATCGAAGTACTGGCGAACCTTCACCATGTCGGCGTCATTAATGACAGATCCACCAAAAATAATTTTTTCTGGCGTCAGATTAACATACGCATTGAAGGCCATTTGAGCCGCGTAGTAATCAATATAGTCAAATACTGGATTATCGCGCTGTAAATTCTCACCACGTTCTCCAGTTCTCGCTTCAATGGTTGGTCCGGCCGCAACACCTTCAAAACAATGGTTGCCATGGAACGGACAACCGCCTACAAAGTCATCATCTGGGTGCATCATCACCGGCGCATGGCCCATTTCAAGGTGTGAGCAACCACCGATAAACCGCCCATTCTGGATGGCCCCACCGCCAATTCCGGTCCCAATCGTGAAGTAAACTGCCGCATCCACATCCTTCGCTTCACCGGCAATATATTCACCATAAACGGATGCATTCACATCGGTTGTGAAATAGATCGGTACCTGTAACGCTGCTGTCAAAATACCGACAATGTTGGTCCCAGCCCAACCTGGCTTAGGCGTTGCTAGAATATGTCCGTAGTCAACGGTGCCTGACTTAATACCAATTGGTCCGAACGACCCTAACCCGATGGCGTCAACAGGATTTGCTTTAAAAAAGTCAATACAAGCGGCTAAAGTTTCATCCGGCGTCAGGGTCGGAATTCGCTTCTTAGCGACAATTTCATACGTTTCATCCGCAACTGCTAAAATAAATTTGGTCCCGCCTGCTTCGATACTACCTAATCTTGTCTTCATGATGATTACCTTCACTATTTCTATTAGATTTTTTGTCATCGGTGGTGCAACTATGAACGATTAAACGGTGTCAAATGATTGTTTTTGCATTAACAACTACTCAACACCCCAGCCTTCCGATAATCGCCAGGTGACATGCCCGTTTGCTTCTTGAACAACTTGTAAAAATAACTAGAATTTTGATAGCCGACCGTCTCGGCAATTTGACCAATATCCTGATCTGAATCGCGCAACAGATCAACTGCCACGTCAACACGATAATCGTTAAGAAACTGGGCAAAGCTACGGCCGACTTCTTGCTTGAACAATTGGCCCAGATATACGGCATTTAAATGTAATTCACTGGCCACCATTGCTAGCGACAGCTGTTCAGAATACCTAGTTTGGATAATGTGGCGCATGGCCACAACATTCCTTGAAAACTGTTGGTTTCCTTGTTGTGCCGCCAACTTAGCGACTCGTTGTAATTGGGCCTTTATTTCACTGACATCCGTGGCATGATTGATCATCGTAATCACGGCTGATTTATTATCAAAAGCCGTGAGCCGATCACTAAGCACTAGCAAGACGACTAGTGCAAACTGGCGGGCTAACAAGTCTGAAGCATTAGCACGTTTCATGGCTTCAAACTGTTGGGAAAGCCATGCGGAAAACGTGGCCAAATCAACGCCATCCAAAGCTTTCTTAACCTCTGAATAACTAGGCAGTGTCAGCGGCGTATCTTGTTGGGTATCGGGTAGCATCATCCGTAACCCAGCTGCGGTTTCAAAGAAGTATTGACGGGCAATTTCACGACGTAATTGTAAATAACGATTATGCAACTGAGTCTCATCTTGGATTGGAGCCCCAATTAGAAATGGTCGCCGCTCCGCACCAATTTGATGTGGCGCTTCATTAATAAAAATATTCAGCTGGTCCGTGGTTCCTTGGAAGATAATGATAAAATCCTGTCCTTCAACGTAGAAGCCTTTGACCGCATCTAAAATTTGTAAATAACTAACTAGATCCTTTGGTGGTAACGGGTTCAAGACACCAATCAGTCTGACAACCGTCGTCGGATCAAATTGAATACCTAACGCATCAATCAGCTGTTGCCGTTCCATCTCCTGATCAGTTGTCACTAACGTCCGCGTTTGCGTTTGAACAGCTAGCGATGCAATCTGGTGTTGCTGCTGTTGGGCTTGTAATCGATCTAGTGCACCATGTAGCGTTTCTAATAATTCGTCCGTATCGATTGGCTTTCGCAAATAATTAACCGCATTTTGTTGCAGTCCTGCGCGCACGTAGTCAAAATCAGAATAGCCGGAAATAACGATCAGTTCCATTTCGGGTCGAATCGCTTTCGCAGCTGCGACAAAGTCAGGACCCGACAGTTCCGGCATATTCATATCAGAAATTAAAATATCGACTGGATTGTCGTGTAAATACTTCAATGATAATTTTGGGTTCTGCTCGGTATTGATAATCTCTAACCCTAATGATTTCCAATCAACTAGCAGCTTCAGGCCGCGTAATAGCATGTATTCATCGTCAACCAACATTACCTTTCGCATCATTTAATCCTCCCCATGATCATTGATCATCAAATTGAATATCGACCGTCACACCCTGCTCACCGGCACTACTAATTGACATCTTAAAGCTGTCGCCAAAGCTATCTCGCAACCGCAAATAGACATTTTGTAGTCCGATCGATTGCTGTTGATCTTCTGCCAATGGTTGGCGTATTTTTTGATTGACTGCGGTTACGGCTGCTGGAGTCAACCCGCGCCCATTATCAACAATTCTGACATGCACTAGCCCGTTCTCCCGCCAGGCTTTCAAACTCAAGGCATTGTCTCCTCGTGAAAAGTTGACGCCGTGCACAAAATAGTTTTCGACAATTGGCTGCAAGCTGAACTTCGGAATTTCCACACCAGCAACATCCGGTGCGACCGTAAATTGATAGGCTAACCGATCAGGAAAACGTACTTGGTACAAGAAGACGTACTTCTCAATAAATTTAACTTCCTGCTTTAACGTTGTACGTGAGGATAAGTCCGTATTATTCCGTAATAACGCGGCAAAGCTATAGACCACATTGGCCAGTTCTGGTTGGTTGGCCTCCAAAGCAGCCATTCGGATGTATTCCAACGTATTAGACATAAAATGCGGATTGATTTGCGCTTGCAACGCCTTACGATTGGCTTCTTGTTGGGCAATCTGCAATTGGTAGATGGTATAAATATGTTGATGAATCTCTTCTAGCATGGCATTAATCCCATCCGCCAACGTATGCAAATCAGTCGGTCGTACATTCATTGGCACGCGCGCATCCAAGTTTCCATCCGAAACCGCTTGGACGGTATCAACAATTGTATTGAACTGATGCTGATAACGCCGAAATGTGAGCCATAGACCCACACTGAGTCCGAACAACAAAATTAAGCCTAGTAAAATCAGTGGCAGAACGTGGCCAATAATTAAGCGCCCCAATAACTGCCGATTGAGAACCGTGGTTACAGTATCACCGGAAGATAACCGTTTCTTCGTCACATGATAATTTTGCAACATCGTCGTATTATCAGAGGCTAGTGCGCGTTTTAAATCATGCTGTTGCTGGGTGGTGACACGTTTACCTGCAAAGTAGAAGATCTCATCATCCGCATCTGATCGCACCACAATCTGAAAAGGATCCACCGCCCGAATTTGAGCCAATTGACGCTTGAGCTCATGTTGATCAAAGCTAATACTCAAGACACCATCCGTCTCAAGCGTCGTTTGATTAATCAGCGGCGCATTAATCGCAAATTTTTGATGAACGTCTTTCGCCGAATACAGCGCACCGCCCGGATTATCCTGAGTTGCCACAAACACCTTGTTTTGACTCAATAGCCGCAGCGTTACTTGGGTCACTTGATCATGCTGAGTAAAAAACTGGCGCGATTCAGTCGGCCAGAAGAAATATGGACTCCCCGCAATACTTTTATCAATGGCATAATTACTATAATCTGAAATCGAGGAAGTAAAATATTTCGTGATACTCGGCAAGTTATTCGCTGAACTCGTAATCTGGGTGGCAAATTGCGCGGCAACCTGCTGATTTTGATTCAGCATTTGCCCAATTTGAACGACCGCCGTATTCTCAGCCTGATCAACTTCCGCATCATAAGTACGAATGCTCACAGCCACAAAGACGGTTGTTGCTAAAACAACCATCACCGAAATGATGGCTGTATATACCTTGATCAGATGCGCAAAACTAGCTTGCATGATATGATTTTTCAGCAACATCTAAGCTGCTCCTAACATCTTATCAATCTTGTCATACCACCGCTGCGACAACCGATCTGCGCCCACCATATAGATTCCAGGGCTCAAGAATAGAATCATTCCTGGCCATTTGAGTGAGACGATGATTAATACGATTGTCGCGATAATAAACGTCAATAACTGAACAAAATTGCTAAAAAACTGAACAATGGCTAGTTTCAGGCTATCTCGAAACGCGACATCGTATCGTGATCGTAGCATTACCGTAAAAATCGATAAGCTAAAGTCGAAGACTAAAGCGGCAACAATGATGAACTGAACGAAAAGAATCCAAAAGGTGTGAATCGATAAACTCAAATATAAGTTATAGGCAAGAATCATCCCAATTCCTAGGAATAGCCAGGTGTGTAAATTAATTGACCAGAAGTTCTTTTTAAACCGGTGCCAACCTTCTTTGAAACTATAAGCGCGATAATCCCATTGTTTATCCATATGCATTTCAGTGACGGTTCGAAATGCCGGTCCCACTCCCAACACGATTAAACCAGCAATGGCATAAATCCAAAAGTATACCGTCATTATCAGAAAAATGAATACTCGTGTGAATATTTTATCTGCTGCACGTCCAATCATTAACAGTTCCCCCTATTTCTCGAATCTACTTGTATAGTACCAAAATTCATTTATTGATAATAGCGTTTCCACTTTCAATTAAGCGCGACAATAAACGCTTCATATGGTCGTAAAACCGTCTGGCCTAGTTGTCCTGGACCATCTGGATAGTTGCTGATGACCAGTGTTGACTTGCTCTGAGGCAGCTTAACACTGACAGCTTGCGCGCTATAATTACCGCAAACCAACCATTGTGTCTGTTTCCAGGTCCGAGTGTAAGCCATCACGGATGCAGGCATCGCCGGCAGTGCTTCAAATTTGCCGTTCTGCAAAACTGGTTCCTGATGACGTAGCGCAATTAATTGTTTGTAAACCCACCATAGCGATTGGCGACGCGCTTGTGCCGAGGCAACGTTGATTTCGCGATAGTTCGGATTAACTGAAAGCCAAGGTTGAGTCGTACTAAACCCCGCATAGGGATCATCATTCCACTGCATTGGTGTCCGGGCATTATCTCGATTGAAGACATTAATTTTCTGCATGGCCGTATCAGCATCGTCGCCCCGTTGCCGCAATTGACGATAGATTGTCCGCGCCTCCACATCGTCCACTTGATCGATCGAATTTACCGGACAATTCGTCATGCCAATTTCTTCACCTTGATAAATGAACGGTGTGCCTTTAAGGCCGTGTAACGTAATCGCTAACATTTTTGCGCTTAGCTCACGTTGCGGTCCCGTCGTACCAAATCGTGACACGGCCCGTGGCAAGTCATGATTGTTCCAAAACAAGCTATTCCAGCCATGGGTGGCCATAGTCGTCTGACACTCATACAAGGCATTTTTCAACCGTTCGACATCCAAGGGGCGTTCTTCCCATTTGTCACCGCCGATGCGTCGGTCGGCCCACAAATGGCCAAATTGAAAGGTCATACTTAATTCTTGATGCCGTTCGTCACTGTAGCGTAACGCGTCTTGTGGGCTTGCACTCCAAGCCTCACCAACTGTCAAGAAATCACGATCTGCCCATGTTTGACGATTCATCTCATGCAGATATTCGTGAAGCCGCGGTCCGTTAACCAACACCTTATTCAGCGGTTCCTTAGCAATCATATCGATGACATCCATCCGAAACCCACTAATGCCCTGATCAATCCAAAAGTTCATCATCTGATAGATGGCCTGCCGTAGCTTTGGATTCTGCCAGTTAAGGTCGATTTGTTTTTCGGAGAACAAGTGCAAGAAGTATTGTTCGGACTCGGCATCCCACTGCCATGCAGAGCCACCAATAAATCCAGAGGTCAGATCGTTAGGGACATGGCCGTCAACCGGATCCGCCCACACATAGTAATCACGTGTTGAACGATCAGAACCCTGCCGCGCACTAACAAACCACGGGTGTTCGTCACTAGTATGATTGACGACTAAATCCATAACGATTTTGATATTTCGCTTTGCTGCTTCACTGATCAATCGTGTCATATCAGCCATCGTGCCATATTCCGGATTAATCGCTTGATAGTCGGAAATATCATAGCCATTGTCCGCATTGGGACTCTGATAGACTGGACTCAGCCACAAAGCGTCTACCCCCAGTTCTGCGAGATAATCCAACCGGCTGATAATTCCAGGAAGGTCACCAATGCCATCACCATTACTATCTTGAAAACTTCGCGGATAAATTTGATAGACCGTTGCACGTTGCCACCAATGTTGTGTCATGTCATTGCCCCTCCTTCTTGTGTTCTCGCGCTATGTAGTCAAAGAGGTCGTAGTGCCCGGCACCCGACCTCTTTGTGGTAAATGATTTAAGTGTTATTGCTTAGCTAAGAAGGCATCATATTGCTTCTGTAATTCCTTCTGAACTTTGTCATAACCAGCAGCCTTGAGTTCCTTGTCCATCTTCTTAATCGTTGGTACTGGGTCGGCAGTCCCCGTATTTAAGATATCGAGATACTTACTCATCACGTTGGATAAGTTCGTAATTTCGGTCTTCAATGAACTTGTATCTGGGTTAAAGCCTAATGCTGCAGAGGTCTTCGCGTCCTTAATGGACTGATCACGCTTCTTAATCATCGCTTCAGTTGTAGAATCTTGAGTATAAAGATTCTTGTTATTACCCATCATCCAAGCACCAATGAACGTGTTTGGTTTGTACTTGCTTGTAATCTTGATCTTACCCTTAGCCTTGTCTGTGAAGTTCCACTGAGTCCCTTCAAGACCCCAAGTAATATTGTTGAGTAAGGTCTTGTTCGTATTCAGTAAGTTCAAGACTTGCATAGCTTCCTTCTTATGCTTGGAAGTCTTGGAGATTGTCCATACCGCAACTTGAGCTTGGGCTGAAGACTTGTAAGGATCCGTAACGGCCTTGGACTTCATCTGCTTGCCACCGGCGTTTCGAATCAAGGTTGAATCGCCATAATCGAATGGTCCTTGGGTTTCTTGACGAACGAACCAAGTGTTATCTTGCAAGTTGTATTGCGTGCTTGATGTTGCTGCATCCTTAGGAATATAGCCCTTTTGATAGTAGCTGTGGAGGGTCTTTAAGATCCCTTGCATCTCGCTAGTATCGTAAACATTCACGACTTTCTTATTTGCGCCACTAGAATCAATTGCGAATGGCAAGCCGTTTCCTAATGGGAAGTCCATGTGCTTTGGTGAAGCCCGGTAACCTTGTCCAATTGCGAAAGCTGCTACCCCAGGCTTTTCTTTATGGAACTTCGCCAGCGCTGTTTCCATACTTGCATAAGAATCAACATCGTTAATGTTAATGTTGTACTTCTTCAAGAAGTCACCATTAAACGTCAACATGTTTTGCGCATAGATGTTGGCATTAACTGGGAAGCCGTATGTCTTGCCCTTAATTTTCAGCCCTTTCCAGTAGGCTGGATCAACTTGCTTGTATGCTTTGTTAGCAACGCCGCCACTCTTAAGTTCGCTATCCATGTCGGCATAGGCACCCTTAAGGGCATTCGAAGTATAACTCTGGGCGAATGCCAAATCGTAACCGCTACCAGAAGTAACCATAACGTTGTATTTCTGTTCGTAATCGCCCCAGCCAATGAAATTCATCTTTAAATTGATATTCTTGTAAGTTTTATGAATTTCCTTGTTGGCACGCTTGATCATTGCGTCATAGTTCTTCGGCTTGTCACCCGGCATATACATATTGACGGTAGTGGCCTTACTTGATGAGTCACTGCTGGACTTACCACAACCGGCTAGTGCAACCGTTCCAAATGCCACGGCACTAACCAGGGCAGCGCCCTTTACAAATTTGTTCATAGCTGTTCTTCCCCCTCGGAAAAGTCTCTTTTTTAGTTACTGAATGATACCCCGAACAGTTTAATTGAATTGAATATCCAAGTCTGATAATTAACCCTTAACCCCACCAATCGTCATTCCTTTGACAAAGTACTTCTGGAAGAATGGATAGGTTAAAGCGATTGGTAATGTCGCAACGACAACGATGGCGAAACGCATCCCTTCACTTGGAACGCTGACAGCACCTGAAATTGCCCCGTTGGCCTGCATATTTTGTGTCATATACTGAATATTATTTGAGATCTTGATCAGCAAGTATTGTAATGGGGTGACGCTATCCTTGTTAATGTACAGCAAGGCGTTCATCCAGTCATTCCAATACCCTAGTGACGTAAACAGACTGATTGTGGCAATCCCTGGAATTGCGAGTGGCACCACGATACTTCTGAAGATCCGTAATTCACTACCACCATCAATTCGTGCAGATTCGATAATGGCTTCTGGAATAGATGTCTTAAAGAATGTCCGCATAATCAGAACGTTGTAAACCCCAAAACTCATTGGCAAGATCAAGGCCCAAATATTATCTTGAAGTCCTAACATCTGCGTCACAATCAAGTAAGTTGGCACCATCCCAGGAACAAACAACATAGAGATTAGTGCAAAAATCGTGAAGAATTTAGCATAAGCAAAGTCCTTACGAGAAATTGCATAGGCATAGGTTGAACTGAACAAACTATTCATAATCGTCCCAACAACCGTTACAAAGATCGTAACACCTAATGAAACTAATACTTGATGGCCCATTTTGGACAAGTATTGATAGCTCGCGAAGGTCCAGTGTTTCGGCCAGAATTGATAGCCGTACGTCGTAATATCCGATTCTTGCGTCAGCGATAAGATAATGATGAAGAAGAATGGCAAGATACACGACAAGGCAAAGATTGCCAGAAAGATGTTGAAAAACAGGTTGGCGCCAGGTCCGAACTTGCGAATTTCAACGGCTGAAATATGTTTCTTTTTACGCAATGACGGCACCCCCTAAAATAATGCTGATTCTGGTTGTTTACGCCGAACCACCCAGTTACATATAATAATTAACAGTGCCCCAACAACCGATTGCATTAACCCTGCAGCAGTCGACATCCCAATATCATTGGTGGTCGTCAACGCCCGGTAAATATAAGTATCGAATGTCTGGGTCACATTAATCAGTGTTCCTGATGAACGTGGAATCAGATAAAATAGCCCGAAATCACTACGGAAGATCCCCCCGATGTTCAGGATTAACATTAACGTCGCAACTGGTAAGATATGTGGTAGCGTCACGTTTTTGATCTGTTGCCACTTATTGGCCCCATCCATCATCGCAGCATCGTAGTATGACGGATCAATCCCCATCGCGGTTGCAAAGTATAGAATACTATTGTATCCAATTCCTTTCCAAACCCCTAAGAAGATAATGATAAACGGCCAGACCCACGGTGTATTATAAAAGTCCATTGGCGTCCCACCAAAAGCTTGGATGATATGGTTCAAAATACCTTTATCCGTACTCAAGAAGGCGTATACGAAGTAGGCCAAGATTGCCCACGATAGGAAATATGGAAATAGCATCGACGTCTGATAAACTTTTAACAGCCGTTGGTTTCGCATCTGACTCATGACGACTCCAAAGAAGATGGCAAAGAAAAAGTTAAGCAGTAAGAAGGTCAAGTTGTACCCAACCGTGTTACGTAACACGATCCAAAAGTCTGCCGATTTGAAGAAAAAGGCAAAGTTCTGAAACCCAACCCACGGACTATGCATCACACTGTAGATGAAGCCTTGATCCGAGTATTGAAAGTTTTGAAAGGCTACAACGTTAGCCAATACGGGAATGTAGAAGAAGATAATTAAGAATAGCGCACCTGGAGCAACCATGAGCAAGAATACGCGGTTATCCCATAAACGCTGGAAGAAATTACGCTTCTTGACGATTGGAACTACGGCATTTTGTGCCATCGGTTCTCCCTCCTTTCATTATTACACTTGTTATAGTAACCGCTTTCTTGAGCACCAACAATCAACTAATTTAAGGGATATATTCACAAATTCAAGATTTCTTCAAAATTAGGTATAATCTCGCCCACAAAAGCAACCATGCGGTGTTAACTGCGCGAATTAAGCTATGCCTATTACACCGATCACGCTTTGTGCTCGTTATTCTGTAGCATTAAAGATGATTAAATCATGCCAGTTGATGGATTCCTGTCCGTCAGCCGGTGATCTCCTATTCCGACCTCCGGGGCTGGCTGACAACGCTGGAACAGGGCGGACATCGATTTGAACTCACGCAGAAATTCACTGCGCAATTTCAAATACGAGTCTTCTTCTAGCCCGGGAAGACCACCCGGACAAGAAGAACTTCGCCTTTGAGCATTGTCAGCCAGCCCCTCCGGTCGGGAAGCCGCTCGAATGGCGGATGAACGGCCACCTAACTAGGTACAATTGACCACTGAATATTAGAAAATAGATCCTTCGATCAAGCTTTTAGTCGATATTGATGATGCTTTATGGCATTTTAGTACTGAGAAAATTACTGAATATGATTCACCAATTCAATGGACACTAGTCTTGAAATTGTTCGATAAAACTACCTTCGTTTATAATTTGGGATTGTGCTATATCAAACGACTAAAGAAAAATTCTGACAAGTTCAGTGAAGCTGTTTGTCAGAAGCTTTAGAGCAGAGTGAGGAACTTTAGCTATCATTGGAAACCAGTCTGATAGTTGAATGACAAAATGACTGTGTACCAAGAAACCAACGACTAATCCAATAAAAAGTTGGGCCCGCACGTGTCTGCCTTTCGAATACCATCCCCGGCTGGAGGGCGTTTCTGACAATGCTCAGCGATGAAATTCCACCTAGCAAGCGTTGTGTGCTTGGTTAGTGGAAGACCAGTATTTAAGACGTGGGTTGTCGGCTTAAATCTGTGTCCATCGCGTTCCAGCGTTGTCAGAAATGCCTGGAAGCCGGTGTAGGACGCAGCCATAAAGCAGGTTTACGCTAACTCGCACTGTTTCCAGCGGCCTCAGCTGGCAGCTCTTGAATTTAGAAAATGGCATGATTTAATCATGATTCATAACAAATTAACTCCCACAATGCGTACCGATCATGTGATTTAGTAGATCCCACCGTACTTTTGGTACAAAAAATGAGCTCTCATCTGAGAACTCATTTGACTCGTCTTAGTTAAAGGCGATTATTCCTTCAACAAATAATGGGTGCTGTCGCCTATTTTTATTAAAATGATAATTCGCACGCACTGACAATTTCTTTGTAGAGACCATGCCCAACTAATCCATTGTTGCGTTTATCCATCGGTAACACTGGTTCATGCAATTCTGCCAGTTCATCACGGCCTGCCAGCCACTCGTCAATCCGCCAAATGACCGTTTCACAGCGCGTAATCTGACCACCCAGGCGAACATCAATAATTTCAAATCCATTGCCACGACGTTGCTGATGCCACAATAGTCGAAAATCAACCAGTAGTTGTTGCAGGGCTAGTTTACATGCTTTCACCGCAGCTAATGCACGGTGCGCCTGCCGACCATCAGCATCGGCTGCTCCTAACGCCGCTACTGCCTTTAACGCACGTTGTTTGACTAGTACGGTCTGCGCTAGCTGATGATAGAATGTCACGGTGAGCCGGTTAGCGGCCCGTACCTTCACCTGATCAAGCGCATCAATTAACTGTTGATACTGACCTTCAATATCGATTGGGGCTAGATTGGCCCGATAACGTTGCAACATCAGATCTTCGTACAAGACAATCTTGCTCACATTATCTGCATCAACGTTGACCGTTTTAGTGAAATTATCAAATTGATCTAATAACCGATAAAAGGCCGGCTGCTCTCCTTGCGTCAATTGGTAAGCTTCGTCAATAACCTCTGGCGTCACATCATCGTGATACTGATAAGTGGCGAACGCCTGTAGGCCATACCAAGCTGCACTCACTGGCACTTCAGCCCCATCATCAAACCACATCGTTGCCACAACTTGTTCGATTTGACTTGCTTTAGCCGCTTTCAGGCCAGCATCAATCGTTGCTAACATTTTACTTTGATTTGGCGCTAGTGCGCTCCAGGTCCAGATTCCGCCGGCAAATGCGACATCATCGCTGAGTTCAAAGTGTTGAGCAAATCGATCTCGATAGGTCTGCTCGTCCTCATGATAGTAATCCCAATAGACTTGGCCAACTGGTGGCAAACTTGCTTTGAATGCCGAATCAAAGTGGACATCTGGATCGTACATTTCATGCTTAGCGGACGCAAACGTAAACCATAAATCACTCCACATATAAGCCTGTAATCCTAGCTGTTGCGTTAATGAAACCACTAGCTTGAGCTGTTGAAGAATTAGCGTTTCTTGATCGGTAAAGCCATTTTGGTCTAAATACCGGCCACGCCCTAATTGATAGGCTTCATCCATTCCAATATGAATTTTATTAGTGGTAAACGGGGCACTCGCCGCTTGTAATAAGTGTGTCAAAAATTGGGTTGTTTCCGGTGCACCGACTAATAAGGTATCATCCGTATCCTTAACCGCCATATGCGCATCCCACTTGAGCGCATTATGCAAGTGCGCTAGCGTCTGAACTGCCGGAACCACGGTTACCCCAAATTTATCACCATAGACAGCAATTTCATGCAATTCAGATTGGCGATAGCGGCCACGACCACGGCCAAAGTACGGTTCTTCAGGAATTTCAAATAAATCTTCAAGGTAGAGCCATAGTTCGTTATAGCCCATGCTAGCAAGTCGCTCAATCATTTGTTTGACCATCGCGACGGTTGGTACCCCATTGCGAGCAACATCTAACATTGCAGCCAGCACTTTAAATCGTGGGCGTTGTTGAAGTTCAAATTGCGGTTCATTTTGGGCCCGACCACACAGTTCAGCGGCGCCATGCATTAAATCTGCGGTACTCCCATAAGTTAGCGTTGCTTGACCATCATGCCGTTGCAATTGCACCCCCGCGGCACCTTGCTGACACGTTACAACCAGTTCCATCGCCGAATTTAACGGTTCACAGACCTTTTGAACTGCTTGTAATTGGCTCGCATCTAGTCCTCGCCATACAATCATTGATTCATCCTCCTCAACTACTTCATTAGCCTGGTTTTCCAGAACTATTTTTTGATTGAAATATATCATAGTAGCATCATGCACTAAAGGGTAGCGCTTACATTAACGTATAAAGTTGTCTGCTCGACTATACCAACTTACTGTATTAGCAGCACCTTACGCTTCATTTTTCATCATAGTCGGCGTCACACCGAAATACCGTTTAAATAGTTTACTGAAATAATAGGGATCCTGATAGCCGACCGTTCGTGCGACAGCGTTCACACTTAGCCCGCCTTTTTCAAGCAATGTTCGCGCCTGCTGCAATCGCAACTTCATTAAGTAAGTGCTAGGAGTCTCTCCTTTGACGGCCTTAAAAGTTCGCGATAAATAGGCTGCACTAACATGTAACGTGGCTGCGACGTCGCCCAATGTCAGTTCTTCTTGGTAATGGGCATTCAAATAATAGGTGGTCGCATTAACCAAGGCCGTTTGATCAACATTATTACTCTGGCTTTGCTTTCCGGCATAATCATTGCTGACCTTATTGTCAGGTAGCGATCGCAATAACCAGCACAGCTGTTCAATCACCATTGTCTGCGTTAATAAATCATGACCAAAGACAGTTGGCCGCTGGTTTTCGGCGATAATTCGACGAGCATTAGCCATAAATTCTGCGCGATATTCACCTAAGTTAATCAAACTATCCGAAAATGGCATATGATTAGGCGGCTGTCCTGGAAGTGCGATATGTCGAAACCCAATATGCAACTGTAAACTTTCAGAATTCGGGGGTTGGGTCTCTTGGTGATGGATGCCAGGATTAAACAGTAGCGCCTGACCCGCGACCACCCGCCGCCACTGACCCTCCACGTTGTAATCAGAGTAGCCAGTTACCATGATTGACAGCTCCAAAAAATCGTGTTGGTGATACACGTAAGTCCCTGGCTGCTGATTTCGAAAAGGAAAAGCATATAAGACTTCCGGTTCAAATGCACTTAGTGACAACACTGCTAGCACCTCCTTGCAAAAAAAGACATTAAATCAGTCAAAATAATCTATTTCCTATCAACACAAACATCCGCATAATTAATCTCGTTAAGTCGCCTAGGTTTGAATGACATTATTAACGGGAGGGATCATAAATGAATCCATATCAATGGGTCTGGCAATATGCACGTCGAAGTCAACTGCAAATCATCCTTGCCAGTATCCTGATCATCATCAATGCAATTGGCGTCGTGGCAGTCCCATTATTAGGCGGAATGCTTGTCGATCTCGTCATTAATCAGCGCCATCTGAAGCTATTATTACCATTACTGGCCGCGATGATTGGCATTACTTTAATCCGAACACTGATGCGCTATTGTTATATCATTTTGTGGGAACGCGTCGGCCAAAACTCACTGTTTGCGATCCGACATGACTTATTTACGAAATTGCAATCATTAGATGATCCATTCTTTAAGTCAGTCAGCAACGGCGACATCATGGCACGTCTAACCGGTGATACGGATGCGATCCGCCATTTCTTATGCTGGGTCACTTATAACGCTGCCGAATGTATTCTGTGGTTTCTGACCGCTGTTGTCGTGATGGGCTGGATCAATTGGCAACTCATGCTCGCCTTAATTATCCTGACACCGTTCATCGGCTGGCTAACTACCAGGATGAGCAATGAAGCACACGCCGTCTTCTTTAATATCCGTCAGAGTTTTGCACGTTTAAACGCCATGGTAGAAGAGAATATTTCCGGCAACCGAATCGTACGTGCATTTGCCCGTGAAGACTACGAAATTAACAAGTTTGAACAGCTTAATCACGATTACAAAAATAAAAATATGGCTTCAGCGGCAGTTTCAAGACGTTACCTACCCGCACTAGACTTTTTAGCATCCTTGTTAACCGTGATCGTTTTGCTACTAGGTAGTTTCTTCGTTATCAACCATCAGATGACGCTAGGGGAACTGGTCTCCTTTAATGGTTTCTTGTGGATGCTCAATCAGCCCATGCGGATGAGTGGCTGGCTAATCAACGATATTCAGCGTTTCTCTGCCGCAACAATTAAAATTCGCGCCATGTTAGCTGCTCAGCCACAAATCACCACTGAAGAAGTCCCATCCGTCGGCAAAATCCAAGGTACGGTCGAATTCCAGCACGTTGACTTTGCTTTTCCAGATGACCCTAAAAATAACATTTTAACGGACATCAGCTTCAAAGTGACCCCTGGACAAACCTTGGGAATTTTAGGTGAAACGGGATCAGGAAAGACAACGCTGATGAATTTAATTGCTCGTTTTTATGATCCCACGAGTGGGCGGGTCCTTATTGATGGTCAGGATGTTCGCCAATGGGCGGCACAAACTTTACGTGATCAAATTACGATTGTGACGCAGGATCTCTTTCTGTTCTCGGATTCGATCACCGACAATATTAACTATGGTAATCACGAGGCCTCACTTCCCTTCATCCATCAAATGGCCAATATTGCAGATGCTGATAATTTTATCAATCAGATGCCAGAAGGCTATGATACCGTGGTTGGTGAGCGTGGCGTGGGCCTCTCGGGTGGTCAAAAACAACGAATTTCTCTTGCTCGAGCATTGGTTAAAGATCCGCAAGTCCTAATCTTGGACGATACCACCAGTGCGCTTGACATGGAGACCGAAGCGACCATCCAGCAACGGCTCCAATCGGTGACTCAAAATAAGACGGTCTTCATCATTGCTTCACGCATCTCATCATTACGCCATGCCGATCAAATTATCGTCCTGCGTCATGGGAAGATTGTGGAGCAGGGTACACATGACACGTTACTCGAACAAGCCGGATATTACGCCGAAACCTACCAACGACAACTTGGACTGCTTGAAACTGCTAAGGGAGGTGAGGACCATGGCTAAACGCAATACGTATAACGAAGATGAATCCTTGACCACTCACTTCAACTGGCACGATTACGCCCGATTAGGTCACTATTTGCGTCCCTATCGTTGGCGATTACTCTTAGTGCTATTCACCATTGTCATCGGTAATATCGCAGTTGTCTTAGGGCCATTCTTGATGAAGGTCGCGATTGATACCGCAATTCCGAACCGTGATATGGCACTAATCTGGACACTTAGCGGCATCTTCTTAGCCAGCCTGTGCATTGCCTTTACTTGCTTTCGCTACCGTATTTGGGCAATCACTGAAATCGGACAGAATTTGTTGATCGATATGCGAACGGATTTATTCACACATCTTCAAGAATTACCGTTTGCTTACTTTGACTCCCGGCCACACGGTAAAATTCTGATTCGAGTCGTTAACTACATCAACACGTTGAGTGACCTATTAGCCAATGGATTAGTGAATCTGATTTCAGATATTATTTCAGTTATCGTTACACTGATATTTATGTTCACCATTAGCTGGCGGCTGACGCTTGATAGTCTGGTACTCATTCCAATACTCATCTTGTGGGCTTACGTGATTCAGAAGAAACAACGCCGGGCTTTTCGCCAATTAAGTAATAAGCAATCTAACCTTAATGCCTATATTCACGAGAGCATTGCTGGGATCAAGGTCACCCAAGGATTTGCCCAAGAACAGTCTACGATTCAGCACTTCGATCAGGTGGCTGATGATAATCGTGACGCGTACATGCAGGCGGTTAAGATTCAGTATGCTTTGAGCCCCGGCGTTCAAAATATCTCCACCATGACAACGGCCTTAATCTATTTCATCGGAATTCAACAGTTAGGCGTTGTTGTTAGTACCGGGACATTAATCGCGTTTATCGGTTATATTAATAATTTTTGGAATCCAGTTATTAATATCGGTAATTTCTACAACGACTTGATTACCGCCACCGCCTATCTTGAGCGGATCTTTGAAACGATGGATGAGCGCCCCCAAATTCAAGATGCGCCGGATGCTTTTGCACTACCACCGATTAAGGGCGACGTTCGCTTCAATAACGTCTCATTTCGCTACGATGACGAGGGTCCTCTGACTTTAAGTGATGTCTCGTTTCACGCACAAGCCGGTGAAACGATTGCCTTGGTTGGTCCCACTGGAGCTGGTAAGACAACCATCATCAACTTACTCTCGCGTTTTTACAACGTCACCGCTGGAACGATCACCATCGACAATATCAACTTGCAACAAGTTACGCTAGATTCGCTGCGACAGCAGATGGGTGTCATGCAGCAGGATACTTTCTTATTCTCGGGAACCATTATGGACAACATTCGTTATGGTCGCTTGGATGCAACAGACGACGAGGTTCAACAGGCTGCCAAAATCGCACATGCGGATGACTTTATTCGATCGCTCCCGTCTGGCTACCAGAGTATGATTCAAGAACATGGTGATAGCTTGTCTGCCGGCCAACGCCAACTACTCGCCTTTGCACGTGTCTTATTAGCAGATCCACGTATTCTTATCTTAGATGAAGCGACTGCCGCTATCGATACGAAGACTGAAGCACTCCTTCAAGCTGGCCTTAACGAACTGCTAAAGGGGCGAACCAGCTTCATTGTTGCCCACCGACTATCTACGATTCAACATGCAGATCAAATCTTAGTCGTTAACCACGGTCAAATCGTTGAGGCCGGACGACATGAACAGTTAATGGCACAACACGGCGAATATTATCAATTGTACGAATCACAATACCAAATGCTACAAGCGCAAGACTAATTCACTTAGACGACAACCACTCATGAGTATTATTTAATGAGTGGTTGTTTTTCTGTCGTTAAAAATAAATTGTCCATTGCTGGAACCATTAATTTTATGATTTCCTATCCGTCAGTTAGTTCTTATCAGTCATAAATTGACCATTCTGACCAACTTCACGTCAAAAAGATATAATTTGTGCACATCTTGATATAGTTTCTCCCTAGGAATATATCATGTAAGCGGTTAAAATTACACTGAAGTTAGCCGATTTATCCCAAAAGTTGTTGGTTGGACTATACCAAGTGGAGGTGAGCTCTTGGCTAAATACGAAATTTTATTTAAACAATTACGGATGGCCATTCTTCGCGGCGAATATGCGCCTAATGACCGCCTGCCAAGTGAAAATGCCATTGCCATCAAACATGGTGTGAGTCGAATCACCTCCAAGCGAGCGTTAAATGAATTAGCAGCCGCCGACTTGGTTTATCGCGTTCGAGGTGGCGGGACCTTCGTCAAACCACACAAAAGCACCACTCAGCGCCAAATTTTACTCGTACTACCTTTTCCTGAAACAACTGCCTTTGGCGACTACCAAAGTGGTATTAAGGCGACCCTGACCGGAACAACTTGGCAATTAAAATTAATGGCGAATGAAGCATTTCTTCAACTCGACTTGACGCAATTGGCTGATCAGTACGCAGGAATTATCTACTACCCTCAGAATCTCGCTACTGAATTACCGGTACTGATGACTTTATCGGCACAAAAAATGCCACTAGTCGTCCTGGATAAGACCCCCGCAGCACTCGCGGTTCCAAGTGTGACTAGTGACAATGTTGCTGGGGGCCGAATCGCTTGTGAACACCTTCAAAATCGAGGGCACCAGCGAATTGCGTTCTTACCTGAATCTCCATTCTGGCAGACTTTTACCGGCACTGTGAGTGATCGCTTTTTAGGCTATTTTAACTGCTTAAAATTGACCGCCAATGATACTGGGCTCCCCTTGCGATGGGCCCAAGCATTACAAGCTTGCACTAATCCCATGCAACTGCACGCCTATATTCAGGCACAAGGCATCACGGGACTCATTGCTGAGAATGATGTGGTGGCATTGCGCGCTCTACAGCAGTTGCAGCAAATCGATCATGGGATCGGGACATCACTGGCGCTAGTTGGTTTTGACAATCTGCCGGCAGCGGCCAGAAATCACCCGGCACTGACCACCGTGGTTCAAGACTTTGGGATGATTGGGGCCAAAGCTGTCGAAGCCTTACTCGACCAGATCAATAATCCCAAGCATTGTTTTGATCGCCAAATTGTCGTCAGCGTCAAACTCATGGTTCGCGAATCCACCAATACACATTAATGACTCAAATCTTTATCAGGGAGGCCCTTTTATGAATACACAGCAATTACTCAAAATTTATCCGCAAGCAACCGTTTCTCCCCTCCCATCAATGGCAAAAAATGTGGTCTGCATTACTATTAATAACGGTAAATATGTCTGTATTGATACGACTAACCTAAATCAACGTGAACTGTCATTGCTAGAATTATTGACACAAACTAAACCGCAGCCAACTGTTGAAGATAATTGGTCAGAATTTTTAATGGGCCAGCGTACTACGGCTCCTCACACGATAGCCAAAAGCCTGCAACTCTTACATTTTCGTGTCCGCTTTACCGATCAACATACGAACCGGTCTCAGTGGCTACACGCCTTAGCCGATACATTCGAGCATGTGCTACATCAGGCCTTTACAACCTCTAATACGGGTTATCTTATCCTTGCTGAGCCCCAGACGGATACCAAAAATGACCTAACCAGCTTACTTGCGCTAATTGACAACGATTTTTATACCAATACCCATCTGTTTATTGGTAGTATCCATACGGACAGTCATGATTTACCAGCCGCATTTACACTAGAACAACAGTTATTTACACGTAATCAACAAGACACCATTGTGACGTTAAGCGCCAGTTTATTGCCATTCTTAGCCAAGCAGCATCGCCCGGAACTTGAAGTTTTATGTCGTAATTTATGTTTAGATACCGATACTCAGCAGTTGATCAGTGCACTCTATCATACCCAAGGCAACGTCCGCCAAGCGGCTAGCCAATTATTTATCCACCGGAATACGCTGCTCTACCGCATCGAAAAATTCGAACGGTGTAGCGGCCTTAATCTTAAAAACATGGACGATCTGGTTTATTGTTACCTACTCACACTTGCAAACTAATTGAATTTTATCAAGAAGTTGACAGCAGCATGTTTTGAAGTATCGCGATTTTTATCGTTCACTATTTTGAACGGCCTACTTTTTGATCCCGTTTTTCAAAGATTGTTATGATCTTTTGCGTTAAGTTATACTCACTCATAATGCTCATTAATGTGTCTTGAGCATGGGTGAATAAAACCGAGTATTCGACAGTGTCACCTTCCGCTTCACCCTGTAATTTTTGAGTTTGTAGCCGATGCGCTATGAGTAATTTATCATTTGCCTTCTCCATATTAGCTCGCGCTAAATCGTAATCGGCATCACCGATATTATCTAGCGCCTCAGCGATAAATACACGCGCATCACCAGCGTTGATGATGATTTCCATCGTACTCTTTGCGGCTTCGTCTCTAGTTTCTTCCTCGTTCATACTATTTCCCTTCATTTTTTAAAATTTTAGCCGTTCGCCGCTTCTTCTTTAGCAATCTGCCCATCGTAAACTTTGAAGAATGGGAACCAAATAACCCAAGAAACGATAAAAATAAGAACGACTAGGATGATCGCTCCCACGGACGGGCTAACTAACCACGTTGAGACTGGAAATGGAATGTACCAGAGCTGCATCAACGCTTTAGGTATCGTCGCTAATCCGGCCTTCAATCCGATCCAAGTTATGATTGGAATGACGATTCCATTAATCCATAGCGGGATCATCAAGTATGGATTCCACACAATAATCCCGAAAACGACGGGTTCATTAATATTGAACAGTGATGGAACAACGCTGGCCTTACTCAGTGCTTTTAGTCGTTGCGACTTTGCTAAAAACAGCATCATTAACACGAGCGGCATTGTACAGCCAATACCACCGATCCAAGTCCAGCCGCTATAAATTACTTCACTTGTGAAAACATGCGTTGCAGATTTACCGGCAGCAATCGCAGCTGTATTAGCAGCAATACCACCAAGCATCAATGGTTGCATAATCGGCGCAAGCACCCACCCAGAGATCCCCATGGAATAAATAAAACAATAGATAAATAGAATTAACGTAAAACCATAAATCGTCTCAACGCCATTTGCTAGTGGTGAGAATACTGCTTGGATCATGTGATACATGTTGAAGTGACAAACATCAACTAAGATCCAGCCAATCGCAATAATCACGCCGATCGGTAACATCGAATCAAACCACGCCGTTACAAAATCTGGTATGACGCTATCTTCACTAAAAAATGAGAAACGTCCAAACATTTCTAAAACGACACTGACAAAGATTGCGACACTAATCGCGACAAACATCCCCCCAGCACCAAATTCGCTGAATTGAAAGGAAATTACCGTGCCTGATGAGGTAAACGTCGGATTTAGTAACATCATAAATAGTGCCACTGACGTCAAACCAGCAATCATCCGTTACTTGTTCAACTTTTTGTCGGTGAGATAGTTAAACGGCACCAAAAATGCAATAAAGATTGATAATAATCCGAATGTAAAATTGCTAATCGGCGTAAAATTCGGCCACCATTTCCAAAAATTGCCTGGAATATTAAGTAAACTAACGATCGAACCCACTAAAATAAAGGGTAAAACCTCTAGAACTGACTTCTTCAATGTGACAATCCACTGATTATTCCCAACAATTTGCGCTTTGGGTGCAAATTTATTATTGAGAAAATCCATAAACTTATTCATTTAGTACACTCCAATAATCGAATTTCATCAGCACACCTTATTGACCGAGTTCCGCACGTAAATGTGCAATTGCGCCCTGGCCATCTAGAATGGCATAGTAATCGGGCCGCATTAAAATCACAACGACATTCTCGGGTACCCGTGATTTAATCGCATTAAACTCCGCCTTCAGATGTGGACCAACCATTAGCGCATCAATTTCGTCTGCGTAGTCACTAAGCTCTGCTTCACTGCGCGCTTTAATCTTGTAATCCAAGCCTTCCTTTTTCACTGCTTTACGCATATTTGCGGCCATAAATCCGGAAGAAGCCCCGGAGCCACAAATTAATAAAATATTTTTCGCCATAATAATTACCCCCAAATAATTGTTCATTTACTTCTGAAACTAGCCGGTCTAAATAAAAAATCAGTTTGGCAACGTCAAACTGATTTTTTGTTTGATGATTAAAATCCAGACGAGCGTTAAAGTTTTAGCGAATCACTAACTAGTTCTTGATAAAGTGCACGCATGATATAAATGATTGCTGCAGTTAAGAAGAAGGAGAACGTCACGTCAGACAAGAAGTGCGCTCCAATAACGATTCGGCTGATCCCAACTAAGATGCCCCATACCACACCAAAGACCCACAATATTTCACGTGTTCGTTGCTTAGTTGCGAACCAAGAAAAAATCACACATGAAATTCCCGCCATCGTATGACCTGATGGGAAAGACTTATGACCATTAATGCCATTAGGATGAAGCCACGATGTAAAATTCGTCTGTGACGCGTTCAATTCATAAGGTCGGAATCGACCCCAGTCATTTTTCAACGTTGCATTGACCTCTTCAGCAAACCATACTGTTAGCGATGCAAACACTGCAACTAGTAAGTAACGCGCTAATTGTTGATCACTTTGTTTATGTAACCAATAATATTGAAGAATCGCTGTAAAGATAAGGTAGACAACCAAGCATATTAGAAATGACATCGCCAGTGAACCCGTCCCAGCCATTCCGTCACTATTAGCTAGACCAATTGGCCGATGTTTATGAACGTTATTAATCGCTGAAAATGTATAGCTTAGCACCACGTTTAAAAATTGTTTCATCTGCCACACTGACAGCGAGACACTACCGACGAATAAAAATACGGCAAAAACTTTATCTCTCAAATGTCGACAGGCGTAGGCTATCCCGATTTGACCACTCAAAAAGAAGACAATGTGAATTGGAGACTCACCAACCGTTTGAAATACGGTTCCAAAAATACTGTTGTAATTAATAACTGCATTGCTGATTTGCAAATCAAAAAAGGTCGCAATCACTAATAACACGACACAAACGAGGCTTGAGACAACCAACAGCTTATTTCTTGTATCTGTATTCAAAATCACACCTACTTTCTTAACAACATGATAGTTTTGCATTGTATAGTTATCGTAGGATTTTGGTAAATATTTTGAATCAATTATGTAACGAAGCTGTAAGGCCTCGTATTTTGGCGCCTCGCTGGCTTAGTTTTCAACGATTCAATTCAATTTGATTAGTTCCTGAAGGCCGGTATATCAATTTTAACGCTAGTATGTTTCACATAAATTAAGTTGTATTCCTTACAAACTTTCTGAAATTAAGTTGTGATATTCAATTTTAAATCCGTCAATTTAACCGGCTTTCTTTTCATAATCACTTTTACGGAGGCGACATAAAAAACGACCGAGTAAATGTCTTACCCGATCGCTTAATTGATATTGATTATCACTATTTTAATGTGTGTCGAACTGTAACTAAATCATTACCGTAACCGCAGCCGCCGCAATGATCAGCACTAATCCACCAATCGTAACCCACATTTCTTTGGTGGTCTTCTTCTGACCAAGGAACCAAATCCCAGTCAATGTCGCTAAGACAACGGAAGTTTGGGAAAGAATGAAGCCAGTAGCTAACCCGTTCATATCTGGTTGTGCAGAGATTAAGTAAGTCAGTGCAGCAAATGCGAAGAAGAAACCAGAAATGATGTGCGTGTATGAGACGCCTTCGACAAGGGCTAACTTTTCACCGCGAGAAGCTAAGAACAGTGCGTAAACAACGGAGACAATTACCATCCCAATTGCTTGCGGAACGAACGCTTCTTCACCACCGATACTAGTTGCTTGGGGTGCAGCTGAGTAGGCCCAGTAGCCGATTTCACCGACTGCCAACCAGATAACGGCTTGACGTAATGTCCGGGAATTACCAGCATCCTTATGTTCGGACCACACGGTTAAGTAAGCCCCGATAATGATTCCGACTAATGCTAAGCCACCAAGGACTTTATCCATCGAGCCTGGCCAGTCGCCAAGTGCAAAGACGCCCCAGAGTGAGGCTCCTAATAGTTGAAAGGCCGTGGTAATCGGCATTGCTCGTGAAGAGCCAACCATCGTGAAGACTTTGAACGTCACGATTTGGGCACTGGCCCAGCCAATCCCTGACAAAATCGAGAACCAGAGATTCATGCCACTTGGAAAGGCAATCCCTTGAGACCATGCATAGATCAGCGCGAAGATCAGCGTCCCAACAGTCGAACCTAAAATCTGGTTAACAGGCCGGCCACCGATCTTGGAAGCAATCGTGGGGTACAGCCCCCAACCAAGCAACGGTCCTAAGCCAATTAGTAAAGCGGTAGTATTCATTCCAATCCCTCCATTAATCGCCAGCTACCCTAAAAAGTAACGCCACTTTCCAATAAGATGTTTGAATATGGTGTCATTTCACCAGTCCGTACGAATGCCTTGCAGTCCGCTAAGTCCTTCTTCATTTCTTCATGAGGAATAAAGGTGATTGGCGTGTCTGGCAAGCGCTTCTTGATTGCCGTCAACATCTTAGGATTTTGAACTTTGATTTCTTCTGCCAAGAAGATTCGTTGAACTTCTAGTTCTTCCAAGACATTATTCAATACTTGCATGAAGCTTGGAATACCGTTATCAACGGCCAAATCAATCTTTTCAGTCGTGCTTGGTACTGGCATCCCAGCATCACCAATGCTTAACTTATCAAAATGACCCATGGTTGCGATAACTCGTGACAAATCTGAATTAATAACTTTAGTCTTTTTCATAATTATTTACCCTCCGCGGCTGTAATTTCATTTTTATAAGGAATCGATGGTTGAGCGCCAAACCGTTGTACGGCAATCGATGAGGCCCGGTTACCATAACGAATTGCATCTTCCAGATTACTGAAATCTTTGTCTAATACGCTGCTCATCGCACCAATGAAGGTGTCGCCAGCTGAAGTCGTATCAACCGCTTCAACCTTGAACGCTGGAATAACGCCGTGCCGGCCATTGATATCGTAGAAAGCACCCTTACTACCAATTGTAATAATGACTGCCGAAATGCCTAGTTCATGCAAAGCAGCGGAGGCCTTCATCATGCTGGCTTCATCCGTAATCGCAATGCCGGTCAACGTTTCAGTTTCAGTCTCATTTGGGACGATCATATCCGTCACTGCTAGCAATTCAGCGGGTACTTTTTCCATCGCTGGTGCAGGGTTCAAAATCGTTTTGACACCGGCTGCCTGCGCAATCTTGAACGCTTCGACCGTACTGTCTACAGCGCTTTCAAATTGAGCAACAACAAAATCACTTGCTTCAATGATATCCCGGTGAGCTGCAACGTCATCTGGTGTGAACGCCATGTTAGCACCGCCGTGAATCATGATTTGATTTTCACCAGCGTCATCGACCGTCACGTAAGCTTGCCCAGTAGACTGCTTCGTCATCTTGGTGATCCCTGCTAAGTTGATTTTTTCTTGGGTCAGTAAGTCCAGCATGGTTTTACCGGCATCATCATCACCAACTGCGCCAATAAAGTGAGTCTTCGCACCAGAACGTTGAGCTGCGACAGCTTGGTTCGCACCCTTACCACCACCAGCAGAAAAGATTTCTTTCGTGTGAATCGTTTCGCCAGGTTTTGGCATATTTTTAACCCGAATCGTCCGGTCTAAGTTGATACTCCCAATAACGGTTACCGTATTCATAATGGTCCCTCCAAATAGTTGAATTCGTCTGAATTAGTTTTTATTAAAACGTTTTATGAAAACGTTTTAATTAGCTCATAAAAAATATAACACATTTGAATTGTTAATTCAAATGTGTCGTTGAATTTCTGACAATCAATTTAACTGGTAAGTGGTGCTCTTCCCATGGCTGACGCGGGTTAGCGATCCGTTCAAGCAATTGGTTCGCAGTCGTTTGCCCTAGCTCAAAAATCGGTTGGGCAATCGTCGTAAGCTGCGGTGCGACATATTGACACATCTCGACGTCATCATAGCCGATCACGCTGTAATCTTCAGGGATTCTTTTACCATGTTCGGCCATCCCTAAGTACACGCCAAAGGCAATTTCATCGTTGACGGCAAAGATCGCCGTTGCGGGCGTCGTAAAAATTTCTGGCACAACTTGGCGACCACCTGCTTTAGAGAGTGGCGTCGCAATGACGTGAACAGCCTCCCGCGGATACACACTATAGAATCCACTGAGCCGCTTTTGAACATTGGCAGACGGCTTTGCCGGAATAAGGACGGCAACTTGCTGGTGGCCTAGGTCTTTCAAGTGTTGGGCTGCTTGGCGGCCGCCATCATAATCATCCGTCAGCACAGAATCACTAAAGCCTTCCGCCCGTTTTTGATCCAGCACAATGAATGGATGGCCCTTTTGCCGCAGAATATCATTAATGGCATCGTTAGAGACCGCTGAACTCGCGATGATGAAGCCGTCTACCCCTCGCCGACTCAATTCATCCAGATAGGCCCGTTCCTTATCCTCATCCAGATCAGCATTACAGAGCATCGTAATGAAATTGTGTTGGTAGAGGACGTTTTCGATACCCCGAATCAGCTCACCGAAGAACGGATTTCTAATATCAGGCACGAGCACCCCAATCGTTTTACTCGTCTTATTAATCATCCGCTGAGCAAAATAATCGGGTTCATAATTTAATTCATCTCGGGCTGCCTCCACCTTCGCAACCGTCGTCGCACTAAACTTATCCCCATGGCCATTCAATATTTGCGAGACCGTTGCAATCGACCGTTCTGCAAGGCGCGCAACATCTTTGATGGTGACTGGTTTGTTTTTCATTTGAGCACCTCCAGTAATACTTTCAATGGATATTGTATCCTAGATTTTGAAAAACACCTAGTCTAATATGGGCGAGGAGTTGATAATAAATAAAAATCGTTATAGACGCTGTGTAGCTACCAGGACTCAAAAGACACGTAAAAAATCGCATTGTCGTATAGAAGAATCCAAAAAAGTCTATACATCAATGCGATTTTACCTCGTTACCTTTAATTAGTGTTGTTTCCTTTGTTCCAATAGTCCAGCAGTGATTGGCTGCGTTTGAACGTATATTTGTTGATATAACCGATACATTTCCTGATATTGTGCAACATGCGCGGTAACCGGATAATATGCCTTACCGTAATGAACAAACGTCTGCGCACAATCAGCTAGCGTTTTGAACCAGCCCAAACCAGTCGCTGCAATCATTGCTGCGCCCATTCCAGGGCCTTGCTCATTTTTCAGACTGACCACTTTACAATTAAAAATATCAGCTTGAATTTGTAACCACAACGCGCTCTTAGCACCGCCACCAATTGAAACAATTGTCTTAAACTCAGCACCATTATGCTGATATAGCTTGATCAAATCTTCGAATGAAAAGATAATTCCCTCTAAGACCGCCCGTACAAAATCAGCGCGTTGGTGACTACCATCCACACCAATGAAACTTCCGCGAATGGTTGCATCCGCATATGGCGCTCGCTCACCAACAATATACGGGGCAAATAACAAGCCGTTGGCACCAATGGTAGATTGCTCAGCACTAGCAACAACTGTTCCGAAATCCTCATCGGGTGCAAAGGTTTGTTTGAACCAATTCAATGAGTATCCGGCCGCCAATGTGACCCCCATTGAATAATATTTCCCGGGAAATGCATGCCGTTCATATTGCAAAACGCCACGATAATCCGTCTGTGCATTATCTTCATACTTTAAGACTACTCCTGAGGTTCCAATGCTAACTAGTGCTTTATCTGAAGATAAAATGCCCGCCCCAACGGCTCCTGCCGCATTATCAGCCGCTCCACCAAACACTTTAGTATTGACGGATAATCCCGATAATTGAGCATAGGTTTGATTAATATGACCCACATAAGTAGTCGATTCAATTAATGGCGGACACAGTGTCAACGGAATATCTAGCTGATTGCACAAAGTCTCACTCCACTGACTGGTTGTAATATCCAACAATACTGTTCCAGTCGCATCAGACCTGTCCATCGCCAGCTTTCCTGTCATTCGATAACGCAAATAGTCTTTGGGTAACAAGAATGTCCGTGCCCGCTTCCAAATGTTAGGTTCGTTTTCTTTAACCCACAACAATTTCGGTAACGTGAATCCCTCCAGCGGTCGGTTACCCGTTATCTTAATAAAGTCATCGCCAAATTGTGATTCTAATTTTCGACATTGAGGTGTCGTTCTAGTATCATTCCACAAAATTGCAGGTCGCAACACGTTGGCCGCGTCATCTAATAAGACTAAGCCATGCATTTGTCCAGAGTAACTTAATCCTTCAATCTGATCTGCGGTGACCTCAGACTGCTGCAACAATTCACGAATTGCTTGCGTTGTTTGGGTCACCCAGTCTTCTGGATCCTGCTCACTATAGCCAGGATGAGGCTGTTGTAATGCATATTTAGCACTAGCTTGGGCCACGACATTTCCTTGCTTATCAATTGCCGAGACCTTAACCGCACTCGTCCCTAAATCAATTCCTAATACGACTGCTGACATTTTGCATCCTCCTCACATATGTAAAAACACGCCGAAGTTCAAGCCTCAAGCGCGTTTTTACATCTCTTATTTACTTAACGTCTCGATAATATAATGATTAATTGTATCCTTAACCTCTTCTAGATGATCTGAAGAAGTGGCTGCAATCAACTCTGATTGAGGCTTATCAATGGCATATGATTCTAGTGATTTGAAGTCAGCCGTTCCAGCTTCGATTTCGGCACCAACACCACTTTGATAAGAGCTATAACGGTCTGCAACCAATTTTTCTAAGAAACCGTCTTGCTTCATCTTAAGTGCGACCCGCAATCCAGCGGCAAAGGTGTCCATCCCAACAATGTGCCCATAGAACACATCATTAGCCGCAAATGAACTCCGGCGTGGCTTAGCATCAAAATTCAAACCACCCCGTGGCCCAATGCTGCCATTTTCAACAACTTCATACATTGCAGCAGTTGCTTCATACAGGTCTGAAGGGAATTCATCAATATCCCAACCGATTAACTTATCACCTTGGTTAGCATCCAATGAACCAAGTAAGTTGGCTTCACGGACCACTCGAATTTCATGTTGATAGGTATGTCCTGCTAAGTTGGCATGGTTGCCTTCCAAATTCAGCTTAAAGTCTTTATCTAAATCATACTCTTTCATGAACGCAATTGTCGTTGCTGCATCAAAGTCATATTGATGTGTCGATGGTTCCTTAGGTTTCGGTTCCAACAACATTTGTGCATCAAATCCAATTTCGTTGGCATAATCTTTAGCCATGTGGAAGAACTTGGCAGCATGCTCTTGTTCTAGCTTCATATTGGTGTTCCATAGAGATTCATAACCCTCACGACCACCCCAGAAGACATAGTTTTCAGCACCGACACGTTTCCCGATTTCCAGGCTGTGCTTTAACTGCGCAGCAGCATACGCAAAGACATCCGCATCTGGTGACGTTGCAGCCCCTGCTACAAATCGTGGATTCGTAAACATATTAGACGTGTTCCATAGTACCTTCATGCCAGTCTGTTTCTGATAATCGACGATTTTATCAATAACCTTATCCAAGTTACGGTTAGTCTCCCGCAGCGTGTCACCTTCAGGAGCTAAATCACGATCATGGAAACAGAGATAATCAACACCTAATTTGTGATAGAATTCAAACGCTGCATCTACCTTTGCTAACGCCAAGTCCATCGGGTCTGTGATATGGTCATAAGGCCGTTGTGCGGTTCCATCACCAAATGGATCTACTAGCCGTTGATCAAATGTGTGCCAATAAGCAACAGAGAATCGTAACCAGTCACGCATCTTCTTGCCACCAATTACTTCATCAGGATTGTAATATTGAAACCCTAGTCCTGACTTTTTATCTTGATGACCAATATACTTAATTTGATCGACGCCTTGCCAATATTCGTTTGTCATAATTTCTGCCTCCGAGTTAGTTTGTTTCGGCAACCAACCTACAAATAAGATTATAGCGTATTGGCCTATTTTTGTAAACGCTTTCTAGAACAAAAAAATAAAAGAAGCGGTTAATCCGCTTCTTTAAATTGCAATTCATAGTCAACCATGCCCAACACATAGTGCGTAATTAAAGAACATCCGCCCAAAGAAGTTGCAAATTGGGTATTCTTAGTCAATATGATTGGCAACTGATCCTGCGCAATATCCCGATAATTATCTTGAATATCACTCAGTAATTCTGGCGCCTCCGCTAACAATTCCGAATTAATGAAGATTGCATCCGGATTCAAGGTTGTTACGACGTTATATATTAGGCCCGCAATCACACTGCACGATTGTGAAAGAATCCGTTCAACTTCTCGATCATGTTGTTGGTACAACTGAACAACGGTTTGCCGATTAGTCGTCTCGTCTTGTTTGATCCGTTTGACCCGGTTAATGATCGCTTCCTCAGAACATATCGACTCCACCGATTGCCCCGCCGTATTCGGCCCTAGCAGGGTTAACGACCGACCGACTTCTCCGGCCTCACCCTGTTTGCCTCGGAACAAGTGCTTATCCAGAATAATCCCCGCACCAATACCGCGATGAATGCTCAAGGTGATTGAGTTACGATAATCACGTCCGGCATTAAAGTCACGTTCATAAATCGCCGACAAATTAGCTTCATTCTCTAATATAACGGGCACATCAAACTCAGCTTTAAATTGCTTCACAATATCGATATCGTGCATGTCGATCCATGGTGAATGGACAATCTGATTATCATTGATAATGCCATGAATCGAGAAACAAATGCCTAATAAGCCATGAATCGCATGAACTTGTGATTGCATCTCTTGTACAAAGTGCCGGCAGTCATCTAACATGTCTTCGATGGGCCGTCCCTTGGTATCAATTTCTTGATAATCAATAATTTCAGCGTCTAAATAATTTGCCATCGCATGTAGCTGACGATAACCAAGATCAAAGGTAATCGTATAGCCGTATTTTTTATTCAGCCGCGCCATGATTGGTTTTCGACCGCCCACATTAGATGCAGCACCTTCTCCAAGTTCTTCAATAAAATGATCAGCTGACAAGCTATTATATAGCGATGAAATCGTTGATTTATTTAAATTCAATTCATGTGAAATCGCAATTCTAGAAGTTGCAGGATGATTAATAATCTGTTGTAAGACCAGCTTTAAGTTCCGGTTTCGTAACTGTGTACGACTGATGCTTCGGTTCTCCACGACATCACCCTCTCGTAATCCTATAATTAGTAAATCTCTAACTTAATCTAACAAAAAAATAGTCAGGTTACAATTGAAAAGCGGCCGTCACAAGAATGTGATGACCGCTCAATTACCTGTCAAATTCTTACTAAAGCGTTACTTCCGCTTTTCCGTCCACCAAAGATAACTTAATCGTATCATTATTCTCATGTACATAGACGGTTGAATCGCCCGTTAGTCCCACTGTATTGATCACAATGTGCCCATTAGATCGTTCGACCTTAATTTCTGCAGCATCTTGACCGTGTTCATCAACAACCTTGCTTGACACGTTGCCATCTTGGATCTGATACAAATGAATATCGACATCCTTCGTATAATCATACGCGGCATGCACTGCTTTTTCATTCCGAACAATGATTGAATTCTGACGAACCAGCACTGGTAAGTCTAATTCATCAAACACTTCATTGACCCATTCACCTGTGCGTGGTGCTTGATAAACTTTACCATCCAAAATACTAGTCCACTTACCACTTGGCAAGTAAAAGTGCGCTTTACCCTGATCATTAAAGATCGGCGCTACTAATATGTTTGGGCCAAACATATACTGTGTCGCATTATCATAGACATTGTCATCATCGCCAAATTCCAAGAACATCGGCCGCATCAACGGATTGCCATATGCAGCAGCATGTGCAGCTTCCGTGTAGATATAAGGCATTAATGACAGTTTTAAGTTAACGTATTTCCGTGTGTTTTCAACCGCTTCATCGTCAAAATTCCACGGTACTCGATAAACATCGCTTCCGTGATAACGGCTATGGGAAGAGAGCAACCCAAATTGAGACCACCGCTTATAAAGATCCGCAGTTGGCGTACCAGGGCCATCCTCAAAGCCGCCAATATCATGGCTCCAGAAACCAAAGCCTGAAAGCAAGAACGATAATCCACCTCTCAATGTATCACGCATTGAGCTGTACTTCGAGAGATTGTCGCCGCCCCAGTGTACTGGATAGGATTGTGAACCAACCGTTGCGGAGCGCGCAAATAAGACCGCTTCATCCGCACCTTTTTCCTGTTGAATGACTTCATAAACCGCTCGATTGTATTGGAGCGTGTAGTAGTTATGTTCTTGTTGCGGGTTAGAACCATCGAAGAATTTGACATCTTCAGCTGGAATTCGTTCACCAAAGTCCGTCTTAAAGCTATCAACACCCATATCCAATAACACTTTTAACTTATCTTGATACCACTTAACCGCCGCTGGATTAGTAAAGTCAATAAACCCGTTACCGGCTTGCCACAAGTCCCATTGCCAAACATCGCCATTTTCCCGAGTTAATAAGTAACCCTTATCCTTGGCTTCCTTAAATAATGGTGATTTTTGCGCAATATACGGATTCAGCCAGACACACACTTTAATACCGCGGTCATGGATTTTCTTCAATAACCCCTCTGGATCCGGGAACTGTTCCTTATCCCACTCTAACGTGCACCATTCAAAGCCTTTTTGCCAGAAACAATCGAAATGGAAGACGTCTAACGGAATATGATGTTCTTGCATCCCATCAATAAACTTCAAAACAGTTTCTTCACTGTAATCAGTCGTAAATGAAGTCGTTAACCATAGTCCAAATGACCATGCTGGTGGCAGCTTAATTGCACCAGTTAATTGCGTGTAACGATGCAACACTTCTTTTGGCGTTGGGCCATAAATAACGTAGTACTGTAGGGATTGTCCTTCCGTGCTAAATTGGACACGATCGACGTTTTCTGAGCCGATTTCAAATGAAACACGTTGGGATTCATCTACAAAGACCCCATAGCCGTTACTACTGATGTAAAACGGAATATTTTTATACGCTTGTTCACTACCCGTTCCACCATCTTGGTTCCAAGTATCAACTACTTGGCCATTCTTGACAAAATTAGTGAAGCGTTCACCGAGGCCATAGATTTTTTCATCAATCCCCATTGAAAGCTGTTCGCGCATATAATTAACTTTAGTATCATGATTCCAAATCGTCGCCTGGGCGTTCGTCTCTGATTGTGTAACCAATTGGCCGTTAGCCGTGAACTTCATTTCAAAATCAGTCCGCAATGGTAACGTCACCTTTAAGTCGCCACTTTGCAAACTAGCAACTTGATCATTTACTTCAATCGCGACCTCTGGATCCAAATTATTGATTTTAAATTCAGGGCCGTGTTCATTAGTATCGAAATGTTCCAGTTTAACCCCGATAACATTCTCAACTGGTGATGTTAAAGTAATTGTCGTTGCGCCCAAGTTTAATTGATCGCCACGAGACATAATTCGCTTATACGGTGCAAACGCCGTAATCGTTTTACCATTTTGTTGAGCATCATATGTTTCCTTTGGCGAGTTAACGTCATATTCCTCGCGATTTAGCCAATAACCGTTTGTAAACTTCACGATATTTCATCCTTTCTTATCCCATCTTACTTTTGATCGTCAGCAAGTGCATTTTCTTGTGCATGCTTCTGTTCCAAATCAGCCAACATTTTAGGTTCGATCTTATCAACTTTATAGAACAATAGTGCGATTGCTGAAAGCCCGAAACCAACGATTGGCACCCATACATAATTCATTTCAATCGCATTCAAGGCTTGGGCGCTTTGTGCATGATTAGCGACGTAGCCACCAGCAGATAGAATTAAGCCAGTGACGGCACCACCAATTCCCATCCCAAACTTAGCTGAAAAGCTAGAGAATGAAGTGACAATACCTTCTGCACGTACACCATTCTTCCATTCGCCATAGTCAACTGAATCAGCCAACATTACGGCAATTAACCCTGAAACAAAGCCTGTTCCTAAGTAACCAACAATCGTCCCAACTGTAATCGTGGGTACGTTCAAAGCTTTAGAACCGCCCCACAGAATTAATTGACCAACAATGGCTAGCAACATTCCCATCAGCATCGTGTTCCGCTTACCGATTCGTTTGGCAGTCCATGGCGTAATTACAACCGCCAACAAGGCAACTAATTGTAAGCCTAAGATAAATGAAGCTAGTGTTGCATCATGCATGTTGTATTTAAAGAAATATACCGTTACTTGTGAGCGTGTCTGCATGCCTAACCAGTAAATAAAATTGATAAAAATAACAATAACCCATGGCCAGTTCCGTTTAAGCGCTTTCAAAGATGTCTTGATTGGAATACTCTTTTTGGACTGAACCGTTTGAACGCGTTCCTTAGTATTCGCAAATACGATAAAGAAGATAACCATTGCGATTACCGCCATAATCAAGGCGACCATAAACCAACCGTGTGCAGAAGACGTGCTCCCACCACCGAAGTAGGCTACTAATGGCAACGCAATCGTTGAAATAATCGTTGCACCTAAAGTTCCCATAAATTGCCGAATTGTTGATAGCGTCACGCGTTCTTGCGGATTGCTTGTCAGACTAGGCAGGATAGATGTAATTGGGATATTGACGGCGGAGTACAAAACATCGACGCCAATGTAAGTCACGTAAGCCCACACAACTTTCATACCCGTGCTCATATTTGGAACCGTGAAACATAACACACTGAATACAGCAAATGGGATTGCGAACCATAACCAGTATGGCCGGCTCTTCCCCCACCGAGTATGCGTATGGTCAATCATAATTCCCCAGAAGGGACCATCAAACGCATCAACAATTCTCGCAACTAGGAATAATGTTCCGACAATCGCTGCACTAATTCCAAATACATCTGTATAAAAGAACATCAAATACGTACTAACTAGTGAAAAAGACAAGTTACATGCAAAATCAGATAGTGAATAACTGAAACGTTCACTCCATGGCACCATATTTTTATGGATAACACTTGCTGGTTGAGTAGCCGGACTGGCCTCGCTACTATGATGCTGCATACTAACGCTCATCGATCCAAGCCTTCTTTCTGAATTCAATCCATTGCATTTTTATCTATTCATTAATATTTGTAGGTTGGTTGGTTGTTGAATGCAACTAATGATAGATAAAAAAACGCGACCACTTTTCAAGTTTTAGCAACCGCTTACAAAGAAGAGTATACCGCTTTCATTTTTGATTGCAAGCCTTTTTCGTTTAAAAAAATTATCGTTTGGAGATCCTCTAGCTTCCATGGCTATTAACTCAAATATAGCGCCGGATGCGATATCCGGTAATAACCGTCCACTCTAGCCCCTATATTTGGTTTTAATGCAAAAGTATCTGATAAAAATACCATACCTGAATGATTACAGAAGTATTCTGGACCAAACACTCTCAGTGCCATAGATCTTCTGAACGGTCTTCTTCACTGCACCGACCGACATCGACAGCCTTTCCACCTCAAAAAAGCCCCCGCTCACCCGAGCGAGGGCTCCCTTAATTCACAAAGGGCTATTTTTCAGTACCTTGGCCGTCCCATTCGCGTTCGATGATCGCCTTTAATTCACTGATTAAAGGTTCGCGAGGGTTTGCGGTCGTGCATTGGTCTTCGTAGGCCAATTCAGCTAATTCGTCGACGGTGGCGTCAAAGTGCTTCTTTTCAACCCGGTTGGCTTTCAAGGATAAGGTGACATCCATTGAGTGAGCCAAGTCGATATAGGCTTTAACTAAGCTTTCCTTGAGTTCTTCGTCCGTCTTACCTGGTAACCCTAAGGCCCGGGCAATGTTGGCGTAGTCGGCTAAGGCAGTGTTGTGGTTGTACTTCGGCCACATTGCTAACTTGGTTGGAATCTCAGCATTGTAGCGCACAACTTGTGGGTAAGTGATGGCAATCGCTAACCCGTGTGGTAAGTTGAATTCCCCACCTAATTTATGCGCGATGGAGTGGTTAATTCCTAAGAAGGCGTTGGCAAAGGCCATCCCGGCTAAGGTTGACGCATTGTGCATCTTCTCACGGGCCTTCTTGTCGCCATCATAAGAAGCTTTCAAGTACTTGAAGGCTAATTGTAAGGCTTCAATTGACCAGCCACGCGTGTAGTCAGAGGCCATCGTTGAAACGTACGCTTCAGTAGCATGGGTGATGACATCCAGGCCAGTCCAAGCAGTCGTCCGCTTTGGCACCGTTTCAACAAATTGTGGGTCAACGATGGCAATGTCTGGTTGCATTGCGTAGTCGGTGATTGGGTACTTAACGTGCGTCTTGGAGTCCGTAATAACGGCGTATGGCGTCACTTCAGAACCCGTCCCAGAAGTCGTTGGAATCCCAATATAGGTGACCTTTTCAGATACGGGAACTTTGTAGGTCCGTTTCCGAATATCCAAGAACTTCTGCTTAGCACCTAAGAAGGAAGCTTCTGGATGTTCATAGAAGAGCCACATTCCTTTGGCCGCGTCCATTGCGGAACCACCACCAAGGGCGATGATCGTATCTGGCTTGAAGGCCTTCATCCGTGCGACCCCTTTGTAAACCGTATCCGTCGATGGGTTCGGTTCAACTTCAGAGAAGATATCGATATCGACCGGATCCGTCCGCTTGTTCAAGACAGCCGTTACACGGTCAGCGTAGCCAAATTCCACCATCCCAGGGTCACAAACTAGGAAAACCTTTTTAATCCCAGCCATGTGTTCCAAGTAGCGAACGGAATTGCGTTCGAAGTAGACTTTGGGAGGCATTTTGACCCATTGCATGTTATTACGCCGTTTTGCCACAGTTTTGATATTAATCAGATCCATATCCGTAACGTTATGAGAAATCGAGTTGCCACCATATGACCCCGTGCCCAGTGTTAATGAAGGTTCCATATTGTTGTAGATGTTCCCTAAACCACCTACTGAAGATGGCGTGTTCACTAAGATCCGGCAGGCTGGCATTTGAAGGCCGAATTCCTTGACCAAATCATCATCAGTCGTGTGAATCCCAGCAGTATGGCCTAAACCACCATAATGAAGTAATTCATCGGCCCGTTTGAACGCAGCTTCATGTGAATCAGCCTTGTAAACGGTCAAAACTGGTGATAATTTTTCGCCAGATAATGGATACTTGACCCCGACACCGTTGATTTCAGCAATCAAGACGCGGCAATCCTTGGCAACATCCTTTAATCCAGCCATCTGGGCGATTTCGTAAGCAGTCTTCCCAGCAACTGGTCCCCGAACGGTGTGCCGGTTAGGATCGATAACGGCATCACTTAAAGCTTGAACGTCTTTTGGTTTTACATAGTAGCAACCGAGACGAATAAATTCTGCTTTGACTTCCGCATAAATTTCTTTATCAATAATGGCGCTGTTTTCAGAGGCACAGATCATCCCGTTATCAAACGTCTTGGATAACACAATGTCGTTAACGGCTTGCTTAATGTCAGCCGTCTTTTCAACGTAGGTCGGGCCGTTACCAGGGCCAACACCTAAGGCTGGTTTACCTGATGAGTAGGCCGCGGTAACCATGCTTGGACCACCAGTGGCTAAGATCGTTGCCACGTCGGTATGGTGCATCAACGCATCCGTCGCTTCAATACTTGGATGTTCGATGTATAAAACGGCATCGGCAGGACCACCGGCAGCTTTGATGGCTTCACGCATCACATCAGCGGCCGCGGAACTACACTTCTGAGCTTGTGGATGGAAACCAAAGACGATCGTGTTACGACCCTTCAAGGAGATCAAAGTCTTGAAGACTGTCGTTGAAGTTGGGTTCGTAACGGGGGTGACCCCGGCCACGATCCCGACTGGTTCAGCGATTTCCATTAGTTGTTCTTCATCGTCTTCTTTGATGACGCCAACGGTCTTGTCGTGGCGCATGCTGTTCCAAATATATTCACTGGCGTAGATGTTCTTGATGGCTTTATCTTCAACCACCCCACGGCCAGTTTCTTCAACGGCCAACTTGGCGAGTTTCATATGATTATCAAGTGCAGCAACTGCAACTTTTTCACATAGATCATCAATTTGTTCTTGTGTATACGATTTCAAAACGGCCAATGCTTTCTTTGAACGTTGAACTAACTGGTCTACTTCGTCGGTAACCTTGGCGGTTTGGTTCTTTTCTGTCTTAATCATGAAGTGCTTCCTCCATTTCAATTCCTTTGTGAATTAATTTACAAACTCCATTATAGCTATCCTTGCTCATAATGCAACAATAAATTATAAAATAATTGGTTTTTAGTATATAAATAATAGTGAAATCGCCTTTTTAGCGGTGTTTATCGCCAATAAAGTTTTTTCGATCGCTAAGTTCATTAATGAACAAGGTGAGCTAAAAAAGAATCGCGGTCACCGACGACTAACCTGTCGGACCACGATTCTTTTTAGTAATAACTGAGTAATCATGACATCAGTCGATGTCACCTGTTGGACCGCTTTATCGGACCACAATAACGGAGATTGGGGCTTTTCGTGCTAACCGGGGCCCAATTGCACCCGAAATCTTAGAGTGAGCAAATTCCGTATCCGCACCGGTAACCAATAAGTCAGGTTTGAAATCCGGAATCACTTGGTCCAAGATCACATCATCCACGTCGCCACCTTCGTAAACCAGTGGTTCGACCCGTTTGACGCCACGTTGTTCAGCAAGCTGAACATATTCAGCGACGACTTCTTCAACGTGTTTGCGCTTGGCTTGGATCTTCGACGGGGTCAGTGAATCAAAAATATTAATATCTTCGCTTTCCAGCACCGAGCAAATTCCCAGCGGTGCGTCGTAATCGCGGGCCAATGTCGTTGCGTAACGGAAGGCCCGTTCAGATGAAGTATTGTCGTCCTCATCAACGGTAAGCAGAATGCGTCGATAAACGAGTGGTTCTTGCATTTTTGAGTTTTCCATAGTAATCTCCTCGTCTCATTGAGTTGAATTGATATTGACCACTGTCATTATACCAGTTTCACACCCCTAACGGACGATTTCTCACCAGAGGCGCTCTCGCCGGCAGCTTAAATCATCGCCGCGGTTCAACACACGCCTGCTACTCCCTGGTTGCCCGCGACATCTGCTTGAAAACATCGACTGCCAAACCAAACGGTACTCGAACGTCAATGTACCAATCACACTAGTCGCCTGATGCCACCGTCACGCCAGTATGCGCCTATTCCGATTTCTTCGGCAACGCCTGCAGCGTCTGCTTAAGCCAGTCAACGTAGTACGTCTCACGGCCAATCGCGTGTTGTAAGATCAAATAATGACCATAGTGTTGCTTCGCAGTCGCTGGTTTTGGAAACACGCTCTCGAGTCGCTGCTGCAAGTGGGTCAGCTTGGCTGTGTGCAAGGTCAGTTGTTCGGTAAGCATCTCGCGCAAACGCGGATCTTGATTCGTTTGAATGAAATAGAGTTTTAAAATAAATTCGTCCTTAGTGGCCGTCAAATCCGGCGTGCCGATACTGATCCACTCATGGAGTAAATCGCGACCAGTTGTCGTCACGTGGTAGAGCTTCTTTTCCAACTTTTCGCCACTGACGGTGATTTCATGGGTCACGTAGCCCTGCTCTTCTAAGCGTTTTAATTGCGGATAAATTTGACTATGTTGGGCTTGCCAGAATTCCCCGATCTCATCATCAAAGGCCTTCGTCAGGTCGTAACCCGTTAACGGTTGTTGATTTAACAACCCTAGAATAATAAATTGCAACTTATTTTTTTGCGCCATTGGATATTCCTCCTTGACGATTCTTTGATAACAGTATACACTAACCTTGTTGATTAAAACATGTAATAATTTACACGTTTTAAATGACATATATTTTTAAAAGAAGGTAATTTAAATGACGAAAGAATTTAAAACGCTAGATGACTTCCTCGGCACCCACTTTATTTACACTTACGACAACGGTTGGGAATATGAATGGTACGCGAAAAACGACCACACCGTTGACTACCGGATTCACGGTGGCATGGTCGCCGGTCGGTGGGTCAAGGATCAAGAAGCGAACATCGTCATGTTGACACCCGGCATTTACAAAGTTGCCTGGACAGAACCAACTGGTACCGATGTCGCCCTTGACTTCTTGCCTAACGAAAACAAATTAAACGGGACGATTTTCTTCCCTAAGTGGGTCCAAGACCATCCTGAAATCACGGTCACGTTCCAAAACGAACACATTGATTTAATGGAACAGTCTCGTGAAAAGTACGCGACTTATCCAAAACTAGTTGTTCCAGAATTTGCCCACATCACTTACATGGGTGATGCTGGTCAAAATAACGAAGACGTCATCAGCGAAGCGCCTTACTCTGGTTTACCGGATGAAATCCGTGACGGTAAGTACTTTGACGAAAACTATCATCGTGTAAACAAATAATGTTTCACGTGAAACACTAAAGGTTGAAAGTACCAAAACAGACCGTACTCATTGGTATCATTGAGTTACGGTTACATAAATTAGGCGTTTTCGCTTTTTAGGCCTTATCAAGTAGTTTTACCAGACTACTTGGTAAGGCTTTTATAAATTCATCAAAAATTGCGTCTAAAACGGCTGCTTCCATGGCGAATTTTTTTCTAGACCAGTAATAGTTTCTAATAACCAGTTCAAAGCTTTAGCTACATCGATGTCCGGCATTGGTCGGCCATAGTCATAAAACAGATCGCCCAGTGTACGTTCGTCTTTGTTTTCACGCGCCGCCAGCGCTAAGATGTCATATCCCATCAGAACCATTGCCAAATGGCCACACAACCCATCGTAGCTTTGGATTTGTGTTTGATCGAATTGAAGATATTGTTTTGCGACCTTGAAAAAGCATTCAATCTGCCAACGCCGACCATACATTTGAATAATTTCATCAGGTTTTAAGCTTAACTTGGTCGTCGCTAAGACTAGGTATTGGTCTGATTGACCACGCTTAGTTACGTATACGAGATTCATTGGCATGGTTTGCCCATCGACTTCAAAGGTCACGATTGGACTGTAAAGGTAAGTTGTTTTGGCTGCATTTTGTTGTATAGTAGACATGGACATGAAACTCCTCTGTATGTGTTTGTGTGATGCTTATATTATACAGATGTGGAGTCTTTCATGTCTATTTTTGTATAGAAAAACCCCGAAATGACGGGGCTTCTCTGTGTTTTTTTAACTTTCAACCTTTAGTTATATACAGGTGATTTCCAAGCAAATTCAGCAAGGAGTTGGGGTACTATCCACGTAAAGAAGGATAATATTAATATCCAAGCAGCAGGTTTATTTTTTGATTTCATTTTATTCTCCTAAATTATTGGATTCTGTTGATGTAAGGTCCACAGTTGATTAGCTGAATTTGTTTCTGTTTGCAATGTTATTCGTTCATCAACAGCACCACCAACACTTGTTATAAATAAATTACTATCTGCCAATCGAATAGAGTACTTATCGTCGGTTTGTCGTTCAAAAATCCAGTGCTGATGTTGATCATTTCCAATCGGTCGCTGTTCCAGCAATGCACCAGCTTTTATTTCTCCAACTGGAGCAAATGATTTTTGTGTATATAGATCTTTTAATAAGTACTCATTATTTCCGATTCCAATCATTTGCCAAGTTGTGCATTCCCAATTCTTTGGTGTGTACTGAATAATTGGGACACAATCAGCTATTTCAGCATTTTGCGGTCGAATGACTAACCCTGACTGAACATTTTGTATCATATACGCATCTGGAGTTTGAATCTTTCTGTAATAATTTTTTATCAGTCGATGTCCAAACACAACAATTAAGCCAATGACGATTACCGCATCAATGATTAAGATAGTACCTGCATTCATAATTAAAACACTCTAGCTTTCTTCGTTATTGTCTGTTGACACTCGCATCATCCGTTTTGTAACTCTACTCATCAAACACTTCCAGATCAATGGATGATTACGCGCTATATACACATTCATCCGATCAGAGACACTTTTGTAGTAGCGCATTTTAGGTCTCAAAGCTGTTGCCGCCCTATAAAATACGCTTGCTAAATCTTCTGCCGTTGCACTTGCCTTATAGTTTTTGGACATATTAGCAACACCAGCCATCAAAGATGTATATACCGAGGTTGGATGAGTATTTCGTTCAAAGCTTGCAAACATTTTGGAAATAAAATCAGTTTTGGTAGCTCCGGGACTTACAATAGTTGATTGAATTCCAAACGGTTGTACCTCTATATTTAATGTATCACTCCAAATTTGTAGAGCTGCTTTACTGGCAGCGTAGTAACCACCAGTTGGCATATATGACGTCCCAATACCTGATGATACATTAATAATCCGGCCACTTTTATTCGTACGCATTGAAGGTAATATTGCTTGTGTCATACGAATTGCGCCAAAGAAATTAGTCGAAAATTCGGTTTTGATTGCAGAAAGTGGCACTTCTTCTATTGGACCATACTCTCCATAACCAACTGCATTAATAAGTACATCAACATGATCAGTACGTTCCCAAATAAGATTCATGAAATTTTCTACCGATTCTTCACTTGTAACATCCAAATGAAGTGCTTGGATATTATTGATAGTCGGAATATTTTCACTGTGACGTGCTCCGCCAAAAACCAACCAACCTTTAGTGGCAAATAATTCCGCAGCAGCCTTGCCCATGCCACTAGAAGCACCTGTAATAACGACAACATTTTGTTTCAAAAAAATCCCTCCATTTTATAACTAACTAGTTAGTTTTTAATTACCAAATAATAAAGGCTCAAACCTTTAGAGCCTTTAAAATTAAATCAATTGTCTGATCAATTAATGCTTGATCATTATTTGATGCAAGTTGACGTACCGTTCCTGGTAGTGACGCAAATGCTTCTAAAATTACCCGTGGTACATTGATAAATGCTGGATTAGCATCGATTCGAGCAAAAAGGTCAACTAGAGGTCCTTCTTTTTGATTGCCGCTTTCGATTGCAGAAGCGTCTAGCAGTTCTTGGTTAGTCCATAAAGCATTAATAAATTCACTTTCTTTTGGATATTTATGCCATTGTTGTACCGAATAATTCAATACTGCCCTTAATTGAGCTTCGACATCGTCTCCAGCATCTAATATAGATTCCTGAACGCCGGCGTGAAGTTCAGTTTTAACCTCTTCATAAATTCGACTTAACATATCAGTTTTATCTTTATATTTTAGATAAATAGTTGCGGGACTAACCCCAGCTAATTTTGCAACTTTAGCAGTTGTTAAATTAGTTAATCCCTCAGATTGACTAAGCTCGATTACAGCGTGTTTAATTGCTTTTGTTTTGTTTTCATCTTTTGTTCTCATGAATTTAATAATAACTGATTAGTTAGTTATAGTCAACCCTTATGCCATCTAATTGCAAAAATCTGCTCTTCTCATACTGTTGATTCATTTGTTTCGCAGTTTTTGGCATATATTATAGTCAGCAGTAGCACAATTTAGCCAGTTGTTTCTATTGAGATTGTTCAATGAGGTAATCAACACCGACAGTTTGTTCCTTAATCATGGCTCTCTGCTGTGCAGATAACTTGGCGTTCTTGATGTCCTGCATGGTTTCCAGCGTTCCTTGATAGCCATCAATATTGAATAATACTTTCAAGGTGGGCGCCACTTGCGTCCGAATCCACGCACGTTGGCGGTTAACGTTGGGTAGTTCTGGGGCTAAGGTCAATTGCACCGGTGCGCGGTTCTTACCACAGAATTGTGCCCAGCGCTTGTTCAGCGGCCATTGATTACGGACTTTTCCAGCACGTTTATCAACAAAGCGTACGTATCGTTGAACAATCCCAAACACCGTATTTTCCAAGTTACGGTGGCTGAGGAAATCTTTGACCGCTAATATGGCGCGATCATTGAATAAGCGCACTTCAAACCGCGTTTTAATTGGGCGTTGCTCTGCATTTAGAGTGACGCCTTTTTGCGCTTGTTCAACTTCCTTGTTATAGATACAGAAATAGATATCACTTTTCTTAGAGCCTAGATACAGCGTATCACCAGTCGCTTCACTTTTATCATCTAGCAACTTACCGGAGGCTAGCGCTTCATATTTGCGCATGACTGAAATATATTCGTTGTTTTGGCATTTCTTAACTAGTTCAGGAATGGCGAGTAGGCCAACGTGATCGTTAATCGCAAAGTCGATCCGTTTGATAATGCCTTTTTCTTGTAAACAAGTGTAGAGAAAATCTTCCCAAACCATACCGTGCGCAATCAGCATACTTTCAAATTGCCGACAGCCGGAACCGTGCATTTCTAGTAAAGTCCCTAACTTTTGTGTTGGAGTAGACGTTAAAATAGTGATATCGCCTAATTGATATTGATCGGCATAGCCATAGCGTCCCCAATCTTTATAGTTGATGAAATCTTTGTCGATCCAGCATAAATCTTCGATGATATGGTCAACTTTATTAGTGGGAAAGCGAACCCGTAAGTAGTCAACTTGCACCGTTAGTGGCGGTAGGTCACTCCAATCTTTCAGCGTCCGATCAATCTGTGCCTGTAGTCCACTACTTGGATGGGCGTGGGTGTTTTCCAAACGGGCAAAGTAATTAGTTGTAATCCCTAAGCGGCTAGCAACCGCTGTTTGCGTCAACTGTAGTTCGTGACGCCGTGCTTTAATTTGTTCATTCCAAGTCATATTCATTACAATACCTGCTTTCTATTCAAAATTACTGTCTAACCCCAACAAATGAATTTTGATTGGGTTGAGCTACATAGATAGCCACTAAACCGCGCTATATAGCTATTTGTACCGTGTTCTAAGGATAGTTAAATGTTATTTTGTACCCCCCTAGTTAGATACTGGGGGTTAAAGCGGCCGGCTTACGCCGACCGCCCGTTGCTCGCGCCTGCGCTTTCGCGCTGCCCGCGCGTCGCGGCAACGGTCAAGCTTGATGGGAAGCTACACCAATTTATATGGATTACAGTTTACTGGCTGATACTTGATCGTATTCTTAATTTGTTTGATTGATTTTTGCGACAGAAAAAGACGATTAATTCGGAATGAATTAGTCGCCTAGAATGGTTTGATTTTAAATTTTGAGATGCACAGTTGGTGCACACTTCGGGGTCAATTTAGTATTTTTTAGTTTTGTATAATGGCTTCAAAGCCCGATATATCAGCAATGTTGCTAGAACATAATAGTTTAATCGGTTTCACGTGAAACATTGTCGAGAACAATTGGGCACAGTAGCGATAACGGGACTAAAATTGCCCGTAGCATCAGCCTTGCGACCCTAAGCACCAATTTTGCTGGTTAGAATCACTTGAGTTCTGCAGTCGACCTGCTTAGCAGTTATCCCGCTTGTTTCACACCCATAACGTCAACACCCCAAAAAAGCCGTTCAAGGATTGTTTCACAACAATCCTTGAACGGCTTTTGACCTAGGCCAGTAATTCCACTTATCCTTCGTCTGTCACATCTAGTGCGACCTGTCCCAGTCCACAATCAAAGTCGGCCTGCCAGTGCCCCGTGGTTAAATGTGGCGGTAAGACGAACGTTCCTGATGAGACGCGTTGGCCGGCAGTAAGTGTCTTGCCCTGCTCAGCTAACTTGCTGACTAACCACTGCAAGGACTTGAGTGGATTGCCTAACACTTCGCTCGCTTGACCCGTTTTGACCGTCTCGCCATCATGGACGAGGGTACATTTCGGCGTTGCGACCGCGTCAACGGAAGCGAACCGCTTGTCGGTATCTTCTTCCGTCCCGTAGACCACTAACCCACCAACGGCTGCATCAGCTACCACTAGGTTCTTTGGTAAGTCTGGGAACCAGTCACTAAACCGAGAATCCGGTAATTCTAGGCCAGGTGCCACCGTGGTTTTATGCCATAAATCAGTTAATGAATCAGTGGCACTCAAATCTTCCTTGGCCTTAAAGACAAGTTCGACTTCAACGAGTGGATCCATCAATTGACCCCGTCGAACTGTGGTAGGTGCTGCAAGGAAATGATCCGCGACTTGCGCACCATAGAGTGGTGTATGCGCATCAAACATCTTCTGGGTTTCGGCGCTGGTTAATGAGACTTTGTAGCCGCCAACGGGTTGCTGTTTTAACGCCGTCAGTTCAGCTTGAACGCGGTATGCGGCGTCCTCATCGGTGACACTGGTTGCATAATCCGCCATCGTTAAGGCGTGTTGGGTTTGATAGGCATCAAATAATTGTTGTGCGACTTGCGTTTCTGTTTCTGTTGTTGTGGTTGTCATAAGCGTAACCTCCGTTATGTGTTTGGTCATTGACTAATGCATATGTGTCTCTACTATGTGTTGCGTTTGCAAAATCGACTGACTATGTGTTGAAATCGTTCCTAAATCGTTTCGTTTGTGATGACTTCATTTGCTAATTATGTGTCGCATGACTGCGATTGATTGATCTATGTGTTACAAGAACCTGCGAGAATGCGGTGCTAAATGCCGCTGTTAGCTTCTCGTCTTATCTGAGGAGCTGCTGCTCCCGCGCGACTAATTGCCGTTGCCCACACTGATTGGCAATTAGCCACCAGAATGTCCGATTCCATACTCCTCACCACCTTTAAATAATAAAAGACGTCCTTTAACTAACTCCAACGAGTTAATTAAAGGACGTCCAGAACGGGTTACCACCTTTATTCGCGACTACTTCACAATAGTCACCTTAGTACGTACAGCAAATGCGATACGCCGGTACATTAATGGGTACCATCCAACGCCTTCTCCAAATAATTTCGGGGCGCGACTCCAAGGTGATCTATGTTAAGTGGTATTGACTGCCTTGCACCAATCTACAGCTCGCTAACTAACCGGCTTAACACCGTTCCTTATCACGGTCTTTAATCTAAATTTAATTAATGATTAGAGTTTAGCGCCGTAAAATCAGAATGTCAACCCCAAAATTAAAAATAAATTAGATTTCACATTGGACTAACATTCAAACGCCAATCGGCAGGTGTCACTAGCACCAGCTAGTTGTTTTCCAAATCGACCAACGCAATATATTGCTCCGTATGCGTGTCCCGTAGCGTGTAGTTTGGCGGTAACGCGTCCGCGTCTGCCTTGACGATTTGAAAGCCGACCTTGGCATAAAATCGTAGCGCATTTTCGTTAGCCATGACGCATTTCAACGTCAGTGGTTCCGTGGCGTACTGACGCATTTCGGTCAACAAACGCTCGCCGACTTTGAGATGGCGAAAATCCGGTGCGACGAACAGTAAATGAATGAAGTTAGCCAGTCGGTACAATGAGCAGAAGCCAGCGCGCTGGCCATCGACCCACGCCACCAAGACAAATTCGCCGCGACTGTCATAGTCAAAATCCTGTAACTTAGGATCTGTGACCCACGGAAACTCTTGCTGGCGGTCGACTAAGTAAATTTCAGCTAACGCCGCCCGGTCAGCGTCTGTCGCCGGTTTGATCTCAATTCGTTTCCTCATCTTGTGCCTCCCCCATTTGATTATTTTCATTATGACGGTAGTCGCTAGCAATTACAACCGTTTACTTAGCCAACAATGCTAGCTTTCCCCCACCAATAAGCGGTATAATGTTAGGCAATACTTTCACCAAATGAAAGCGGGGAAAAAATGAAAACCGCAATTGTTACGGATAGTGCCAGTTACCTATCAGCGGCCGACGTTGAAAAGTATGATATTCACGTCGTTCCAATTACTGTTATTTTTGGCCAACAGACTTATTTAGAAAACGTCGAAATCACTTCCAAAGAATTTTACGAACGCATGCGAACGGCACCAGAACTGCCAACGACCACTCAGATCACACTGGGACAAATGCAAACGATGTACGACCAACTCGCAGCAGCGGGCTACGACGCCGTCATCAGTATTCATTTATCATCTGGTATCACTAGCTTCATCACCAATCTCGAGAGTTATCTCCCGAACGTGACGAACATCAAAGTCTATCCCTTCGACTCCCTGATTACCGCCGCCGGTGAAGCCGACATGGTGCTCTTAGCTGCCAAACTGGTGGCTGCGGGTTACACACCCGAACAAGTCATCGAACAGCTTAAGAAAATTCGTGAAACGACGGATGTTTACTTCGTTGTCGATAACTTAAGCCATTTGGTTCGCACGGGTCGCCTCTCGAACGCTTCCGGGCTCGTCGGCAATTTATTGCGCATCAAACCCGTCTTGACGTTCCAAGATGGCAAAATCGTCGCCATCCAGAAAGAGCGGACGATGCGTCGTGCTTACACCGCCATTAAGGCCAAGTTAGCCGCAGCCATTGACGCTGCCGACTACCCACTGCGCGTGACGATTGAAAATGGGAACAATCCGAAGCTGCAAGCCGAATGGACGGCTGATTTAAAAGCCAGCTTCCCAGACCTCACGATCGACGAAGGTGAAATCGGTCCGGTCGTCGGCGTCCACGTTGGCGAAGGCGTCATGGGCCTCATCTGGGCACGTGATTGGGAAAAATGGCCGCTGGATAATTAAACGACATGCCGTCTAATTCGCGTTCGCTGTCACCAAGCTTGAACACGGCGGACTAGCACGTCCAGCGGAACCAGCAATGCCGTCAAAAATCGAACGGCTTGAAAATGTAGCCGCGCCAGGTGCCCGGCTCACGCCTGGTTTACAGCACTCATCCGGAGCTGTACTGGTCTTTTCAGCCAGCACCAGCAATCAACTAAATCAATTAAGTATGACAAAACGGCGCTTCAAGAATTTGATTTCTTGAAGCGTCGTTTTTAGCGTCTAGTCTCTGGTCATAAACGATCAGTCAAACGGTTAATCGCTAGTCGACCCAGCCATGCGCGGTGATCTAAAATCACCATGCCACCTGGCCGCATTCGGCTAGCGATTCCGCCTTACTTCCGCTTTTTACCCTTTTTCTTTTTCTTCTTTTTACTCGTCTTCTTCGGTGCTGGGTCTTGCGCTTTAGCCTGAGATTTGGCTAACAACTTATGTGCCTTTTTGACCAACTTGGCGCGTTGCGTCTGATCTAGCTGCTCCCACAAGGTGACTAACTCGGGGTCCACGGCGGGCGTCGGTGTCACCGCGACTGGAATTGGCGCCGCTTCTGGCGTCGGTTGCGTGGCCACATCGCTCGTCCCCAACAACCAGTCTGGCGACACGTTGAGAACACCCGCTAACGTCACGACCTTATCGTGTTTCGCGACATACTTGTTGCTCAACCACTGACTGATTGAAGAGCGCCCGATTCCCGTTTGTTTGGACAACTGGGCTGACGTCAGGTTTGCTTGTTGCATGGCTTGTTTTAATCGGTCTGCAAAAATTCCCATAATTTCGTCCTCCTAGTGCAACGGGTCCCATGCCGGCAGCCGTTGCGCGCGTTCGTTGACTAACACTTGAAATTCTGGTGCTAAGAACTGTTTGTGGACCACCACTTCATAGACGTAGGCGTCAAACCAATCTTGGCTCATCACGAAGTAGCCCTGTTTACCGACCTTTTCGCCCCAACTATTCTCGACTTTCCACTTGGTTGGCGTATCTGCCACCAAATCAACACCGATGAGCGTCATCGCATGACTGACCTCACCGTCGCCAGTCAATAGCCGTTGGGCCTTGGTCAAATGGTCGTTGACCCAGAATAACTGCCCCGTTTCAAACAAGTGGGCATCCAGATACCCGGTCTGGCGATCCATCTGCCGCAAGACATCGTTGCCGAACCAGACCGTCTCGCCGGCCTTCAATTGCTGTACCGCAACATCCGTCAGGACCCCCATATCGACGTTCAAGAATTCGATTGGTTTGCCACCGATGACGTTATCTTCGTCAGGCAGGCTGTATAAGCGATTGAACGGCTTATCAGGCGAGTTCGTCACGACAACGTAATCATCCAGGTCAGTGTCAAAATAATCTTGATAGAATTGTTGCGGCGTCAGATCCGTCAGCCGATGATACTGCTGATCATCGTCGCGATACGTCAAGTCAAAGCTAGTCGGCGGTTCACCGAAAGAATACGCCGTCATCCGGTAGACGGCCTGTAACATCGACTTTTCGAGTGATTGCAGCTCTGCCTCGTTAGCGCCGTCCATGACCAACTGCCGTAATTTCAAGCCGTCTTTGCGTAATTGCCGCGATAGCACAGCTTGAAAAGCAGCGGTATTTTCAGTGTTGAACGTTTCCGGCATCGCACTCGTTGGCACAACGCCGTACTTCTGAACTAAGCTCGCAGCCATCGCCCACTGACCACCATCTTCTCCAGGATTGTCGAACAAGAATTGGACTAAACGGTCGCTAATTGGCTGCCGCGCCGTTTGTTCAACGTTGCGATAAAACGTGTTGGCCCGTTCGATCTTATCCCAGAAAAATAAATAACTTTGTGACAATTCGAAATCCTTCACGTGATACTTCGTCGCGAATTTGTGTCGCAGGGTATTCAGTAACGAGAACTCCCAGCAGCGACCACTACTCTTTTGATTACTAACCTTACCTGTCGGAACTTCGATTGAAAACGTCCGGTCTAAGCGACTGGCCGCCTGATTATCAAAACTTGCGGCTTTGATGCCATTTTTGGTGATGGCGCGCGTTAGTACCGGCGCCATCCGATCATCTGCGTGCGTTGTCCGTAATGCGGCAAGCGCGGCGGGTGTTAATTCAGTTGCCATATTTACCAGCCTCCATTGTAGCCCTATTACCAGTTTAGCCTTCATTCTAGGCCTATTAGATAGCGATTTCAATTTAGATGCAAGTTTTTGTTTACTTTTCTGAATTTTATTAGTTATTTTATACAGGCACCATTTTTCAAATTAGTAATAATCACCAATAGACGCGTTCTGCTCGTGGTTATTACGCATGAATGCCAATAAAAAAGGCGCTGCCCACCGTGAGCAACACCTGTTGATAATTAATAGCTGATTGAATTGACGTTGTGGCGCTTCGTACTACTGGAGTCCCAAAATGGCACCTTGACCACGCCGAGCACTTTGCTAGCGGGAACGAAGCCCCAGTAGCGACTGTCGTTGGAGACCGAGCGATGATCACCGAGCACAAAGTACGTGTTTTTCGGGACCTTGGTCGTCTTTAACCGCCAACTATAGCGCGTCGACAAGGTATTCAAAGTCCAGTTGGTCGTGCCCTGTGTCCGCTCATATTGACTGATGAACTGTTGCGGGACTAGCTTACCGTTCACATATAGCTTGCCGTTCTGAGACTTGACAGTATCGCCAGGCATCCCGACCACTCGTTTGACATACTTGACCGATTTCGACCGCGCATCTGGATCGACATGGTACGCATTAAATACGATCACGCTCAAATGCCGAATCTTAGCGGTCTTAACCACGGCGACCCGTTCATTATTGTCCAGATTAGGTTCCATCGATGGGCCGTCCACCCGCACCATCGTAAATATATAATGGCGAATCACCATGGCGACTAGTAAGCCGACCACGATCGGTAACACCCAACTCATAATACTTTTAACAGTTTTCATCCAACGTTCTCCCTTACCCCACGCTTAACCTTCAATTATTATAGTCCAATCGACCCGGCTTGTCTGGAATCGATGACCCCTTTAAAAAGATTTTATAAGTTCACTAATGAGGGCCGTCAATTAATTCCGATGTATGGAAGTCGTTTGGCTGCAATCCAGCAGACCGGACGATCATCTTGATTCGACTGAAAACATGGATTGGCAATCACCACACCACGAGCTTCTGGTTGGCATCCGTAACACCTGCTGCCCCGTTTAAATGAGAAACTAGCAGGTCGGTTCAATTCTAGTGCTTCGTCCGACAAACAGCCCTTTAGGCGAACGACAAAAAAGCCGTTCCAAGAATCACGCGGCACCCACGTACCAGTCATAATTCTTGAAACGACTCATTTTAGTTTTACATTAATTCTTGGCCTTTCGCACTAACTTTTGATTTTCGCACTGATTCCTAACGCAAGCACCACTGATTCAACACGACCCAGAATTCAGGTCACCAGCGCTTATCGGCTTAAGCCTAGTCCTTAACCTTCGCAATCCGGCCCTGTTGAATGTAAACACTCAAGATTGCAATATCAGCGGGGTTAACACCGCTGATTCGAGACGCTTGTGCAATCGTGGTTGGTTGGATCTTCTTCAGCTTTTGATGAGCTTCAGTTGCGAGACCGTCAATGGCGTCATAGTCGATCCGGTCCGGAATCTTCTTAGCTTCCATCTTCTTCAAACGTTCAACGCGTTCTTCCGCTTTTTCGATGTAACCTGCGTATTTGATTTGAATTTCAACTTGTTCAATGATGTGGCGTTCCAATGGTTCTGGCGCCGCTGGGATGAATTTCATCAAATCAGCGTACCGCACTTCTGGCCGCTTTAAGAAATCGGCAGCGAGAACCCCATCTTTCAGCTCACCAGAATTGTGGGCCCGTAAGAAGGCATTGACGTCATCGTTAGGTTTGATACGGATTTTGCCCAAACGGTCAAGTTCGTCTTTGATTGCTTGCCGCTTGGCCTCAAAAGCCGCATACCGGTCGTCGTCAATCAAGCCTAATTCATGACCCTTGTCCGTCAATCGCAAGTCCGCGTTATCGTGACGCAAGATCAACCGATATTCGGCCCGACTCGTTAACAGCCGGTAAGGTTCGTTGGTCCCCTTCGTTACCAGATCATCAATCATGACCCCGATGTAGGCATCGCTACGCTTCAAGGTGAATTGACCCCGGTCGAGTGCCCGCAAACCGGCGTTGATACCGGCCATCAAGCCTTGACCAGCGGCTTCTTCATAACCAGACGTCCCGTTCGTTTGACCAGCGGTATACAAGTTCTTGATGAGCTTCGTCTCCAGCGTGGCCTTTAATTGATAAGGGGCGACGACATCGTATTCGATTGCATAACCCGGCCGCATCATTTCAGCATCTTCCAACCCCTTGATGGAGTGTAAGATTCGTTGTTGAACTTCTTCTGGCATCGACGTTGACAACCCTTGAACGTACCATTCGTCCGTATTCCGGCCTTCTGGTTCCAAGAAGAGTTGGTGGCGCTTCTTATCCGCGAACCGCACGATTTTATCTTCGATCGATGGGCAGTAACGCGGACCGACACCTTCAATGACACCCGTAAACATCGGTGCCCGGTCTAAGTTTTCCCGAATGATCTTGTGCGTCGTCTCGTTGGTATACGTTAACCAGCAAGATAACTGGTGCTTTAAATCAAGGTAGTCTTCATCCTTCGTTTCAAAACTAAAGTGATGGGGTTCTGGATCACCGGGTTGTTCTTCGGTGACACTGTAATCGATCGTATTGCCATCGACCCGTGGTGGCGTCCCGGTCTTAAACCGTTCCAGCTTGAAGCCTAAGCGTTCCAAGTCACCGGATAGCTTCATTGCCGGTTGTGAGTTGTTTGGACCAGATGAATACATTAATTCACCAATGATGATTTTCCCACGCGCAGCCGTTCCAGTCGTCAACACGACACTCTTGGCACGATAATGGGCCCCCGTATTCGTGATGACCCCTTTGCAGACGCCATCTTCGACGATCAAACCATCAACGATGCCTTGGCGTAACGTCAGGTTAGGTTCACGTTCGATCGTATGCTTCATTTCTGAGTGGTACGCATGCTTATCAGCTTGGGCCCGCAATGCACGGACAGCGGGACCCTTACCCGTATTGAGCATCCGCATCTGAACGTAAGTCTTATCGATGTTGCGGCCCATCTCGCCACCTAACGCATCGATTTCACGAACAACGATTCCCTTCGCCGGGCCACCGACGGACGGGTTACATGGCATGAATGCCACCATATCCAGGTTAATGGTCATTAAAAGTGTCCGGTTTCCCATCCGGGCAGCGGCTAGTGCAGCTTCTGAACCGGCATGACCAGCACCAACGACGATCACATCATAGTCGCGGCCCTGATACTGCTTTACTTCTGTCATTACAATTTCCTCCTACCACTACTTACCCAGACAGAACTGGCTAAATAGCTGGTCTAATAATTCATCTTCATAGCTGTCCCCGGTAATTTGACCGAGAAATTCCCAGCAACGGGTCATGTCGATTTGGACCAAGTCCACTGGCATGCCAGCGGCCAAGCCCGTCTGAACGTCTTGTAGCGCCTGTTTGGCTTGGTTAAGCAAACCAATGTGGCGGGCGTTCGTGACCATAACACTGTTTTGATTACTTTCAATGCCTTCACTGAAGAACATCTTGGCAATCCGTTGTTCCAATTGCGTCACGCCGCTCTGTTCGAGGACGGACATGCTCAACACGTCTTTGGGGTCCACGAATTTTGCAAGTTCAGCTTGGTCCAGCTGGGCGGGCAGATCCGTCTTGTTTAAAATCACGATCCGCTTCGACTGCGCTGTTTCTTGCAACAATTCCTGGTCTTCCGTGGTCAACGGCCGACTGCTGTCTAGGACTAATAGCACTAAATCGGCAGCGCCAATTGCTTTACGACTGCGTTCGACCCCAATTTTTTCGACTTTATCTTCAGTGTCGCGAATTCCGGCCGTATCGACCAGTTTGAGCGGCACCCCGCGAACATTGACGTATTCTTCGATAACATCACGTGTCGTCCCGGCAACATCCGTCACGATTGCTTTATCTTCGTGTAGCAGATGATTGAGCAGACTCGATTTTCCGACGTTTGGCCGGCCAATAATGGCGGTCGCTAGTCCTTCACGTAGGACTTTCCCTTGCTTCGCCGTCGCCAACAATTGGTCGATGCTCTGCGCAACTTCAGTGGCCTTTTCCTTCAGCATCTTGGTCGTCATCGTCTCGACCGCGTCGTATTCTGGATAATCGATATTAACTTCGACTTGAGCTAAAACGTCCAAAATATCCTGGCGTAAATGCCGGATCAGCTTCGACAAATCACCATCTAATTGGTTTAGGGCGACCTTCATGGATTTATCCGTCTTAGCGCGAATCAGATCCATAACGGCTTCCGCTTGTGACAAGTCCAACCGACCATTTAAGAAGGCCCGTTTGGTAAATTCACCGGGTTCCGCCATCCGCGCACCGTGACTCAAAATCAATTGTAAAATTTCGTTAGTCGCAACCAGGCCCCCGTGACAGTTGATTTCGACCACGTCTTCGCGGGTATAGGTCTTAGGTGCGCGCATCACAGACGCCATCACTTCATCGACTTCTTGATGCGTGTCCGGGTCAACAATGTGCCCATAGTTGATCGTATGGGATTTGACCTGACTCAGGTCCTTGCCCTTGAAAATCTGGGTGACCACGTTAAACGTCTGGTCCCCGCTAATCCGAATAATTGAAATACCACCTTCACCAGGCGGCGTTGAAATTGCCGCGATCGTATCAAATTCTGTGGTCGTTGGCATACCATCATGTCCTTTCTTGTCAGCGTTTCATCGCCTAATACCATACCAAATTTACTTACAATTAGTTAATAATATGTCCTAAAATGCAGAAAAAAAGCGCCTAGTCCACGCCACCTTAAAGCGTGGATAAAGCACTTTGACTACTTTATCTAAAAGATAAGAATGATTAACACCTACTATAATAGCTCACCCGGAGTTTGTCAAACGCCTGTTTGCGTTCACCGTTATGAACTATTTCCGAATCGCAACAACCACGGCGCGATGCGGCTCCCGTCCCTCTGAAAAAGTTGTGACGTGATGGTTATTGGCCAATTCAGCGTGGATCAATTTGCGTTCAAACGACGGCATCGGGTCTAGGAAGACTTGCTTGCCAGTCGCAATTACTTCCCGCGCCGTACTTTCAGCTAAACGCTTCAAGGTCGCCACGCGCCGATCGCGATAATCATCGACATCCAAGACGACGTTGACGTGGGAAGCGCCGTGGTGATTCATATAGACTTGCGCGAGATCTTGCAACGCATTGATGGTGCGCCCATGCTTCCCAATCAGCAAGCCCTGTTTGGCGGTGTTGAAGTTCAACGTCGCGTACCGGTTGCCAAAATCAACATCGAGGTCCGCGGCAATGCCCAGTTGCTTGACGACTTCCAATAAGTAGGCACTCAAATCCCGAATCGCCGTTTCGTTAGCAGCTTGGCGGGCGGCAATTTCTGCCGGCGTCCGTGGCGTTGGGGTGGTTGCTGCGTCATGCGCTGCTTTCGCTTTAGCCGGTTTGGCATTGGGCGCTGCCGATTTAGCCGCCTTGCCATTGGTTTGGTGGTCGGCGTCCTGCGTATTCACCGCTTTAGTGGCTGCCACTTTAGTCGTCGTTTCGGTTTCAACGCCAGCTTGAGGCTTGCCAGCAGCACTCACTTTAGTTTCAACGTCCTGCACTTCAGTAGGCTGAGCGTTGGCTGAATGCCGTGTTGCGTCTGCCGGGGCAACCGTCTCATCCGCTAACCCAGCATCACCAGGAACGACGGGACCCGTGCTGACATCCGGGGTCACAATGGACTTAGCTGGCGACGTTTCAGCGGATGCGGGTGCTGATGACGTTGCTGGACGCTGAAGCGCCGCCGACTGGTCAGTCGTTTCAGCGGTCTGTGGCTGTTTAGCTGCAGTCGTGGTTTCCGCTGCTGTGGAGGCCGGCACCGCCGTTATTTTAACTTGAGCCGGCTGTTTTCCCAGCCCTAAAAAGCCCTTCTTCGCTTCAGCAATGACTTCCACAGTCACCTGATTGCGTGTTCGGTGCAGTTGTTTTAAACCGGCCGCAATTGCGGCCGCGACGGTATTACCTTCAAATACTGTCATGACTTAAATCCTCCTCGTTAACAATCCTGTTCTCATTATAGCATTACCATTCCCCTTGCGAACAGCTGACTAGCAACACTTAATGAACCCTTACAACGATTCGGCGGGCGTAACGACCTGCATTTGTCGTGCAGCCGTGATCCACATTCACTAGATTACACCGTTATCTATGGCGACCGTGCTAGAACTAGGCGCTAGTTGGAATCCTACTAAACTAGCACCTGGGCAATAGAAATCGACGCCTAGCCTCCCAACATCGACAGTGCACTCGTTTTGGTCTGATCCAGATTCATGGCCATTAACCATTCAGTCGTTCATCCATCTCCAGCGAAAAACCGATTTTCTAGCAGTACTATCCTAGAAAATCGGTTCGTCATTAACCTAAGTATTCAGTTGATTAGCCATCATTGCGTGCCGACTGGTTGATCGGTTTCAAAGTAAACTGTCGCCTTCAAAATGGCTTTTGTTCAGACTACTGACCATCTCGTTCAGATTATTGTTCAGCACTGCCCGTTGCCCACACCCAGCAGGCATCCGACCAATCTTAGCCCACTTGCCGCACTGGTTCATTTTCTTCAACATCTGCCACCTGGGCCGCCTGATGGACTTGGATACCGTGTTGGAAGACGTCTTTGTCATGCTGAATCACGCGAATATCTTCGATTGGGTTGGCCGTCATTGCAATAAAGTCCGCGAATTTGCCGGCCGCAATCGTCCCGTATTCGGCATCCACATGCATCGCCCGCGCGCAGTTGATCGTCGCTGTATCGATGGCTTGAGCCGGTGTCATCCCCGCTTTATCGACATAGAGCTGCATTTCATAAGCGGATTCATCCTCGAACCCGTTGTACGGCGTCCCGGCATCCGTCCCCATCGCAATTGGGATTCCCGCTGCAGCGGTCTTCGTGATACTTGCGAAGTGTTTCTTGATGTTCACGATAACTTTTTCGCGCGCCCAGGCTGGCACAGTCTTTTCACCATATTTATAAATGGCATACATCGCATTCATCGTCGGCACAATGACCGTGCCGTGTTTACGCATCATTTCAATGGTTTCATCATCAATATCAAAGGCATGTTCAACCGTATCGACGCCGGCTTGAACGGCTTCTTTGACACCCGCATTACCTTGGGCATGGGCCGCAACTGTCTTGCCTTTATGATGGGCTTCTTCAACCGCTGCCTGGACCTCTTCGAAGTTAAATTGAATGTCATCCGGCGTTTCACCATTGCGAAGCACGCCGCCCGTGACCATCATCTTGATATTGTCAACGCCCATCTTGAGCGCTTGCCGAACGCCGTGAATCACCGCGTCAACACCATCAACTTCATGACCGCCATCCGCACCGTGACCACCTGTGATCGAGAAGGCTTGCCCAGACGTCATTACGCGGGGTCCGGCAATCTTACCTTCGCGTTGCATTTTTGCAATGGCGACGTCAATATCATATTGGGCCCCCACATTGCGGATGTAGGTGACGCCATGATTGATCATATCCTGCATATTGCGAATGGCGTACATCGTATTGTATTCACGAGACGCTGGATGGCGGTCTTCTTGCCCATCATGCCACCAATACGTTGGAATACTGGTGATATGCGTATGCGCGTTCATGATCCCCGGCATCACGTACTTACCTTGCATGTCGGTCGTCTGTTCAGCAATCGTATCGGGTGTCCCGGTACCAATCGCGATGATTTTACCAGTTGTATCGTCAACGGTCATAAACTGATTGTCGATAAACGTTTGCTTTTCTGAACTGTAGATTGAGGCGTTGATATAGTTGGTTTTGGTCATAATAATGACTTCCTTTCATTTTGGCAGGTCGCATCCCGTCCAATAACGGTAACGGACCATCGTTTTCATCACAACATTGTTGGTTCTTTAACTGACTGGCCACCACGCCTCACCACCTTTCAGGGTTATCTATTATTTCCAATAAGCATATTGAAGTTGACTGGCCGTTCCAGAAAACTCATCCCACTTCAATCCACCGACATCCTTGCTGACCAAGAACGCGGATGAGGCTTGATAAGTTGGAATGACCGCGGCTAGCTTCATCAACCGGCGATCAGCTTGTTTCTCATAGGCCCACCGTTGTGCGGCGGTGTATTTGGCCGTGTCGGAGACTTTCGCCATCAACGCATCATACTTGGCATCCTTCCACTGGGTGAAGTTGATGCTGTTAGAACTCTGCATGCCATCCAAGAAGTTCTGCGCATCCGGATAATCCGGGCCCCAGCCAACCGTGACTAGGTCGAAGTTCCCCGTGAAATCTCGTGAAACGTGGGTCACGTGTGGCACCGCCACGATTTTGATCGTTACACCTTTCAAATACTTCTCAGCAACGCCTTGAACGTATTCTGCCAGCTTCTTCTCGGTATCCGTGTCATCACACAAGAAGTTCAACGTGACTTTCTGCTTGCCTAGCTCTTGTTGGGCCTTTTGCCAATATTGCTTGGCCTTCTTAATATTCGTTGGCGATAGATTGCCGACTTCCTTGACGAAATCTTCACCGGTCGTTGGATCACTCGCATAGTTTTTCGGGACGATGTTCGTTGCCGCTTGCGAGCCATCCTGCAGCACATCCTTGGCCAACGTCTTCTGATTAACGACGAGGCTCAGTGCGTGCCGGAAATTCTCATTAGCCGTGACCGACTTCTTACTATTGAAGTAAATGTAATTATTCCGCCCAGTTTTGGTGACCGTCATCTCCTTATTGTTCGCATTATTCTTGACGTATTGTCCCGAAATATTAGTCACTTGCACGGTCCCAGCGTTAAATAGGTTCTGCGCGGTATTATCGTCCTTGGTCACCGTGACTTTGATGCGCTTGATTTTGACATTTTTGGCATTCCAGTAATACTTGTTCTTGACGTAATACCAACTATCATTGGATCCTTTCCAGCCCTTGATGACATAGGCCCCGTTCGCAACCGTTGTCGCAGAATTGCTACCGAGCTTGGACCCGTACTTGCTAACGGCGGCCGTATTGAGTGGGTAAAAACTCGTGAACTCGTAATTCATATACGGCACGGGTTTGCTCAATTTAATTGAAAACGTGCGCTTGTTGATCGCTGTGACACCTAGCTTATTGACCGCCATCTTCCCTTTATTGACCGCATCGAAATTCTTGATGTAACTGATTGCATCTAGATTTTGTGACTTCGTTTTCGGATTAGCCTGCCGCCGTAATGCCGTGACAAAGTCTTGTGACGTGATCTTCGTCCCATTCTGCCAGCGCGCATTCTTCCGAATCGTAAACGTGTAACGGGTCTTGTTCTCAGTCGGTTTGACCTTCTTTTCAACGACCCCCGCGACGATCTTATTATTCGCATTTTTGCGATAAATGCCTTCGCCGGTTTGTGTAATGACGGCACCACCATTGGTTTCAATCGACGTGGTTGGATCACTGGTCATTGGCTCCCCAGGAATCGTGATGCCCAACGTCTTATTCTGATTAGCCGCACTGGTCGTCTTTGAAGAATTAGAGACCGTTCCTAAGCAGCCGGTTAATAATAAGGCACTCACAACCCCAATAATGCTATATGTATACTTTGCCTGCATCCCTAATCCCTCCATATGTATGATCTTAATCAGCTTAAACTGGCGTCCGATAAACACAAAAAGACGTCCCACTAAGCTATTGCTTAAAAGGACGTCTTCACGCGGTACCACCTCATTTGCGAGTCAGGACAACTCGCCACTTACATACGGCCAAATGAATTGACGATATGTTGGTACGCTATCGGGTACAACCGGCAGCCGCTTCACACGACTGCTCACTAGCTATCGACTTTGAGTGATCAGTGCAGGTCGCTTTGCAGCTGCCGCGACTCTCTGTGACTGACTGATAACCGACTCCTCGATGGCCGTTCGTTTAATCTAATTATTTTTTAATGTGATTCACATCTTAGCGGTGATTTTTGAATTTGTCAAATCTTTTTTCGAATTTTTTAAGTGCGCGCGCAAATGTGGATAGCAGATTGCTATCGTATCAGGCCTATTCATGGATGGTTAAAAAATGCACGTTCTTAAGACAGCCAGCTTAGGCCCGTTGGAAACAGTGCAAATCGGCGTAAACCTACAGTGATAGATTCATTTTACGCCAGCTTCCAGAAATTTCTGACAATGCCGGAACGCGACACAGCTTTAAGTCGACCACCCACTTCTTAAATACTGGTCTTCCAATAGCCAAGCACACAACGCTTACTAAGTAGCATTTCATCACTGAGGATTGTCAGGGTTGAAGTATCTTGTTCCAGCACTGTCAGACAGCCTCGCAGTTCAGACTAGAATACATCCCCGGCTGACAAATACCCGGACGGCGAATTTTGACCGTTCAGTAAAAATAAACTTGGGGCACAAAAAAAGACCCACCACACGGCAGGTCCATTTGTATTTAACGTTTATGATTGCGAATCGCACGCTTTCTAGCTTTTTCCAAAGCCCGCTTGCGTTCTCGTTCTGCTTTTTGCTTGGCTTCCCGTTCGCGATTGATCTTGAATGGGTTTTGAAGGAGCAAGGTTTGTCCAACTTGGAATGCGTTAGAGATCACCCAGTACAAGGACAAGGCTGATGGCACGTTGATGGCCGTAATCAAGATAATCACGGGCATCAGGTACGTCATCGAAGTCGTCATCCCATTTTGCTCTGGTTGCGACTTCATCGCTAACCAGGAACTGGCGAACGTGAAGATCGCCGCCAGAATCGGCAAGACGTAGTACGGGTCCTTACTACCTAATTGAAGCCATAAGAACGAACCGGTCTTCAGGACTTGGGTCCGCCAGATTGCTTGGTACAATGCAATCAAGATTGGCAACTGAACTAGCAATGGCAACATGCTGGCCATTGGATGCACACCATGCTTGGCGTACAACTTCTTCATTTCCGCTTGGAGCTTTTGCTGAGTTTCCATGTCCCGTGATGAATATTGCTTTTGTAAAGCCTTCATCTGCGGTTGGACCTCTTGCATGGCTACCATGTTGCGGGTTTGGAAGATCATCAATGGTAAGATGATGACCCGGATGATCAACGTAAAGACGATGATCCCGAGACCATAACTATGACCGAACAAGTTTGATAACCAAATAATCGCCCGTGAGAAGTTCAAGATGATCAAGCCATCCCAAAATCCGGTACTCTTATCCGTGATGGGGGTATTGCTACACCCACTCAAAACTAGTACAAGTGCTAGTACGGCCAGCATTGCCAGTATTTTTCTGTACTTTTTCAAACGAATGTCCTCACTTTAATCATTGTCCAGCAGGTGCGCTAGCTTTAGCGCATGGCTTAGATAAGCTTTGGTTTCGGCTTGCGACTTACCGGCAACGGTTGGTCGGGCAATGACGAGGAAGTCCGCATCTTGCTTAAGCTGCGGCTTTAGCTCGGTGATTGATTGCCGAATCCGGCGTTTGACCCAGTTACGCGCAACGGCATTCCCAATCTTTTTACCGACTGAAATACCCACGCGGAAATGAGGTTGCCCCGGTTTTTCCAAAACGTAAATGACAAATTGACGATTGGCATACGAGTTGCGGGTCTCAAAAACTTGTTGGAACTCAGTTTCCTTTTTTACCCGATATGATTTTCGCATAATCCATCTCCATGTGTGCGCTCAAGCTCACCTGAGCGAATTGCTACACGACTTTACAGCCCTAAACACTCGGTCCAGGACTGTAAAGAAAAAGCCACTGATAATCAGTGGCCTATGCAGACAATACTTTTCTGCCTCGTTGGCGGCGACGGGCTAACACTTTGCGGCCATTACTGGTGCTCATCCGTTTGCGGAAGCCATGTACACGTTGACGATGGCGCTTCTTTGGTTGGTAAGTTCTCTTCATCATGACACCTCCTTCTCCATAATGACATGAATCAATTCGATTAAGTCGTTATTTTCAAAACGCAGTTTACATCCTAAATGCATTTCCTGACTACTATAGCATATTTTACTTTATTTGAAAACCAGTAAATTTAATTTTCGTTCACCTGATTGCTGGACTAACGACCGGTTAGTTGCGAATGACATTGTGGACGACCCAAACACAACTTTCCGTTATTCGCAGGTTGCCCACAGACTTTTCGACAAAATCACGGGGTGTTATTTAGTTATCCACAGGACGTATTTCTTGTGTGCATAACCATTTTAAAGGCTGCTAGATCAAGGCTAGTTTTAAACTCGTTTTTGTGGATAACTGTTAATTTTACTCAAAACAGTTTATTTTTCGACAGCCTGTGGATTGTCAATCACCACCCTGTGAATTCTCTTAACTTTAACTTGTCCACCTGTGGAAAACTCGATATGTTCATGCTAAAATAGAATTACGTTTTTTAAGAAAAGGGGTATCCACGTGCTGGAACGTAATGACTTATGGAATCTCATTAAGTTCTCTATGGAACAAGATCTATCCAAGATCACGTTTCAAACGTTTGTCGAACCGGCAAAACCGCTCCAACTCGATAAGGCCCAGATGACGATCGAAGTCCCAACACAACTTCATCGTGATTACTGGGAGAAAAACTTGGCCGCAAAGTTCACGGACATTGCGATGCAAGCGACTAACGAGCAGATCCGGCCGGTGATGATAACGGAAGAAGAACGTCAGCAGCTTACGCGTGATAACGACGCGCAGGCGACTACCGGTAACGTTGCGGGACAACAACCAACAACCGCAACTACCCCCACATTTATGCGGGAAACGAAACTCAACCCGAAATATACATTTGATACTTTCGTCATCGGCAAGGGGAACCAAATGGCCCATGCCGCAGCGTTAGTTGTGTCGGAAGAGCCCGGGACAATGTATAATCCGTTGTTTTTCTACGGGGGCGTTGGTCTGGGCAAAACCCACCTAATGCACGCTATCGGTAACAAATTGTTAGAAACCGATCCGACTAGTAACATCAAATACGTCACTAGCGAATCCTTCACCAATGAATTGATCAATGCCATCCAAACGAAAAAACAGGAAGCGTTTCGGGAAAAATACCGCAACGTCGACCTGTTATTAGTCGATGATATTCAATTCTTTGCCAATAAGGAAGCAACGCAAGAAGAGTTCTTCCATACATTTAATGCTTTATATGAAGATGATAAGCAAATCGTGCTCACTTCAGACCGGTTGCCAAACGAAATTCCGCAACTGCAAGATCGGTTAGTGTCGCGATTCAAATGGGGCTTATCCGTTGATATTACGCCTCCAGACCTCGAGACACGGATCGCCATTTTGCGGAATAAAGCTGATTTAGAAGGCATCGAGATTCCCGACGATACGCTCAGTTATATTGCCGGGCAAATCGATTCTAATGTCCGTGAACTAGAAGGGGCACTGGCCCGCGTTCAAGCTTATTCGCGACTCAATAATTCGCCAATTACCACTAGTTTAGTGGCCGATGCGTTGAAGAGTTTGCACCTTAGCAGTAAACTATCAGAGGTCTCAATTCCCGTCATTCAGGAAAAGGTCGCCAAGTATTTCCACGTTTCAATGGCTGACCTTAAAGGGAAGAAACGCAACAAACAAATCGTGATTCCGCGCCAAATCGCCATGTATCTCTCACGCGAACTGACAGAAAGTTCACTCCCACGGATCGGGAACGAATTTGGTGGCAAGGATCATACGACCGTCATTCACGCCCATGACAAAATAACGAAGGCCCTCAAAACCGACCCCGAGTTACAAAAAGCCGTGGGTGATCTGACTGGTCAGCTTAAATCGTAGTGTGGATAAAAAAGAATAACTAAAAAAGTTTTCCACAACTTATGCACATGTGGAAAACTCAATAGCCGTTAGCTTTTACTTAGTTTTCCACAGTACCCACTGCTCTACTATTACTACGAACTTTTATTACTAATCTATATCTAGTGCCCGTCGCTAGAAAGAGGGGATTTAACTTATGAAATTCACGATCAATCGATCAGCGTTCATCAAAGAATTAAATAATGTCCAACGCGCAATTTCTTCAAAGACGACGATTCCAATTTTGACTGGCTTAAAATTAGACGTTAGTACCGATGCCATTACCTTAACTGGTAGTGACGCCGATATTTCAATCGAAACGACGATTCCGGCCAGTGATGACAACAATACGTTAGTCGTTGAAGATGCTGGTTCCATCGTATTACCTGCACGGTTCTTCAGTGAAATCGTTAAGAAATTACCAGAAGATACCATGACCGTTAACGTTACGGATGGTTTCCAGACCCAGATCACTTCTGGTGCAGCTTCCTTTACCATCAATGGTTTGGACCCTGAAAATTATCCGCACTTACCTGAAATCGACACGACGAATACCATTACGTTAGCCGGTGACGTGCTCAAAGAATTGATCGGACAGACCGTTATTGCCGTTTCTAATCAAGAAAGTCGGCCAATCTTGACCGGGGTTCATTTTATTTTGGCCAATGGTGAATTCCTAGCCGTCGCAACCGACTCACACCGGTTAAGTCAACGCCGCATCAAGTTACCAGAAGCCAATAATGCCAACTATGACGTGATTATCCCTGGGAAGAGTCTCACGGAACTATCCCGGATGATCGGCGATGATAACCCAGATGTTCAAATGCGCTTATCTGAAAATCAAGTGCTCTTCGTGCTTGGTAACACGGCGTTTTATTCCCGGTTACTGGAAGGCAATTATCCAGACACGTCCCGCTTGATTCCTAAAGAATCCAATACGACGGTCGAAATTTCAGCACCCGCATTATCCGCAGCTATCGAACGGGCATCCTTGCTCTCACACGAAAGCCGCAATAACGTGGTTCGTTTCTCCGTTAACCCAACGGACAAAACCATCACGATTTTTGGGAACTCACCAGATGTCGGTGAAGTAACCGAACAGTTGCAACCGACCGACTTAGCTGGTGATGAACTTGAAATTTCGTTCAACCCTGATTACATGAAAGAAGCTTTACGTTCATTCGGCCAAGCGATGATCAAGATTTCATTCACGATGGCATTACGCCCATTCACGTTGGTTCCAACTGAAGAAGGCGAAAACTTCATCCAACTGATCACGCCAGTTCGGACTTTCTAATTAGCTGAATAAATATACAATTACAAGTAAAAGGCGCCCAATCGCATGCAGATTGGGCGCCTTTTTAGCTGCAGTTAAAACTGCCAGAATGCTGGTACAGCCGCTAGTTTGTTGTGGTGTAACTTTTGAAGTTCTAAATCGTGCATATTCAAAAATAAGTGGTGGTGCTCGCTGATGACCGACGTGTCGTTAAGGCCCATAGCAAGTGCTGACTGAGGAGACTGACTGATCAATTTCAGACGATTACTGACTAATCCGAGAATCAACAGTTGCGTTTTCAGCTAATTTGTGTGCGAAAAAACAAGATATTTTATGAATATCCGCCATTTTTGCGAATTTCAGCAAATTTACCCCGGGGTTAGTATCCCGATATTTAAATGGCTTAAATCGGCTTAAAATGGCTCTGAGCGCGGTTATAAATTGAATTTTCATTAAAAAACAAGTATAATATAACCTGTTAGGAGTGTGCGTCACACTTCAGACGATCGTTTAATAGCTTGTAATCAGATAGGCAGGTGACATTGTGAAACAGCCAATAGATATCAATACCCCATATATGACACTGGGGCAGCTCTTAAAAGAAACGGCCATCATCGGGTCAGGTGGTCAAGCCAAGTGGTTTTTAAAAGAAATGACCGTATTAGTGAATGGTGAACCAGATGATCGGCGGGGTCGGAAACTTTATCCAGGCGATACGATTGAAGTTGAAGACAACGGGTCATTTTTTATTCGCTCAAATCAAGAAACGACTGATTAGATGTACTTAGAAAATTTAGTCTTGCATGATTTTCGAAACTACGCGGATCTGACCATTGATTTTAGTCGGGGTGTCAATGTATTACTCGGTGAGAACGCCCAGGGCAAGACCAACCTGCTAGAGGCCATTTACGTGTTAGCGTTAACGCGTAGTCACCGAACTGCTAATGACAAAGAACTGATTCGTTGGCAGGCCACTACGGCGACGTTGCAAGGCCGGTTACATAAAAGTACCGGTACCGTCCCACTGGAGCTTGAGCTCGGTCGACGGGGCAAACGGGCCAAGGTGAACCACCTCGAACAGGCCAAGTTATCCCAATACGTGGGTAATTTGAACGTCATTGTATTTGCGCCCGAAGATTTATCAATCGTCAAAGGCGCGCCTTCAGTTCGGCGGCGCTTTATGGATATGGAATTTGGTCAGATGAGTCCGAAATACCTCTATAACTTGAGCCAGTACCGCACGATTTTAAAACAGCGTAATCAGTATTTACGGCAGTTGAATCGGCAACAAGCCAAGGATAAGGTCTATTTGGGCGTTTTATCAGACCAGTTAGCGGCATTTGGCGCGGAGATCATCCATAAACGACTGGAATTATTGCAACAACTCGAACAGTGGGCCCAGGCCGTTCACAGCGAAATCACGCAGCAGCAAGAACAACTGACCTTTCACTATGTCACACAAGTCCCAGATGCCGACCAGACATCGGTCGACCATATTTATCAAACGCTACAAGCTTTGTATGAGCAGCAGCAAGCCAAAGAAATCTTTCAAGGCACGACCCTCTTAGGGCCCCACCGCGACGATTTGCAGTTTGGTGTCAATGGGAAAAATGTCCAAACATATGGCTCCCAAGGCCAACAGCGGACGACCGCCTTGTCGGTTAAGCTTGCTGAAATTGATCTGATGAAAGCGGAGACCGGGGAATACCCAGTCCTATTATTAGACGATGTCTTATCAGAATTAGATGCTGCGCGGCAGACCCATCTGCTGACAGCGATACAAGATAAAGTGCAGACCTTTTTAACCACGCCGAGTCTCGACGGGGTGGCCCGCAAATTAATTAATGCGCCAAAAGTATTTGAAGTTAGTCACGGCACTTTACAAGAGGAGGAACCGCATTGACCGAAAACGAAAAAGAAACCAAACTTGAACAGGCTCGTGAATACGATGCCAGTCAGATTCAAGTTTTGGAAGGATTAGAAGCTGTCCGGAAACGTCCCGGAATGTATATCGGTACCACCAGTAGCCAAGGTCTCCATCATTTGGTCTGGGAAATCGTGGACAACGGGATCGATGAAGCGTTGGCAGGATTTGCAAACGTCATTCACGTGACCGTTGAAAAGGATAACAGTATCACGGTAACCGATAATGGGCGGGGGATTCCAGTCGATATCCAAGAAAAGACTGGTAAACCAGCCCTCGAAACGGTTTATACGATTCTACATGCCGGTGGTAAGTTTGGCGGTGGCGGTTATAAAGTCTCCGGTGGTCTGCACGGGGTTGGGGCCTCAGTCGTTAACGCACTGTCCTCAAGCCTGGATGTTAAAGTCACGCGGAACGGCCACATTTATTACATGGACTTTGAACGTGGGAAAGTGAAGACACCGATGAAGATTATCGGTGACGCGCCGGACGATGCGCATGGAACGGCCGTTCATTTTGTGCCGGATCCAGATATTTTCCGTGAAACGACGACCTATGATATTAATATTTTAACGACACGAATTCGTGAACTGGCCTTCTTGAACAAGGGCCTGCGTATCACGATTCGCGACAATCGACCAGACGAACCGACTGAAGACGACTTTCTCTATGAAGGTGGGATTCGGCACTACGTTGAATACCTCGATAAGAACAAGACGGTCTTGTTCCCAGAACCAATCTACGTGGAAGGGGAACAAAACGGTATCACTGTGGAAGTCGCACTCCAATATACGGATGACTACCACAGCAATCTGATGACGTTTACCAACAATATTCATACCTACGAAGGTGGGACCCATGAAGAAGGGTTCAAACGCGCCTTAACGCGGGTCATCAACGACTATGCGCGTAAAAATAACCTGTTGAAGGAAAGCGACGCGAACCTATCTGGTGAAGACGTGCGTGAAGGAATGACGGCCGTTGTCAGTGTCAAGCACCCGGATCCACAATTTGAAGGTCAAACGAAGACCAAGTTGGGAAACTCCGATGCGCGGGCTGCAGTGGATCGCTTGTTCTCAGAACACTTCAGTAAGTACTTGATGGAAAACCCAAGTGTTGCGCGCAAAGTGGTTGATAAAGGGATGCTTGCTTCCAAGGCCCGGGTCGCTGCCAAGCGTGCGCGGGAAGTGACGCGGAAGAAGAGCGGACTTGAAATCAGTAATCTGCCCGGTAAATTAGCCGATAACACCAGTAAAGACCCTGAAATCAGTGAATTATTCATCGTCGAAGGGGATTCCGCCGGTGGGTCAGCTAAGCAGGGGCGTTCGCGGTTAACGCAAGCAATCCTACCAATCCGGGGGAAAATTTTAAACGTCGAAAAGGCCAGCATCGATAAGATTCTAGCTAACGAAGAAATTCGGTCACTATTTACAGCGATGGGCACTGGTTTCGGTGGTGACTTCGACTTGAGCAAGGCCAACTACCACAAGTTGATCATCATGACCGATGCCGATGTCGATGGTGCGCATATTCGGACGTTACTCTTAACGTTGTTCTACCGGTATATGCGGCCGTTAGTGGACGCTGGGTTCGTGTATATTGCCCAGCCACCGTTGTATCAAGTGCGCCAAGGTAAATTCGTGAAGTATATCGATTCCGATGAAGAATTGAGCGAGGTCTTGGGACAATTGGCCCCATCACCAAAGCCAGTTGTGCAACGGTACAAGGGGCTTGGTGAAATGGACGCGGAACAATTATGGGAAACGACCATGGATCCAGACAAGCGGCGGCTTTTGCGCGTTCGTGATGAAGATGCAGCCGATGCTGACGGCGTCTTCTCGATGTTAATGGGCGACCAAGTCAAACCGCGCCGGGAATTTATTGAAGATAATGCCAAGTTCGTCCAGGATCTGGATGTTTAGTGTGTCAGCTTAGTGGTTCAACGCTGAGTGGCTGGGAGACATTGGCATGGTTAGTTAATGACCTGGTCAATCCGTCAGTTCTGCTCAACCGATTAGGCGGTAGGACTGCCCAGTAGACATATTATTAAACGAGCTTTAATCGCGGCAAAATGGATGAAGGAGGACGAATATTTTGGCTGATTCAGATTTATCAAACAATCGCATTTCGGATGTGAACCTCTCCAAAACCATGCGGACGTCATTCTTAAGTTACGCCATGAGTGTTATCGTGGCGCGGGCGTTACCGGATGTGCGAGATGGATTAAAACCAGTGCACCGGCGGATCCTTTACGGGATGAGTGAACTGGGTGTGACGCCGGACAAACCTTATAAGAAATCGGCCCGGATCGTCGGGGACGTCATGGGGAAATATCATCCCCACGGTGACTCCGCAATTTACGAGTCAATGGTGCGGATGGCCCAAGACTTTAGTTATCGCTACATGCTAGTCGATGGTCACGGGAACTTTGGCTCCGTCGATGGTGATGGTGCCGCTGCCATGCGGTATACCGAAGCCCGGATGAGTAAAATCGCGGTTGAAATGCTGCGCGATATTAATAAAGACACGGTTGATTGGCAACCTAACTATGACGATACGGAACGGGAACCAGCAGTTTTACCTGCCCGTTTCCCTAACCTATTAGTCAACGGGGCGACCGGGATCGCCGTTGGGATGACGACCAACATTCCACCGCATAACTTGGCTGAAGTTATTTCTGCCATTCACTTGTTGATGGACAATCCGGATGCAACGACTGCGGACTTGATGGAAGTCTTACCAGGACCAGATTTCCCAACTGGCGGGATTGTCATGGGTAAATCTGGTATTCGGAAAGCTTACCAGACCGGACGCGGTAACATTATCGTGCGGGCCAAGGTCGATATTCAAGACCAGAAGAACGGCAAGCAACGGATCATCGTGACCGAATTACCATATATGGTCAATAAGGCCAAGTTGATTGAACGAATCGCGGGCCTGGCTCGGGACAAAGAAATCGAAGGCATTACCGACATCAATGATGAAAGTGACCGTGAAGGGATGCGGATCGTGATTGATGTTCGCCGGGATGCCAGTGCCTCCGTTATCTTGAATAATTTATACAAGATGACGTTGATGCAGACGAACTTTGGTTTCAACATGTTGGCCATCGTCAAGGGTGCGCCGAAAGTCTTAAGTCTCAAGCAGATCTTGATCTATTACTTGGAACACCAAGAAGACGTTATTCGGCGGCGGACGGAATTCGACTTGAAGAAGGCCCAAGCACGGGCCCACATTCTAGAAGGGTTACGAATCGCGCTTGACCATATCGACGAAATCATTCGGATCATTCGTCAGTCTGAAACGAGTGAAATCGCTAAGAACCAATTGATGGATAACTTCGGTTTGTCAGACAAACAGGCCCAAGCCATCTTGGATATGCGGTTAGTTCGCCTGACCGGCTTGGAACGTGAAAAGATTGAGAGTGAGTATCAAGACTTACTGAAGTCGATCGCGGACTACAAAGAAATTCTAGGCAGCAAGGAACGCATCAACCAAATCATCTACGAAGAATTAATGGAAATTCAACGGAAATTTGGTGACAAGCGCCGGACTGAACTCATGGTCGGTGAAGTCTTAAGTATCGAAGACGAAGACTTGATTGAAGAAGAAGAAGTTGCCGTGACCTTGACGCACAATGGCTACATCAAACGCTTGCCAACGACTGAATTTAAGTCGCAACATCGTGGTGGCCGTGGGATTCAAGGGATGGACGTGCACGATGATGACTTTATCGAGCACCTCTTAACGACATCGACGCACGATGTCTTACTCTTCTTTACGAATGCTGGTAAGGTCTATCGGATGAAGGCCTACGAAATTCCTGAATACGGCCGGACCGCTAAGGGGATTCCAGTCATCAACCTATTGGGCGTTAATTCCGGTGAGAAGATTCAGGCGGTCGTTAACGTTACGGGCGATGCCAGTGCGTCAGACAACTACCTGTTCTTCACCACGGTCAACGGGGTCGTTAAACGGACACCGGTTCAAGAATTTGCCAATATCCGGAGTAACGGCTTAAAGGCGATTACGTTGAAGGATGACGACGAATTGATTGGCGTCACGATTACTGACGGTCACCAGAACGTGATCATCGGGACCCATGACGGTTATGCGGTCAGTTTCGATGAAACTACGGTACGTTCGATGGGTCGGACGGCTTCTGGGGTTCGTGGGATTCGCCTCCGCGACGATGACTTTGTCATTGGCTTTGACGTTTTGAAACCTGACAGCAACGTCTTTATCATCACTGAAAAAGGCTATGGGAAACAAACGCCAGCCGCTGATTACCCAATCAAGGGTCGTGGTGGTAAAGGAATCAAGACGGCGAACGTGACTGACAAGAACGGTCATTTAGCTGGCTTGACGACAGTTGACGGTCAAGAAGACATCATGGTCATGACCAACCAAGGGGTGATGATTCGTTTCAACATTGCGACGGTCTCACAAACTGGCCGGGCCACGTTAGGTGTTCGCTTGATTCGCTTAGACGATGACGGCAAAGTTGCCACGATGGCCAAGGTCGATCCAGAGCCTGAAGGTGACGAACCAACGGATACTAACGCAACTGAAGGCACCACTGATGACACAGCCGCAAGCGAGACTGCGTCAGTTGAAGAAACCCCAGCCGCTACGCCAAACGACGGCACGACTGGTTCAGACGGTTCAGATAGTACGGATAGTTCAGACGATTCATCTGAATAGTGAATTAATGATTTTAAAGCTTCGCGGCAGTGTTCGCGAAGCTTTTTTTGAACTTAAATCGGGAAGGCCCCAAGGTCAAAAGCCGCCAGCTTAGAACCGCTGGAAAAGGGGCGAGCTTTGCAGAGACCTGCTGTTGTAGGGACGTCCTACACTGGCTTCCAGGCAGGGATGGCATTCGAAAGGCAGACATGTGCGGACTTAATTTGGATTGAAATGGTTGTTGATTTCTAGCAGACAGCAAGTTTGTCATTAAACTGTCAGACAAATCTTGATTAAAAGATTCTGCGCTAATGTTAAATAACAACTAGCTGACAATAACGAGGTTGAGCGAGTTCGGCAATCTATGCAATGTGTGGTGGTACATTCAACCCCGAGTTGGGGCGCCACGTGCAAAATTGGCCTTAACTTTCAGAAAATAAAAATATTTCCCGGGAAATAAAACGGAAATTACCCCACTTCTGCGTAACTAACTGATGTAACGGATTCAGGATCTTTTTGTAACAGTCGGCCGCTTCAACCCTTGCAACAAACTGATTTAGATGATATACTTTAAATTCGTGAGTATCTGGCGTTTGCTAGATTACTTTCCTTGCTCTTCGCAGAGAAGGGCCTGAAGTCCATAAGGAGGTGCAAATTTCATGAGTGAATCAAAGAAATATGAAATTACTTACATCGTACGTCCCGACATCGACGATGCTGCTAAGACAGCTTTAGTTGATCGTTTTGACAAAATCTTAACTGATAACGGTGCGCAAGTAATTGATTCAAAAGACTGGTCAAAGCGTCGTTTCGCATACGAAATCGGTGGCTTTAACGAAGGTACTTACCATATCGTTAACTTAACAGCTACTGACGATGCTGCTTTGAACGAATTCGACCGTCTTTCAAAGATCAATGATGACATCTTACGTCACATGATCGTTAAACGCGAAGACTAATAGACAAAATTAATTTCAAGAGAGGAGCGCTTCTGCATGATTAACCGTACAATTCTTGTTGGCCGACTAACAAGAGATCCGGAATTACGTTACACGAATGGTGGTGCCGCCGTCGCGACATTCACAATTGCCGTGAACCGTCAATTCACGAATCAAAATGGGGAACGTGAAGCAGATTTTATCAGCTGCGTCATCTGGCGTAAAGCTGCTGAAAACTTTGCTAACTTCACCCATAAAGGCTCGCTTGTTGGAATCGATGGCCGGATTCAAACCCGGAACTACGAAAACCAACAAGGGGTACGAGTTTACGTTACAGAAGTTGTCGTTGAAAACTTCTCACTACTAGAATCACGTGCAGAGTCTGAACGTCATCAGGCTGCTAATGGTGGTAGTAATAACAATTACAACAATGGTAATTCGAATTACAACAATAATAGTGGGTATAGTAATCAAGGCCAAAATGCGGCTCCTCAACAATCATCAGCGAATAACAACAACCCATTTGGAAATGGTAACGCCGGTAATGCGAACAGTGCCGCACCATCAAGCAGTGCGAACAATAACCAAGCCGATCCATTTGCGAATAATGGCGATCAGATTGATATCTCGGATGATGATTTACCATTCTAGTCTAATTGCTTAGACAGACATCGAGGAGGGAACTATCAATGGCACAACAAAGAAGAGGTGGCCGTCGTCGTCGTAAAGTCGACTTCATCGCCGCTAACCATATCGAATACATCGATTATAAAGATACTGACTTATTACGTCGTTTCATTTCAGAACGTGGAAAGATTTTGCCACGTCGTGTAACTGGGACTAGTGCTAAGAACCAACGTGCTTTAACGATCGCTATCAAGCGTGCACGGATCATGGGCTTATTAGCATTCGTATCCGAAGACTAATCAGTCATTTAAAACCACAGACTTCAGTGCTGTGGTTTTTATTTACCCTGAAAATGGCGAAGACTAGCTAGCTACGGCAAATAAAGCGTTTACGTTGTTCAACACCAATCGCTGAAGCAAATGGTGGTTTGTGATAAAATATAGACATTACTGAGAAGGCTTGAGGGATTTTTAAAATGAAAAAGATCTTTTCGCGCGAAAAAATTCCATTTTTCTTACAAAACCAACAGTTACGGCTCTTAGCGCTGGTTATTTTTGGCTTGTCGCTAATTATGCTCGTGACCGGTTATTTGATGAATTGGATTTTTGGGACAGTTGTCCTCATCTTAATTGTGATGGCAGGCGTGATGTCCTACAATACGCTAATTGAGCTGAGCTCGAGTGCTAACGAATATATTTCGGATTTGTCTTATCGTATCAAACGCGGTGAGCAGGAAGCCTTGATTCAGATGCCAATTGGTGTGATGATTTTTAACGCTGATCAGACCATCGAATGGGTCAATCCTTATCTGCAACGGTATTTTGGTGATAAGGACGTCTTAGGTTATCGCTTGGAAGATATCGATCCAGCCTTGGCAGAGACGCTGAGCGCGCATATGGACGAACCAGCCACGATTCGCTGGCAAGACTATCAATTTGATTTACGCGTCCAACAGAGCACCAATACCGTCTATATGATGGACGTCACCAAGTACGCTGAACTGACCGACCAGTTTGAAGACGAAAAGTTAGTGATTGGTCAGATTTTCCTCGATAACTACGATGAGATCACCCAGTCGATGACGGATACGGACATTTCCAATTTGAATAATTACGTGACCAACGAATTGTCCAAGTGGACGCAGATGTTTGGCATGTACTTGAAGCGGCTCGATGATGACCACTTTTTCTTACTCGGCTACGCAAGCAGTTTGCGCCGGGTCGAAGAAAATAAGTTCCGCATCTTGGACCGCATTCGAGAATCGACTTCGAAGCAAAACTTCCCATTAACGTTGAGTATTGGGATTGCTTACGGCGAACGGAACATGAATAATTTAGCCGACTTAGCGCAAAGTAACATGGACCTGGCGTTAGGGCGGGGTGGTGACCAAGTTGTCGTGAAGGCTGAAGATGAACCAGCACGCTTCTATGGTGGTAAGACCAACCCGATGGAAAAACGGACGCGGGTCCGGGCACGGATGATTAGTCAGACCCTACAGGAATTGATGAATCAGTCCGACCAGGTCTTTGTCCAAGGGCATCGCCAACCAGATATGGATGCGGTGGGGGCCTGCTTGGGTATTCGGCGGATCGCCAAAATGAATGACAAACAATGTTGGATCGTTTTGGATGAACAAAATGTCCATTCAGATATTCAACGGTTACTAGATCAATTGAAGTCTGATGAAGATATCGAAGCTTCGATTATTTCACCAGAGGAGGCCCTCGAAAAGGCCACTGACCAAAGTTTATTGATTATGGCCGACCATTCTAAGCCAAGTATTTCAATGTCGCAAGCGCTTTATGAACGGCTTGAAAATCGCGTCATGATTATTGACCACCATCGTCGGGGCGAAGAATTTCCAGAAAACCCAGTTTTGGTTTATATTGAACCATATGCCTCATCGACGTGTGAGCTGATTACTGAGATGTTCGAATATCAGTCTCATGATGCGGAACCAATTAATAAGATCGAAGCCACTGCAATGTTGACGGGGATCGTAATTGATACCAAGTCGTTCTCATTGCGGTCTGGTTCACGGACCTTCGATGCGGCTAGTTACTTACGTTCAGCGGGTGCTGATTCGCTGCTCGTACAACAGTTTATGAAGGAAAATGTCGATAGTTATCTCCAACGCAATCACCTCATTGAGACGGTTGAGTTTGTTAACCAGGACATGGCGCTCTGTGTTGGTGAAAACGACCAAGTATATGATCCGGTGACGGCGGCCCAAGCTGCGGATTCACTGTTGTCCATGTCAGGCGTCGACGCGTCATTTGTGATTACGCGCCGTGAAGACGGTCGAGTCGGCATCTCCGCACGGTCGCTAGGCGAGATCAACGTCCAAGTTTATATGGAAAAACTGGGTGGTGGCGGTCACTTATCTAATGCCGCAACTCAGATTGAAGGCCAGTCGGTTGATGAGGTCAAACAATCATTGATTGATTTGTTAACGGCCACTGATACGACCGATTCAGAATCTAATTAGGAGTGAAGACAAGATGCAAGTTATTTTTTTGAGTGATGTTCGTGGAAAAGGAAAACGTGGTCAAATCAAGAACGTGCCGGATGGGTACGCCACTAACTTTTTAATCAAAAAAGGATTGGCGAAGGAAGCCACCAAAGCAGCCATCAATACGTTGAAGGCTGAACAGAAGTCCGAAGCAGCCCGGGCTGCCGAAGAGTTAGCGGAAGCTAAGCAAGTCAAAACGGTGCTTGAAGCTGACGAAACAGTCGTTGAATTGAAGGCTAAGGCTGGTACTGATGGCCGTTTGTTCGGCTCAATTCCTAGCAAACAAATTGCCACGGCTTTAGCTGACCAATACCAAGTCAAGTTAGATAAACGTAAAATCGAATTGCCAGAACCAATTCGGGTATTAGGTTACACCAACGTGCCCGTTAAGTTACACCCAGAAGTAACGGCGAAAATTCGCGTGCACGTTGTCGAAAAGTAAAAGGACGGATCATAAATGAACAACGATGTGCTGGATCAAACCCCACCACAAAATATTGAAGCTGAAAAAGCGGTCTTAGGGGCCATTTTCCTGAATAGTGACGCCCTCGTGGAAGCCATGGAGTTTGTCGAAGCGCAAGATTTCTATCGCCGCGCACATCAAATCATTTTTGCTAGCATGGTGACCTTGAACGACCGGGACGAAGCGATTGATGCGGTGACGGTCAGCGATTTATTGACGGCCCAAAATCAATTGGAAGACGTCGGTGGGATGAGCTACATTGCTGAACTGGCTGGTTCAGTACCAACTGCCGCTAATGCGGGCTACTATGCTAAAATCGTGGCGCAAAAAGCCACAGTGCGGCGGTTGATCAAGACCGCGACGGAAATCACGCAAAAAGCCTATACTGAAAATGACGACGTGACGACGTTGTTGGATGATGCCGAACGCGACATCATGAACGTGTCGGAACAGCGTAATCAGAGTGGGTTCAAGTCGATTTCGGATGTGTTGAATGCGTCCATCGAAGAAATCGACCGGTTATACCAAAATGACGATGATATTACCGGATTACCGACTGGTTTTGCCGAACTCGACAAAATGACGGCGGGACTGCAACCGGATAACTTGATTATCTTGGCAGCCCGGCCGGCCGTTGGTAAGACGGCCTTTGTCTTAAACATTGCGCAAAACGTGGCGACTAAAACCGATACGACAGTGGCAATTTTCAGTCTTGAAATGGGGGCCGAATCGTTAGTTAACCGGATGCTGTGTGCTGAAGGTAGTATCGATGCCGGCCACTTGCGAACGGGGCAGTTGAATGAAGAAGAGTGGGAACACTTGGTGGTCGCGATGGGGAGTCTCTCCAAGGCCAGCATCTTCATTGACGACACGCCTGGGATCAAGATGTCTGAAATTCGTGCCAAGAGTCGGCGGTTGGCGAAGGAACAAGGTAACCTGGGCCTGATCGTTGTCGATTACTTGCAGCTGATCGAAGGTAGTAATACCGAAAGCCGGCAACAAGAAGTTTCTGAAATTTCACGGCAAATGAAGAAGCTGGCAAAGGAACTCGGCGTGCCCGTCATTGCGCTATCTCAATTGTCACGTGGCGTTGAACAACGTCAAGATAAGCGCCCAGTGCTGTCTGATATTCGTGAATCTGGATCAATTGAACAAGATGCGGATATCGTTGCCTTCCTATACCGGGAAGATTATTACGAACGTGAAGGCGGCGACGATGAAGATGGCGGCGGTAACTTTGGCGGTGGTGGCGGCGACTTTAACGGTGGTGATCCTCGTGAGCAGGACGCTTCCGAAGACGTTGGTGAAGTGGAAGTCATCATTGAAAAGAACCGTGCCGGTGCGCGGGGAACAGTCAAATTATTATTCGTCAAACCATTCAATAAATTCTCGTCGGTATCCTATGCACAGGATCCGCAAGCTTAAACCAAGCCTCCTTAATTGTCCTTAAGGGGGCTTTTTTAGCTGGCTTTTTTGGGGGACCGGATGAGAGCCAGGTAATCAAAATATAAATGCCCCTGTTATTTTGAATAAATTTTGCTATGATGAAAAGTAGACGGATTAAAATCTCAAGTGAACGCTTTTCAATAAATCCTGGATGGCGTTCGCTCAAAGTAAGTATTAATCAATATTTAGGTAGAATATGGTGGTGATGGTGTGGCACAAAAACAGTTAATTAAGACCCCCTGGCTGATTGCCGGGCAGTTCATGAATAACATCGGTATGAGCTTTATTTGGCCGTTAACCACGATTTACATGCATAACGTCTTAGGAAAGTCGTTAACGGAGACAGGTGTGGTCTTAATGCTTAATTCGGTCGCCAACGTGTTAGCAAGCACCATCGGCGGGCGAATCTTTGACCGCGGCAATCCGTACCACTTATTATTAATGGGAATTGGCCTGAACGGACTCGCTAACTTTGCGCTGATCTTCTTTCATGGTTGGCCGTGGTATCCGCTACTATTAGTGGTGACCGGGTTTGCCAGTGGCTGGTTGAATACGATGTTTAACGCGCTGGCGGCCAGTGTGCCCCGCGACAAAGTTCGGCGAACCTTTACGTTAATGTACTTAGCCGCCAATCTTGGCGTGGTGTTCGGTACGATGCTGGTGGGAATCGTTTACAGCATGGGCATGCAGCTATTGTTTTCACTGACGACCAGTTTATTCGTGATTTTCTTGATTATCGCGCTGTTTGAATACAACGTGGATTCATCGAATGTCACGGGCGTTGATCCGCGGCAGGGTCAAAATGTCCAATTGCCCCGTGCTAATTTCCATATCGTGTGGACCTTCTTTATTAGTTTATTTATTATTTGGCTGTTATATGAGCAATGGGTCAGCAATCTCTCGGTCTACATGACCAACCTGGGAATGCCACTGCGCAACTACAGCTTTTTGTGGACGATCAACGCGGGCTTGCTGGTGCTGATTCAAAGTATTTTGAGCTTGTTGGGTGACCGGATCAAGAACCTCTATTATCAATTCTTCTTTGGCATGTTATTTGTCGGGCTATCGTTTTTATCGTTAGTGATTGCTCACGACTACCCGCACTTTATCTTTGCGATGGTCCTCTTAACGATTGGCGAGGCGACTTGGTCACCGGCAATGCCAACGCTAGTCAGCCAGTTGTCGCCAATTAGTGCCAAGGGCCGCTACCAAGGATTAGTCCAGGCCTTTTGTGCGCTGGGACGTTCACTCGGACCGCTGTTCGGTGGGGTGATCATTGACAACTGGTCGTATAAAGCGCTGTTTCTCCTGGCGTTCGTGGTCCTACTAATCGTGTTAGCAGTCAATGTTGGGGTGGTCCACCTGAATCACCCACGCGCGGTTAATTATATGAAAACAGATTTAAAAACCAATGTTTCACGTGAAACAAAATAATCAGAAAAGATGGTGTCGTCATGAAAGTGATGCGAAAATTGCACGCCAAACGCGTCGTAATCAAGGTTGGGACGAGTACGTTGGTCTATCCCGATGGGTCGATCAATTTACGTGCAATCGATCAATTAGCCTTTGTGATTAGTGCAATGCGGCATCGGGGACGCGAGGTCGTACTCGTCTCCTCGGGGGCCATTGGTGTCGGTTTGAATTATATGGGCTTAAAGCAACGGCCCAAAGCGATTCCAGAACAACAGGCAATTGCAGCAATCGGTCAAACTGAATTGATTTCGATTTATAAAGAACGGTTTGCCATTTATGAGCAAAAAATCGGCCAGTTACTATTAACGCGCGATATTTTTGTTTACCCCAAGAGTCATCACAATGTGTTGAATACCTTTGAAGCGTTGCTCAAACAAAACGTGGTGCCAATTGTGAATGAAAATGATACGGTCGCCGTGGATGAATTGGACCATGAGACTAAGTTTGGTGATAACGACCAACTCTCGGCCATCGTGGCGACCAATATTGGGGCGGATCTACTGATTATGCTATCCGATATCGATGGCTTTTATGATGGGAATCCGAATGCTGATGCGCAAGCGCAGTTACTGGCCCATATCGAGAAAGTCGATCAGCACACGTACGAACTCGCTGGTGGTAGCGGCAGTCGTTTCGGCACTGGTGGGATGGTCACGAAGCTCAAAGCCGCAGAACGGATGATTGACGCGCACGGCCAGATGATTTTGGCGAATGGAGCGGACCCTAGCGTGATTTTTCAAATTTTAGCAGGTGAACCCGTCGGCACGCTCTTTGGTTAGACAAGAATAGGAGGACAAATCGCATGGAAGACTTAGCACAATTAGGGCAGCGCGCACAGCAGGCCAGCTATTCGCTGGGATTACTGTCCACGATGCAAAAGAACCAAGTATTGTTAGCGATGGCAACGGCCTTAACGACCCAGCAGGATGAAATTCTAGCAGCCAATGCGAAGGACTTAGAAAACCCACAAGTTCCTGAAAAATTCGTGGACCGACTCAGATTGACTGCTGACCGGATCGAAGCGATGGCTACTGGTCTCAAACAAGTGGTCGCTTTACCCGATCCAATCGGCAATGTCGACCGCGCTTGGCGCAATGAAGCCGGGCTGATGATTGCTAAGGAGCGGGTACCACTTGGGGTTATCGGAATGATTTTTGAAGCACGTCCGAACGTGACGGTCGACGCCTCCGCGCTCTGTTTTAAGACGGGCAACGCCGTCATTTTACGGGGTGGCAAGGAAGCAATTCACTCTAACCAAGCGTTAGTTCAAGTCCTCCGCGGCGCCTTACGTGCTAACGATGTGGATGAAAACGCGATCCAATTAATTACGGATACCTCGCACGCCACGGCCGAGAAGTTCATGCAACTGACGGACTACGTGGATGTCTTGATTCCGCGGGGCAGTGCGCGTTTGATTCAGACGGTCCTCGCCAAAGCCACGGTGCCCGTCATCGAAACGGGTGCTGGCAATTGCCACGTTTACGTTGATAAGGATGCGCAGTTGCAAATGGCCACAGACATTGTCATTAACGGTAAGGTTCAGCGGCCGTCCGTCTGCAACGCCACCGAAAAACTCTTGATCCATCAAGACGTTGCGGCAGCGTACTTACCAAGCATGATTCAAGCGCTGCGTGACCAGGGTGTCGAAGTCCGTGGTGACCAAGCGACCCAAGCAATCGTACCGGACGTCGTACCAGCGACGGATGCTGACTGGGGAACCGAATACAATGATTTGATCATTGCGGTGAAAGTCGTGGATTCAGAAGCAGCGGCCATTGCACACATCAACCGCTACAATACGCAGCATTCAGAAGCGATTGTGACGGATAACTACCAAGCAGGTAAGATCTTCCAGCAACGGGTCAATGCGGCTTGCGTTTATATCAATGCCTCAACTCGGTTTACCGACGGCTTTGAATTTGGCTTCGGGGCTGAAATCGGCATTTCAACGCAGAAATTACATGCCCGTGGTCCAATGGGCTTAGCCGAACTCACGTCATATAAGTATGTGATCGACGGTAATGGCCAAGTTCGCCATTAGGCGGATGTTAACTTAAGCTAATATAAGTGCCACAGTGCACAGTTATTCCTGATGGATGACTGTGTGCTGTGGCACTTTTTTAGTATTTTAGTACTTTGGTAACTCAGTACTTTAATGTCTTAGTACTTCAGTATTTTAGTACTAAAGATGATCAAAAAATGCCAAATATTTGTTTTGCTGTTCGTCAGCCGATGTGCGCCCTAGTCCGACTTCCGGGGCCGGCTGACAATTGCTGGAACGTAAGCCGACATCGATTTGAACTCACGCAGAAAATCACTGCGCAATTTCAAATACGAGTCTTATTCTAAGTCGGAAGCAGCCCACTTCCGACTAAGAATAATTTGGCTACTGAGCATTGTCAGCCAGCCCCTACAGTCGGGAAGCCGCTCGAATGGCTGATGAACGTCCACCTATCTGGGCACAACTGACCACTGAATATTAGTCATTTATCTTAATGATACCAATTTCAATGGCACCTAGTCTTGAACTTAGTCGACAAAATTACCTTCGTTTAGAATTCAAGATTTTGTTATCTCAGACGACTAGAGTAATTTCTGATAAGTTCAGTGAACTGCTTGTCTGACAGCATTAAATCATGGCAAAGGAATCTTAGCTATTTCTAAAAAACAGACTGACAGATGAATGTCAAAGTCATTATGTAACAAGGAACCAACGACTAATTCAACAAAAAGTTGAGTCCACACATGTCTGCCTTTCGAATACCATCCCGGCTGGAAGGTATTCTGGGCAAGGCCAAGTGGTGAAATTCCACTTAGCAAGCGTTTTTGGCTTGGTTAGTGGAAGACCAGTATTTAAGACGTGGGTTGTCGGCTTAAATCTGTGTCCACCACGTCACGGCCATTGCCCAGAATGCCTGGAAGCCGCCTTAGGACGATACTACAACAGCAAGTTTACGCTAGCTCGCACTGTTTCCAGCGGGTCTCAGCTGACTACTTTTGAACTTGAAAACTGCACGCTTTAGTCATAGTCAATCATCTAGCACAGCACCACTTCTCATTTACCCTGCTGACAAAGCTAATTTTAGCTCGTCAGCAATATTGTCGAAACGTGTTCGGGTCAGACTGGGACTGAGGATTAGCCTAGCTAGAACGCCAAGCGGAAATTCACCGCTTAACGCTCTAGCTAGGCTAATCCTCAGTCCCAACCCGTCTGAACCTCACACTCTGAAACCCTTAATCAGCGACAGTTACACGCGCCTATGAAAACTTTTAGTTGACAGATGTAAACTCTAGCACTAATCTTATCTTAACTAGTTTTTAATTATTTGGGAGGAATCACGATGACTAACTTAGGATCACAAAACGGTCAATTAGTTGTGAAGACCAGCAGTATGCGGCTCACGACGGATAATGGCGGCTTACCGTTGATGTGTTGTTGTTGCCAAGCAATTGACAGTCGGCAATAACACAGGATTACTAGGTGAGGGGTTATGAGTGATGAAAATTAAATTATGGGTCAGCGGTGTCAGTATTGCGTTACTAGGGTTAGTCTTAGCAGGGTGTGGCAGTCAGAAGTCTAGTCAGCAGAAGACTCTGAACGTCACTGCCAGCCAAGCGATGGCAACGGCCGACCCCGATAAAGCTGATGATATCGTCAGCCAGGCCGCTATTGCACAGTTCATGGAAGGGCTATACACCACCAACCAAAAGGGTAAAGTGGTACCCGCGATTGCCAAGAAGGTCGTCAAGCCAACTAATGATGGGAAGACGTACACCTTTAATTTGCGGCACAATGCGAAGTGGTCGAATGGTAAAAAAGTCACGGCGGCCGACTTCGTTTATTCTTTACAACGGCAAGTTGATCCGAATACGAAGTCCCAAGAAGTCGGGCACGTAGCTGAAATCAAGAATGCTACGGCCATCACGGCGGGTAAAAAAGCTGTTAAGACGTTAGGCGTTAAGGCGCTGGGCAAGTACAAGTTGCAAATCACGCTGAAGCAGCGGGTGCCGTACTTCAATTACCGGCTGGCTACAGAAATTTATCCGTTGAATAAGACCTTTACGGAAAAATATGGCAATAAGTACGGCACTTCAGCCACGAAGACCTTGTCGAATGGCCCATACGTCCTCAAGGGCTGGATGGGAACTAATGACACGTGGAAATACGTGAAGAACCCATACTACTATGGGCATAAACAGGTTAAAATCAAGAACGTCAAGGTTCAGACGGTCAAGAATAATAGTACCGCTGAAAACTTGTTCCAAAGCGATCAGGTTCAAGTGACCCAGATTACCGGGACTCAAGTCTCCGAGGCAGAACGCGGGTCGCTTAAGAGTCAGTTGAAGATTACGAAGCTAAACCAACTCTACTTCATGCTCTGGAATCAGAAACGGTCTGCACTACAGAACACCGATTTACGGCGGGCGGTTAGCTACGCGCTCAACCGGCAATCGCTGGTCAAGAACATTCTGAAGGATGGTTCCGTTGCGGCGACGTCGTTAGTCCCATCAGGCAATACGACGAATCCAACGACCGGCAAGGACTTCAATACGGATACGGGTAATTTGTATCCATACAGTCCCGCGAAGGCCAAGCAATACTGGAAGAAAGCCCAGGCTAGTCTTGGTAATCAGAAGTTGACGCTGCAATTATTAACGAATGACAATGATATTAATAAGTCTGTCGCTGAATATATTCAAGCGGCCATCCAGAAGAATCTCAAAGGGGTGACCGTCAACGTGAAGTCAGTCCCACTGACCAACGAAATTTCAACTCTCAGCAAGGGTGACTTTGACTTTGCGACCTTGTCCTGGTCCAGTGACTTCCAAGACCCGATTGATTTCTTGAACAAGGCGTCAATGACCAACTCCGTTAACTTCGGGAAGTTCAACAACGCCAAGTACGAGAAGCTGATTTCAACGATCACCGCTGATAAGCAGTCCACCAAGGCGCGTTACCAGACGATGCAACAAGCTGCTAAGTTAGTTGCTCAAGAACAAGGGGTGACCCCAATCTATCAAACGTCGGCCGCACACCTGATCAGTAAAAAAGTCGGCGGCGTACACTTCACCCTGTTGCGGGATACGCTTTATCGGTACGCTTATTGGAAATAGTACTTTATGTGGGGCAAACGCTACTTTAAGAAGTGCCAGCCCTCAACCACAACGCCATTCAGGTCTACGCGCCTGAATGGCGTTTTTAAGTCCAACCACCGCCAGAAATATTAATAATTTGATAGAAATGTAATTGAATAAATCAACTAAGCCGAAAAAACCACGTTTTTTCGGCTTTTTTTGATCAATTGTGAGACTAGACAAGTTAACGTTAGTCACCACGGGCTTCACTGCGAATAGTTGTCATGACTCAGTTTGCAGAGAATTGACGACCAACCAATAATAATCCTTATATTTTCGGCGTTTGTACCGGTTGAAGGGGTTATGTAAGGCCACCTTATCAAGGATAGGCAAACGACAATCAACTACTTATAATAAGATTAATTTTATGGAACTGCTCAGTTAATCACATAGGGGGTGTGAGGTGTTGGTCAAACAAGTTACTGAAATAAACGATGCAAGTTACTTATTTAATACCGGCACGGGTTTTAACAGTCAGGATTACCTCGGGTGCCACTTAGCAGCGACAGGTCGCGCGGTCTTTCGCGTCTGGGCGCCACATGCAAAAGCGGTCGCCGTTGTCGGTGATTTTAACGATTGGCAGCCGAATCGCCTGAAGTTATTAGGGGCGACCGGCATTTGGCAGGGACAACTCGCGGGCGTCCATGCGGGGGACTTATACAAGTTTCAAATTACGACCGCGACTGGTCAGGTGACGCTCAAAATTGATCCGTTTGCCCAACAGTTTGAACGTAAACCCGGCGATGCGAGCGTCGTCGTCGAACCCGTCTCAATGGTGTGGCACGACAGTTTATGGCTCGCACGGCGGAAAAAATCACACGCGGTCAACCGACCAATCAATATTTATGAAGTCCACTTAGGCTCGTGGCGCCGGCACGCGGATGATAGTTATGAGACCTATGCTGAGTTGGCGACGGAATTGATTCCCTACGTCAAACAATTGGGGTATGCGCACATTGAACTGATGCCCGTGATGGAACATTTATTAGATGCTTCGTGGGGCTATCAGCAGCTCGGTTACTTTGCCCCGACGAGTCGGTTTGGCAGTCGCGATGACTTCCTGAATTTTGTCGACCAATGCCATCAAGCTAACATTGGCGTGTTAGTCGACTGGGTGCCCGGCCACTTCATCCGCAATTACGATGCTCTGTATCAGTACGACGGGACGCCGACCTTTGAATATGCGGATGCGAAACGAGCGGATAATCGGCGCTGGGGGGCTTGGAACTTTGATCTTGGTAAGACGCAGGTCCAAAGCTTTTTGATTTCAAGTGCGCTGTTCTGGCTCGATCAGTGCCACCTCGATGGGCTTCGTGTTGACGCCGTTTCGAACATGCTGTACCTCGACTATGACGAAGGACGTGAGGGCCAGGTCAACCAGTATGGTGATAATCGCAATCTCGAAGGTATCGCCTTTCTGCAAAAGCTCAATACGACGATTCTAGCGCGTCATCCAGACGTTTTGATGATTGCCGAAGAATCATCCGCTTACCCCCAAGTTACCGGGGCGGTCGCTGACGGTGGGCTGGGGTTTAACTATAAGTGGAATATGGGCTGGATGCACGATACGCTCGACTTCTTCATGATGGATCCGCTCTATCGCCACGACCACTTTAACCTGCTGACCTTTGCCTTTGTTTACATGTTCGATGAGCACTTCATTTTGCCGTTTTCTCACGATGAAGTCGTGCATGCTGGCATTTCCAGGCAAACAGCTGAATTTTATGGGGGCCGAATGGGGCCAGTTCCTGGAATGGCGGGATTGGAGTGCCTTGGAATGGGTCGACTTGAAGGACAAGTTAAATAAGCGGATGCAGCACTTTACCGCGACCTTGAACCAAGTTTATCGGCAAAATCGGCCACTATGGGAACTCGACCATGCGCCTGAAGGGATTATTTATACCCATACCGATGATCCAGAAAGCTCGACGATGAGTTTTATTCGCCAAGCCAAACGTAAGTACAGCTTTGTCGTAGCGGCCTTTAACTTTGTGCCCGTCGAACGGCGCGAATATCGCATCGGCGTCCCATATCGGGGGCATTACGAATTATTACTCAATACAGAAGACCAAGCCTTTGGCGGCACGTGGACCAAGCTCGAAACGGACTTTACGGCCGACGCGATTCCGTATCGCGGCCAACCAGCCAGCTTTACAGTAACGTTACCCGCGATGGGCGCGCTGTTAATTCGACCAGTCAAAATAATGCGAGGGGGAGTTAAGCATGCAAGATGACATGTTAGGAATCATTTTAGCGGGCGGTCAAGGGACCCGTCTAGGTAAGTTAACGAAGGATACGGCCAAACCAGCCGTGCCGTTTGGTGGCCGTTATCGGATCATTGATTTTACACTCAGTAACTGTGCGAACTCCGGCGTGAACACGGTCGGCGTCATTACGCAGTATCAACCCTTAGAGTTGAATGCGCACATCGGCAGTGGTGCTAGTTGGGGCTTTGACAGCTTGAATGGTGGCGTGACTGTTCTGCAGCCGTATTCGTCAAGTGAAGGCGAGAAGTTCTTCCAAGGAACCGCGCACGCCATTTATCAAAATATCGAATATATCGACCAACAGGACCCGAAGTATTTGCTCGTCCTGTCTGGCGACCATATTTATAAAATGGATTATGACGCGATGTTGAAATATCATCAGGAGAAGAAAGCGTCGCTGACGGTCGGCGTGATTCCGGTGTCGAAGGAAGAAGCGAAGCGCTTCGGCATGATGAATACGGATGCCACTGACCGAATCATCGAATTTGAAGAAAAACCCGAACATCCCAAGAGCGACAAAGCCTCGATGGGTATCTACATTTTCAATTGGCCGACGCTTCGGGACTATCTGGTTAAGAGTTATGCGACCGATAAGTCGTTAGAGGATTTCGGGAAAAACGTCATCCCATCTTACCTGGCCAATAATGAATCCGTTTACGCATACGCGTTTAAGGGTTATTGGCGCGATGTCGGGACCATCAAGAGTCTGTGGAAAGCCAACATGGAGTTCTTGTCGCCACATAATCGGTTGAATATCGGCGACCGCTACTGGCGCATCTATTCTAAAGCGGAGGTCCTACCACCGATGTTCTTGACTGAGACGAGTCAGGTCAATAACGCGATGGTCGTCGATAGTTGTTACGTCGCGGGTGAGATCGACCATTCGATCTTGTCACAGCGGGTCTCCGTTGGGATGGGCAGTCGCATCGTCGACAGTATGGTCATGCCGGGCGCAACGATTGGCAAAAACGTGGTGATCGACCACGCACTAATTGGGGAAGATGCAGTGATTGGTGATGATGCCCAAATCATCGGAACGGATGATGAAATTGCAGTGGTTGGGTATCACGAAACGATGGGGGTGGAACAGCCATGAGACGTGAACAAGTTAGTGCCATTATCAACCTACTAGAACCAAGTGATAAGTTACAGCCCTTAACGGCCGTGCGACCCGTCGGTATGCTACCATTTGGCGGGCGGTACCGCTTAGTCGATTTTCAACTTTCAAGCGTGATTAATGCCGGGATTCAAAATGTGATGGTGACGGTGCCCCGTTCTGGTCGCTCCGTTGCTGACCATCTCAGAAGCGGCCGTGATTGGAGCCTGAACACGATTCGCGGGGGGCTGTTCCTATCGCCCTATAACGATTTGAAGTTAGTCGCTCCGGAGAAGAAAGCGGCGCTGTTGCATCACTACTACGACAATTCGATTCAGTTCCTCAAATGCAGTCAGAGTGAGTACTCGGTCGTCATGAGTACCCGCAACGTCGGTAACATTGATTTGAAGGCGCTATTACGCTACCACGAGGAACGCAATAGTCCCGTAACGGCCGTTTACAAACGAGTCGACCCAGCCAGTCTGATTCCTGAAAACACCATTTTACAATTGACTGCCAAGGGTGAAGCAACGGCGGTGGTGCCAATGAGTAAGGCGAAAATCGGGCCGCGGACTAAAAAAGTGGCCAAAAGTATGGCGATTTATCTGATGAGTACGGTCGACTTGATTGAACTATTACAGTCTGCAAACCAGCGCGGCGACATGATCAGTTTGGAAGAATTGATGCGCCAAGCCGTGATTCAGCACAACGCGAACGCCTTTGAATACACTGGATTTGAAGCCAATATTCATGATATAAAGAGTTATTTCGCCGCCAACATGGCCGTGCTGGATGAAGCCAACTTCCGGGCGCTGTTCTACAGTTCACGGCGAATCTATACCAAGGTCAAAAACGAGATTCCAACCTTCTTTGCGACGGGCTCACTGTGTCGTGACAGCCTCTGCGGAACGGGTGGTTACATCGAGGGTCAAATCACGCATTCCGTTATTTTCAGAGATGTTCTGGTCAATCGCGATACCCAAGTCAAGAATGCCATCATCATGCAAGGGGCTCGTATCGGGGCCGGCTGTAAGCTCGAAAATGTCATTATTGATAAGGATGCCGTGATTGGGCCTAACCTGGTACTCAAAGGCACGCCAACGGCACCGTTAATTATCAGCAAGGGCCAGCGCGTCTTCCAGCAAGCGGAGGTGGCGGTCAATGACTAGGGTGTTATTTGCAGCGGCAGAATCGGCCCCCTTTTATAAAACGGGGGGACTGGGTGACGTCAGCATGGCCCTGCCGCGTGCGTTACAAGCAGAAGGCGTCGAGATACGAGTCGTGATTCCCTACTATCCCCGGCAGATGCCAGCCGAGTATCAGCAGCAGCTAAAACCGGTGACGCACTTTACCGTTCAGGTGGGTGCCCGCGCGATGTATTGTGGTGTTAAGACGGTGACGGTCGCGCACGTTCAATATTATTTAATTGATAATTTAGACTACTTTGGACGCGACGGTCTATATGGTTACTGGGATGACGGCGAACGCTTCGCTTTTTTCCAGATGGCGATTTGTGAAATGATGGAACGCATCGATTACATTCCAGACATTTTGCAACTCAACGACTGGCACACCGCGTTTATCCCGGTCTTACTTGCCGAGAAGTACTACTGGATCGAAGCCTATCGCGATATCAAGACGCTGCTGACGATTCACAATTTACAATTTCAGGGCATTTATGACCCAATCATCTTAGATAGCCTCTTTCACATCGGGACCGAGACGTATACCGAGTCGGGGGTCGCCTTCTATGACCGTGTGAACTGGCTGAAGGGTGGCATTAACTTTGCGGATGCCGTCAATACCGTCTCACCGACCTATGCGCAGGAGATTCAGACCCCGGCGTTTGGCGAGCACCTGGACGGGGTCTTGCGGGCCAATCGGCATAAGCTGAGCGGCATCTTGAATGGCATCGACACCCAGGTCTATGATCCAGCGACTGACCCGGCGTTAAAGGTCAATTATACGGTCAAGGACTTAAAGTCGAAGCGATTGGACAAACGGGCGTTGCAACGGCGTCTCGGCTTGCCTGAAAAAAATGTCCCACTATTGGCCGTCATCTCACGGCTGACACGGCAAAAGGGGATTGATCTGTTGCTCGATTCATTGAATCCCTTCTTGCAGCGCCAGGATGTGCAGTTGGTTGTGTTGGGAACCGGTGAGCCGGCGCTCGAACAAGCCTGGCGGACCTATCAACAGGCGTACCCGCAAAAAGTGGTGGCCGCGATTCAGTTTGATACGCAGCTAGCTCAGCAAATCTACGCGGCTAGTGACCTCTTCTTGATGCCGTCCGCCTTCGAACCCTGTGGCTTATCGCAAATGATGGCGATGCATTATGGGAGTCTGCCAGTCGTGCACGCGGTCGGTGGGTTGCGCGATACGGTGCTGCCATATAATCAATATACCGGTCAGGGCACGGGGTTTAGCTTCGATGATTACCGACCAGAAGTGTTCCGCAAGATGCTGACAGTCGCCGTGAACTTATACCGGCACGAACCACAAATCTGGCGGCAGTTACAACATCAAGCGATGACCTGTGATTTTGGCTGGGAACGGTCGGCGCAACAGTACCGAACGACCTATTTGAAGTTAATGCGTTAGGTTTAGTGGGGGTGTGAGTTTGAAATTAACGTGCGCACAGTTTAAGAAAGATTTTTTAAGTGAAATTGAGACGCTGTATTCGACAGCGCTGAATGACACGTCAACGATCGGCCAGTTTATTGCGCTCGGGCAGTTAGTCCGGCGCTACAACAGTCAAAGCTGGACGCGGACGGCGAAACTGTATCGCGACCAGCATCAAAAACAAGTCTATTACTTCTCTATCGAATTTTTGCCAGGTCGACTCCTGGCTTCTAACCTGCTGAACTTGAATTTACTGGATACGGTCAAAAAAGGGTTAAAAGAGTTGGGCTTAGATTTCGAGACCATCAGTCGAGCGGAACCCGACCCGGCACTGGGTAACGGCGGTTTAGGGCGATTAGCAGCCTGTTACATGGATGCGATGGCTAGTTTGAAAATCGCGGGCAATGGTAACGGCATCCGCTATCGCTATGGCTTATTCAAACAAGTCTTTATGGACGGCTACCAAGTCGAATTGCCCGATGATTGGTTACATCACGGTAATGTCTGGGAGACGCGCCGTGATAATAAGAGCTGTCTCGTCCAATTTGGCGGCAACGTCTGGCTCCAGCCGCAACCTGATGGCAGTTTGCAGCCGCAGTATGAAAATACGGATGATGTCTTAGCCGTTCCTTACGATGTCGGCATCGTTGGCTACCATAATGACATCACGAACACCTTGCGTTTATGGTCGGCAGAACTGCCACCTAGCGCGTCGGAAAGTTATTCATCGCAGGAACAACGCGACCGTATCAGCGATATTACCAAGGTGCTCTATCCGGATGACTCCAATTCAGCCGGACAACAGCTGCGACTGCGCCAAGAATACTTTTTCTCATCCGCTGGCGTGCAAAGTATCGTCCGGGACTTTTGTGCGAGTCATCATGGCTTACGCAATCTGGGCAAAAAGGTCGCGATTCACATCAATGATACCCATCCGACGCTCGTCATTCCGGAGATGATGCGGCTACTCATGGATGAGCATCACTGCACCTGGGATGTGGCATGGACGTTGACGACCCAAGTGATGAGTTATACCAATCATACGATTTTACAAGAGGCTTTGGAGACGTGGCCAATCGACATGTTTAAGGGCCTGTTACCACGAATCTACCAGATTATCGTGGAAATCGACCGGCGTTATCGGGAACAACAGACGCCCATTTTTGGCAAGGCACTGGTCGATCAGACGGCGCCTTTGGGCAATGGCCAGGTGCGGATGGCCTACTTGGCAGTGATTGGTAGCCACAGCGTTAACGGGGTCGCACCGTTGCATACCGAGCTACTGAAGACGGACGTGTTACGGGGACTGTATCAAGTTTATCCCGAACGTTTTAATAACAAGACGAACGGGATTGCGACTCGGCGCTGGGTCCAACTTGCCAACCAACCCTTAGCACACCTGATCGATCAGACGATCGGCACGGATTGGCGCCGACAGCCTGATTTGTTGCAGACGTTACTGCCGTATCAACAAGACGATCACTTTTTGCACCAATTAGGACAAGTCAAACAGATTAATAAACAGGCTTTGGCAGCGTATGTACAGCGGACGATGGGCATCAAAATCAGGACCGATGCCATCTATGACGTCCAAATCAAACGGCTGCACGCCTATAAAAGGCAACTACTGCACGTGTTTGAGATTCTCCGGGAGTATTTTCAACTCAAGGACCATCCGCAAGCACCGTTTGTCCCGCGGGTGCACGTTTTCGGCGCTAAGGCCGCCCCGAGTTACCACTATGCCAAGGCAATTATCAAGCTGATCAACGTGGTGGCGGACTTGGTCAATCAGGATCCGGCCATCGGGGACCGGTTGAAAGTGGTCTTCATTCCGAATTATGGCGTGTCCATCGCTGAGTTGATTATTCCCGCCGCAGATGTGAGTGAGCAGATCTCGACCGCCTCTAAGGAAGCGTCAGGGACCAGCAATATGAAGTTGATGGCGAATGGCGCGCTGTCGTTAGCGACTTATGATGGTGCTAACATCGACATTATCCAAGCGGCCGGGGCGGAGAACGAGTACCCGTTCGGTCTGAAAGTGGACGAGGTCTATGACTACTACCATCGCGGCAATTATCACGCAGCGGACTTTTACCAGGCTGATCCAGAATTAAAACGCATTTTGGATAGCTTAGTCGATGGGACGATTCCGGGGATACCAACGGTCGGCCGCGAGATTTACGATTCGCTACTGCGGTACAACGATGAATTCTTTGTCTTGGCAGATTACCGCGCGTATGTCACGCAACAACAACAAATCAGTCGTGATTTTCAAGACCAGCCGACCTGGCAACAACGGTCACTAGCCAACATCGCGGCTTCCGGGCACTTTGCCGCTGATTTGGCCGTCGCCCGGTATGCGGACGATATTTGGCAAGTGCCGCACGAGCGGCTGAATTAAGAAAGGAAGGGTGACAATGCAGGTCACGTATAACTCGTTTTTACCGACATACAAGACACCCTTTGGGCGGTCACCCAACAGACGCCCGTCCAATTCACCATCGGCATTCAAAGTGTCACGCCGGTCAAACAGGTCGACTTGTGTGTGGCGCATGATGGCCAGTGGGATGACGAGGCCACGCTACCGCTGCGACCCGTGAGCCCAACGACCTACACGACGACGTTTATCCCAACTCAGGTGGGGCTCTACTTCTATTACTTCCGTATCGAAACGGCCACCACGACCGTGTTCTACGGCTGTGTCGATGGCGGCTATGGCGGTCCCGGTGTGCAATACGTTTTGCGAGAACACGTTCAGATGTACCAATTGACGATTTTAAAGGCGATTGAGACCTTGCCCCAGTGGTACCGGGAGGGTGTCGCCTATCAGATTTTTGTGGACCGTTTTAATAATGGCAATGCGGATGGACACGTCAATGCACCGAAAGCGAATAACTTTATCTATGGTCGTTTGACCGACCGGCCGCTGTACGTTCGCGATGAACACCGGGCGATTTTACGCTGGGACTTTTATGGGGGCAATCTGCGGGGCATTCGCGCGAAGATTCCCTATTTACAACAGCTCGGCGTGACGATCGTCTACCTGACGCCGATTTTTGAAGCCAGTAGCAATCACCGCTACGATACGGGTGATTTTCTGAAAATCGATCCGGTCTTGGGCACGCTAGCGGACTTCGATGACCTGGTCACCGCGCTGCACCAAGCCGGGATGCGCTTGATTTTGGACGGCGTCTTCAACCATGTGGGCGTGGATTCTAAGTATTTTAATCAGGCTGAAAAGTATCCCACCGTGGGGGCGACGCAATCTAAGGATAGCCCGTACTATCGGTGGTTTACCTTCATCCACTATCCGCAAGACTATGACAGTTGGTGGGGAATTCGGGACTTGCCGACGGTCGACAAGGAAGACCCGACCTACCGGGATTTTATCTTTGGCAAACCCGATTCGGTGATCGACTATTGGACGCAGCGGGGCGTTGATGGCTGGCGATTGGATGTGGCCGATGAACTGCCAGATGATTTTATCGCGGGGATTCGGCGGACTTTGGACCGGTATCCAGACAAAGTTCTGATTGGCGAAGTCTGGGAAGATGCCTCGCACAAGCTCGCGTACGGGCTACGACGGCACTATCTGGAAGGTGGTGGACTACACGCCGTGATGAATTATCCACTCCGGCGCTTGATTATTCACGTGTTGAACGGCATACTCAGCCCCGCAGAATGGTGGCGGGAGCTGATGACGTTGAAGGAAAACTATCCGGCGTCGACCTTCCAGTATAATTTTAATAATATTGGGACGCACGATACGCCGAGAATCCTGACGATGCTAGAAGAGAACCAGCAACGGCTGCGTTTAGCAGTCCAGTTACTATTGACGCTTCCGGGAGTGCCGTGCCTCTACTACGGTGATGAAGCCCTGATGCTGGGCGGCAAGGATCCGGACAATCGGGCCTTTTATCCGTGGGCTGACGCTGATCAAGCGCAGGTGCAGTTTGTGACCGAGTGGCTGCACTGGCGCCGGCAACATCCTTGGTTGAATGCGGCCCACTTTGCGCCGTTTTACTTAGCGGACTACGGAATCGGCTACAGTTACTGGCAAGGCGACCAAACTGTCTTAGTCGTGATTAATGTGACGACTGAGCCGCGGACGGTCACCAGCCATGACTTGAAGTTAAGCGGCTTGCCGCTGGACTTAGAACGGGCGATTCAACATTGCTTGGTGACCCGGACGATTGGTGGCGAACAGTGTCGTGTTATTGAAAACTTTACTTGAACTTTACAGAAAATTGATAGTTGAATAACTTAGTCTGCAGTACATTAAGGATGTACTTTTTAATAGCACCCCGCTAATAACATGGAGACCAGACATGTTAAAAAGTATCCTAGCAATCCTTGCGTTGCGGTATTAGATTGCACGCAGCTTTTCTTGAAAAGCTGCGTGTTTTGTTATGCCTTGATAATTGCCCAAGTGGGACGTGTGCATGGCCAGCTGGAATGAAAGTTCAAGCACAATTCCAGCTCAATTTGCACGACCCGCCTATAATAGACCTGTACACAGCTTCGTGTGAGCTGAGATTGTCACACGTTGAATTATTATAGGGGGTAATTGTGTGTATCAAGCAGTTGTATTTTTTGATTTGGATGGCACCCTGATGCGCGACGACAAGACGGTGGCGCCAAGTAGCATTCAGGCCATTCAACAATTAAAAGCCAATCACATCTTGCCAGTCATTGCGACGGGCCGCAACGTCTTTGAAGTGCGCGACATCATGCAACAGACTGGGATTGATTCGATCGTGAGCGCCAACGGTAGTTATGTGGCTTATCAGGGCCACTTTTTGAGCGCGCACGAACTCGATAAGGATCTCTTGGCGGATGTGACCCACTTCGCCAATCGTCAGCAGCATGCCTTGGCTTACTATAATAACGCCGGTTTTGCGTTGAGCCATCGGGATGCCCTCACCGTTGATAATTATCAAACGCTCCATCAGACGGCAACGGTCGACCCGCAGTTCTACCAACACCGCCACATTAATTTCTTACTGACTTTTGACCCACTGAATGCTTCTCAGTATGCACGTCGCTACCGCGGCCGGCTCCATTTCGTCCGCAATAATCCGCGGGCCTTGGACACGATGCAGTGGGGTGTTTCCAAAGCAGTCGGCATCCGCGATATTTTGACCAAAGCGCACCTGACGACCGTCCCAACCTATGCATTCGGCGACCAATTAAACGACATTGAGATGTTCCGCATGGTCCAGACCCCAATCGCAATGGGCAACGGTCATCCACGCGTCAAACGGCTCGCTGCCTACGTTACCGCGGATAACATGCACGATGGCATCGCACAGGGGCTAAAGCACTTTGACTTGATTTGAAGCAGTGAGACAAAATTTGTTTGAAGACAATAACGACAAGGCGTTTTGGCGCTTTGTCGTTTTTTTTAATGGATATAGTGTTAGGGATTAAAGTCAAGACCGCCAGCTGTGACCCGCCGGAAGTAGGGCGAGTTGGGCGTAAACATACATTGGTAGATGCGTCCTAAGACGGCTTACAGGTGTTTCTGACAATTGCCGGAACGCAATGGACACAGATTTAAGCCGAAAAACACGTCTTAAATACTGGTCTTCCACTAACCAAGCACAAAACGCTTGCTAAGTGGAATTTCATTGCTGGGCATTGTCAGAAACACCCTCCAGCCTGGACAGTATTCGAAAGGCAGACATTTGCGGACTCAACTTTTGATGGACTGGTCGTTGATTCCTAGTAAACAGTTATCTTGGCTTTCAACTGTAAGGCTGATTCCCAGTAATAGATAAGTTATCTCGCCAACATTTTTGAGTCATCTAAGAGAGTAAAACTCTGAATTCTGTACTAATAACAACTCTAGCGTCTAACCTCAGGACTGGTTTCCGTTGACGCTAGCCAGTAATCTTCAAGTCTTTTTGTCAGCATTTAAATACCGTAAACCATCATAAATACTGATTTAAAATTTTTTCTGAAGGATCATCCACCGAATGTTCAGTGGTCAATTGCACCAAGTTAGGTGGTCGTTCATCTGCCATTCGAGAGGTTCCCCGACTGGCCGGCCCGCCGGACAATGCTCAGTAGCCAAATTATTCTTAGCTGGAAGTGGGGTTCTTCCGGCTTAGAATAAGACTCGTATTTGAAATTGCGCAGTGGGTTTCTGCGTGAGTTCAAATCGACGTCGGCTGCGTTCCAGCGTTGTCAGCCGGCCCCGGAAGTCGGACTAAGGCGCGCATCGACTAACGAGCAGGAATCCCACTAAGCACCAAGTCGATACCAAAATCCTGCAAGATAATGTGGGCAACAAAAAACGCCCGCATCAAGCTACTTTGATGCGAACGTTGAAAACAGAGACTAATTAAATTGGCATTCAGGCAGTAATCAGGCCGTAACCAGTTGTGACTGAATGTTGGCTAAGGTCAATTGGGTGGTGTCGGTGAAGTTGATGTCAGCGGCAGCTAACACGGTGGGGTCACCGATACCAATCGATGTTTCACCGGCGCCGTTGATGGATTGGACGCCGGCAGCCGCATCTTCGACTCCGATACATTCAGCGGGGCTCAGATTCAAAATTTCAGCGCCACGCCGGAAGATTTCTGGATCTGGTTTACCATGCGTTAGCGTGGCAGGATCAACGGCCTTGGTGAAGTAGTGCCCCAGGCCTAATTTGCTCAACACTAGTGGCGCATTCTTAGAGGCCGAAGCCAGCGACATGGCATAACCATGGGCTTGCAATTCTGCTAAGAAATCAGTGATGCCTGGCAAAATGTTAGCGGGCGTCATTTGATTGACCAGTGCGAGATAATTAGTATTCTTTTCGGCAGCTAACGCGGCTTTTTGGTCAGGGGTGAAGTCATTTTCTCGATGCCCACGGGCTAAAATCAAATTCAGTGAATCCATCCGGCTGATACCTTTGAGCGCGTCGGCCAACTGGTCATCCCAACTTACGCCGACCTTGTCCGCAATTTGATGCCAAGCCTGACTATGAAAGACCGACGTATCCGTGATGACGCCATCGAGATCGAAGACAAATCCTTTGATTGCTGCAAATTCAACCATCGTTTTTTCCTCCTAATTTAACTGGCATAAGTGACTGACAGTGGTTTCTTAGCTTGTAATTGGTACGATTGCTTGCCGATAATGATCGTGCTTGGTTGATCAGCGGTGACGGTGACGCGCTGATGGTCAATGACGAAGACGTAGTGGATACCCCGGAACAGATGCTTGAATTTCAAAGTCTGCCAGTGGTCTGGCAACTGCGGATTGACTTGCAGGTGCTCACCGAGGGGACTGACACCACCAAAATTGCGGGTGGTCAGATTTAAAGTGGCACACATCACGCCTAGGTGAATGCCTTCTGCCGTGGTCCCACCTTGAATATCATAGTAATCGGAGGCGAGGGCTTCTGAGAACAGCTTCCAAGCGTCATCATCGTTGTCATCAAGCTGGTTCAAGACCGCGTAAACGATGCGTGACAGGGTCGAACCATGGGTCGTGCGGGCCAGGTAGTACTGAATGTTGTGGGTCAAATACTCTTTAGGGAGTTGATACCCCATTTGTTCGATCAGACCCTGGACTGTTGGCACGTCAAAGTTGTAAAAGGCCATCAGGGCGTCCGCTTGTTTGGCGACTTGGTAGGCATCCGGCGTCTTATCTTCCGCCTTCAAGATGCGGTCTATCCGGGCAATATCACCGTATTTTTGATGATAAGCCTGAAAATCAAGCTTCGGCAGATTGAAGTACCCTTCAAATTGGGCAATGACCCCGCGACGGTTGATTTCTAAGGCCAGATGATGACTAATATCCGTCAACTTTTGACTAGTGGCCGTATCGAAACTGGCCGCTTCAGCCGCTTGTTGGAAGGCCGACTGTGGCATTTGTGCTTTGAACTTCGTAATGATATCGAAGAGCCAGGCGACCATGATATTGGTATAGGCGTTATTCTTCAATCCCGGCTTAGTACTGTTCGGGTAATTTTCGTGGAATTCGTCGGGACCCATCACGCCACTAATATCGTATCGTCCAGTTTCTTCATTATAGGTCGCTTTACTGATCCAAAATGCGGCAATTGAGAGCAATAATTCCATCCCATAATGATTGAGAAAGTCGCGGTCTTGCGTGACGTGGTAGTAGAACCAGACGTTGTAGGCAATATCTAACGAGACGTGGCGTTGTAGGCGGCTGTTGTCTGGATCCCAGGTCTTTGTGATGGGATTCAGATGGGTGAATTGCGACTGCTCGTCACCCTTTGAAGCGGATTGCCACGGGAACATAGCGCCGCGATAGCCTTCCGCCTGAGCATTTTTACGAGCCGCTGGTAATCGCCGGTAACGGTAGTACAGGAGTTGTTTGGCTAATTCTGGTCGGTGCAAGGTGTAGAACGGCAAAATGAACATTTCATCCCAGAAGACGTGACCACGGTAAGCCTCGCCGTGTAATCCACGGGCCCCCACGGAAGCGTCTAGTTGGCCACTTTCAATGGCGGCAGCGGAAACGAAACTGTGGTAGATGTTCACCCGCAACAGGCGCTGACTAGTGATGTCGCCGCGAACTTTGATATCGGTCGTCCGCCAAGTTGCGTCCCAATAGTCCTTGCTGGCACTTGCCGTTTTGTCAAAACTGGACTGGTCGAGTTCGGCTTGGACCTGGGGCAACTGTGCGTCATCAGCGACGTTGCTCGTTGTGATCACGACGTCTTTATCAAACGTATAAGTCTTACCAGCTTCGACGGCTAGCGAGACGGTTTGTTGAACGCCCTGGGATTGTTGCGTGCTGTGGAAATTCTTGATGGCAGGTACGTCGGGACTGGTTAGTTGGGCACCAATCGTATAGTTGATGTGCGATGATTTAGTTTGTCCCGAGAGAAAAACGGTATTGGCCGCAGTCTCGATGCCCATCGTCTGTAAGTGATGCTGGTCAAAAACGTTGTAACGACTGACATTACTGTTGACGACGCTGCCATCGATTTCGGAATAAATCTGTAAACTCCCGGCAAAGTTGAGCGGTGTCACTTGATAGCGGATGCTGTAACGGTGCCAGTCCTGCATGTTAGCGACCTTTTGTGAGCGAATCTTGAGCTGATGGCCGGAAGCCAGCTGAATGAGTTTGGTCGTTGTCAGAATCCCAGTTTTTAGATCGAGGCTCCGATAAACGTCTTGTAAATCGTGTTCATTGAGTCGAAATGGGGTTTGGTGATCGATGCCAAACGTGATGAATTGTGCGTTCGGTAGGTTGACTAAGTCTTCGTTGGTGACTTGGTGGTCATTGATGGTCGTCGTTTCTTGGTCGAAGACGCCGGCAACGTAGGTTCCTGGATAATTATCCTTGTCCGCGTGACTTTCCAAAAAGGCGCCACGTAGCCCGAAGTAGCCGTTACCAATCGTCAGCATGGCTTCTTGACCGTTATTGCGGACGCCGTGATACTGGCCGTAGTAGTCGAGATGCCACTTTAAGTAGGCACTCTTGGCTTTTACGGCGGCTGCCAGTCCGAGTTGCTCAACGGCGGCTTGACTGACGACCGGAATGTTCAGCAAGTTCGTTAACGCCAAGCCGACATCGATGCGGTCGTAGTTCACGCCGACGATCGTATCAGAGAAGGGGTACGATAAGCCGTTTTCAAGAATTGCCGCGTCAAATTTCAATCCTGCTAAGCGCACCTTGATGTTTTCCAGGTTTTCACCGATTGATTGGTCAGGATTATAAGCAATTAGGTAGTGAACGGTCGCTTCTTGCCCCGATACCGGGTGATAGGCGATGTCCATCGCATCATTTTCAATTCGCAATCTAATAAGTTTCATTAGTTCACACTCCTTAGTTCGGTCATTAAAAATTGCATTCATTTAATTATAACTATGAAAATATTAGGTACACTTATAGCCTAGTCTCTTTTTAGCGGCCTCGCAAATATTGCGGCTGAAAGCACGTCGTTACGGGGATGAAAGCGGCATTACTTATGAAGGTGAATGAACGAATCAAGGGGGGCTTGTGGCCTTGTCGGGGCGAACTTGGTGCACGGTCAAGTTAGAGGCCAGTGCTAATTCGGGGATGATTTTACATAAAAAGCCGCCATTAAACGACGGTCTAATGACGGCTTTCAGAATATAATAATGGCAATATCTTGAGGTGCGCACACGCGGCCGGACGCCCGAAACGACGCTGTACATGCGCGCGGGTCAGATTTAATGCGGTCGCTCATCAGTGGGTGGATCGATGAGTTCCAGGTGGTCGATCGTCATCATCTGACGAATTTTGATCGAATTGGTCTGAAAATGCAGAATGACCGGGTCCTTGTAGTCCAGTTGTTGCTGAAAGTCAGTCAGCGCCGTGCGCCAATCCTGGTCAAACGCGTTGTTGCCGACCAGGGTCAATTTACCGCGTAACATAATGGACGAATAGTCCGAGAGTTGATAGTAAAATAGGCTGGCCTGCCGACAGTTCTGAATATTTTGCGTGGTTGATGTTTGGCGGCTGGTGTAGAAGTAGAGTTCTTCCAGTCGCCGTTTGATTGGTAAAGGACTCAGCGCTACCATGGTCGGATAGCCATCCGCATCAACGGTTGCTAATGTGAAGACGGGGGCTGTCTGAATCATCTGGAGCGCTGCTTGTCGAGTGGTATGTTGCATGATTAGCTTCCCCCTTTGTTACTAATTAGTATGCCTGAACTGCGGGGGAAAGTCATCCGTTATGCATGGCGTTATTTGCCCTTAATTCGGCGAGGTATGATATACTTGAAGCACTTAGCGCGCGGGGCACTCCAGCGATGGGGCGTCCTAAGGGTTAACGTTGTCGCCACTTCAGTCAGTTCTGAGAGGACTTATATTAATGAAAAATGGTACGGTAAAATGGTTCAACGCGGATAAGGGATTTGGTTTTATTACGGGTGAAGACGGTACCGATGTCTTCGTTCATTTCTCAGCGATCCAAACGGATGGTTTCAAGACCTTAGATGAAGGTCAAAAAGTAACCTATGATGAAGAACAAGGTGATCGTGGTCCGCAAGCGACGAACGTTCGACCTCAATAGTTAGCAGTGTGCCGAACCGTTGATGTTAACGGTTCGGTTTTTCAGTTGGTGATGTCCGTCAGACAAACAAGAAAGCTAAGTGGTCAGGATGGATTTTGTAGATGTTTATGGTATTAAGCATGAGAATTGTACGTTGGTCACGCCTGCGCGTGAGTATCAGCGGGTCGTGATTTTTATGGATGCCGTGGGGCGGCGCTTTGTCGCGATGGACCCCGATGCGCAACCGACCAAGTACGGAAGCAGTAACCAACATTGGCACCAGGCTAAGCCGAGCGAGGCACCTGAAGGCTATTTCCACATTGAAAAGTAAACCCAGCATTGGCGGATTGATGCTGATGTCAAAAAAGGACTGGCGCGGCTGTACGGCTGCGGTCAGTCCTTTCACTTTTTGGGCGTATAAAAAAATCAGCTCTCACGGTGGATTATCACAGCGTGAAAACTGATTAGTGTGGTTATATGATGGGCAGTCAGGGGATCGAACCCTGGACCCACGGATTAAGAGTCCGTTGCTCTGCCAGCTGAGCTAACTGCCCATAACTCAACAAAAAATATAATATCATGAATTCTGAGTTCTGACAACACTATTTTGTGTTTTTTTTCAAAAAAGCGCAATTTTTTGCTAAATTACCCATGAAAACGGTTACCGTAATTATCAGATTATTTCCCGGGAAATACTACGGCCACGCGGATTGGCAATCAAAGAAAGCCAACCCTATTTGTGATATACTAAAAACAGTGTTGAATTTTATTTCAACCGACCTGACGCGAGAAAAGTGACCTTTTCTCGTAATTAATCGTGAACCACCTTAAAATTGAAATGTAAACCTGTTTTCCCCTAAGGAGGAAGAATCGTTATGAAAAAAATCTTAGTTGTTGATGATGAAAAACCAATCTCCGATATTATGAAGTTTAATTTAACTAAAGAAGGCTATGAAGTCCACGTCGCCGCTGACGGTGAGGAAGCCTTGCAAAAAGTCGATGAAGTCCATCCTGATTTGATCCTCTTAGACTTAATGTTGCCGAAGATGGACGGCCTGGAAGTCGCCCGGCAAGTCCGGAAGAATTATGACATGCCAATCATCATGGTTACGGCCAAGGACTCTGAATTGGATAAAGTCCTAGGACTGGAACTCGGTGCCGATGATTATGTGACTAAGCCGTTCTCAAACCGCGAATTAGTGGCTCGGGTCAAGGCAAACTTACGGCGGCAAGGTGCGCCAAGTGCGCAGCCAGCCGAAGTCGAAGAGAATTCAGATATCGAAATCGGTGATTTGGTCATCCATCCTGAGGCTTACATGGTCTCCAAACGTGGTGAAAACATTGAATTGACGCATCGTGAATTTGAATTACTACATTACTTAGCCCAACACATTGGTCAAGTGATGACGCGTGAACACTTGTTGCAGACGGTCTGGGGCTACGATTACTTTGGTGATGTCCGGACCGTTGATGTGACCGTACGACGTTTGCGTGAAAAAGTTGAAGATAATCCGAGTCACCCGAAATGGCTGGTGACTCGGCGGGGTGTGGGTTACTACCTCCGCAATCCAGAAAACGAGTAGAGGTTGCTAAACCGTGTTGAGATTTAAACGGAAAAATTTTTTTAAAACGATTAATTTTAAAATCGCGCTAGTCTTTGCCTTACTATTACTAATTACGTTGGAAATCGTTGGGGCGATTTTTGTGAAACAGCTGGAATCGCGGAACATTCAAGATTTCAAACAGTCTGTTCAAATTCCAACTTATATTGACAACTCGCTAGCGGAACAATTGACCGTTAATAATACGAGTAAAGCCAATGGTCAGATTAAGACGATTCTTTCCAACTATAATAATACGAATGTTGACGAGATTCGGGTCGTTGACAGCAAGGGGACGATTCGCGGGACCAGTGACGTTAATGATCAATCGATCGTCGGTCAAAAAACAACGGACCGGAACGTGAAGAACGCGATTTACAACAATCGAACTTACACCAAGAGTACCTATGATACGCAGAATAATGGTCGTTACTATATTTCAATCGTGCCACTGTATAGCTCCAACTCGACTGGGAACAGTAGCCAGTTAGTCGGGGTCTTGTATGTCCGTGCGAATATGAAGTCGGTCTATAGTACGATCAACAATATCATGGGGATCTTTGTGATTGCCTCGTTAGTCGCGATGCTGTTAGGACTAGGGATTGCCATCATTATTGCCCGGGCAATAACGCGACCGATTGAAGAAATGAAGCAACAAACACAGCGAATCGCGCGTGGCGACTATGCGGGCCAAGTGCGTGTCTATAGTGATGACGAACTGGGCCAATTGGCGAAAGCCATCAATAACTTATCGATTCGAGTCGAGGAATCGCAAGAATCGACTGAAGCGGAACGGCGGCGTTTGGACAGTGTGCTCTCCCACATGAGTGATGGCGTTATTGCGACTGACCGCCGCGGTAACATTACGATCATTAATGAAACGGCCTCGGACTTTATGGACGTGACCGCTGAGAAGGCGATTGGGAGTTCGATTTTAGACGTCCTCAAGATTCGTGACGACTATTCGTTACGTGACTTGATTGAGAATCAGGACGAATTAATGTTAGACCTCTCTTCTAATGAGCGTGATTTGATTCTGAATGCTTACTTCTCACTGATTCAGCGGGAATCTGGCTTCATTAGTGGCTTGGTCTGCGTGCTCCACGACGTCACGGAACAACAGAAGATCGATAATGACCGCAAACAGTTCGTTTCCAACGTCTCACATGAATTGCGGACGCCGCTGACGAGTTTGCGGAGTTATATTGAAGCATTGAGTGACGGGGCATGGAAGGATCCAGAAGTCGCCCCGGGCTTTTTGAAGGTGACACAAGAAGAGACGGACCGGATGATTCGCATGATCAATGAACTCCTGAGCCTGTCACGGATGGACTCCGGAACGACCCGTGTTGACATGGAGCTGGTTAATATCAACGAGATGTTCAACTATGTTCTGGACCGATTCGACATGATTTTGAAGAAGGATGACAATCCGGCAAAGTATTACACGATCAAACGAGAATTTACCAAACGAGACTTGTGGGTCGAAATCGATACTGATAAGTTCACCCAAGTCCTCGACAACATTATGAACAATGCCATCAAGTATTCACCAGATGGTGGCGTCGTCACTTGCCGCTTGTTGGAGACGCATAACCAGGTCATCATCAGTATTTCTGACCAAGGCCTGGGGATTCCACGAGCAGACCTCAACCACGTCTTTGACCGTTTCTTCCGCGTGGATAAAGCGCGGTCGCGTGCGCAAGGTGGGACTGGGCTTGGTTTGGCGATTTCGAAGGAAGTTGTCCAGATGCTAGGCGGTCGCATTTGGGTCGATAGTGTTGAAGGTAAGGGGTCGACGTTCTACATTTCCTTGCCGTACGAACCTTATGAGGAGGAGGACCTTTGGGATGACGACTCACAAGATTAGACGCTTTATCTTACCCGTACTATTGACGCTTTTGATTCTATTAAGCGTGGTCTTATCCATGTACATCTGGCTAAATCCCTCGCGTTATGAACACGAAAGCAAGGTCAGTACGGCTTCATCGAACTCCTCGTTAACCACCCGGACGATCGATGATATTTATTTACCGACCCAGTTGATTTACACGAATAGTCAGGGCAAGCAGTCCCTGTTGATCAATAAAAATGTTAGTTTAGTGAGCCAGTTTAGTGAGCAGTTGCGGAAGTGGGATGCGCGGAGTATCTCCAAAGTGCGCATCTCGTCAGCCAAGAGCTATCAAGCGCTGCTGAATGGCGAAGATTCATACGTGTTGAACTTCCCGGATAGCATCACGGTCAGCCTGTTTAATACGGTTTTTAAGCAAAATTTGAATAGTTTTCGGTCTTCAGAATTCAGTCGGATCGTGATTCCGGTCAATGATACCAATCACATCTACTTTCTGAATGATGACCATCACGAAATCTACAGCGTACGTTTGAAGCATAAGTCGCTGAAGTCTTTAAAACGGGTCTTGTCGACGGATAAGGTCAAGCAGATCGCGGTCAAGATGTCTTACGGCAATGGCGAAGCGCATATCGACTATCCGAAGCAAGTGACGATGCAACACTATAGCTACTTGATGAGTAAGGCGGCGGCTAGTGAAATCGCCAACCGGTTGTTAGATGCGGATGGGAACTCGACCGTTTCGGTGCATAATCGCAATGGCAAGCAAGAGTACACCACCGGTAGTTACAAGCGGATGACGGTCGATTCCAAGCTCGGCACGGTTTACTTTGAGGACTATAGTGATTCGGGCACGACCCGGAACTTATCGCTGACGAGTCAGCTAAAGAAGAGTTTTAATTTGTTGGCTAGTCTCGGCGTGGCGATGGATAATATCCGCTATTATGGCTTCGACGCCACGAGTAATAGCGTCATCTATCGAAGTTACGTTGAAGGGTTCCCAATCTTTAATCAGACTGAGAATGGTGACGTGCGGATTCAGCTGACGTCTAACGGTTTGGACCGTTACTACTTCTCCTTGTACAGCTTACAAGTGCCAGTTCCAACGACGGGCAAGAAGCAGGCGGTGACCTTACCAAGTTCGACGAGCGTCTTGAAACAGTTGAAGGCCGCGGGCTACAAAGATAGTAAAATCGGTAGCATCGAATTGGGGTATGAATGGACGCAAAACAAGTCATCCAAACTCGTGATTGATTTGACGCCGACGTATTATGTCTACTATAACGGCAGTTGGCGGACTTATACGTCGATGTTGAGTGGATCTTAGGAGGTGGCCGCATGAATTTTCGGAGAATTGAGTGGATCTTCTTACTCGCATTCGTCGTCCTCGATATCTTTCTAGGTTACATGTTCGTTCAGACGAGTTCCAAGTCAACGAAAACGACCGGTGATACCGCGACCACGGTGATTCGTGAGATGCGCTCTGATAATATTAGTTTCAAAGATCCAGACACGCACGAAGGGACCGGCTACTACATTGCGGGCAGTAATGAGAGTGGCCTCAAACAATCGTTGAGTCAGTTAACTGAACAGTCTGCGCGGGTTCAAAGTAGTGGCAAACTAACCAGCACGCTGCGGGCAACGACCACCATCGATACGAGTAAACCCAAATCAGATTTGACGACTTTCATGAAGCAACGTACCAACGTGATTCATGGGTCGGAATACGTGTATGATGCAGACTTATCGTCCAATGGTGACTATGTGTTTGTTCAAAAGGTCGCGGATGGTGAGATCTTAACGGCTGCCGGGCAAGTGCACCTGTTTGTCAACAAAGAAAAACAGCTGACCGGCTATACGCAGACCTATGTGGCAAATGTCAAAACGTTGCGTGAAAAAGCGGTCACCATTAGTGAGAAAAAGGCGCTGGTGGCGCTGTATCAGTATAACCAAGTCTCAAGTAGTTCACGGATCGTGTGGGCCAAGCTCGGGTATTCGCGCCTGCTGAAGCTAAAAGACAGCAGTGTCTACGTGCCGACGTGGATTTTCGCCGTTCGTAGTAAGAACAGCTCCAATGTGAGCTTGCACCGCATCAATGCCTTTACAGGTTCGTCGATGAAAAACAGTAATTCCGCCACGACCAGCAGTCTGGATACGACCGCTGGGATGGTCTGGAATATCGTAGAATAAACGCGCAATTAAGCATAGAGCATGATTGTGTCATAAAGAAGGGGTCCCGCAAGCGATGGGATTCGTTGCGCCGGACAAACGGTGATCAGATATAGCTGGTTACTGAGGTGTTGCGGCTGGTGGCGAATCTCAGGTTGGCGGGGCTTTTTTGTTTAGAAGCGGCTAGCTGTTCGTTTTGAGCAGACCGCGACTATTCGGAGACGGGCGTTTTAACGCAATCAGCGGGCCAGCCGATCCAATGCTAGTCCGGAGCCTTGACGCGCGTTTGACCCAGTAGCCAGCGTCGCAACAGGTCGTTCACTTTTCAAGCCTGCTAAAAGCGTGTATCATGTAAAGATAGTAATGGATTTCAGAGATAGGAAGAGCCTAAATAATGGTATTAAAATTAGCAACGGATGATATGAAAGTAAGTATTCTGGCGTCGGGTAGTACCGGCAATGTGACTTACATTGAAACGCCAGAACATAAAGTGTTGGTTGATGCGGGGCTAAGCGGCAAAAAAATCGCGAATTTGATGGCGTCGATTGGCCGCGATATTAATGAAGTCGATAGTCTCTTCATTAGTCATGAGCATACCGACCACTGTCACTCAGCGGGAATCCTCGCCCGGAAGTACGGGTTAGATATTTATGCCAACCAGGGGACGTGGGATGCCATGGCTCACAAAATTGGCAAGGTCCCCGCTGAGCTATGCCACGTTTTTGATCCCGATACGACTTTGGACCTCGGGGACCTCGACGTGGAATCCTTTAGTGTCTCGCATGATGCGGCCGAACCACAGTTTTATGAACTGCACCATGCTGGGAAGTCGTTTGTCATTATTACCGATACCGGCTACGTTTCAGAGCATGTCGAAGGGGTTATTCGTGACGCGGACGGCTACTTATTCGAATGCAACCATGACTTGGAGATGTTGCGGATGGGCCGCTACCCATGGCCGCTGAAGCAGCGAATCATCGGTGATGAGGGCCATTTGTCCAATGAAGATGGCGCTAACGCTTTGATGGATGTGATCGGTCATCGGACCAAACGAATTTACTTAGGACATCGGAGTCAGGATAACAACCTGAAATCATTGGCTCATTTGACAGTGGCTTCAATGATGACTGAGCATGATTTTGGCGTGGAACATGATTTTCAGTTATACGATACCGACCCAGAAAAAGCGACGAAGTTAATCACGCTATAGGCTAGCTTTAATGTTTCGCAACGCTTCGATCATAAAAAAATCACACTTTTTCGCTAAAATAGACTTAAAATCAGCATTAGTAGGGAGGGATCGCGTTTCGACGCGCAATTATGGCTAACAAATCATTAATTAAAGTCGCAGTAACGGCACTAGTTGCTGGGCTCATCGGTGGTGGTGTTGCATATGGGGGTATCACTTATTTCCAAAACAACAATATTGCGACCTCATCAACTAGCGTACCAACTGGCTCGAACAAATCAGGGTCAACTTCAACCACGAACGTGAAGGTCAACGTCAGCTCACAGGCAACCAAGGTGTTCCAGAACAACAAGGCAGCCGTGGTCTCAGTGATCAACTTGCAAAAGCAAAGTTCAACGAGTGGCTGGAGCGGCATTCTTGGTGGCGATGATTCATCAGGCAGCGACAGTTCTTCGAGTTCAGATTCGAGTTCTAGCAAACTGGAAGAATACAGTGAAGGCTCTGGTCTGATTTACAAGAAGAGCGGTAGCGCAGCCTACATCGTCACGAATAACCACGTTGTTAGCGGCTCAAACGCGATTCGGGTTATTTTGAGTAACGGAACCAAGCTGACGGCTAAAATCGTCGGAACCGACTCTGTAACCGACTTAGCGGTGCTGAAGATTAATTCTTCAAAGGTCACGAAGACGGCTAGCTTCGGTAATTCCGACAATATCAAGGTTGGTGAAACGGCCTTGGCAATCGGGTCACCGATGGGGTCTAATTACGCCACGACCTTGACGGAAGGGATTATTTCCGCGAAGAAACGGACCGTGGCGACGACGAACACGTCTGGACAGACGACTGGTTACGCAACGGTTATTCAAACGGATGCTGCCATCAACTCTGGGAACTCAGGTGGGCCGCTGTTCAACATTGCGGGCCAAGTCATCGGAATCAACTCGATGAAGCTGGCTTCGGATAATTCCGGCACGAGCGTTGAAGGGATGGGCTTTGCTATTCCAAGTAACGAAGTCGTTAAAATCATCAACGAGTTAGTGAAGAATGGTGAAGTTGTTCGGCCAGCCTTAGGGGTTGCGACCTACAATGTGGCTAATATCTCCGCTAGTGACCGCTCATCCGTCCTGAAGTTGCCATCAAGCGTGAAGAAGGGTGTCGTTATCATGAAGACCTACTCAGGCTCACCGGCTAAGACGGCTGGTTTGACCAAGTACGACGTGATTACGGAACTCGGTGGTAAGAAGGTCACGAACCTGGCCACATTACGGAGTGCGTTATACGCACATTCCGTCAACGATACGGTAACGGTCAAGTATTATCATGACGGTAAGCTGAAGACGACGTCGATGAAGCTAACAGAAACTACCAAAACGTTAAATAAACAAAGTAACTAGTAAATGAGATTTTCATAAACGTCCTTGATTGTGAGTTGCAATTGAGGGCGTTTTTTTGCGCTTTTGGCGGATAATGCTGAAAAAGAGAAGGTTCGTTTTTCAAAAGTCAGGAAAATTTGTGAATGGCGGCCCCAGTTACGTAAAAAGCCGAACAAACTGGCCGAAAGCCGTCAAAGCATTTATCGGGAAAACGGCGGGTGTGCAAAACTGTGGACAACTTTGGTGATAATTTGAGCCGTCAAAAATTGAAATTTATTAACAGGCGCAACGACGGGATTGAGCCTTGTTTAAAAGTTATCCACAAGCACCGACTTACCCTGTGGATTGAATTTAAAAAAGTTATTTTAATGACGGGGGATTCTTGATATAATGGGATTTGTAACCGGAATCCACGAACAGATGTTGCTGTGCAAAACTGTGGATAAGTCGGAAGGGTCTTGACAAAAGCGGACTAAATAAATATTGTGGCGAACTAGCGTTCACCACAATATGTTGATTATTGAGTTATGCACCTGTGGATAACTATGTTAATAACTTGTGTAAAGGCGGTCAATTATGAACATCAAAATTATCTGTGTTGGTAAATTAAAGGAGAAATACTTCAAACAGGGAATTGCGGAATATGCGAAAAGAATGAGTAAATTTGCAAAATTCCAGATCGTTGAGGTTCCCGATGAAAAGGCACCAGAATCATTAAGTAACGCAGAGATGGAAAATGTGAAGCAAAAAGAAGGTCAGCGCATCCTGGAAAAAATCAAGGATCGCGATTACGTCTACGCACTGGCAATTTTAGGCAAGGAACGTTCCAGCGAAGAATTCGCGGCCGAAATCGACAAACTGACGACTTATGGTCACAGCGATATCGATTTCGTGATTGGCGGCTCGCTGGGCTTGTCGCCAGAAGTTTTGAAGCGCGCTGATACCCAGATCTCGTTTGGACGTTTTACGTTACCTCACCAGCTAATGCGATTGGTGTTGTCGGAGCAGGTTTATCGAGCGTTTATGATTAATGCGGGGTCGCCGTATCATAAGTGAGATGGCTTTTTCAGGTAGAACCCCATGATTAAAGAGAGCGCATAAGCAATTTGGCTTTAGGGGATTAATTACATGAAGACAGGTAGTATAATTCTTAAACTGGTAGATACGAGATATTTAAATGATTTTATAAAATATGGTGAGCTTCATTTTGGTTCCACTCAAACATATCGGGATATTGAGAACTTAGGCGGAAATGTTGGTATTGGTGATAAAGATGAAGGCGTTTTTCGACCAAGATTCGAGTATTCGAGATATTTTTCTAATGAAAGTTCAAAAGGGCTACCTAAAGAAATGGCATTTAGATTTCCAGCTAATATTTTTTGTGTTACACAGCTTCGACCAGGAATAGAGACCGCTAATATTATTAGGTATGACGTTATAAGAAATCTATACGATTCTCTAATGAGTGATACAAATTACCCTAGGACGATTGTTGCATTTCAGGATTTTAATATTGTGAGTAGTAGGATAAAGAAAGAGTTGGGTACGTTTAGTGGATTAGGGCCTTTTAAGCATTTAGAATCACCGGTTCATTACGTAGATACGAGAAAGATGGCAGAGAAGGCACAAAATATCGCTAAAAAGGAATCTGTCTACGAAGGTGTGCCGATTGGATTAGGTTCCATATTGGCTGCTAATTTTGTCAAAAACAAGAAATTTTCAGGCGAATATGAATATAGATTCGCGTTATTTCCCAATGCAGGAGATTCTAGACGTTTGCGTAGGCATCATGACAATATACGAATTGGTAATTTAGAAAGTCAGGCAATCATTATTGGATCGTTAAATGATCTGATGAAAGAGGTTAAAGTTGTTTTCGACGTAAAATAAATAGGAATTTCAAATATTGGAAACGTTCGGTGCGAATGGTAAGGTAAGAAAGAACATGACGTATGTCGCTATTCAAGAATTCCTCAGTGTTGAAAAGAAGACGATTGAGTAGATAGTGTGTACTGTGAGTGATTTATATTTGGCGAAAGGTGGTGATTTTCATGGCAGTATTACGGATTCCTGTAAACCCTGAAATTATTGATTGGGCCATCAGTAATGGTGAAAAGAATGAATCAGAATTATTAAAGAAGTATGCACTTTCCAACTGGAAAAACCCGCAGACTGACCATGATTATCCCACATTTAAGCAAATTCAGAACTTTAGTCGTGATACGCGAATTCCGTTTAATTACTTTTTTAAAACCGAGTTACCAAGAGAAAAAAATGAATTTGTGAAGTTTAGGACGGTTAATAATCAGGGTGTTCAGCCAAGTAGGCGTCTAATTGATACGATATATGATATGGAAATGCGACAGGCGTGGATGAAAGACTATCTACTTGATCAAAATGAAAGTACGAATTTTCAATTTGAGCACGTATTTAACGATAAGATGGATCCGGCCGCTGTATCTAGGGATGTTATAAGAATTCTAGACTTGTCCGACACACTTGGAATAGCTATGTCAGATGATGATTTCTTTAATATTCTCAGAACAAAAATTAGCGCTCTAGGTATTTTAGTCATGCAGAATGGTGTTGTTGGAACAAATACGCAACGGCCGCTTGATGTTGATGAATTCCGGGCGTTAGTATTAATGGATCCTGTGGTTCCGTTAATATTTATTAACAGCCGTGATAGCAAAAAGGCGAAGATTTTTTCACTCATTCATGAACTGATGCATGCTTTTTTGGGAAATAATGAAGTGTTGAATGTTTCACCGGATCTAGATCTGGTAAATGAGCGTTGGATTAATCAAGTTACGATTAATGTGCTGATGCCTGCTGATAAGGTCAAGGAATTGCAATCTGATAAATATTCGCCTGAAGACAACTTAACCCATTTATCCAAAAAGTTCCATACGAGTTTAGTTGCGGCGGCCATTCGTACTCAGAGTTTGCGACTGTTTGGAAATAAGTTGGTTGATTGGGCGAAGCGGCGGCAAGCAGAAGAACTACGCTTGAAGTCGGAGCAAAAGGCCCCTGGTGGTGATTTTTATAATACCGCAATATCAAGAATAGACCGGTATTATGCGAATGCGGTTATTAATGCCGAATCTAGTGGTGATATGGCGATTGCAAAAGCGGCCTCGATGCTGGGCGTGACTTTGAAAACGTATCATAAAACGGTCGATAAAATTTTGGAAATGGCGTGATATTATGAAAAAACAGGGCGAGCGTGTCTTAGATATAGCTATATTTCGAGAATAAATCATTTTGGATAAATTTTTTCATGTAAGTGTCTGATAAAACAGAACCAATAAAGCCAGCATCACGACAAAATCCACCTGGATTCCGCCGTGATGCTGGTTTTATGTCTAGTTATTGAGATTTCAGTAGCTCACAACCTGTGTCGTTTCATTAAGTAGATGGCCTAAGTAATCCGCCAAGTGCTCGTGGGCAAAGATGTGAGCGCTAGTTTCGGCTTGCTCATTATAGTTGGTATTCGTGTTGACGTCATACACAAACTTTTGGTGATTTTGATCTTCCACCCATTCAACGGCAGCGATGTCTAGGCCGTTAGCGTGTAAAAAGCGCTCATAATCAGCCTGTTGTTGGCTACTTAACGGGTCAATGATTTTAAACTTAGATTCAGCTGTATTTGGCAGTTGGCATTCATCTGCTGGACAAAGTTCGAATCCCTGGCTGGAATCAATTGAGACGGTGTAAAGAAACTTTTGACCAATAAATTCTGATCGGCGGATCCGACCATCGATGGGGCGAATATATTCTTGGAGTAGTGTAATGCCATCTACTGGTTCCTCAAAATCAGCGCTAGCGACGTACTCCTCGAGCTCTTGATCGTTATTGAATAGATGAACACCAGCGCCTTTACCAGCACGATTATGCTTAGTAATTAACGGATAAACGTTGAACTCCTGAGCCGCTTGCACTAAATTATCTTTACCCAGAACGGCGACTGTTCGGGGTGTTTTTATGCCAGCCTTGTTAAGTGCTAAGTATTGTTTAACTTTGCTAATTTCCAAATCAATTGCGCGAGAACCGTTTAAAACGACGCGCTGATTGTTCTCTAGCCATTGAATCACTTGTTGTGCAAATTCGGGTGCAAAACGGTGTCCACGGGTATGAGCAGAGGCGGACATCCGGTTGTAAAAGATGCCTTCAGGAGGGACGGACTGCAGATCAATGTGACCACTTGATAGGTCCCAAAGTTCATAGGGAATCTGTTTTTGTTGCAACCATGTCACAAGGTGGCGGGTCCAGTCGAGGTTTTCGTGTAAAATATAAACTTTTGGTTGTGATTCTGACATATGATTAGCTCCAATCTTTATTCGTTGGCGAGTTTTGATGAAATTGGTTTCGTCGCAGTGGCTTGTAATTGTCCTTCGATGGCTTTAGCCGCAATTGCGTTACCTAAAACATTGAGTGCAGTTCGGCCGGCGTTGGCAAAGAAATCAACGGCGAAGATTAATGCGACCCCTTCTTTGGGCAATCCAAGTTGAGTCGCCGTGGCGAGTAGGACGACAATGGCACCAGAAGGGACGGTCGCAATGGTTTTACTAATAAATGTTAGTAGTAAGACAATCGTAGCGAGTGTTGCTAACGATAGAGACAAGTTATAGCTGTTAGCCACAAAAGCGACGGCCAACGAAAGATAGACAGTTGCACCTTCCAAGTTAAAGGTATAGCCTAGCGGAATCACAAAATCAGTGACTGTTTGAGAAGCACCATTTGATTTTAGTCGTTCTAGTAATTTAGGGAGTACAACGCTAGAACTACCAGTGAAAAAGGCGAGGGTGAACAAATCGCGTATCTCGCGTAAAGTGGCAAGGTAAGGAACCCGGTAGATGCTTGCAATGATTGGGAAAATAATCAAAAGTAGTGCTGCATAGCCGACATATAGGCCTACGATGAAAGTGACTAAGGAAACTAACTCGCTGGTACCAACACTGCTGACATCGTGGGCAATGATGCCGAAAATCCCAATCGGTGACAGCTTGATAATGAAATCAGTGATTTTATACAGCGCTGCAATCCAGATATCGAATAAATTAAGTAGTGGCTTGGCTTTTGCTGGTCCATAGGCACCTAGACCAAGTCCAAGCACAATCGCAAAGAAAATGACAGAGAGCAAATTGTTGTCTGAGAAGGCCTTGATGATATTAGCAGGAACGATTGAGGCTAAAAATGTCCATAGATTGATACTGGTTCCAATTCCTTTCAGAGAACTGACGTTAGCGCTGGCATGTGTCCCAGTACCAAATCCAAAATAGTAAGCTGCTAATAAGAATAGTGCGATAATAATTGTGGTAATCACAAAGAAATAAACAAAGGTTTTGAGAAGAATATGACCAAAAGATTTCTGGTTAAAAATCTTAACGACAGCCGTGATGACTACCGGGAAAATCAACGGTAAGATGATCATCGTAATTGCATTAATGAAAACTGTGCCTAATAAATTGTAAAAAGAATCTGCGATCGGTAAAAAATTGCCGAAAATAACTGCTAATACTAAAGCAATCAGCAGTTGGTATGGAAATCCAATCCGTTTGATCGTTGCCATGTATAAAACCTCGCTTTTATATGTTTTCGAGCTTCAGTTGCTAGTGAAAACATCGTGTACATGGCAGTTTCACCCAAGGCACAGCCGCGCCAAAGGGTCAACCAACTATTGACCTTGTGAATTCTAAGACGACTCATGGCACGACCTCCTTTGGGTGATAATTAGCAGTTTATAACGCTGACAAGTCAAAACTTTCTTCTGGCTGGAATTGATTGTCAACGATTATTGATGGCAGATTAGTAATTCTAGCGCTAGCGACTTCGCTTGTGGTGAGCTTGCTAGCTGATGCGTTCGCTTGGGTCAGTCCATAGGTTTGTGCTAGATAAGGGCCAACCTGCGCTGGAGATAATTGATTCAACTTTGCTTGGTCCGTGAAAATATTATGGATCAGGTCGCGGGCCTGTTGAGGTTGATGATAATCAATATACTGATCAGCAATACCGCCATTTCTAAGGTCATCAACGGGCTTATCCCACAGTTTGATATGCAACTGGATATTGCCATTAGCAACCTTGCCAAAGAGTAGCGGTTCATTCTTAAGATACCAGGCCCGGCTATCAGGACAGCCGAGATTGATAATAAGTGTGACATCGTGTGTTGCGTGTGCCGAACCGTAATTAAGTGTGTTCAATTCTTGAAACTTCCAGATATATTGCGTCATTGTTCTAAACACCTTTCGTTATAATTAAAAAATCCGTCCCTGCAATTGCTTGCAGGGACGGATTAGACCGTGGTACCACCCAGATTTACAGTCATCATTGACTGCCTCAAAGCACACAACTATGTGCCGGGTGATTAACGCACCCACGCGTAATAGCAGCTTGCACTACCATTAAGACTCAGGACTCATCTTCCGATTGACTTTCAAGCCAGCCTTTCACTAACACTGGTCGCTTTACATATACTCATCAACCGTACTCTTTCCATCAATGTCGTGTAAAATTGTTATGGTTAAGATACAGCGTCGTGTATGACTTGTCAAGTGAGAGATTCGAATGGTATTAACATGTACTGTATTCACTAACCCATTTTTGGAAACATCGTTTAAACGGTCTATTAGGGTTTTATGCAACCAAAAAACCCACTTCAACATGAAATGGGTTTCGCGTCATTCAAATCCTTAGCCCTGAGCTGCCGCGTGCTTTAAGCGGAAAGTTCCGATAAGCCCGATAAGTGATAAAATCACAACGGCTAGGAAAGCTAAGCGATAGCCGAATAATGAGCTGGTAACAACTGAGGTGCTGTGGGAAAGTTGCATCCCAATCGTTGAAATCGAAATTAATAGTGCGGTCCCGATTGAGGCACCCACCTGACGTGCCATGGTATTGACACCATTACCGTGTGCAACGAGTTTTGGTGAAAGAGAATTGATACCGGCAGTTGCTAGTTGCATCACAACTAATGAAATCCCGGCCATCCAGACAGCGTAGAGAATCGTTACGGTAATGAGTGACCAAGATGGATCCATTAAAACAAATGGAATTGTTGCAAGTGTAAAGACGGTAAAGCCAAAGATAGACATTTTTTCAATCCCTGAGCGGTCGAAAATCGTTCCGGCAATCGGGTTAACGATGGCCATCATCAATGCCCCAGGAATCATGACTAATCCGGCTGATAATGCCGAAATTTTGAAGACTGATTGTAGGTACAGCGGTACAAGTAGCTGCATTCCTAAGAGTGCCATGTTGCTTAAGCTACTGAGGACGGTCGTGAGTGTGAACATGTGTGACTTGAAGACGTGTAAGTCAAGCATGGGTTCCTCAGATGAAAGCTGACGACGAACAAACAGTGTAATTCCAATGATTCCAATGATGAAGGTGACGATAATCACAGGCCAATTGCCTTCACTAATCGTTGCTAGGGCGTACAGTAGCGCACCAAATCCAATGCTGGACTCGATAATGGAGACAATATCGATTTTAGGATTAGTTAAGTTAATTAACTTGTGCATCCCGAACATTGTCAGGAGAATAACGGCCAGTGAGATTGGAATCATGATACCGAATAGGTCACGCCAACTAAAGCTATCAACGATCCAACCGGATAATGTCGGTCCTAAAGCTGGTGCGAGGGCGATAACGATTCCAGTTAAGCCCATAGCCATCCCACGTTTCTCAGTTGGGAAAATCATAACCATAATATTTTGCATAAATGGCATAATGATTCCGACACTCAACGCCTGAATGAGACGTCCAGTTAGGAGTAACGCGAAATTAGGTGCCAGGTAAGAAATAACAGAACCGACTAAGAAAATCGTTAGTGCGGTCAGATACAGATGTTTAGAGTTAAATCGGTAGAGTAATAGCGCTGAAACTGGCACCATGATCCCGATGACCAATAGGTAACCAGTTGATAACCATTGAACGGTTGCAGTGGTCACATTCAGGCTACGAGCAATAGCCGGTAGCCCATTATTCAGCAAGGTTTCGGTTAAAACCGTCATAAATCCACCAATTAAAACCGATAAAATTAATAGGACGCGATTATATTTTTTCCCGGTAACGTCGTAGCCGGTTGTGATATCTTTTTGTTCGTTCAATTGCGCTAGACTCCTTTCAATTAAAACTTAGTCGCAGCTTGTTTGGCTTCTTCAACAGCTTCATTGACGATTGTTTGAGCTTGGTCTGGGAAGTGATCCATGCCCTCAACACTGATCTTTTCAGTCGTACTTGCGCCCAAATAGTTCATCATCATTTGAATGTATTGTGTACCGAAGTCCTTACCATCATATTTGCCCCCAGCGGCTTGAATGTGTAAGATGTGCTTGCCTGGGGCCAATGGACTGGCCGTACCATCTGGATTGTACTTGAAGGTCTTACCAGCAGCGTTAATGGAATCAATCCAAGATTTTAATTTCGTTGGAATAGACATATTCCATAATGGATTGGCAATGATCACTTTGTCAGCATCGATAAATTCCTGAACAGAAGTGTTAAATGTATTGATTTTTTCACGTTGGCTAGGCGTTAGTGATTCAAACTGTTTGCCAGCGCGCAAATCATTCCAAGCGCCCATCATTTCGGCGTCAATTTCTGGAAAGTTCATCTGATATAAATCTTTGACCGTGACGTTATCGGTTGGATGAGTGTCGTGGTAACTGCTGAGAAAAGCATCTAAGACTTTTAGGGCCCGTGAGAAGTTACTGTTTAATGGATGTGCTTTGATTACTAGTACGTTGGTCATAATTATCGATCTCCTTAAAATTTTTATTTATGTTGCCGACCACGTATAAAAACATAACACCTTTTAATGTGGTTGGCAACATTTAACTTTCTTTTTTTTGAATTTTCGTGTAAATTTATGAGTGGAAGGACGAGCTGACTTGCCGGTAATGTGCGAATTGGTGGGGATATGAGGTCCGGACAAAAAAACATTGGAGGCTTGATTATGAGTAATCAAGATTTAGATTTTCCGCTTGGAACATCTATTATTAATTTAGTTGTTAGTCATCGGTTGTTGACGGCGAAAAAAATCCGTCAATTAGGATTGTATCCAGGCCAAGATATGGTATTGATTGAATTATTGCGGAAGGACCATCGCTCACAAAACGAGTTGGTTCAAGCGTTAACGGTCGATCATTCAACCATCGCTAAGTCTGCCAATCGATTACAAAAAGCCGGTATTGTTAGTTTTGAAAAATCTACCGCTGACAAGCGTGTGACAATTATCAGCCTTACCGATAAAGGCCGCGAGCTAGCGACCAAGGCAGCCGCGATTTGGCGTGACGTCGAACAAACCGCTTTTGAGGATTTATCGGAGGAAGATGTTCGTTTTTTTATCGATTATGCCAGAAAAATTACCACTACGTTTAACCAAAAAGCGTCAAAAGATAATTAGACCGTGTCAGTTGTCTCATAATTAAGTCTTTGATGATTAAAGTTAAGCAACCAAAATTCAAAAGCGTTGGCGCTTGACAATTATGTTGCCAGCCACTAATATTGATTAGGAAATGAACCAGGTGCGACTCAAACGTGCGGTTTAATTTTCATGAAATGGTGTTGGTAATAAGCATAGCGTATTAAGTAGGCTATATATGTTGCCAACCACTTATGCAACGAATAATAACATTAACCGAGTTAACCGGGCTAAATTCAACGAGTGGCTCTGTGGTCGATTCGCAGTTAATCATCAAATTATCTGAGAGGTGGACAATGAAAAAATTACTGGGACGATTGAATAAGAAAGAATGGGGATTAATTGGGCTCAGCGCACTTTTGATTATCATTCAGGTTGGGTTAGAACTACAGATTCCTTCTTATATGACGCAAATTACGACGGCGCTTGAAATGAAAGGCACCAGCACTAGTGACGTACTGAAGCCTGGTGGATTGATGCTCATGTTGTCGATTCTCAGCATGTTGACGTCAATTGCTGTTGGTTTTATTGCGGCGAAGGTTGCAGCCGGATTTGCAGCACGCTTGCGGGCTAGTGTCTTTGGTCAAGTTATGGATTACTCAAATGCTGATATTAAACAATTCTCAGTTCCTAGTCTGTTAACTCGGTCAACCAATGACATTACGCAGATTCAACAATTTGTCGCAATGGGGATGCAAGTGATTATTAAAGCACCGATTACGGCAATTTGGGCGATTTCCAAGATTGCTAATAAAGGTTGGCAATGGACAACGGCTACAGGAGTTGCGGTGCTGGTCCTAGTGGCGATGCTGACCGTCATTTTGACCTTAGTACAGCCACGCTTCAAAATTGTGCAAGGTCTGACTGATCGCTTGAACGCAGTCATCCGCGAGAATTTGAATGGGATTCGGGTAGTCCACGCTTATAACGCAGAAGATTATCAAAATAATAAGTTTCAAACAGCTAACGATAATTTAACGAAGACTAACTTGTTTGCGAACCGGGTCTTGGCACTGATGAATCCGGGAATGTCACTAATTTCAAATGGTTTGACGTTGGCCGTGTACGCAATTGGTGCAGTGTTGATTCAGTCGGCGGTCATGAGCAGTAAATTATCGTTATTCTCAAATATGATCGTCTTTTCATCATATGCAATGCAAGTCATCATGGGATTCCTGTTACTTTCGATTATTTTTGTGATTTTACCACGAGTCACGGTTTCGATTAGCCGAATTAATGAAGTTTTGGACGTTGCACCATCGATTCATTATCCATCGGAGTCGGTAACGCCAGTGACTAGTCAAGCGGTGATTGAATTTCGCGATGTCAGTTTCCGATTTGCAGCCACTGAGGCGAATGTCATCAATCATCTTAGCTTTACCGTGCAGCCAGGGCAAACGTTAGCGATTATTGGCTCAACGGGTAGTGGTAAGACGACGGTCTTGGACTTACTAGCACGTCGGTACGATGTTACTGAAGGTGAAATTCTAGTTGACGGTGTCAATGTTAAAGCTTATCCGGAAGCAGAACTCAATCGCAAAATCGGCTATGTGCCACAAAAAGCGGTCCTATTCTCCGGAACGATTCGCTCAAATATTGATTTTGGACAGACTGACGAGCATGCGGCAGCATTGACAGATGATGAAATCAATGAAGCGTTAGCAATTGCACAAGCCAGTGATTTTGTTGATGAGAGTACTGATGGTTTGGATACACCGGTTGCACAACATGGTGATAACTTCTCTGGTGGTCAAAAGCAGCGGCTTGCAATCGCACGGGCAGTTGCGAGAAAGTCGGCCATTCTGATGTTCGACGATTCGTTTTCTGCACTGGATTATGCAACTGACCAAAAATTGCGACACGCCTTACGTGAAAAGGCTAGTGGAACGACAAAAGTGATTGTGGCCCAACGCATTAGCACAATCATGGATGCAGATCAGATTATCGTGCTTGATGAAGGGAACGTTGCCGGAATTGGGACGCATCAATCGCTATTAGCAGACAACCAAGTTTATCAAGAAATTGCATACTCACAACTGTCAAAGGAGGAATTAGCGTAATGGACAAACCAAAAACAGGGATTCTTGCTGGAATTCGTAAATATGGAAAAAACTATTTATACGCGATGATTGTCGCAGCGCTAATGGCAGTTGTCGGTAATATTGCGACGTTGTTAGGGCCAAATCAGCTCAGTCGAATCACCAATCTGATTTCAAAGGGCTTACGAGGCAGTATCGACCTACAAGCGATTGGTCAAATTGTGCTTGTCCTAGCGATTATCTATGCCGTTGGGGCCATCATGTCATATGGTCAAGGTTATATCATGGCAACGGTCTCGCAAGCATTCACGCGGGATCTGCGGAACAATGTCTCTCACAAAATCAACCGATTACCATTGACTTACTTTGATGAACACGATGAAGGGGACACTTTATCGCGAGTCACGAACGATTTGGACACTTTTGGACAGTCGCTGAATCAAAGTTTGGGAACGTTGATTTCATCGGTTGTTTTAATCGTCGGGTCGATTATCATGATGACCTATACTAACTGGATCCTCAGTTTAACGGCAGTTGTTTCCGCTGTGCTAGGGATGACCATCACGGTCTTGTTATTACGAAAGTCGCAGGGTTACTTCACGAGCCAACAACAGCAGTTAGCGGAAGTATCCGGGTATGTTGAAGAAATCTATTCCGGACATGAGGTCGTTAAGTTATATAACGATACTGATAACGCGGTCAAAACTTTTACATCATTGAATACGAAACTTTACAATTCCGTTTGGAAGTCACAATTTCTATCAGGTATTATGCAGCCATTAATGACTTTTATTGGGAATTTCGGTTACGTCGCCGTGAGTGTTGTTGGTGCGTTACTAGTGCTTAACGGCACGGCTAGCATTGGCGTCATCGTTGCTTTCATGGTCTTTGTCAGAATCTTTACTCAGCCGCTATCACAGATTACGCAGGCTTTCTCTAGCTTGCAATCTGCTCAGGCTGCCTTCAGACGAGTTCTTGATTTCCTTGACGAAGACGAAGCAAGTACAGATGAACAAGGTGTAGCGACGATTGAACGAGCAAGTGGCAAAATCGATTTTGATCACGTTAATTTTGAATACGAGCCCGGAGAACCAATTATTAAAGATTTCTCAGCACATGTAAAACCAGGGCAAAAGGTAGCCATTGTTGGTCCGACGGGCGCTGGTAAAACGACTTTGATTAGTCTGTTGATGAAATTTTATCAGTATCAAGGTGGAACGATTAAGCTGGATGATCAAGATATTGCTAACTTGTCAGCAGCGGACGTTCGGTCACAATTTGATATGGTGCTGCAAGATGCTTGGCTATTTGAAGACACCGTTATGGCTAATTTGAAGTATAATCAGCCGGATATTCCAGATGAGACGGTCTATAAAGCGACCGAGGTCGTTGGCTTAGATCACTTCATCAAGACGCTACCGGATGGTTATGATACCGTCTTAGATGATTCAGTCAGTCTATCCGTTGGGCAAAAGCAATTAATGACGATTGCGCGTGCTTTGGTTCGCAATAAGCCGATGCTGATTTTGGATGAAGCCACAAGTTCGGTCGATACTAGAACGGAAGAACAACTGCAAAAAGCCATGGATGTGTTGACTAAGGGTCGGACTTCATTAGTTATTGCTCACCGGTTATCGACGATCAAAAATGCGGACAATATTTTAGTACTAAATTACGGTGAAGTCATCGAGTCCGGGACGCATGATGAATTGATTGCAGCGGATGGGTTCTATGCTAACTTGTATAACAGTCAATTTGAATCGTTGACGGCCTAGCGACGACGTGTATTCAATGTAATTAAGCGGGATTTATGATGACTCAGGAGAAGTTATTCGTCGTAACTTTTGAATCTCGACAAAGGTGGTCATGATGAGTAGGTGTATCAGTCTGCTTGACCACGATTCAATATAATGACAGTAATGAACGATTAAAACGAACTATGGAGTTGATAAAATGAAGCAAATATCGAACCAGGATACATCGCATCCAGCGCGAAATACGCACACGGTCATTGAGTCGCAACGATTAGTGACCGAGCGACCAGGGCATAAGATGAATCCGAATCCATGGGATATTGTGACCTTTGATGATATTGACACTTGGGAAGCTGATTTTTCGCATATAGAGGCGCAATGGTTTTACAATAATCCGACGTTAACGTCACCAATCCGGCAAATGGATGAGCGACCGGCGTTCACCATGGATGCCCCTGATCAGGGGGACGTCATCTTAGTTAAAGACAATGACAACGAGTATACGTTTAATGCACCTCAAGCGTCACAAAACTTTTTTGCGAATCACGCGATGTTCATCATCCTATCAAAATCGGGATTCAATGATGCCATGTCTTTTTCTTATGGCATGCAAATTCATCCAGTTCCCTTCGATGCCAAATATATGAGCGAACCTGCTTATGAACGGTACCAAGATTCAGCCCATGGCATTAATGGCACGCTGGATAAAATGCAACTACGCACAGTCGGATACGCAGGCTATACTTTGATTAATCACTTGTCAGCGCGACAATTAGCAGACTTGCAGTTTGATTTGCGCAACATCTTCGATATGAACTAACTTAGATTGAAAGGTGCGTCCTCGTATGAAGCGTAGGATGCACCTTTTTGCAAGCAGGCAAACAACCGGTTACTTTTAGTCAGGCTGAATGCTGCAGTGTATAATAGAATTATGTCAAATACACGAGGTGCAGCGATTAAACACGCACTGCACCTAAAAATCACAAACGAATCGCAGGTGCATCCCTATCACAACTATCGAAGAAATCACAGAAGCCATCAAAGCCGATCCAGATAACGCCGAATACACAGCAAAAGGCTGGGATCCGCTGTTTCACGTCCTACCTTCCGCCACGATTCTCGTCATCAGTCAGGCACCGGGGCGCATTGCGCAGAATACTAAAACGTACTTCAATGATGCGAGCGGCGACCGATTACGAGACTGGATGGGCGTTACCCGGGAGCAATTTTATCAGAGTGACCGGATTGCGGTCATGCCGCTAGATTTCTACTATCCGGGGAAGGGTAAGAGTGGTGACTTGCCGCCACGCAAGGGCTTTATGGACAAGTGGCATGAACCGTTATTAGCGATGATGCCGAATGTCCAATTGACGTTACTGGTTGGGCAGTATGCGATTAAAGCGTACCTCGGTCGGTCACGGCAAAAGACACTCACGGCGACGGTCCAGAATTATCAGGATTATTTACCGGACTACTTCCCACTCGTGCATCCATCACCACTTAATTATGGCTGGCAGAAGAAGAATCCATGGTTTCAAACGACAGTTGTACCGGACCTGCAAAAGCGCGTTAAAGCGGCACTACAATAAGCGGAGATATGGTATATTTGAGATGATGACTGGTTAGAAAGTTATCTAGCTACAAAAATCCACTTGTTTGCCACTGCGTACTTGAAACATCAATAATCATGAATTGGAAGGTCAATACGATGCAATCAAAGCCAGCAGAACCAATCGTTGCAATGGAATTAAAAATTAGATTGATCCAAGTCAAACCATCCGTCTCACGAACAATCTTAGTCCCAACGACACTGCGGTATCGTCAGTTACACGAGTTAATTCAAATTGCATTTGGCTGGGAAAATGCCCATTTGCACGAATTTCAATTGCAACAAATATCGAGCACTCGAAGTCTAATGGACGTTCTTCTAAACGCACAGCCTGAAGGGGGAGATAGATGAAGAAAATGATATGGTCTATCCAGAAATCTTAAATGGCTCACTCACCTATACTTATGACTTTGGCGAGGATTGGAAACATAAGATTGAACTTGGAAAGGTGTACACCTCTGCCGAGCTAGTGCGTCATGATCTCCCGCTATGCATACGGGGACGAGGCAATAATATGTTGGAAGATGGTTTTGAAGAACCCGGAGCCCCATATAGTCGTGACAATATTAATCGGCAGTTCTACTATTGGCGTATGCGGAACGCTAAATAATGGTTCATAAGCCTGCTAAAGACCCGTTTAGATGAATACTGGTGGTCTGAACGTCATTACCGGCGCTAAATTTCTAAGATGAAATGCAAAGCAATTCTTGACTCAAATGAGTCGGAATTGCTTTTTATTAACGGTCACGCGTGAGTTACAAAGCAGGCTATGGTTTGTGGCGAACGTCGACTGTTTACCTACCGCAACTGTTGCTATCCGCCATCGTTTCAACTAAGATGGTAGGTAACTTGAACCAGACGGAGGTAACGAGCCATGACGACCAAACAACGTTCTTACAAAATTAAATCCTATGTGAATGCGAGCCACGCGATTCGATGGGCGACGGGGTCCGGGAAAAAGCACACGCACACGTGGGAGATTGTTTGTGAGTTACACACGGTCGATGCGATGGTGGCCTTCTATGACATCGAAAAAAACTTACATCAAGCCCTAGATGAATTGTCAGGGAAATTTTTGAACGATTTGCCAGAATTCAAAACGGTCAATCCCACCGTTGAAAATGTGACGGAGTACTTGTTCAAGAAGATCGATAAAACATTACGTGAGAACGGTGCGCAACTGATGCGTATTGAAGTGAGCGATTCGCCAACCCGGGCTTACTGTATTAGCGTGACTGATTAGAAACAAAAGGACCACCTGGAAGCAGCTTGTTAGCTGTTCTGGGTGGCCTTATTTGGTAGCAGGAAAATTCTAGTAACTGAGCGTGTTGCAGGCCGTCAGCGGTTAGATACCTAAGAGTTCAATCCACAATGTTTCACGTGAAACATTGTTTAACACATCAGCGCCATCCAATTCAAATGATGTCAATTTGAATTGGATGGCGCTTTAATCATTTAATTTGTCACGGAATTCGTTACTTGTTGCAACGCATCCTGCACTGCTTCTTTGATTGCGCGGCTGGAGGCAGAAGCGCCTGAGACGGCATCGACGCTGGTTGAATTGGCTGCAACGATTTCTTGTGGAATCTCTTTAATGGCAGTCAGGCCGACGTCTTCGCTTTCGTGATGCTGGATGACATCCACGGCTTGAATCTTGTGATCACGATAGGTGACCCGGACGATGACTTTACCGCCGAGTCCAGCATTGGAGCTTCCCAAGTATTGGTCGGCACCTAGTTTGACATTGGCAGCTGTTTCACCGTCCACGAGGTCATTAATCCCATTGGCTTCGTCTGCATCGACAGACTCACTATCGGATTTAGGACGAGCCGCGTTTTCACCAGCTAACTTACCAAAAATCAGGCATTCAGCTAAATTGCCACCGCCTTGGTAGCAGTTAGCAACGATGCCACCCAATTCGCCTGCACCAAACAAGTGAGGAATCGGGTCGTTGTTGACGTTGAGAATCTGAGCATGCTCATTGCGCTGAGGACCGCCCTGGGTATTGAGTACATCGTTAGCAGCAGCGATCGCATAGTACGGTCCGGCATCTAGTTGCCGCATCGTTTGTGGATCACGACCAAAGGCAAAGTCACGGCCAACTTCCGTGTAATGATTAAAGTCGGCGACGGTCTGCTGTAGGTTATCCGCTGGAACATCGAGCTTAGCGGCTAATTTTTCAATGGTTGGTGCGGTGATGAGTTTACGCATGAATTTTGGATAGGGGAGTTGTCCATCCCGCTGTTCTTGTGCTTTGAAGGCCTCATACTGTGTCTGGTCAAAAACCAAGTAGGGGTGCTGATTCTTCATTGGAATTAGCCAAGACCCATGGGTATAGACATGACCGTGGCGGTGTTTAGCGTCTTCTGGGAAGTACCGCGTCCCGTCATCAGCGATAACGAATATACTGCCGTTCTTGAGTAGTGGCCAGTGTTCAATTTGGCGTCCACGCTCGTTAGCGTCTTCTTTAAACGTAATTCCGGGTAGGATGCCGTGTGATTCGTAGTTCGTCATATGCCACATCTTAGCATCGACTTCTTGCGCCATCTTTACACCATCACCCCGATTATAGAGGGTCCCAAGTGGTGTTAAGTGAGCACTATGCAGATAAGTTTGCGTCAGTTCTGCGTTATTTTCGAAACCGCCCATCGCTAAGACGACCCCGTGATTGGCATGCAAATTGAGCAAACGTTCGCCACGCTTGATTTGAACGCCCTGGATAATTTTAGAATTAGGATCCTGAATCAAATGTTGTGCCCGTGAATTTAGCCAGACATCGATTTTATCAGCACGGTCGAGGACGTTTTTCCGTAGTAACTTCCATAGCGCCGCATCTTTATCCCGCTTGTGAACGAGCGCAAAGTCGATGGTCTCACTACCTGCTAGCTCAGGGTATTCCGCCATCGTTTTCTTAATTGCCACGGCATCACCGGGTTTAATATCGTGCTTCCAACTGACTGCCTTGATGCCCAAGTATTTTTCAAAGTAGGTTGGAATCTGACTCATTCCACTTAAATAAGCATTCAGCGTTTTCACGGGTGTGCTAAAGGGTGCTCCTAATGCTTGGTAGTAGGCGGTCAACTGGTCAAGACTTTCACCCGTCACAACGTGTTGTGCTGAGTAACGTGTATTACCACCTTCACGGCCAAACGGTGCTGCATCAACTAAGAGCACGTGGGCACCATTGTCGGCGGCGAAACGAGCTGCCGTGGCGCCCGCACCACCAAAGCCGAGGACGATTACGTCATAACTCCCTTGCCAGTCGATATTCAGTGCCGGCGTCCCATTCATCGTCTTAACAAACTGTTCAAAATTAGCAAAGCACCGTTCCAAGAATTTGATAGACGGGCCATCTGTCAGTTCGCCAGTTTCGTCAAAGGCTTTGCCGGCGTAACTCAGCATGTATTCGTTGCCGGGGAGGACTTGGGCATCCACACCAGGCGAGTTTAAAATCCGCCGTAAATCCCCCTGAGCGCGGCACGTGCCCTGAATTCCAAGTGAAGTTCCGACTAACATTACCGGCTTATTGGCAAACGGGTGTAGTTGGTAGGAGAGCCATTCAATGACGTTTTTGAGTGCTGCCGGAATCGCGTGATCATACTCTGGCACGCCAATGATGACACCGTCTGCCTGGCTAATTCTATCGTTTAGCTGTTGAACGGATGCGGGGACGTCATTTTGATCTGGTTCGTTGAAGAGCGGAATACCGGTGATTTCATTGACCTCAATCGTGGCTTGGTGACTAAAGTGGTGCGCCATAAATTGTAACAAGTCGCGATTATAAGAGTGCTGGGCGGTCGTTCCCATCAATGCAACATATTTCATAACAAACAGTCCTTTGCTAGGTTTTAATTGGATAAACACACGTATTGTTTACGCTTTCAATATAAGTTCTTCGACTAGAAAAACAACCACAAATTTTGTGAACTGCTTCAAAATGGCCTTGTGACAACGATAACAATAATAAATTTGCTCAGCTACAATCCGACGAATTACAATTCAACGAATTAAAATCAAACTTTATTTTGGCTTTTTATAAATTTTATTTATAAAAAGTGAGACTATCAACGAGAAAACTAGCGTGATAAATCTAATCATTAGCAAAAATACTAGCTGTGAAAGGCTGATTTAATCCACTTTTAGCACTAGTCTAAACCCACACAGCCAATTTGCGATTGACAGACTCATAAATTAAGTTATGGTAAGCCTCGAAAAGCACAATAAGTAATCATAGTAGCCGTTATGTGAATTTATTAACAAAATATCGTTGGCCAGGAGGGACCTGCAATGTTGAGTACAGTAAAATGGAAGGGCTTTATTTTGCCGTTGGTATTTGGAATTGGCCTGTGGCTAGTTACGCCATTACGACCGTTAGCAATCAGTATCGTCGCATGGCGGCTGTTTGCGATTTTTGTGGCAACGATCATTGCTTGCATCACGAAGCCATTACCAATGATGGCGGTGACGCTGATTGGAATTGTCGTGGCGACACTCAGCGGTGTGTTTACAATGGACGAAGTTGCAACCGGGTTTGGCAATTCAACCGCCTGGATGGTTGCAATGTGTATGTTCATGGCGGCCGGCTTTATCAAGTCCGGGTTAGGTAAGCGCATTGCGTACCTGTTCGTGAGCTTGTTTGGCAAACGAACGCTGAGTCTGGCCTACGCGCTATCCTTTGTGGATGCCGTACTAGCAATTGGGATTCCGAGCAACAACGCGCGGGTCAACGGGATTATGTATCCAATTATTGATAATCTGTCTCGCGAAATGGGTTCTGATCCAAAGCAGGGGACGCAGCGCAAATTAGGTTCATTTCTAGTCTTCAATGAGTATGAAGTCAACAATATTACGTCTGGCTTATTTCTAACGGGTTTGGCTGGTAATATGGTGGCGATTGGCCTTGCAAAAATGCAGGGGATCACCGTTACTTGGATGTAGTGGTTCATGGCGGCTTGTGTCCCGGGGATTTTGTCACTACTGATTATTCCGTGGGTATTGTATAAGGTCTATCCGCCAGAGGTCAAAGAGACGCCGGATGCGCATCGGTGGGCAACGACGCGTTTGTCAGCCCTAGGTAAAATGACGGCCAGCGAGAAGATTATGTCAGTAACGTTCGTATTAGCCATTATTTTGTGGCTCGTCGGCACCAAAATCGGTATTGACGCGACTGAAGTCAGCTTTATTGCCGTGGTTATTTTACTGATTACCGGGGTGCTGACGACTAAGGATTTGCTTAATGAAAGCTTTGCTTGGAACATTCTGGTCTGGCTATCTATTATTATGATGATGTCGAAAAAGCTGATGACATTGGGCTTCTTCCCATGGTTTTCCAAAACACTGGGTCATTTATTAAGTGGTATGAACTGGATTAGCGTCTTGATTATCCTGTTCTTAGCTTACTTTTACTTACACTACATGTTTCCGAGTGTTTCGACGCAGATATCAGCGTTATATGCAGGATTCTTATCGATTGCAATTGGTGCCGGGGTGCCACACGTTTTAGCAGCACTGCTATTAGCGTTTGCGGGGTCAATCAACCTGTCGACGACGCCATACTCGGCAGGACCAGCCGCTCTCCTATCAAGTACGGGTTACGTTACGAGTGCAGAATGGTGGAAGTTAAGTGCGATTGTTGGCGTTATCTTCAACGTGATTTGGCTAGGCGGTGGCTTACTTTGGACTAAGCTACTGGGATTTTGGTAAAAATGATCGTTAAAGCGATCTCGATTAGGTTGCATAAAGGTGGCCTAATCGAGATCGCTTTTAGTGTTAAAATTAAGCATTAAGTAAAATCAGAATGGTTGCGGCTCACTTTTCATGAGCACGACCAAACAGAATGCGGGGGGAATCAAGGATGAATGAACGAGATTTAAGGTACTTTTGTTCATTGGTGGAGACGGGGAATTATACGGCTACAGCGACGCAATTTCACGTGACTCAGCCTGCTATTTCTGCAGCATTGAAACGGCTAGAAGCCGACTATCAGACGACCTTATTAACGCAGGCGAATCACCGTGCCCAATTGGTGACGACTGCAGCTGGGCGGATCTTGTATATCAAGGCCAATCAGTTATTGAAGGACTTTTCTCAAATGGCGCTTGAAGTCCAGCATGCCAATGACAGGCAGGTGCGCCTGGGCTTCTCGCATGTCGCAGGCGGTATTTGGCTACCACGACTGATTAAAAAATTTATTACGGTTCATTTATTAGACCAAGTGACAACGACTGTTGCGGACTCTGAGCAACTATTAGCTGATTTGCGGCGTGGCAAGTTAGATGCTGCCGTATTTTCGAGCCTGGTCCCAGAGCGGTCTGCTGATTTACGCGTCAATATTTTAGAAGAGCATCAGTTGCAGGTGTTGGTCAATGTAAATAGTCCATTGAGTCATTTAGAAACGGTGCGAGCGACTGATTTAAAAGGGGTACCAATTATTGCACGCCCCAAACACGCGCTACCACGATTGGCATTAGCGCAGTATTGCCAACAAAGTCATATTCAACCAAATATTATCTATGAAGCGGCAACTAATGCCTTGGTAGAGGGTTTGGTCGCACAAAATATTGGTGTCGGCTTAGTGATTGCTGATTCAGTGGTTTTAAGCGACCAGGTTGTGGGAATCCCGCTGGCCTCGCAAGCACAGTTACACTGCTATATGCAGCTTGCAGTCCGAAAATCTTTCTTGCCAAATGCCAACCAACAGCGATGCCTAGATGTGCTACGGCAAATCAGAAGGAATCCGGCATAATGGTTTTGATAATCAGCCAAAAAAATAACGCCCACCAACGTCCCCGTCAGTCCAAGCGTTATTCATTGCATTATTGTGCCAACATCTTTTGTGCGAATTCTTTAACGAGCTGAATTTGTTCGTCTTTGAGTTTGCCACCGGCACTGCCGATGATCTTCATGCCCTTGCCGCCCATGACTTGGTGGAAGTGGCCGATAACGGGGATACCCTTTTCGTCCGCGATTTTTGTGAGGGCCTTATCGGACACCATTTCTGGACCGCCAGAAGTGGTGAATAAGGCGATTTGCTTGACCTTAGTGGCATCCAAATTCTTCATAAAGGCGGATGCAGTCTTGTCTGGTTTCATAAAATACGTGCCACCGCCGAAAAAGAGGGTGTCCGCTTGCTCGACTGGGGTGTCGATCGATTGGGCGGGCACGCCAGCTACGGCTGCGATTTGTTCGGCGAATGCCTGGGTGTTGCCATTACGAGTCTGATAACGAATTGCAATTGTCATGAAAAAAGACCTCCGATAAGAATAATTGAATTAAGACCAGGTGCCCACCATCAGTCGACCATGATAGGCAAGGGTCACTAGAGTTGGTATACTAGTTGTTATATCAAGTCTAGTATAAAACGTTTTGGAACCGATTACAAAAATACGGGAAAATCCACTCCGATTGACCTGTAAACGACTCATAGGGGGGCGCAAAAGGACGCAAGGAGGCGTTGTGGGATGAAAGGAAGAAAATGGCGGTTCATTAACGACGTGGTGGGGAGCGTGACCATTATTCTTAGCTTAATCATACTCATTCGGCCGGTCGATGGGACGGGCCACGTTGAGACCTGGGGCTCGCGGTTGTTGGCGTTGGGGGTGCTGGCAATTTTTGTGTTATTATTTGTGGGAGTTGAAAGTCTTATTCGGCGAGTGATGCGGCACTGATGGGCGCGTGGCTTCAAGAGAATTCAGGAAAGTGGTGGCAGTGATGGCTAAAATTTATTTTTTGTGTACGGGTAATTCTTGTCGGAGTCAGATGGCAGAAGGGTTTGCCCGGCAATTATTACCAGCAGATTGGGAGGTCGCCAGTGCCGGTGTCGAAGTGCACGGCGTCAATCCACTAGCGGTCCAGGTGATGGCGGAAGTCGGCATTGATATCCGTCAGCAGACGTCTAAGTTGATCGATCCAGAATACCTCGCGCAGTGTGCCGTGGTCGTCACGTTATGTGGCGATGCCCGAGACCGGTGCCCAGTTACGCCGCCAACCGTCACGCGGCTGCATTGGCCATTGCCAGACCCGGCGCAAGCGCCCGGCAGTCCGGCAGAAAAACTTCCTGTATTTCGCCAAGTTCGTGACCAGATTCAGGCGCAGATCGTCGCGCTCGCAAAGACGTTGAAGTAAGTGGCACGCTAAACCTGCGCCAAGCGTCAATCACAGGTAGCTGCGACCCAACAAATCAATCACGGCAATCAAATCGGCCAGTCTAGGCATTCAAACCTGGGCTGGCCGATTTGTGTTGCTCGCGTAAGTCCGTAGCCCTTAAGTTTACTGGCCGTTCGTTAACTTTGTGAACAATCCAGCATGTGCAAAAGCTACAGTTTGGCAGCTGTGAAACTGGTGGTTTCATCCCTTACCGCTTGTGAATGATTGCGTTAGTATGAAAGCGTAGTCAAGATGAATGACCGGTCATCAGGCGTTGAACTGCTTTTTAAGTTAAACAAATCACAATTAGATTTAAGGAGGAGTCGGACAATCATGAAGGATTTTAAAGATAAGGTCATGTTTATTACCGGTGCTGCTCACGGATTTGGTCAAGTTATCGCGGAAGGGGCTGCCGATCGCGGCATGAAGCTGACGATTGTGGACATTGATGGCCCCGCATTGAAGGAAACATACCAGCATATTCTCGACAAGGGCGCGGATGTGCTGATGATCACGGCTGACGTGACCAAGGAAGATAGTGTCGATGATGCTGTCGAACAAGCGATGGAGAAATTTGGCCGCATCGACTTACTGATCAACAATGCCGGGATTGCTTTACCAGGGCGCATCTGGGAATTACCAACCCGTGATTGGGAATGGATCATGCATATCAACTTAATGAGTCAAGTTTATGCAATGAAACGCATTATTCCAATCATGATTCAACAAAAGACCCATGCCGATATTTTAAACGTGGCGTCAATCGCTGGCTTAGTAGACACCCCCGGAATGCCTTCCTATCACGCCAGCAAGTTTGCCTCAGTCGGGATGACGGAAGCTACGGCCTACGACTTACAGCGGGCGGGCATCGATATCGACATGCACGTCATGTGCCCCGGCTTTGTTCAAACGGACCTCTATCACACCGAGAATCACCGGCCTGCACAGTACAGTGACCCAACTGATCCGTACTATCAAAGTGAAGCTTATCTGAAGGGGCAACAATTTTCGAAGTACGTCATTACGAACGGTAAACCAATCGATACGATTGCGGACACCGTCTTCAAAGCCTTGGAAGACAACCGGTTCTACATTTTGACGCATCCAGAATACAATCCATTGATTGAGGATCGGGTCAAACGAATCGTGATGGACGGTGCGCCTGACGTGCATATCATGGATGGCATTATGTAGCTGATATCAAGCAGACAAAGGAGTGTTTTAACATGGCAAGTTTTATCGCAAGTGATCAGGATGTTAAGAACTTTTTGACGGCCCCAAGTATGAATGACCAGGAAGGAATCGGCTTCGCTTACGCCACCGATGAAGCCGTCTTGAAAGCGTTGATTCCAGCGCCATTGAAATTAATGGCGCCAGTTGTTTGCGGCTACGTGGTGCATATGGGCAAACCAACGTTCAGTGCTCCTTACCTTGAAGAGAGCTTATTTGCACTCGTTAGTTATAAGGACAAGATGATGGGCGCCTATCCAATCAACCTATTGTTACACGGACCAGGTGCCGAAAGTGGCGTCATTGCTGGTCGGGAAGGTGCTGGGATTCCTAAGAAGTTGGCGGATGCAATTGAATTACGGCGTAACGACAACAGTGCGACGGCCACGGTTGAGCGGCACGGCAAGACTTTGCTGAATGTTTCCTGGACTGCCGGTGAGCTAAACGATCCGTCTATCATGAAACAATTTGCGGGCCAATTAGCGTTAGGCAAGGAAGCTGAAATGAACAGTTTCTTCTACAAATACAATATCGACCAGCACGAAGACGGTACCAACCACTTTAACAACGTCCAGTTAGTTGCGACCCAGTTACGGTCATTGGCAGACCAGGTTGAGCCTGGGAACTTGAGTATTCAACTCGATTCGACGGATGACGATCCATTCGGTGAATTGAAAGTCTTGAAGCCACTCGGGGCAGCTTGGTTCCACTTCAAGACGTCCGTAATGTTCAATACGTTGAAATTAGATGAGGTCGATGCGGCCACCACGATGCCAAAACTCTTAACGGGCCGGTATGACCGGAGCTTCTTCAATCCAAAAGCAGCGACTTATATTATTTAAGCATTCGGAAAGCGGGGAATAGCTGATGTCAGAAGCAGTAAAAAATTTGGTTAACAACGATTTAGCAGACGTGATGTTTAATCGGCACTCGGTTCGGCAGTTTGAACCGGATGTTAAAATCAGTCGCGAGGAGCTCCAAAAGATGATTGCCGAGGCCGCAACGGCGCCGTCAGCCTGCAATTTGCAGTCATGGCACTTTGTGGTCGTCGATACCCCTGAGGCTAAGGAAAAATTCAAGCAAGCGGTTATGAAGTTTAACTATCCGCAAGTCGACAGTGCCTCCGCCATCGTCTTCATCGCCGGAGATACGCAGTCGCACTACGTTTATCGCGACGTTTGGAACAAGGTCTATCAGGATGGCAATATTACCAAGGAACGCCTGGACCAGATTCTAGGAACCTTCCTGCCGTTATATGAACATGCGACGCCAGATTTCTTGAAATTTGATGCGACCATCGACTGTTCGATCGTGGGGATGCAACTCCTGTTGGTCGCTCGCGCTCACGGTTACGATGCTAACGCCTTCTCTGGAATTGATTTCGAGAAGATGATTCCAACACTCGGACTGGATCCAAAACGCTACGTACCAGTTATGGGAATTGCGATTGGTAAGGCCGCCCAGGAGCCACTCCACACGACTCGGTACGACGCCAAAACCCAGACGGATTTCTTAGCATAATTGAATTTGATTTGATTGAAGAAAGAGCGGGGCTGACCCACTCTTTTTGTGATTTAGGGCCGTTGTAACGATAGTTTAAGGTACAGATTTATCAAGCGGTTCAAGCACGACAGCAGCTTGAGCTATTTCCATATCACTAGCTTTATCAGCCGCTTCCCACACGACTGCAAATTGAGGCTCGCTCACGCTGACCGCTATTAGTATCTTCATGGCAGGTGTCAGTCGTGAATCGGCGCCCTGCCGCTTAGTCAGTGGCTCCGTCACCAATAATGTTCAACTCCAGTTCAGGATGCACAACTGGCTGCCGTTTAAGCATGAAATCATTGATTTAGCCGCCTTTACAAAAGCGCTTACATTGCTTATGATGAAGGCGATAGGTGCGATGAAAAGGGGGACGGTTTTCATGAAATTGAACGCGATTCTACGGCAGCTAGCGATGACCTTTGATGTCACTAAACAATCGAGTTTTACCCATAATCCGGAGGTAACGGAAGTCCAATTTGTGAGTGCGACTGAAGCGGTGGCAACGCATCGGTTGTATTTGCAATCCGCAGCGAGTCAGACGGTGCAACTATCCTACGACTGGCGCGGCCACCGCCAAATCGTGGGGACGGTCAGTCTTGGAGCAGGCCTGACGACCGTCATCGCGGCTCAAAATCAGCTGCTGAAATTATTGGTGACGCTTGGGCAGTCGCTGCATCATGACATTGAGCTCCAAAATATCATCAACCAGTTCGCCATCAACGCGATTACGGCGGATTTTGATACCACGCTCGCGCAGGCCGTTCGATTATTGGGCAATCCGTTGGCGATTATTGACCTCAACGGGGAGATTTTGTCGCGGTCCCACACGACGCAACTCAATGGTCCCAGTATCCACGCGGCGGTCGAAACTAATCGGGTCGGGCGCTGGCTATTAGACCACGGTTTCGCAGCGGATACGCCAGATTTTTTAACGCAGGTCTACGTCGCGGAGGACCGGCTTTCAGCGGGGCCGATGCTGATTACACCGTTAGCGAATAAAGCTGAACCGATCGGGTACCTGGTCATGCCGGCACTCAACACACCGCTAAATGACCGCCAAGCCCTGTTGATTAATTCGATTGGGCAGGTGATTGCGGGTTCGCTAGTCAAAAATCAAATTATGCCGACTGCCGAGTCACAGCGAGACCGCTTATTGAACTTGTTGTTGACGGAACGGCAGGGTGGCACATTTGCTGATCAGTTTGCTGAACAACATGTCAAGTTACCGACTGCGATGGTCCTGGTACGCTGTGAACCACTTGCCGACCAAGCGCCAATGATTTTACAGCAACGCTTGCAATATCTGATGTTGCCGCATTTCAAACAAGTGCTGGTGTCCATTTACCATCAGCAGTGTGTCGCGCTGATTTCCATTAGTCTAGCCGCGTATAATCAACCAGATTTTATCACCACACTACAGACTATCGCGCAACGGGCAGATTGCCGGCTGATCGTTTCACAACACTATGTGAATCCGGAAGACACCTACGCGGCCTATGTCGTGTGTCAGCGTACCGCCCAGTTAAAGACGAGCCGGGGCCGGGTGGTCTTTTGTGAAGATCAATTCTATGACCTCGCCTTAGCACGGGTCAATCACGTCGAGATCCTGCCATTCTTCATTAATCCTGCCTTACGCCTGTTACTGGATTATGACCGCCAAAACCATACCGAATTAGTACCGACGCTGGATGCGTATTTGCAGGCGACTTGCCAATTGACGCGTACCGCCAAGCAATTATACGTGCATCCTAACACGCTCCGCAATCGACTTCAGCACATTACCAAGCTTACGGGATGTGATTTACGAGATGCCGAGACCTGTTTTAAATTAGCGGCCAGCTTTAAACTTCAGCACTTTCTGGTGCAACATCAGTATCGCTACCGAGCAGACGTCCCAATCCCCACGCAGGACTAGTGATCAGTCGGGCGTGCAACCGGTTGTTTATAACTGGAACTAACTAGCTTGGAAGCATTGGAAGCTAGTGACGATTAAAGACGAAGATTGTTGATATGACAGCGTTTATCAGCTGAGTCTTCAGACGTGCCAGACCAATTAAGATTAAAATAGTTATGCAACCGGTTGCATTGAGACTGAAAGCGTTTTATAATACTAAGTGAGATTGAACGGACGGCGTTAGTCAGAGATTGCCTGCTGACTGAGTTGAGCCCGTCTGCGAAGTGATTTTATACCGGTCAACAACGAGCGTCAAAACTAGTAGTCATTCACGAGGAGGAACTAGTAATGAGTAAATTTGCAGCAATTAAGGGATTCGTATTTGATTTAGATGGTGTGATTGCCGACACGTCCGTGTACCATTCACAAGCTTGGCATCAATTAGCCGATGAATTAGGCGTGGCTTGGAGCGAAGAACTCGCCGATAACTTAAAGGGTGTCAGCCGGATGGATTCCTTAAACCTGATTTTGAAAACTGGTGGTAAGGAAAACGACTATACGGAAGCCGAAAAAGTGGCGTACGCTGAAAAGAAGAACACCAACTATCTCAACCTCTTGAAGGGGATGGATAAGACGGCAATCTTACCTGGAATCGAAGCCTTCTTAGCTGACTTAGCCAAACACGGCTATAAGTTGTCACTGGCCTCCGCTTCTAAGAACTCACCATTAGTTTTGGAACAATTGGGCTTAGCGCACTATTTTGAAGCTCGCGTGGACCCATCGACTTTGAAGCATGGTAAGCCAGACCCAGAAATCTTTGCCCGCGGTGCAGAAGTGCTCGGACTCAAACCTGAAGAATGTGCGGGAGTCGAAGATGCCAAGGTCGGGATTCAGTCTATCAATGGTGCCGGCGAGACTTCGATTGGAATTGGCGACCCAGCCGTCTTAACGGGCGCTGACGTGAACTTCACTTCGACAGCAGAGTTAACTTTAGCAAATCTAGAAGCTGCATTAGGCTAATTCCAGCCGCAGCTAAATAAAAGCTTACTTCACAATTACCCGTCAAACGGGCCACGATGAAGTAAGCTTTTTTGGTGCTGTTTAAATGATTTAATCAGTTAGTGTGCCGTGGGTAGCGTCGCGACATCTGCAGTCAGTAGTTGCACGTGTGGCGTCCGACTCAGCGCATATTCTAGTGGGATCGTCTGATGTTCCAATAATTGATCAGTCAGGTTGACTTGCTGAAGCACGCCGGGATTTTCATATAATTCCAGCGCGTAAGTCTGATGATTGAGGTCCATGTAGCTGCGGTATTCCGTGTAGGTTGCTTGACCAGTCGCGCTGACCTTAACGCCCTTAGGAATCGTGACCGCATTTAAAATGTGTTGAAGCAAGTTGACGGTCGCGGTGGTCGTTTCTGGGACCTGTGCGTAATGCTTGAGAAAGACGGTCCGTGCAAACCGGGACATGGATGTGTAGTCACCAGGCAGCCCGAGCGCGCCAGTACCGGGGCCCTGAGAACCAGGCTGATAGTTGACGAATTTATTGAGCGTCCGTTCAGTATTTGTAAGTGTGCCGTATTTACTTAGGTTTTGGAGCTGCCACTTAAGGTTCGGTGAATTCGTCAAAACGCCAACGGGATTATTGATCAAATGCAGTTCGCCACTAGTCGGCTCCAAGACTGCAGTTTCGCCGGAAGCGTCACTGACCATGAAGTGGAGCGGGGGAATTTCATTGATCAGTTCCACCGTGCTACTAATTAGTTGCAGGTGCTTGACCCGGTCACGTAAATCAGCGACGCTCGAAATATTGCCCAGTGCCCAGGTGACAAAGTCGTGTGGGGCAAGCTCGATTTTAGCATGGTCGCTGTGTGGCTGATAAATGGCATGGTTAGGGAAATAGAGGGCGACGATGCTAACACCACATTCGTTGACCCCATCGGTAAAAATTTCGTGGTTCAATTGACGACCGGCGCCAATAAAGCCATAGGTCGTCTTAAAGTCGCCCAGGTCGCCGGCAATCCGATAATGCCGAGGCATGAACATGATGCGCGTGTCGAAGTCGACGTTAAAATCCATGGTACGGGCCAGAAAATGACCGCCGTGGCTATTGGTATAAGTTAGGCTGGTACACATACTAATCGCTCCTTTGCTAGATGATACCGTTAATTTAGCATGACGTGACCAGGAGATGCGATAATTGCGACATGGTCTGGCAGCATTGAACGGTCACCTTACATTTGAGCGGGTAGTTGACTTAACAAGCGGACGGGTGGGGCGATTAAAGCAATCCGCTGGTCATGAGAGTCGTAACAGTTGTGAAAGCTCAAAGCACTTCTGCCAACTTGATGGTCAGTCGCCACGTAAAATTTCAATTTATTTAGGAGATGTTAGTTCAGGAGGGAAATTCAAATTGGCTTGATTACTGTTGATTTTATTAACTCATTTTACCCAGCTAGAAATTGCGTTACCTGTCTGATAGCCAACTTCATATAGGCTTTTAATAATTCCAGGACCAAAGTAGTAGATTATAAATAATACGACTAAAATCAGAATGATGGATATCATCTTTGGTGGATTTAAAAATTGAGAAAACAGTTTGTTCATCGTATTCACCTCGTTATAATTTGACAAGATCAAGATATGTTGCGACTTCTTAAACCGTCTATGCGCCGGACGAGCAGTTTCCGTCTGTAATAAACAGATTTGTAGAAACGATTCCAATACTGCGTCCAAACTATTCCGGTTCATTTTTAACGATGCTAGATAATTTTTGTTGTTTCCTACATATGATAACCTGCTCCATTATTTTAATAGTTGTACGTAATCGTATCTTTAAGTTAACATAAATTCACTTAATACTAAATGCTTGTTTCCAAAACGTTTAATGGAATAGTCGGTAGTATCTTAAAAGCAATTCTTTACAAAGCTTGTATTCAACATAGTTAGGAGATAAATGCAGCGTACGAAGGATATTGTATAATTTTGTGTACTTTAAGAAATTGTCCATGCCTAACGATCCGGAGTGAAGAATATACCATTTCGGAAGAATGGGTATCGGATATATAACACGTATGATATATTAACTTTATGATATCGGCGTAGCAGGAATTATTATTGTAGATGTTGATGAACTTGCTTTGGGTGCATAACTCAATGCGGCAATAAGAAAAAATGGTGATTTATGACGCAAAAATTAGCAAATAACATTTTAATTGGTTGTGCGATTATAGCTTCGCTTACCTTGCTTGGTAGTTTGGTATCTTCAAGTATATGGGCGTATGGTTATTGGAATGATGGCACAAAAACAAGTGCAGTTTGTTTAATATTGATATGTATTTATTTGTACCATCATAGTTAGTATTTTGGACTTTAATCTTCCAAAAAGGTCTGAGATTACTTATTGCTTTAGCGATAAATAACCTCAGACCTTTGACTTTGCTTTGGAGTGGCAAACTAAAATTTAGAAGTGTCCGTTTCAACAACCTTATATTATTATGAAGAACTATCATTTCAAGAAATATTCTTCTATGTGTGACAAGTGGGTGGCTGAATGTTTCACGTGAAACATTTAGCCGTCACAATTAAACGCCACGCTATCAAAAACCGACAGATTGGCCTAAAATGAAATAGAAGCGTTGTCACTTTAGGGATTAAGTCTGGAGGAAATCATGAATAATAATCAGAAGTCGCCGGTGCCATTATCACAACGGCACCATATGACGATTCCGTGGAAAGATTTTATTCGCAATGAAGACGCACCAGCTAAGCATGCCAGTATTCAGGAACGGACGTCGATCGTCGGGCGAGTCGGTATCTTGATGTTATCTTGTGGAACAGGGGCCTGGCGGGTACGCGATGCGATGAATAAAATCGCCCGGAGCCTTAACTTAACGTGTTCCGCAGATATTGGGTTGATTTCAATCCAGTATACTTGTTTTCATCACGAACGCAGTTATACGCAGGTGTTAACCTTGCCGAATACCGGTGTGAACACGGATAAATTGAATATTTTGGAGCAGTTCGTCAAAGATTTTGATCGTAAATATGCCCATGCGACGGTTGCTCAGGTTCACGCGGCCATTGATGACGTTCAAAAGCGGCCAAAACAATATGCGCCGTGGATGTTGGGCTTAGCAGCCGGGTTAGCCTGCAGCGGCTTTATTTTTCTGCTGGGCGGTGGTATTCCTGAGATGATTTGTTCCTTTCTTGGAGCTGGCTTAGGCAACTATGTGCGTGCGGCGATGGGTAAACGGTCGCTGACGACGATTGCTGGGATTGCGGTCAGTGTCGCGGTCGCGTGCCTTGCCTACATGATTAGTTTCAAAATATTTGAAGCCAACTTTCAGATTCTAGCGCAACATGAAGCCGGCTATATCGGGGCGATGCTGTTTGTGATTCCGGGCTTTCCGTTCATCACGAGCATGCTGGATATGTCCAAGTTGGATATGCGCTCAGGACTGGAACGGCTAGCGTACGCGATAATGGTCACCTTAGTTGCCACGTTGGTCGGGTGGCTGGTGGCGACGTTGGTTAATTTTAAACCCGAAGATTTTCTGCCCTTAGGATTGTCGCCCTGGGCTACCTTGCTATTACGCTTACCGGCAAGTTTTTGCGGGGTGTATGGTTTCTCGATTATGTTCAATAGCTCGCAGAAAATGGCGATTACGGCGGGCTTCATTGGGGCTATCGCGAATACCTTACGACTTGAATTGGTGTCTTTGACCGCCGTTCCACCAGCCGCCGCAGCCTTTTGTGGCGCACTGGTTGCGGGGCTGATTGCCTCAGTCGTTAATCGATATAATGGTTATCCGCGGATTTCATTAACGGTTCCGTCAATCGTCATCATGGTGCCGGGACTGTACATTTACCGCGCCATTTACAGCATTGGTAGTAACCAGATCAACGTCGGGGCGCTGTGGCTGACAAAGGCCGTACTGATTATCATGTTCTTGCCACTGGGACTTTTCGTTGCCCGCGCGTTATTGGACCATGAGTGGCGCCATTTCGACTGATGCTGGGTTGATGACAGGCAAGCTACCCGCGTGGTCGCCCGCATGACTTAGCAAATATAAACGATGATTAAGTATTTCAATTGCACATCGCGTTTAATCCGTTGACTTCAGGACGTGGTCGACAGGTTAAACGCTTTTTTTGCGTGCGCATTTCTCTGAAAAACTAACGAATCAGATTTACAATAAGGTATCAACTCGCGGGGAGGCGTGGCAGATGGAACCAATTACGAATCTGCGTTCATTAGGCGGTCATCGTAACCGTCAGCATCAAGTAGTTAGGGACGGATTGCTCTACCGCTCAGGACAACTAGACCACCTGACAACGGCGCAAATCAATTACTTGGCATCGACACTTAAGATAACGAGAATCGTGGACATGCGCAGTCGAGATGAGCGCCAGCGATTTCCAGACGTGACTTGGGCGCAAGTCGATTACCAAGTCCTGGATGTGTTAGCGCAAGTGACGCAAAACGATGCTAGTTTACAGACGATGATAACCAGTACGGGTGCGGTACACGACCGCATGGTTCAGTTATATGAACAGTTGGCGTTGGATGCAACGGCCCGGGGAAGTTATCGGCAGTTTATTCAGGCCCTATTAGTTCCTAACGAACCGTTACTTTTCCACTGTTTTGCTGGCAAAGACCGAACGGGAGTCGGCGCAGCCTTGTTTTTAAAGATCTTGGATGTGAGTGAGACCCAAATCATGGCGGACTATTTATTGACTAATGAGGCGCGGGCGGCTGCAAATCAGCAGATCATACAACAATACGCCGCCCAAATGTCGCCTGACCAACAGCGGGCAGTCAATGAAGCGTTAGTGGTGGATGAAGATTATTTGACGCACTACTTTGAAGTGGTTCAGGAGCACTACGGAACCTTTGACGCGTACTTGCACACCGGTTTAGGCTTGACTGCAGCAGAGCTACAACGGTTGCGACAGCTATATTTGACAGATTAGTCAAGATGGACTGATTTTATAATGGTAATTTAAAACACGCCTCGTTTTCGGGGCGTGTTTTTGGGTTAATCATGATTAGCTGGATGGTAATGAACGCTATCAATCGACATGTTCTGCAAGCAACGAATCGAGCATATGATTACCGGCTGTTAAATCGGCATGCTGATAGTGTTGGGAACGAATGCGCATTGGATTCCCACCGTGATAGTATTCATACATTAGCTGACGCTGCCCAAAGCCAGCACTTGTTAAATCAAATGCTAAGTTCAAAAGGCGCGTACGTTCTGTGGCTGTTGCCCGGTCAGTTGTCAGCGCCTGTTTTAGAATCGTGGCGTTATCACCATCAAATTCTGCATAGCCAGGGGTACCAACCATGGAGCCTGCTGCTAGGTGCTGTGTGACGCGGAGGGCTTGATCGTAGTAGGACGGTAAGGTGGATCGAACAGCTTGTAACGCTTGAAGACTAGGGGTATAAATGCCGAATTGATCTAAGTGGCCCTGATCCTCTGAGCGTGTAATCGTACCTTTAATTAATTCAAGGTTAGCCGTTAAACGTCCGAGCTTTTCCTGAACACCAAGGAAGCCATCCAGTCCTAAGACGTGAGCGACCCGAATGGCGAGACTGGTTGCTAATTCTAACTTTGTAATACCGCGCACCTCATCTTGATGAGAGGTATGAATAAACATACCGGAATCAATAAAGAAGCGGTTACTCATTTCGACGTTATTGTCTACAAAAACTTTTGACCACGGAATGAAAGCATGGTCGAAAATAATATACGCGTCAATTTCGTCTAGCAGATTGCTTAGCGGATAGTCAGCGGTGGTATAGCCTGGATGATCTAATAGCTTACGACAAATGATTTTGACTCCTGGATTGTTCAAAGGCGTTGCAAAGGCGACCGCATAACTTGTGTCACCTGGTTCGAGCAACAGTTCTGGAGGATTAAAAATCAATAAATCATCTGCAATCGGCGCCATCGTATTAACCATCTTGGCACCGGAAACGAAGATGCCATCTTGATTACGTTCGACTGTATGAACGCCGGCATAACCAGATGGAATCGCGTTGATGGCGCGTTGCCGATTCAATTGTGGATTTTGAAGGGCATGGCTGATAAAGATGTCGTTGGCTTTGACCCATTTGGCGTAATTTCGAGCATTGTCCGCAAAGTCAGCATATTGATTATGGCCTAGAAAATCTGCCCGTTCGGCAAGAACCGCCATACCAGTATTGAGAAAATCCGGTGTGCGTCCCAACATGCCACTGTTACTTTGAGCGATTTCTTGATAAGCTTGGTGCTTTTGACGTAAATCATCAACCGTACGCGGGACCTTAAACGCAATATCATAGTTTTTGCCATTTTCCTGATAGGTGTGTACTGCAGAATGAGTGCGCTGTAAATCGTAATATTGATTGTTCAGCGCTAAGGTTTTGCGAAAGATAGGCACCTCAGCGACATTGATCCGTTTGCCATTTAAGTACACCGCGCGGCCATCGTCGAGCTGTTCAATAGTATGCATGTGTGAATTCCCCCCTGATGAAATTAATTCCAATATACCATGAGTGGAAGCGAATTCACTAGTGGGTGGCGGTGATATATTTTTGTGCGAAAATATTTCCGGCAAGCATACTTATATATTTTTTTATTACAATACGAATATTTTATCTGTTTAGCATTGCTTTTTTATGATAATATTGAAATATTAATTAAAAAAGAAGGTGAAAATGATGGCTTTCAGTGAAAAGCATTTGCTAGCACCACAGATATATATAAATTTTTATTTAACAGAGTAAAGTGAAAAGGGCTAGAGCAAAATTTAGTCCTTTTTATTGTGTGACGATAAAAATAGACAGCAGGACACTTGTCGTAGATTTATTGAATGTGTCTGCGATAGATTGAGATAGTTGTTAGTCTGTCTCGTTCGAAAAGTGAAATCTCTGTGTCGTTGAAGGGAGAAAAAGGTGAATAAATTATTTGGATATGCCTGGTTTACAACTGTGATGCCAGAGTTAGTGGTTTGGATGATCTATCTAAAGTCACAAGGTTGGACAACAGCTCAAGTAGCTATTTTAGAAGGAACATTTACTCTTTGCTCGGCCTTATTTGAGTTACCTTCAGGCATGATAGCCGATAAAATTGGTCGAAAGTTGAGCCTGCAAATTGGTGAACTATTATGTGTTGTGTATTTAATATCTTATTTCTTCCCACAGAATAGAGTAATTATTTTTGGTGGATTTATTATATTTGCACTTGGCCTATCGTTAATTTCAGGGTCTGATGTCGCACTACTTTACGATAAAGTAGGCGATAAGCAAAAATATCTTAAGTATCTAGGCTATTTTAATGGTATTCAGATTTTAGGAACGGCGTTTGGAAACAGTATTGGTGGCTGGTTATCACAAATTTCATGGTCATTCCTATTCGTAACAGCCATAGTAATTAGAGTTATCGCGGTATTGTTAGTTTCTTCAGTGGATGAGGATAATATTGTGGTCGAAGATGATGGTCCTTTCAAGGTTGTTTCTGTATTGAGGTTTGTTAGGGAAAGCAAGAAATTTCGACGGTTACTAGTTTGTATCGCGTTTTCCGAATCTGCAATTACATTAAGCTATCAATATGGCCCGCTGTTGTTTTCTAAAGAAGGTCTTCACACTGGGTATGTTTCAGTTGTATTTGGGTTAATTTCACTTTTGGGGGCCGCCGCTGCCGTGTTAGCAGAGCGGGCATCTAATAAATTGGGTAAAAAATTACTGATATTGCTATTCTCGGTAAGTATATTGTCTTTTGTACTGATTTATACGGCGCATAGTCAAGTTTTGTTAATTGTTATTTTATTTATGATTCCTAATATCATTTATGAATTGTGGAGCCCTATTTTGGAAAGTGAACTCCAAATGATTTCTCGGGAATCCATTCGAGCTTCTGCATTTTCGCTAATAAATCTAGTGACATCATTAATCCTGACCCTTGGCTCTTATGTAGTTGGAATAACATCTGAGGATTATTCTATTTTACAAATCGTCTCAGTTGGGTGTTCGCTTTTAATCGTGGTTTCATTCGTTTCATATTTATTTTTGATGCGGGAATATGCAAAAGAGTAGGAAAAGGCAGTATAGATCTTACGTGAGATAATTAGATAATGTTTAAACAGCTTTTACACAGTAATCTCTCGGTTCTTGAAAAGAATGCATTTAAGGTGAAGACTCAGTTGGGGCACTGTAATATAATTGAGCTTATATTACATCAAACGATGAATATAGCTTTTCTGTTAAAGAATGTCTTTATACCAAACCGCACATGGTTAGGTTTGCAAGATGTAAACGCCCTTTTAGAGGAGGTATCGCCATGTTAAATGGATCTATAATCAAGAAGAGACGAAAAGAATTAAAAATGAACCAACTTGAACTGGCAAAGGGCATTACAAATCAACCAACGATAAGTTTACTGGAAAACGAAAATCGTCCGCCAAGTGTGGGTGTATTGATTCAGATTGCCCAAAAGCTTGATCTTGATTTAAATGATATTGCTGGTGTGCCAAGTGCCCCAACTATTCAAAAATCATTGAGTGAAGCAGAACACTTGGTAGAAACGTATAACTATTCAAAAGCAAAAGTCGCACTGACCAAATTAGTTGCTGAGAAAAAAGAACTGAATAGTTTAGTGCAAGATAGACTAGATTGTTTGCTTGCAATATGTGATATGTGGCTAACCAAAGATTGGAATACGGCTATCTTTAATTTTAACCAGATCACGATTGTTGCGTCACAACACAAGCTTGAATCTGTTTTTCCAGTGTTAGCCTTAGTAGAAACTGGTGTCGCGTATTTTAATAAAAAGGATACAGCTAAACAAAGCTTTTATTTTACGGAAGCTGCCAAAAGAATCGTCAATGTTACGCCAAATGAAGATAACATATATTGGTATCTTTTTATTTTGAATAACATTGCTAAATATTATTCAAAGACAGGCGATTTTGAGCAAAGCACACTGATTTCTACTGAAGCGATTAGCATTGGCCAAGAGTTTTCAACTAGTTATTTTATAGAGATGTTTTACTATCTGATTGCATATGCTAACGAGAGTATAAACGACGGTGATGTTACTGCTGAGGAATACCAGAAAGCATTGTTTTTTGCGGAATATAATAAGAATGAAACAATCATTAAACAAGCAAAAAAGCATATTGCCGCGCTCAAGAGAAATTAACCATTGGGATTAATTTGTCTGATTAACAGCAAGAGACTCTGTTCACTGTTTCAGTTAAATCTAAGTTTAGCATAATGCCTAATCGATTGTGCAACTGGCGTGGTATAATGACGCTATCTTGGGTAGTTGCAGGCGATACCCATACCAAACATTGCCGTTGTGGAAAGGAGCAGTTATGCGAATTAACGTACTGCAGCACACCCCAAATGAAGGGCCAGGAATGATTGCTGATTGGGCGCACGCCCACGGCCATACAATGTATGTCTATCATCCGTACCAATTTGGTGTACTCCCAACGGCGGATGAGACGGAAATGCTCGTTATCCTGGGTGGACCAATGAGTCCAAACGATGATCTGCCATGGATCAAACAGGAACGGGACTTGATTCAACAATTACTGGACCGGGATGTCCCGATGTTTGGGGCGTGTTATGGTGCCCAACAAATCTCGAAAACCCTGGGCTACCCGGTCACGAAGGCACCAGCCAAGGAAGTCGGTTGGGCACCGGTTGCTCGTCAAAGTACGGTCATTCCAGGTATTCCGGCGACAATGTCGGTCTTACACTGGCACGAGGAAATGTTCGAAATCCCAGCCGGGGCAACGTTGTTAATTTCCAGTGACGCCGTCCGAAATCAAGGCTTTGTCATGAATCATCGAGTCGTTGGCTTGCAGTTTCATTTTGAACCCGCAGCTGACAATGTGCGTGAGATGGTCGTCAATGATTATCGCTATATCGCCGGTTCAGTTTTAGACCAATCAGCGAAGACAATCCTACAAACGCCAGTTCCACCCGAAAACAAAGACATTTTATACACTATTTTGGATTACATCACGGCTTAAGCACTGTGATGTTGAATAGCCACCATTAAGCAAATCTTGTCTTAATGGTGGCTGTTTGTTTAGGAAACTGAACAATTAAATGAAGCTAGCCTGCTTTTTCGTTTTCAGGGTTGCTATTCGGTGGTTGAAAGCTCGCACACTGCGGCTTAAATGTGGCGAATTACCAATTTTAGACGTTTAAGCTGGCATTTCACGTCACCTAATTGGCTACAGAGACTTTTGAGTGTCCACGACGTCTGTAGAACCGGTATACTAATAACATAAGCATAAATCATCTAATACGAGGGAGCCCAATATGAAACAAATTGTAGCGGGAATGATTGCCCACGTCGACGCTGGTAAAACGACGCTATCAGAAGCGCTACTTTACCGTTCTGGGGCGTTGCGGCAATTAGGGCGTGTGGATAATGGCGATGCCTTTTTGGATACGGACACGCTTGAAAAACAGCGGGGCATCACGATTTTTTCGCACCAAGCTAATTTAAAATATAATAATCTTGATTTGACATTACTAGATACGCCGGGACATGTCGATTTTGCGACACAGACCGAACAAGTCCTTTCCGTCTTGGATTACGCAATTCTGGTCATCTCAGCGACCGATGGCGTTCAAGGCTATACGCGAACTTTATGGCGATTATTAGCGCGCTATCACGTGCCAACCATCATCTTCATCAATAAGATGGACGCGCCTGGAACGGATGCGGCGCACTTGATGGCGCAAGTTCAACAGACCTTATCGCCTGGTTGCGTCGCCTTTAATACGGTTGAAGCCAATGCGACGGCTACTGAATCGCCGACGGTTCCAGATGCGGCAATGGAAGACATTGCGATGCAAAATGACGACGTTTTGGCCGATTACCTTGAAACGGGGACGATTGATGATGAGACGATTCGGCACATGATTCAGCGCCGCGAGATTTTCCCCTGCTACTTTGGCGCGGCCTTGAAATTAACGGGTGTCGATGACCTCATGACTGGGTTGGACCACTGGACACTGCCGAAACCAGCTGTGGCTGAGTTTGGCGCTCAGGTGTTCAAAATCACGCATGATGAGCAGGGCGAACGGCTAACCTGGGTCAGAGTCACTGGCGGTGCGTTGCATCCTAAAGACGTGGTACTGGGCGCGCAAAAGGTCAATCAACTGCGCATCTATAGCGGGACGAAGTATGAGACCCAATCAGTGGTCAATGCAGGGACGGTCTGTGTGATTACTGGGCTAACCCAGACGTGTCCTGGTCAGGGATTGGGCGCTGCAGCGGATGGGCAACAACCGCTGATGCAACCGGTCTTAACGTACGCACTCGATCCGCAGTCCGAGGACTTGCATGCTTGTTTGACGGCACTACGACAACTTGAGGATGAAGACCCGCAACTACACGTCACCTGGTCGGAATCGTTACAAGAATTACGGGTACAAGTGATGGGCACGATTCAACTAGAGGTGTTGCAACAGTTGCTCAAGGACCGGTTTCAACTAACGGTTCAGTTTGGCACTGGCAGTATTTTGTATCAAGAGACAATTACCGCACCAGTTGAAGGGGTCGGCCACTTTGAACCGTTGCGGCACTATGCAGAGGTGCACTTGCTGCTGGAACCGGCACCCCGGGGTAGTGGCTTGCACTTCGCTGCTGATTGTTCCTTGGAAGTCCTCGGTCGTAATTGGCAACATCAAGTCTTATCTAACTTACAGGCAAAGACGCAACGGGGCGTACTGGTTGGGGCGCCACTGACTGATGTCAACGTGACCTTGATCAGCGGTCGGGCTAGCATCGTCCATTCAGTCGGAGGCGACTTCCGCGAAGCAACGTGGCGCGCTTTGCGTCAGGGATTGATGATGTTGCGGCAACGAGGTGCCTGTCAGCTGTTAGAGCCATGGTATCGTTTCCGATTAGAGGTTGGTCAAGACCAGGTAGGCCGGGCAATGACGGACATTCAACGGATGAACGGCGAGTTCGATGCACCGGTCGCAAATACTAGTGTTGCAACGGATGGCACGGAATTGACCACGATTACCGGCGTGGCGCCAGTCGCAGCGATGCAAGATTATTCGCAAACGGTGCGGGCCTACACGCATGGTCAAGGCCAATTGGAGTGTGTGGTGGATGGCTATCGGCCATGTCATAATGCTGATGAAGTCATTGCGGACGAATCCTACGTCCCAACTGCAGACTTGGAAAACACGCCTGACTCCGTCTTTTGCGCACACGGCGCGGGTTATCCGGTGGCTTGGGATCAGGTGCCGGAGATGGCGCATGTGGCGTACAGAGACTTGAAAACTGATTAGATTGACGAATAAGCTCGAAGTGATTAGACGAACTAGTCTGGTCATTTTGAGCTTTTAAAATAGCTAAACATTGGTCGGTGGCTTAGACCAAAACACGTTTCGATTGAAAGTAGTCGGGTTTTGACAAACTTGGGTCAGGTCAGCTGCCTTCAAATGGAGATAACGACTTGACACTAATGGATGTTAATTATTGAAAAAGCAGCAGCGATGATTTATCCTTAAAGGTATAATTGATATAAAAAATATCGAAAGAGGAAACAAAATGAAAATCGAACTCAAAAAAATAACCATCGAACATATCAAGAATGTGGCGAATGGGTCGATTGATTTTTTCCATAAAGACAAGCCACTGAACATCGTTGGTGTGTACGGGGCGAATGGGTCCGGTAAAACAACGTTGGTTGATGCGATTGCATTGATCAAGCAAATTGTTGAAACTGGTCTAATTGGTAGCCAAGCTGATTATCAACATGATTTAGTGGATTTGATTGATTTTACGCAGAATCAGCCAGCACACGTTCGGATTGTTTTGGCAACTGATCAGGCGGATGTCACCTATGACGTTACTCTGCGTCGAACGGCTCAGCGGTTAGTCATTGATGATGAGCAGATTCGATATAAAGCCAACCAAAAAGGGGGCAGGACGCGGACTTTGCTGCATTACCAACGCGGCTTTTCTTGGAGTGACGATATCCCAATCCCCCTCAAAGACCTGACCAAAACGGTTCAGCGCAAAATTCGAGTGCCGAAGAATATGGTCGACTTACGGGTGCTCAGTGAGTTAGTTGACGAACGGGCGGATTCATTTTTCTTCAATAAAAATATGTTGAAACTCCTAACGACTACCGACATTTTTTCGGACCAGCTGTTGACCGTGTTGAAGGTATTCAAGCAATTCGCATTAAACCTGGCTGTCTACTCGAGCAAGATTTCTGGACAAATTTATTCGGATATTTTTTTACCATTGAGCTTTTCCGTCGATCAGGCATTTGGCTTAGTGCCGATTCCAACTGATAGCACTAAAAACATTAGCGCTGAATTATACGAGGTGGGAGTCAAAGTTTTCGCGCAAATTAACGAAGTGTTGCCGGTGCTCATTCCCGACCTCACCATTTCATTAGCGAAAAAAGAAGTGACCACGAATCAAAAAGGCGACGAAATCTTGACTGTTGAAGCGGTTGCCCATCGTGGTACTCACCATTTTCCATTACGTTGTGAGTCGGATGGCATTAAGAAAATCATCTCGATTTTAAGTACACTAATCAACACGTATAATCATGAAAATATTATTGCTGTGATTGATGAACTAGATGCAGGTATTTATGAATACTTGTTGGGGGAACTAGTCAGCGTGATGTCGGATCGTGCAAAGGGACTGCTGATTTTTACATCGCATAATTTGCGCCCGTTAGAGGTTTTGCCATATCACAAAATTATTTTTACAACGATGAACGCCAGTAATCGGTATATCACGATTAAGAATATCAAAGCAACGAATAATTTACGTGATGTTTATCTGCGTGCGATTCAACTTGGCGGAATGGACGAGAGTATCTTTAATCATAATAATGAGATCAATATTAAGCGGGCGTTTAGGAGAGCTGAGATGAAGCCAACAAATGATTGAGTTCGTGGTTGACTCAATCCCAGCCATAACCTTACATTGCCAAGGGTAGTCGCTAAAGTTGCGTCATTGGTACATACTTATGAATGGCGGTATTGTTGTGGCCTGACTATTTAGCGCATCAAGTCACTGGTAGCTGATAATGGATATTGCTCGGCTTGCCGACTTGATGGCACGGAAAAATTGAAATGATTTTAACTAGAAGGAGTGGATCTTAGTGAAGAAAATCGCGCCCATTTTCGTGGGACTCGGGGCGATTAGTTTTGGTGTGCCGGCATCGTTGTTTAAAATTGCGCGGCGAGAAGGGGTGGCTAATGGCCCCTTGCTGTTCTGGTCATTCCTTAGCGCAGTCGTTATCTTAGGTGTTATTCAATTAGTTCGACACGCACGTTTAAAAGGCCAGGCAACGAGTTGGAAGCAAATTGGCCTGGTGATTGCGGCAGGAACGGCATCAGGGTTTACTAATACCTTTTATATTCAGGCACTGAAACTTATCCCAGTTGCCGTGGCTGCGGTGATGCTGATGCAGGCAGTCTGGTTGTCGACGCTGCTAGGGGCAGTCATTCATCATCGGCGCCCCTCACGACTACAAACGGTCAGCATTGTTTTGGTATTGCTAGGCACGATTTTAGCTGCTGGCCTGTTTCCGATTACGCAAGCACTCTCACCATGGGGCTTGTTGCTTAGCTTCTTGGCCGCTTGCTCATATGCTTGTACGATGCAGTTCACAGCTAGCTTAGGCAATAACCTCGACCCGTTATCGAAAACGTGGTTGCTGTGTTTGGGTGCTTTCATACTCATTGCCATCTTGTGGTCGCCGCAATTGATTACCGCACCAACCACGCCAGCGACGGTCGGTTGGGGTGTGCTAATTGCACTCTTTTCCATGGTTTTCCCGTTGGTCATGTATTCACTATTCATGCCATACTTGGAACTGGGCATTGGGCCAATTCTTTCTTCGTTGGAATTGCCAGCTTCGATTGTCGTGGCATTTGTATTATTAGGTGAAACCGTTGATTGGGTTCAGATGGTAGGAGTTGTTGTCATCATTACGGCTGTCATTTTACCGAATGTGTTAAATCGACGACGGATACGCTAAAACTTGATAGTTACGACAAAAGCCACCAGCGAGCAAGTCTGCTGGTGGCTTTATGTTTCACGTGAAACAGGTTTATCACTGAAGAACGTGGTATTAGGTCTTTTGATCTGACGAGGTCTACTGCTAGATCAAAGTGTCCAAAGATCCAGTTAAGATTCCGTTGATGGTAGGCCGAAATTATGGAAGTTCGTCTGAAAGAACTAACTCTCACAAACTTCGATTCTTTATATATTGAGAATAAGATTGGTTATCGCTTCAAAGCCTTCTTTTCTCGTCTTAATCTTACTAAAACTACAAGCATTGCAATCGTAATGAGTGCCAAGAATGCTTTTATAATCAGACTCTGAGGTTTAAGAAAAACGTCGGTGAAAAGAACTATCCATGCCATTTTAGAAATGACATGTTCGTATTCAATCATGCTGCAAGCCTCCTAATGACTGTCATGCTAGATGTTAACTGCAAGTTGTTTCGGATACCTTAATGAATGTTAATTTAGTATTGGATAAGATATCAAAATCTGAGAATTAGTTTTCAAAACTTAATTCATTATTTATACCCAAGAAATTCTCCTATAAGTGATTAACCAAAAGCGTGTTTGAGCTTAACAATTCTATTCACGTGGAGATCCGCTCGTTTTTAATAAGGGGATCCGGACTAACTATATAAAAGGACGAGTCTTTTTTCTACAGGAGAACTTAAACAGTCGATATTCAAACGTTAAGTGGAATTTTGTAGATGTTAATGGCGGTTTAGGAATGAAAATCGACCGTTCGTGCGGAATAGTAAGAATCTGGATCCTTTATCGTATACTTATTGAAAGAGTGATAAAGTTATAATGACAAAAATATCAGAGCGTATGTTGTCTATGCTCTAGTGGAAAGACCTTGTGATAAGAGAGAATGCTCAAGCATAGGTGTGGGCGCTTTTACATCCATTTACTATCTTTCTTGGAGTCTGACTTGAATGCTTAACAATTCATCCGTTATATTATGCAATGTTTAAAAGGAGTTATAATAATTATGAAAAATATGAATCGTACGACGAATAGGAAAATATTACTTAAAAAAGTTGTTCACAAAACGCTTGTGCAGTCAAAAGCTCATTGTGCGTTGTTTTGCTATGAGCCTAAGAATCCTCAGCTCAAGAGTCTAACCCACAAATAGTATGGTAGATTTTTTAAATATAGTCGTCCAAGTGACCTCGTTGCTATTAATCTATCATAGAATAAGCAGCATAAAATTAACCATGCGAGAAATTGCGTTGGTTTTTTTAGGGACGTTTTTCAGCAGTATACTGCTCAGCACATTCTTTTTTACCGTTGTCATTATGATGTTGACAGCGATTGGCATAAAAGATGGATTGCATCAAAAGAAGTATCTGGCGTTCTTTTATAGCGTATATAGTGTCACTTTTTTTAGTTTAGTTGGAAATCTGTCATCTCTTTTAGGAACGTTTGTAGACGGGGAAAGTATTTATATACCTATATTTTTTACAGCACTTCCTGTTGTTATCAATGAATTGATTTGTAAGCTTATAAATCCTGATTTTGATTTTTTGAGAAGTAATTATGGCTATGCAACAAGAAATCTTGTGATTGGCGTTAATTTTATCTTCTTCAGTCTCTGTACAGTTCAGTACGGAAGTTACTACTGGGAAGATACTATGGGCGACATCGGATATGTGCGTTACTATCTGACTGGTAGTTTTCTACTATTGCTAATAGCTTTAGTGATTTATTTGAATTTAAAGTTAAGCGCAATACAACAGTCACAGCTCCGATGCCTACGTGAGGAACAAATAAAGCATATGGAACAATATACTTCTCAAATTGAAAATCTTTATACTGAAGTTAGAAGTATCCGGCATGATTATATTAATGTAATGCTGAGCCTTAGCCATGGTATTGAAGATGAAAATATCACAGAAATCAAAACAGTATACAATGAGGTGTTGTCAGGTCTGAATGCTTCATTACAAAGCAGTAAATATAGTTTAATTAATTTAAGTAAGCTAAAAGTTCCTGCAATAAAGAGCATACTGTCATCAAAGATTATTTACGCCCAGCAAAATGGTATAGAAGTAAATATTGAGATTTCCAGCGACGTTACGACGACTTACTTTGATTTGTTGGATTATATTAGAGTGATCGCGATTTTTCTTGATAACGCCATTGAAGCCTCCCTTAGTACAGACCTCCCTGAAATGTCTATTGCTTTCATTGAGGAAGACGATAGCCAAACTGTTATTATCGTGAATAATGCCCCGGATAGCTATATTGATAAAAGAAAGATCTTTGAATCTGGCTTTTCAACCAAGGGGGATAACCGAGGGATTGGATTGGCGACTGTTAAGGACATACTAAATAAATATCCCAACGCAAGCTTAGAGACTGAGTTTAAAAACAGTCTCTTTACGCAGAAGCTAGCAATCAAAAAGGATGTGTAGTCAATTGAATGTTTTTGTTTTAGAAGATGATTTGATTCAGCAGCAATATTTGAAGAAACTTTTACTGGAACAAAAAAGTAAAAATAATTGGAAAGATATCGTAATCCTTGAGACAGCACGTCCAAACGACATAATCGAAGCTGTGAAATCTAAGCCAAATAACAATATCTATTTTCTGGATATCGAAATTCATAACAACTTCAGTTCAGGATTTGAGTTGGCACAAGAAATTCGAGAGTATGATCCTTTTGGGTGGATTGTTTTTGTAACGACTCATTCTGAATTTTTGCCAATAACTTTTAAATATAAATTAACTGCTCTAGATTTCATCGATAAGAGTTTACCCGATCAAGAATTTGAAAATCGAATAAGCGAATGCGTTGAAATGGCGCATAAGAATCAAAGAAGAAACCTTAGTGAGGATTTATTTATCTTTGAAAATCAACAATCAAGTTTTCAGATTCCTTTTTATGAAATTTTGTTTTTTGAGACGACTGAGTTAACGCATAAGATAAGGCTTGTGACTAAGAGCAAATCTAGTGAGTTTTACTCAACATTAAATGAGATTGAAAATCAGGATGGGCGCTTATTTAAATGCCACAAGTCCTATGTGGTCAATTTACTGAATATTCAAAAAGTTGATCGTGTTAAAAGAATTATATACTTTGAAAACAATGAGCACTGTCTTGTGTCTAGAAGTAAAGTCAAAATATTATTGAAGAAAATGACTGAATTACAACAAAAGGCTGAATAATATCATATTATGGAAATAATCTGCTATTATTCATGGTTTCCCGATTGGTCATGTACTCATTATTCATGCCATACTTGGAGCTGGGCATTGTGCCAATTCTTTCTTCGTTGGAATTGCCGGATTCGATTGTCGTGGCTATTGCGTAAACCGTTGACTGGGTTCAGATGGTGGGGGTTGTTGTCATCATTATGGCCGTTGTTTTACCGAATGTGTTGAATCGGCGGCGGATGCGCTAAAAATTAATAGTTACGTACAAAGCCACCAGCGAGGTTGAACTCGCTGGTGGCTTTTAGGAATGTTTCACGTGAAACATTCCTAAAAAATCATCCCATTACTCAATGTGACCACTTATTAGTTGCCTCAACGACACACTTCGGGTAATCTAGGACCAACTTGAAAGGTGGCGAGCAAAATGACTTATCATATTGAACCAGCGCGAGCGGACAGTGATTTTGCGTCAATTCGAAAGGTCTATTACGAGACTTGGTTATCAGCCTATCGCGACTTAATTCCTGAAGTCGCCCTTAAGCAACTCACACCCGCTATTTGGCGTCCTGAACGACATTGGCGCGATATGTTACTGGCGGTAACGTCCGGTAGTGAAATCATCGGTGTCTGTACATATGGTCCGGCCCGTAATGCGGCATATGCAGGGTGGGGGAGCTGTATTCGTTATACGTGCGCCCAGCGTATCAGCATGATGGGGTGGGGCACCAATTAATCACGACGGCTCTGCAACAGTTGCGTGCTGATTTTTTGCAAATCTATCTATTGGTCTTGGCTAACAATGACACTGCGCAACAGTTTTATCGTCAACATGGGTTCCGTGATACTGGTCGTCAATATGTCGATTAGGCGCCTTTTGGGACGCTGCATGAACAAATTTTTATCATGTCATTTAAAAGATGAGCAGTCCGTTCAAGTGTGTCGGTATTCGGCATACTTGGTGGATTGCTCATCTTTTAAGCGAGCTTAGTAATTAATTGTGTCGCAACGGCGCGGACTGAAAATGGATTTTGGCCCGTAATCAGTCGACCATCAGTGACGGCATATTCACTGTAAAAACGGTGTTGGCTAAACGTGGCGCCGTGCGCGGTTGCTTGGTCGCGATTAAGGAAGGGCACGACCCGTTTTTTGCCGGCGAGACGCTCTTCAGTGGCAGTAAAGCCGGTAATTGTTTTGCCCGCAATCAGGAATTGCCCGTTTGCGTCCTTGATGTTGAACAGCCCAGCAATCCCATGGCAGACGGAAGTGACATAGCCGCCGTGCTGATAAATGGCACTGGCAATGGCCTGCAATTCAGGATTATCTGGAAAATCCCACATGACACCATGGCCGCCGGTATAATAAATGGCGGCGTAATCCTCAGGCTTGATTTGGCCGGGCGTCAAGGTATGGCTCAGGGCGCGGTCGATAAAATCAGGGTTTTCGTAAATCGCCATGGTTGCGGCGTCCGTGTACTTCATGCTTCGTGGATCTAGTGGCACAAAGCCGCCCTTAGGACTGACGTAATCCACGTCAATGTGGGCTCGCTGCATTTCATCGACAAACTCTGCTGCTTCGCCCAACCATAAACCGGTGGGGTCGTTGGTACCTTGGTAACGCATGACGTTAGTTTCGACGATCAGCACTTTTTTCATTGTTAATCACTCCTAAAATTAGTGCGCATTCTGGTCAGCTGAAGTCGTTGCAACTTCAATGACAATTTTGCCAGTCGCGTGGCCGGAATGCGAATATTGTAACGCGTCATTAATTTGATCAAGTGGCATCACGCGGTCGATAATTGGCCGCAGTGTGCCTTGCGCCAGTAGTTCGTTTAGAATGGTCAACTGCTGACCACTCGGATGCATAAACAAGAAATCATAGGTCGCATGCGTTTGCTTTTCTAACCGACTGAGGGGCCGGGTCGCGAGGGCAAACAACCATTGTTTCCAGACAGGCACACCGTAAGATTTGCCAAACCGAGCGTTAGGTAAGCCGGCGATACTGACAACGTGGCCGCCCGGTTTAATGATTTTGAAGGCTGCTTGTAAGTCCTGACCACCCCGGGTATCGAGGACCGCATCGTAATCAGTTAATACGTCCGCAAAGTTTTGCTGATGATAATCGATAATCTTGTCGGCACCTAAGGACCGGACGAGGTCGAAATGTTGCGGGCTAGTGGTTGTGGTAACGAATGCGCCGAAGTGCTTTGCCAGCTGGATCGCTAGACTACCGATACCACCTGAACCACCAGGAATAAAGACTTTTTGACCAGGCTGAAGCTGCATGATATCGTGTAACGCTTGGTAGCTCGTGAGACCAACTAGTGGAATTGCGGCGGCCTCGGTGAAAGTCAGGTTCTGTGGCTTGAAGGCAATGGCAGTATGATCGATCGCGATAAACTCAGCGAAGGTACCGATACGGTCTTTAGGCGCACGGCCATAGACTGCATCGCCAACTTTGAAAGCTGTGACTTGAGCACCAACTTCAGTAATTACGCCGGCAAAATCATTACCCAACGTTAACGGCATGTGATATTTGAGCAGGGGTCGGATACCACCGGCCATAATTTTTAAATCGAGCGGATTAATGCTCGCGGCCATAATTTTGACGAGGACGTCGTGGGCGCCAACGACAGGAACTGGCGTGTCTGTAAGTGTCAGAGTGGTTTGTTTGTAATGGTTAATCTGTGCTGCCTTCATAAGGTTCCTCCGTATCCGTTCAAGCGTTTAACATCTTGAACAAAGCATGGTGCTGATTTTAGACCGTCGCTTACTAAAAGTCAACAATTATTGTTTGACTTTTGTCGTTTGCAAGTGTTAAATGGTTTAAGAATACGAACGAGTAAGCCAGCTTTTATCATTAAAGGACGTGAGTAGATGGCAGAACAAACGATGGCAATTTTCAAAGCAGGAGTGCCAATTTTCAGCATTTTACAAGATACGCATCGCCAACAAATTCTCGTGATGCTATGCCGGACTGACCAGATGACGGTCAATCAGATTACGGAGCAAGTGGCCTTGTCACGACCAGCTGTCTCGCATCATTTGAAATTAATGCTGGACGCGGGCATCGTAGCAGTGAACCAGACTGGAACTGAGCGGTATTATCGTGCCAATATGGGGCCAACATTAAAATTACTGCGGGAGCTGACCGCTTCCTTAGAGGCTGATATTGCCAGTCAACAATCCCCACAAAACAACTAACACAACACGAAAAACACCTGCACAAGAAATGGCCCCCTGGTGGGTGTCTTCTTGCGCAGGTGTTTTTGTATGATGAAAGGGATTTGCTAAGAAATTTGGACTAAGCTGCCGTCCGAATGGCTTTGAACGCCTGGTGGTAAAGGGCCCAACCAATCAAGCAAGTTAGGACATCGGCAACGGGTTGTGCCCAGATGATCCCGGTTAACCCGAATAACTGGGCCAGGATCACGATGGCTAGTCCCAGCAAGACCGCCTGACGAGAAAGGGCCATCGTCAACGCACTCATAGCCGCGCCGATTGATTGGAAGACCGTCGTGAAGACTAGAATGAAGCCGACCAATGGTGTCGTCAGCAGCATCGCCCGGAGCATATGAGTTCCCATACTGATGATTGCGGCTTGATTCATAAATAATTTAATCAGCTGTGGGGCAAATAACATCAAAATAATGGCACAAATCGAAGCATAGCCGCCTTCAATTTTTAAGTCAAACCGGAGTGTCGCTCGCAGGCGGTCCCAATTTTTGGCACCGTACGTGTAGCCGATGAGGGGCTGAGCACCAAAGGCAAAGCCAACCATCACCATCATGACGACCATGTAGATTTTTTGAACGATTCCCATCGCGGCCACGGCTTGGGCGCCATAAGCAGCCAAGTAACTGTTTAAAATCATCATCCCAAAACTCTGCGTTAGATTGGTCAATGAGGCGGGAATTCCGACCGCGACCACGGCCTTAAAGTCTGGCCGCGAAACGTGTGCGAGTTTTGGTGCCAGTGACAAGGTCTTCGTCCGGCGCATAAAGAGCACCAGCAGTCCAGTATTCACGGCGTAGCCCAAGACGTTCGCAAAAGCAACCCCCGAAGCACCCCAGTGAAAGCCAAATAGGAAGAGGGGATCAAGGATGATTGTCAAAACGGTCCCGCTGATCGTCGCAATCATCGATAGTTGCGCCAAGCCTTCAGTCCGAATAATATTGCCGGGAACCAGTGAGACGATGATGAACGTTGACCCCAATACTAAGATGCGATAGAAATCTGAGATATAGGGCCGCGTGGCGGCAGTCGCGCCCAATAACCCGAGGATGGGCTGCTCAAAGACCAATAATAGCGCGGTAATCACGAGGCTGAGAGCAATTGCGATATAAAAGCAAAAACTACTGATACGCGCACTTTGCTCATAATGATGTTTCCCCAGCGCTCGTGAAATCACGGCACTGCCACCGAGACCAAAAATATCGCCAATCGCCAGCATAAATGAAAACAGGGGGCTGCCGAGCGCAATCCCGGCGACTAAATCAGCGTTGCCAGTCTGAGCAACGAAGAAGGTGTCAGCCAAGTTGTAAATCATACTGGCAACCATTCCTAACACCACGGGTAAAGCTAGATGAAAGTAGGCTTTAGGAATCGGTGCCTTTTCGAATAAATCATTCATAAAAATAAGGTCACTCCTTAATCTGAACTGTCGGTCGTAGAAGGTGTGACGAGACGGACAGAAAAATAATCATTATTTTCATGATACGCTTGGGTGTCAAGGGGCTCAAGAAATTTTGCATGGTAGCGGGTCGTGGTTGTGATTGCTGCACTGAATTGTTGCAGTCAAAGTTGCACTGCTGGCGAGACAAAAAAGGTATTGTACAGCCATTCAGCGTGCAATACCACCATAATTGGTTAGATTAAGTACTGGATTAACGAAGGTCGATCTGGTGTAGGTTGACTGGCATTTGACCGGTATGATGGCCGACCGTACCAGCATGCATGGCTTGAGCGCCGTGAACAAAGTGCGCACCAGTCGCTGCAATTAATCCCATTCCTAAAACTGTAATAATACTTAATACCATCATAGTCACCCGTTTCTGATTATTTCTGCACATCTATTGTAGCGCTTACATCGCCATTGTCCTTTGAGTTGTATTAGAATAGAATTAATATTTTCACTTTTATAAAATGAAGCGTTAAAAACCTGAAAGTGGGCGATTATTTGAAAATTACGGAAGGTTATTTACCGTTCCGAGGGTATCAGACTTATTATCGGATCGTGGGGGACCGCCAGTCTGAGTTGACACCACTCTTATTGTTACATGGTGGCCCGGGCTCAACCCATAATTATTTTGAAAGTTTTGATGAATTATCACGTCAGACAGGCCGACCAATTATCATGTATGACCAGTTGGGGTGCGGTCGCTCGTCGATGCCAGATAAGCCAGAACTGTGGCAAGCAAGTACTTGGGTGGCGGAATTACAGACTTTACGCACAGCGTTAGATTTGCCGGCTATTCATCTGCTCGGCCAATCGTGGGGCGGCATGCTCGCGATTATCTATAGTTGTGATTATCAGCCCCAAGGCCTTAAAAGCCTGATTCTAGCGAGCACCTTGTCATCTGCTCGATTATGGGCGCAAGAACAGCATCGAATGATTCGATTGATGCCGACGTCGGAGCAAACGGCAATTGCAGAAGCGGAGCGGCACCATGATTTCACTGGGGTGGCATATCAGGCAGCCAACCAACACTTTATGACCCAGCATGCGAGTGGCCCAGTCACGGCCGCTGACCCGGAATTCTTGCGGCGACCTAAACGAACGGGGACGCAAGCCTATCAGGTAGCCTGGGGACCAAACGAGTATTGCCCGACCGGAACGCTCGCCGACTACGATTACACGGACAAGTTGCGTCAGTTACAAGTGCCTACGCTAGTCACCAGTGGGACGGACGACCTGTGTACGCCCTTGATTGCCAAGACGATGGTCGACCAGTTGCCGAATGCGACGTGGACGTTATTCGCTCATAGCCGGCATATGGCGTTTATTGATGAGCCAACGGCCTACTTTGCTCGTCTGCAACGCTGGTTGGCCGCACACGACTAACGAAAATCTGGGGTAATATTTCCCGGGAAATACTCGCACGAAAAACGGCACCCTAGCTGATAGGGTGCCGTTTTGAGCTGCATCGACGATGATAAAGGTTATTGAAGCAATCTTTTTGGTCTGACTAGTGTTGATAGACAAAGACAAATTGCTGGTCAGTGGATGCCTCAGGGTCAAATTGGTAATCGGGATGATCAAACTGGGTGATGGCCGCCACGTCGGTCACTTGATGCTCTGCGAGGAACCGAACCATGGCGCCACGAGCCATCTTCGCTAAGGTGGCCTTGGTCTTCAACTGACCATTAACGCGACTGGCAAAGACGATGTCAATCATCGGTTGCCCAGGCACCAGATATGGCCGAATCGCTTTTGTATACTCCTGCGAGGCCAAGTTGATGATTGGCTCTGGCTGAGGGGTCAAAGCCTGATAGAGTTGGTCATGCCAGAAATGATAGAGATCCTTGTAAGCACCAATCTTAAGCCGAGCCTGCATCTCTAGCCGATACGGGACGATACCGTCGAAGGGGCGCAGAATACCATAAAAACCTGACAAAATACGTAAGTGGTCCTGGAGATAGTCCAGGGCTGGTTGGGTAAAGATGTCTGGTGCCATGTATTGATACTGAATCCCACTGTAACTCAAAACAGCGGGAGTTAACTGTTGTGTTAGGTCAACTTTTTGCAGCCAATCATAGTTGGGTTGCGCGAGCTTGTCGCTACAATGCCACAATTGCTTGGCCTCGGGGTAACTCAATTGCCGCAACCGTGTCAGTAATTGTTGTGCTTGGTCGAGATAGACCGGGGTCGTGAGCGATGGAAAAGCGTCTTGATCGACAATCATTTTTTTAGCTGGAGCGATGATAATTTTCACGAAATCACTACTTTCAATCAAAAATAATGCCATTAATTTAATGGAAACGAGGTCACTTTTACGTAATAGCTTAATATAGACCTGAAGTTCTGACAATGGCAGACGAGTCGTCTGATTCGTTTTCACCTTAGACGGGCCTACCGCTTTCACCTATACTAAGGCTAATGAAGCATTGGTGAAAGGAGAAATTGGTGTGGCCGTTAAAATTTCAAAACCATTGAAGCGACTGCTGAAGGCGAGCGTGTTAGGGCGCAACAAGAATCACCCACTGGCTGGGTGGAACGTCTTAACGATTTTATACCACGATGGGGGGAGTGGGACGGCGCTGACGCTTAATTTCTTATTAGATAAGTATAACCGCAATTACTTAGAAGCAGATGAGCGACCACTGAGCGATGCGGTTTTGAAAGAAGTACTGCGCGTCGTGAGTGAGGACGCGCGGTTAGTGGATGTGGCACCCCGGAAGGTTCGAATGCCGATGCGTAATGGTGGCTTTCATATGCAGCAATCGTATGTTTATCGGATTACGAGCAGTGGAATTGAATATTTATCCATGATGCAAAAAGTGGTCGAAGCTGAAAGTACGGTCACTGCCAATATTACGCGCATCAATGAATTTTGCGATTATGTGCATACTTTGAACGTACCGCAAGCTGATCTGACGAGCACGGGCATCTGAATTGCCGCCCAATTTTTCTCAATCCTAAAACACACGACGGCGGAACAGTTGTTGGCTATTCAGACGCCGCAACAAGTTGTCGAGTGGTTGAGTCTGTATGGTAAGATCTCCCCGAGTCGAACGCATGCGGTAACGTTAGAACTTGCGCCTTTTCAAGACGAAGCCAACACGATTCACGTCTTAGAATGCTTCGTCGAACAGGAACAGTTGATTGGCAATTATGAGCAACTGATTGGAAATTGGTTACAGTAACTGATGAATGCAAACTTATGTTCCCTAATCGAACCTGGTTGCGTTATAATTAGTTGAAGCACATTAAAGACTAAAAGGGGTTTGACATCATGGATTTAGCACTTTTAAAGCAAGTTGCGCAAACGACGAATAAGATTGCGCTTAGTACGGCAGTTAATAGCGAAGCCGACGTTAAAATCGTCAACTTTGTGTGGTATGCAGATCAGCCGGATACGTTATATTTTTCATCGGTTAAGACGAGTCCGGCCTTAAAGGTCTATGATCAGAATCCAGATATTGCCTTTATCACGATTCCTAATGACGGGACGCCCGGGAACCCTTATTTACGCGCGCAACACGTCAAGTTACAACGGTCCACTAAGACCATGGATGAGTTACTCCCACAATATTTAAAAACGATTCCGAACTATCAACAAGTATGGGATGCCATTGGATCAACCTTGGTCGTCTTCGAATTGAAATTATCCACACTGTTCGTCGATGCCGGCGTGGGTGGCGAAAAACAAACGTTACAGTTTGACTAGACTAAGTGTAGAAGAACAGTCGTTTTAAGCGTGCTGGTCCCTGCCAAATTGATTGTTGAAATAATACAAGCTTTACTTTATTTATACGGCCTTATTCCAGTATTTTGCTGGGGTGAGGTCGTTTCTGGACGTAAAGCATGATACAAGACTCGAGTCTAATAAAAATGTTGTTGAAACTTAACCAGTGACTTGGAGATAAGATGAATGAATAATACAGTCGTAATTGAAAACATAAAGAAATGGCTGAAGCAAACGAAATCATCACAAGTGTGGTTGGCAGAACAAATTCAAGTCAGTCCGACGATGCTTAGTCAGATGCTTAAAGGGGAAAGAAAAATCCAAACTAAACATCTGATCAGTATTTGTAAAGTGACGGGCATGACACCCAATCAATTAGCTAAGGACGAGAACAAACAAGATTCTAATGAGCCCGCATACGTTTTAATGGGAGAACTTTCAAGTCGGGAATCCACAAGGGAGTTTAAGAAACTACTCTTAGACATTAAAAGCTATGTGGATTTAGAGGCGATGACCCATGAGTAAACAGGACAGCGGTCTGAAGCGAATGCAGTGAGTGTCTTTTAAAGATAAAATGTTGGCTCAAATATAGTCATTGGTTCAGATATGGTGTGTTTTTGGAGCCAGCCCAAAACAGAAAAATTGGTTTTCGAGGTATCGCTCTCAGAAATCGGCTTATCGGGATTATCTAAGTGTGGAGCACATCGTACAATATGAGGGCGTCAACAAACACTAAACGGCATGATTCTGGAAGAATACCGGAATCATGCCGTTTAAAATAATGAATAGGACTTTAATTCTTTGACAAGGAGTACCGCCTACTCACGCAAATCTCGTTTCTTTAAGGTTGAACAAAGTTAGAAACGGTTGTCCAGACGCAGGTTAATTGGTTACCACTGATTAGCTGTTGCATGCTCTTTGCCCGCAACATCAGTTCAATTACTTAACATAAGCAGTTCGATAATTGGCGGCACCACTGAAGTTGTTATAAACGACACCTTGTAGATGAGATTTGACCAAGATGCTAGAACGACCTTCATACAACGGTGTGACTGCTTGGTCGTTCAATGCAATTTTGCCTGCTTGGACTAAATCTTGATAACGTTTCGTTGCATTTAAGGCGTCGATGCCTTCAGCGGCTTGCATTGCACGGTCATAGGACTTGCTTTGATAATGCCCCATGTTGGAGTTACTATCAGATGTCAGAATCGTCAGTGATTGCGATGGATCAGCGAAATCCATGGCCCAGCTGGTCAGATTCAACTGATAGTCACCCTTGGAGACTTTGCCCAGCATGGCAGTGAATGGCATTGCCTTGATATTGACTTTCAGACCGGGTAGATGGCTGGTGAGCTGACCTTGGATGAATTCAGCGATTTGATGCGAGGCATCATCATCACCACAAGTAATCGACAAGGTCAGCTGCTTTTGATGCAATTGTTGTTGTGCCTGGCGATAGGTGGTCCGGGCCTTGGCTAAATCATAGCTGACCGTACCGTTGACCGTGGCATCATCGACAAAATCTGCCCCAGTCTTGGGATTCTTAGCCATATTACGAACACCGAAACTCTTCGCCGGAATCGATCCGTTGGCCAATACCTTGTGCGTTAACTGGTTGCGATTGATGGCTAAGGATAGCGCCGTTCGTAGCTTCTGGTTGGCGGCAACGTGGTCGTGCTGATTATACTGAATGAAACCGATGCGACCACCAGCGAGTGTTTTTAATTCAGAATTAGTCTTATTTTGGACACTCTGTTCACCGCTAAGGGTGACCGTATCAAGCTTGTTTGACTGGTACAGATTATAGGCCGTCGTATTAGACTTAATGACCTGATAATTGATTTGGTGGAGTCGAACGAGCTGATGGTCATAATAAGTCGGGTTCTTTTTCAGTGTCCAAGTATTATTGGCCCCAGTCCAGCCGGTGAGTGTGAACGGCCCGTTATAAACGGTCTTGGCGGCTGAAGTGCCGTACTTTTGCCCGTATTTCTGGACGGCGTTTTGATTGACCGGATAGAAGGTCGAAACGGCTAAAATCTTTTTGAAGTAGGCGACCGGTTTGCTTAACGTAATCGTCAATTGATAGTTGCCATTAGCTTTGACGCCGAGCGTGGACGGTTGTTTTTTACCCGCCGCAATCGCGTCAGCGTTTTTGATATTCGTAAAAACGTAAGTGAATTCAGACTTGGTCTTCGGATCAAGCGTCCGTCTCCATGAATAGACGAAGTCATGGGCGGTTACTTTGTGGCCGTTGCTCCAGCGCGCATCATGGCGCAGGTTGATGGTATATGTGTGGCCATTGTTGGTCACGGTCGTTTTAGTTGCCAAGGCGTTGACTGGTTTACTCTGGCTGTTCAGGCGGTATAGGCCTTCATCAACCTGCGTCAGTTGACTGTTAGAAGTGCTATCAGTCATTTTGGCCGGGTCAAGGCTCATGATTTCAGAGCCAGCGGATAAGTTGATGACCTGTGATTGTTTGGTATGACCGGCCTGCGAATGGGCGTTAACGGTGAATCCGATACCGCCAATAATTGCCACGCCGCCGATCGTTAATAATAATTTGTGTCCCCGTGATAAACTCATGTTGTATTCCTCCAAAAGAATAATTAGATTGGTTGAAGTTGTACAATGAGTTTTGCCATCGTTTTGTGACCATGTATTTCACCCCGTTTGAAAGTCAAAAAAACCGTCCTTATCCAGCCAATGCCGTGTTAAGGACGGTTTTGAGAACCGCGGTGCCACCTTAATTGAGTGTTCACGAATTTAGTCATATAAATTCCGCAAACACTCCTACTCCATAGGGAACCAACATTCCCCTGACAACTGACGTATGTCGCACGTCTTATCGTACTCTCGACAAATGTCGATTTCGGAAAAGCCCTCGGTGGTCCATTTAATTACCTGCGTTCGGCCATACTCTCAGCAACGATGACTCTCTGTGCGGGCACGATAATCTTGATCTCCACCTCATTGGTTTATAAGGACGATATTTTGTTGAAAAGAGTATACCGCTAATGAAAATCAGTTGTCAAGGGCTGGAAAAATATTGGTCAGCGGATGATTGTCAACAATCAGATTTTTTACCTAACGGACTTTAACGGTAATAATACAGTGTTGGCGCTAAATGGCTAGTGGCTTTCGATAGTTCAGCTAAACTAATAGCTTTCATTCTGTGAGAATAGAAATTATAATGACATCAAGGATGTAAACGAATTCATAAATGAACAGTCACACAGAGGAGGCGCCACGACATGAGTTTTCGAGTAGTTGCCGGTTATTTTGGCGAATTTAGTGATGAAGCGAAGCAGGCAAATCAAGATTTAGGTGTTATTGGGATTTCATTTCAGTATCAGTGCAATCTCGTTTATCCAGAAGGGGCTGGTCCCAACTTTGGTTTTCGGACGGACAAGCAAGCGATTGATGTCTTTGATGCATTGCACGTGGCGTACGATGGCTTTAAGGTGCAAGCCGGCCTAGTCAAAGCCATGGGTCTCGTGGATTATCAATTAATTGGTGGACGCTATGAACTCACAGGGCATGATTTTCGTGAATTGAGTTTGGCGGAAATTAATCAAAACTTAGCGGCTATGCCCGGATTATTAGTCACAGGTCCAATGCCGATACGATATATCACGTATCAACGAACGACTGATTCGGTGGATACGACCACCATTAGTGGGAACTGGACGTTAGGGGATAGCGTTGGCTTCCGCCAGTTAAACGACACAGCAACCGAGCCACTGCAGGCACCAGTGGCGGCGTTGATTACGGCAATTGACCAGCTAGGCGGCACATTACAGCAAATTGATAAACCAACACCACAAGCTTCAACGGCGCTTCCGGCACATTACAGTGATGATGTTCATCAGGCTAACGTTGATGTTTGGGTGGCTTTAACGCAGCCACAGGGTGACGAGCAGCAGGTTTTACAGGCGATTCACGCCGCAGAAATAGAGAACCAGCGCATGAATGAAGCACTGACTCGAGTTTATTTGAAGTAAGATGTTTCACGTGAAACAATTTTGTTTCGACGGATAATGGTGACACAATTAGGACTAAAATCAGAATAGATTGTTAGCTTAACAAAAAATGCTTACCAGTGATCAATCACTAGTAAGCATTTTTTGTGTTGCCCCAACTTAAAGTCGGCTGTTGTAAATCAAGAAACTGATGTAGCATTTATCGCCATCAGGTAAGTCGTAACCGGTATTTTCGTTACTGCCGTCATTTTCATGTAAAACGACGAATTCACCTGAACCGTAATCTTGATCGTTTAAATATTTCACTAAACGTTCGTCACATTCAGCTAAGGTCTTGCCGGTAACGACGCGCCGGTTCCAACCACGATGGATTTCAGTATTTGGATTAAGCATCTTCTCAACTCCTCTTAATTATAAAGTCATCAATTGCGCTTGCCGCGCGGGTTGCTGCGCTAGGGCAGTACGCGTTAGGTCAGCGTCGACTTGGTGGGTAGGATTAAAAATAATGAAACGTTCGCCAACGGTTTGAACTTGTTGATAGTTGTGGCTCGCCATAATGATCGTCTTGCCAGCAACTTGTAGCCGTTGCAGTAGGGTCAGCATGTGCTGTTGAGCGGCGATCGTGAGGCCGTTCAACGGTTCATCTAACAATAAAATTTCCGGGTTTAATGCGAGCACGCTAGCTAGTGCCACGCGCTTCTTCTCGCCACCCGACAGTTGGTACGGGACGCGGTCGGCCAAGTCGCCGCAGTCAGTTAGTGCCAAACAATCGTCGACACGTTGCTTGATGGTGGCCGCAGATAATCCCAGTTGGCGGGGCCCGAACGCAACTTCGGCCGCGACCGAAGTGTTAAACAACTGGACGTCAGTGTTTTGAAAGACCATCCCGATTTGTTGATGGAGTCGCTGGCGTTGTTGTGCGTTGGCAAGGTAGTCAGCCGTAATGGCTTGGTCGTGCAACCAGTAAGTGCCGCTGGTGGGACTCGCTAAACCGCTGAGGAGCCGTAACAATGTCGACTTGCCCGAGCCATTGGGACCCATGAGACACACAAACTCACCCGCATCAATCGTCAAATTGAGCGCGTTTAACCCACATGTATCAGGATAATCATAGCAAATATTTACCAATTTAATCAATACCACGTTAATGCCCCCAGAAAATAAAGACGGCCCACACGATTAATGCCGGTGTTAAGGCCAGATAATCACGCCAATGTGTTGAATGTGTCGTTGCCCGTGCGTAATGCCCGTTGAAACCACGTGCTTCCATTGCCGCATAGAGTTCTAGCGCGTACGCGTAACTTTTGATATATAAATTACCGAATAACGCACCAATCAAGCGGTACGGATGAGCCGCTGGTGCCACGGTCCGTAATTCTAAGGCTTCCATCGTCAACAATAAATGTTGTCCGAGCATCCGCAAGTAAGTGATTGCAATGGCTAAAGTCATGATTAACAGGTCCGGGCAGTGGAGCGCCTTCAAGCCCGTTAATAACGCTTGAAACGGCGTTGTTAGACGGTAATACTGGGCGTTTGCCAGCATTAGACTGGTTTTGAGGCCGAAAAATAATAAGGTGCTGGGGCCAGCTAGCCAGTAGCTAGGCAAAACGAAGAGTAATGCCGCCGCAACGCTAATGAGCCAACTTTTGATAAAGTGGCGGAGTTGGTGCGGTGGTAACCATAATAATTGGCCACCAATCAGTAGGGCCAGTCCCCATAACAGGATGGCGTTACGGCTCACAGCAATCAAGATGACCAGCAGTAGTAACCGAACCAACTTGAATTGCGGGGCGATTTGCCAGCGCGTCGTAACGGTGACCGGCGTCGGCTGCGCGAGGCGGCTCAGCAATTGGCGTAAATGCTGCTGATTGCGTTGCCACCATTGATGCTTAGTAGCGGCGGTGGCGACTGTCGTGGTCGTTTGCAGCCACGCTGGCAGCTCAGCGGTGTGACGGGTTGGTTTCATGTTGAAGGCCTCGAATCAAAAGTAGAAAAATCAAAATGGCAGTCATTCCAGATAAAATGTATCCCAGACTAACCGGTAATCCGGCAATCTTATAGTCGCTAAATAACGCTTGAAAGTGAAAGCCGTGGACCATCCCTTGTGGCGCGTGGGTGCTAATGTGTTGTTGCACCAGACGTTGCTGGAGTTCGTGAGGCGACCATTCACCCCAAGCAGTATTACTTGCTAGGAGGCCGAAAGGTGAAAGCACGGCTAGTCCCAGCAATAAAGCAATCCAGGGACGGTGATTTCGAAGCGTTGGCGTTTGATAGAGGTTGGTCGGCGCGACGCGTTTCACGAATTGAAAGACGAGTAACGTGAATACAACTTCGACCCAGCCCGCGACCAGTAAGTGGGCCGCTAGCATAGCCGGCACGGTGATGTTGAGGCCATACGGGCAATAGAGCGGGGCGCCACTTGTCGTATGAGCTAAGAGCGGTTGTAGTCCGAGCTCAATTCCTGCAACGAGTGCCGCCATGTTGATGCCCAAATAGGCGCCAACAGCGAGTCCTAATTTTTCATGGTGCCATTTTTGACCCAGCCGATAGCAAGCGTAACCGACGAACGGCATAATGACGGCCATATTCAGGGCGTTGGCCCCAAAGGCGAGGATGCCGCCGTCACCGAATAATAACGCTTGTAGCAGTAACGTCACGGTCAGTGCAAGACAAGCCGCCCACGGCCCAATCAGCACCGCCAGTAGTGTGCCCCCAACGGCATGCGCCGTCGTTCCGCCTGGAATCGGGAGGTTAAACATCATAATCAAAAATGCCAATGACGCGGCGATGCCGAGCATTGGCAGGGTTTCACGATGTGTTTTGAGTTGAACTTTGACTTTCAAGACGGCAACGGTCCAAACGGGGACCATCGCGGTGACTAGGGTTCCGCAGGTCGCGGGACTTAAATAATTATCCGGAATATGCACGGATGAGCACCTCACTAATTTGCAATTTGGTCTAAGAGGTAGCTGACATCTTGAATAATAAACTTGTGATTTTGGACCGTAATCACGCCATCCGTGCGCAATTCTTTCAACATTCGATTAACGCTACTGCGGGAACTAATGCCACAGAAGCCCGCAATGTCATCATTTGTCACCACGAAGTCGATTAGGATACCATCGTTGACTTTGCGGCCAAATAAATCCACCAGACTATATATAAACGCACAAATCGCACCCTTCTTGCCATTCATCACCATTCGCTGTAGGCGCAAAATGTTTTCGGACAACTTTTTGCGGTAGTAGTTCTTGACGTAATTTTGAAGTTCCGGCGTGCTATTGACGTACTTCCAAAAGGCGACGCGATTGACTTGATAGAAGGTCGCGTATTCGGACTCGATGCGGACGTTAAACGGCTGGTCAGTCGACCGGGAGACCTCATCGCGCAACAGGGAGATCACATCTGGTTTGGCGATATAAGACAAGTTATATTCGCGCCCGTCTTGCAAAATAATGCTGTTTTTGATGATGCCGTCCTTCAAAACGTAGGTGTAATGTTCGGCCAGACCATGATAAGTCAAATAAGTGTGCCGTTTTTTCTGGATCGTCGGCACGTGATGGGCTTCCAAATAACTCAGTAAATATTCAATATCAGTTAATACCATCTTAGTTTTTCAGTTCTTTCGTGAATAAATTTAAGGTTGAGTGCATTAAAATAGCGATTCTCAACGCTAATCACGACAATGACGCTTCTTAAGCATAGCGGTTTTCGTGATTGTGACAATCGCATTTAAAGTATACATTTGTTAACTATTTTTGAAAACTTGAAATGTAGCGGACAACCGTCGCGACTACTAGTATAACAAAACGTGCATGCAAAAATTAGCTTTTGAGGAAAGAGGATGGCTCAAAGTCATGGTTTCAATTGATTTACCCTATGACAAGCGCACACTTACGGCTGAAATTAGCGATGAAAATTATGCCGGTAAGTTAGTGTCGCAAGCTGCAACATATCATAACAAATTATCAGAACAGGAAACGGTCGAACAATCATTAGACAATCCGATCGGCACGCCTAAGTTAGAAGAACTCGCACGTGGTAAGCACAATATCGTCATTATTAGCTCAGACCACACGCGCCCCGTTCCTTCCCACATTATCACGCCAATTCTATTGCGGCGGATTCGTTCGGTAGCACCGGATGCCCGGATTCGAATTCTAGTCGCGACCGGCTTCCATCGGCCTTCGACGCACGAAGAACTCGTTAATAAGTACGGTGAAGACATCGTCAATCATGAAGAAATCGTGATGCATGTTTCGACCGACGACAGTAGTATGGTCAAAATTGGCCAGCTGCCATCTGGTGGCGATTGCATTATTAATAAAGTCGCAGCTGAAGCGGACTTACTGATCTCTGAAGGCTTCATTGAATCCCACTTTTTTGCCGGTTTTTCGGGTGGGCGCAAGTCGGTTTTGCCGGGCATCGCCTCATATAAGACGATCATGGCGAACCACTCGGGCGAATTTATTAATTCACCTAAAGCGCGGACTGGAAATTTAATGCATAATCCGATTCACAAAGACATGGTTTACGCCGCCCGGACAGCTAAGTTGGCGTTCATTATCAACGTCGTGTTAGACGAAGATAAAAAAATCATTGGCTCCTTTGCCGGCGATATGGAAGCGGCCCATAAAGTGGGTTGCGACTTTGTCAAAGAACTCTCCAGTGTGCCCGCAATCGACTGTGATATTGCCATCTCGACTAACGGTGGTTATCCGCTTGATCAAAATATTTATCAAGCCGTTAAAGGGATGACGGCGGCCGAAGCAACCAATAAGGAAGGCGGCACGATCATTATGGTAGCCGGTGCACGTGATGGTCACGGTGGCGACGGCTTTTATCATAATTTAGCCGACGTTGACGACCCCAAGGAATTTTTGGACCAAGCAATCAACACGCCGCGGCTCAAGACGATTCCAGACCAGTGGACAGCGCAAATCTTTGCCCGCATCCTCGTGCATCATCACGTGATTTTTGTTTCTGATCTGGTCGATCCAGACTTGATTACCAATATGCACATGGAATTGGCGACGACCCTTGATGAAGCGATGGCAAAGGCCTATGCGCGTGAGGGGCAAGCAGCCAAAGTAACGGTCGTTCCCGATGGCCTAGGCGTCATTGTGAAGTAGCATGGCAACCACGACAGAAATCCTACAACAAGTGGCGGCTGGGCAATTGAGTCCGACGGCGGCCGCACAACAGTTAGAAGCGGACAAGACAGCGGCATTGGGTTTTGCAAACGTCGATTTAGACCGGCAACGCCGCAATGGCTTTCCTGAGGTCATCTACGGAGCGGGTAAGACGGCCACCCAAATCGTCGGCATCGTTAAGGCGTTATCACAACAGTCGGTATCGGCACCAACGTCAGCATTACCGATTTTAACGACCCGGTTATCTGCAGACAAATTTGCGGGGCTACAGCCGGCATTGCCAACGGCCGTTTATCACGCGGCAGCGCAGTGTATGACGGTTGGGGAACAACCTGCCCCGAAGACTCAAGATTACATTGCCGTAGTGACGGCGGGAACCTCCGATCAACCGGTTGCCGAAGAAGCGGCGGTCACAGCCGAGACGTTTGGCAATCGCGTTGAACGGGTCTATGACGTCGGCGTTGCGGGAATTCACCGACTGTTTGCCAAACTCGATGTGATTCGTGGCGCCCGGGTGGTAATCGTGATTGCTGGGATGGAAGGTGCACTGGCTAGCGTTGTCGGCGGCTTAGTCGACAAACCAGTGATTGCCGTGCCCACGAGTATCGGCTATGGGACCAGCTTTCAAGGCATGACCGCGTTACTGACGATGCTCAATAGCTGTGCGTCGGGGATTACCGTGGTCAATATTGATAATGGTTTTGGCGCCGCCTATTCGGCTAGTATGATTAATCAAATGTAAGATTCAGTTAACTGAACAAGGAGAAGACGAATGCAAACACTTTATTTAGATGCTTTTTCGGGAATCAGCGGTGATATGTTTCTGGGCGCGCTACTCGATTTAGGCCTTGATTTTGAGCAATTAAAAACCGAATTGGCTAAGTTACACGTGCACGGTTATGAATTAACCCGCCACCGGGAAGCTCAGAGTAGTATCTATGGCACGAGTTTTGACGTTCAGGTCGCGGGTGGCAAGGACCATGGCTTTGTGGAACAACATCATGAACATGGACATCATCATGAACATGAGCATGAATGTGAACATAAACGTGAATGTGACCATGACCATAAACATGACCATGATCATGTGCATGAATATGTGCATACACACGAGCGTGACCATGCAGCCGGGCATCATCACGATCACGAAGCGCGCCATTTAGCAGATATTGAACAGCTAATCGATACGAGTGACTTATCAGATACCGTGAAACATCACGCGAAAGCGATCTTTATGGAAATCGCGCAAGCAGAGGCGGCGGTCCATCACATGCCACTAGCTGAAGTGCATTTCCATGAAGTGGGCGCACTGGATTCAATCGTCGACATTGTCGGTTGCTGCGTCGGGTTGGAATTGATGCAGATCGATACGATTCTGTCGTCACCCTTAAGTGATGGCAGCGGCTTTATCAACGTGGCTCACGGACAGATGCCAGTTCCCGTTCCGGCGGTGATGCAGATGCGAGTCGGAAGCGCGATTCCGATTCAGCAACGGTTAGATGTGCATACAGAATTGATCACGCCGACTGGGATGGGTATTGTGAAGACGTTAGTACAAGACTTCGGGCCGTTGCCAGAACACGCTGTTGCCACGAAGGTCGGTTATGGGTTTGGCAAACGAGATACGGGTGGCTTTAACGCGTTGCGAGCGGTCTTATTCGAAAAAAAAAACTAAGTCAGCAAGTCGTTGAACAGACGGCCGATGCGGTCTTGATGATTGAGGCCAATCTGGATGACCAGACGGGTGAGGGACTGGGTTACGTGATGAACCAGTTATTAACGGCGGGCGCATACGATGTGTTTTTTACCCCGATTCAGATGAAAAAAGATCGGCCAGCGATTAAGTTAACGGTATTGGGAAACGTTGACGATCAAGACTTACTGACCAAGTTGATTTTACAGGAGACCACGACGATTGGTGTGCGTTACCAAACGTGGCAGCGCGCCATTATGCAACGGCATTTTTTGACCGTCGCAACGCCGTACGGGGCCATTCGCGTTAAAGTGGCGACCTATCAAGATATTAAGAAGACAATGCCGGAATATGCGGATTGCGCACAGCTGGCGCAACAGTTGCATATTCCGTTTAGGACGGTCTACCAGGCAGCATTGGTTGCTGTAGACCAAATTGAAGAGGAGGCGTAATTTTTTGGGACATCAGCTAATTGCCGAGTTTATGGGCACGGCCCTCATGATTATTTTTGGGGTGGGCGTTCATTGTAGTTCCGTGTTGAAAGGCACTAAGTACCGGGGCTCCGGTCATATTTTTGCGATTACGACGTGGGGGTTTGGGATCAGCATCGCACTGTTCATTTTTGGCAACGTTTGTATCAACCCGGCCATGGTGCTGGCGCAGTGTTTGCTAGGAAACCTGGCCTGGTCAGTGTTCATTCCGTATTCGATTGCCGAAGTATTAGGTGGCGTTGTCGGGTCAGTGATTGTTTGGATCATGTATGCCGACCATTTCAAAGCATCGACGGATGAAATCTCGCCAATCACGATTCGGAATTTATTCTGTACCGCGCCAGCCGTTCGGAACTTACCGCGGAATTTCTTTGTGGAATTATTCGATACCTTTATTTTCATTTCTGGGATTTTAGCGATCTCTGAGATCAAAACGCCGGGGATCGTGCCAATTGGCGTTGGCCTGCTCGTTTGGGCGATTGGGATGGGACTAGGTGGCCCAACTGGTTTCGCGATGAACTTAGCGCGTGACATGGGGCCCCGGATTGCTCACGCGATTTTACCGATTGCGAACAAAGCGGATAGTGACTGGCAATATGGCATCATCGTTCCCGGCATCGCGCCATTTGTCGGTGCTGCCTGTGCCGCTTGGTTCATGCATGGCTTTTTTGGGATTAATTAAATTAAGAGAGAAGAATGGAATTTATGACAACTTTAGCAACGAAGAAAGCAACTTTAATCGCCGCCTTAAAAGATTTAAAACGGGTCACGGTGGCCTTTTCCGGCGGTATCGACAGTACCCTAGTTTTAAAAATGGCCTTGGATGTGTTGGGCCGTGATAACGTGACGGCAGTTGTCGCCAATTCAGAATTATTCACGGATGAAGAGTTCGACAAAGCCATCAGCTTAGCCGAAGAATTAGGCGCCGACGTACAAGGGACGACGCTCGATTATTTGAGTGACGACCACATCAAACACAATACGCCTGACAGTTGGTACTATGCTAAAAAACTATTCTACGACCGGTTGAACGCCATTGCTGAAAACAATGGGAGTGCCGCCGTCCTAGATGGCATGATCAAAAATGACGAAAATGATTATCGGCCAGGATTGAAGGCACGGACGGAAGCGGGCGCTCGGAGCTTGTTACAAGAAGCCGACTTCTTCAAGACGGATGTGCGGGCTTTGGCACAAGAACTCGGTTTAACGAACTGGAACAAAGTGGCCTCATGCTCCGTATCTTCACGTTTCCCATATGGCACGACGTTGACGCATGACAACATTGCCCAAGTGATGGCCGCAGAAAAGTACTTGCGGGACTTAGGTTTCCCCACGGTGCGGGTCCGGTTCCACGATGACATTGCGCGAATCGAATTACCAGAAGCACGCATCGGTGACTTCTTGGTCTTCAACGACCGCGTCAACCGTCAATTACAATCGTTAGGCTTCCGTTACGTGACCCTCGACTTAGGCGGCTTCCGTAGTGGTCGCATGAACGACACCTTGACGAAGGCCCAATTGGCAACCTTTGCTTAATAATTGATTTAGTCCACCATGGACGAGGAGGTGGCGGCAAGAGGACTTGTTCGTCCATGGCGCCAATGACGATGATACCAGCCGAATTTCTACCAATAATGGTCATTGGCTTACACCCCAAAAATGCACTTCAAGGCCGCCCTTGAAGTGCATTTTTCTTTTGATTCGATTGCATTTGTCACAATCACCGTTCAGCGATTGTGACAATGAGATTTGATTCGCGACGTTAAAATTCGTTCTGGCAGAAAATTGTTGAGATAACTGAATCGTGAAGACCCAACGTGGCGTCACTTAATCAAACGTCACCACGAGTTTACCGGCCACTTGGGCTGCTTGGAGTTGCTGCAGACCATCGACGAGCTGGTCGCGTTTCAAGACTTCGCTGATCAAGGGGTCGACTTTGCCGGCTTCAATCAGAGCTAACAGGGCGGCAGCCATTTGACCGAGGTCCGCGACTTGGGCGGGGTTGCCGCTGCGATGAGCGCCACCTAAATCGAGCTTGCTAACGCTGACGACTTGGTTTTTGGGGAAGGCCTGAGGTGTCTCGAGGATGCAAACCAGCTGTCCGTTGTAGGCCAAACGAGGCAAGTCAGCTTCAGGATTACCAATCGTGTTGACAATCAAGTCGACACCCCGTTGCTGAGTCAATGCTTGAATCTTAGCCGTCACGTCTTCATGGCGGTAATCGATTTGCGCATCAGGATGAAGCGGTGCGACAAAGGCCTGTTTGCGTTGCGAGACCGTCGTATAGACCGTTTTGCCCGCAGCTTTCGCCAACTGGATGGCCATACTGCCGACACCACCGGCACCCGCGTGAATGAGGACGGTGTGCACCGCATTCAGGTTGGCTTTGCGTAACAAAGCCTGGTAGGCGGTCAAACCAGCGCAGAGACTGGCCGCGGCAGTTTCGAAGCTGAGGGTCGTTGGAATTTTGGCGAGGGCGGCAGCGGGCAAGCAGGTATATTCCGCAAACGTCCCATCTTTGGCCAGATTCGCGTGACCGCAGACCCGTTGACCAGGGGCAAAGTCAGTGACTTTAGCGCCGACCGCTTCAACGATTCCGGCCACGTCCAGGCCTAAAATGTGGGGGTATTTCCAGGCGTCATCGCCACCTAGGACTAATTTGTAATCAACAGGATTGAGACCGACTGCTTGCGTTTTAATCAAAACTTCGTCGGCTCCCAGCTCAGGCATGGGCCGTTCTTGCCATTCAAGCTGTTCTAAGGAACGATCTGATGGCGCAGGGACAACTAGTGCTTGCATCGACAATCACTCTTTTCTTTAAAGTTTAGTTGTCTTTATTATAACCATTACGTCAATGAAGATTAAACGATAATACGTTGTGTTTGCGCGAATAATGGGCCGACACAAAGATTGACGTTACCGGTTACAATCGGTAAACTAGAGGGTAACAATTGAATTCTCAAAACACTAGGGGTGTCCAAAAATGGGCTGAGATGGTGCTGTAAGTGCCGATCCCTTCGAACCTGTAAGCTCAAACTTGCGTAGGAAAGTGTCATTGCTACTATTAGCGACCACTGGATCGATGTAAGTTGATCAGTGGTCGTTTTTTATTAGCCGTGACCAGGACTAAGGAGGAGACTTGAAATGACGTTACAATTATTGAACACGTTGCGCGATCAAAATCCAATCGTTTTTAACATCGCCAACTTTGTCACGGTCCAAGATGTTGCCAATGGGTTGAATGCGCTAGGCGCGTCGCCCATTATGTCAGCAGAAGTACAGGAAGCGGAGTCAATGGTCCAAATTGCGGGGGCAGTTTGCATTAACATGGGGACGTTGACGACGCAACAGGTCAATCAAATGGCCGTTGTTGGAAAGTTGGCTAATCAGTATCATAAGCCAGTTGTGCTGGACCCGGTTGCGGTGGGGGCGGTTCCCTATCGTAAACAAGTCGCTTTGGATTTATTAGACAAGTTTTCGGTCGATGTGATTCGGGGAAATGCGGGCGAAATTGCCGCGCTAGCTGACATCGACTGGCAAGCGAAGGGCATTGATGCCGGTGCGGGCCAGGGTGACGTGGTCGAAATTGCCAAACGGTGTGCGCAGCAATTTAACTGTTGCGTGATTTTGTCGGGCCCCACGGATGTTATTACGGATGGCAAACGGGTCGCTAAAGTTGCCAATGGGACGCCACTCTTTCAGCTACACGTCGGGTCGGGAGATTTGTTATCCAGCATCGTTGCTGCGTTTGCCGCGGTTAGCCCGACAGCTATTTATGACGCGGCTCAAGTGGCCTGCGTCGTCTTGGCGGGTGCCGGCGAACTGGTTGCTAGTCAGATGACGGCTGCGCGGCCGGCGACGTTTGCCATCGATTTGATTGATCGGCTGAGCCTCGTCTCGGTGCAAGAGATTCAAGCAATTGCAAAATTAAACTAAATAAGTGAAGGGTCGCGAGAGTTTTATGAATGAATTTCCACAAGTTGCAACGATTGCCGGGACGGATAGCGGCGGTGGCGCCGGTGTCATGGCTGATCTGAAAACGATGCAAGCCCGGCACGTCTTTGGGACGGCAGTCGTCGTTGCCGTGACGGCGCAAAATACGTTGGGCGTGCAAGATTTTATGGCGATGCCAACTAAATTGATCGATGAACAGTTTGCCTCATTGGCGGCGGATTTGAAGATTCGCGCTTGTAAGACTGGGATGTTGGCGGATGCTGAACACGTCCATGCCGTTGTTGAAAATTTAAAACGAGTCGATTTTGGACCACTGACGGTCGATCCAGTCATGATTGCCAAAGGTGGCGCAGCACTGCTGGCTGAAGATGCTATTCAGACGGTTCGTGATGAGTTGCTCCCATTAGCAACGGTGGTGACGCCCAACTTACCAGAAGCTGAACGGTTGACGGGACACCACATCACCAGTAATCAAGACATGGTTGCAGCCGGGCACGCGTTACAGGATTTAGGTGCGGCGACGGTCATTATTAAGGGCGGTCACGGGGACAATCCGGATTTGGCGAATGACTTTGTGTTGTTGGCGGACGGCACTGCCTTTTGGATGTCGGCACCTCGAATCGAAACGGTACGGACGCATGGCACTGGCGATACGTTGTCGGCTTGCATCACCGCAGAACTCGCGAAGGGTCAGTCCATGGCAGCTGCCATTCAGACAGCGAAAGCTTACGTGGCGGGAACGATTCAAGACGGTATCCAAGTTGGGCATGGTCACGGTCCCTTAAATCATTGGGCAGCGCTCAGTGAGGAGGTGACCATCCATGACGCTTGAGTTTGAACCAGCCCAACTACGCGCCTACTTTGTTTGTGGCACACAAGACGTGGTGGGCCGCGACTTAGAAACGGTCGTACAAACGGCCCTCGACGCCGGCATTACGGCTTTTCAATATCGTGATAAGGGCGCTAGTCAGTTAACGGCCGCCCAACGGTTGACACTTGGTCAGCGATTACGCCAGCGCTGTGCGGACGCGCACGTTCCGTTTATTGTGGATGATGATGTGGAACTCGCCTTAGCATTGCAGGCGGATGGCATTCACGTCGGTCAAAGCGATGACCGCGTGACACAAGTGATTGAACGGGTCGCGGGACAATTATTTGTGGGACTATCCTGTTCGACATTAGCAGAAATTAAAGTGGCTAATCAGATTGATGGCATTGCTTATATCGGCAGTGGGCCAATTTTTCCGACCAATTCGAAGGCTGACGCGGATCCGGTCGTTGGGTTAGCTGGCTTACGGGAATTAGTGGCAGCGTCACAACGGCCGATTGTCGCAATTGGTGGGATTACGGTCGACCAACTGCCGGCGATTGCGGCGACGGGAGCTGCGGGTGCAGCGGTGATTTCAATGCTAGCGCAGAGCCCTGACATGGCTGCGACGGTTAAGGCGATGTTGACGGCAAGTGAGGCGCAATTATGAAGACAGGGCGCTTGTTTCGTAGTCAATTCTTGCTCTGGCTCGGGGCGGCCATCTCAATTGCCGAAATCCTGACGGGAACGTTGATTGCGCCGTTAGGGTTAACGCGTGGGTTAGTGGCGATTATTCTCGGACACCTGATTGGCTGTGGCCTGTTTTTGTTGCCAGCTGGGTACTTAGGTGCCAAGCTGCACCGCTCGGCGTTGGCTTCAGCTGAGCTGGCGTTTGGTCAGGGTGGTGTCTGGCTAGCTTCTGGGCTAAACGCCTTACAACTGGTCGGTTGGACCGCCGTCATGATCGTCAATGCCCAGCTAGCAATGAACAGTATCAGCGGGCAGCTATTTGGTTTCAAAAGTCCTATCTTGATGGCAACGATTGTGGCTGTTCTGATTATCGGTTGGTTATTGATGGGCAGTCAGCTGCTATTCAAAATCAACAATTTCGTGGTCGGTTTACTCGTGATTGGGACCGTCCTGATGCTCACGATGGTCTTCATGGCCCCCGCCACAGCACATTCGCTACCGGCAGACAGTCTGACTTTTGGTCAAGCAGTCGAGCTAAACGTCACGATGGCACTGTCCTGGTTACCGCTGATTGGGGATTACACGCAGCGTGTTGACCGACCGTTACCCGTTGCACTGGTCAGCGCTGGGGGCTACATGCTCGGCAGCATCGTGATGTTTGTGACTGGGTTGTTAGTCGTTTTGCGAACAGGCCAAACCGATATCACGGCCCTGTTGACACGCTCAGGTCTCGGGCTGATTGCGTTACTGATCATCGTCTTCTCAACGGTCACGACGACTTTCTTGGATACGTATTCGGCGGCCACCAGTCTGGCGAATTTGACCGGTAGTCGGCATATTAACCGACTCGCAATTGGCGTGACCGTCGTGGGGCTGGTGATTGCGTTGACCGTGGCAATGACCTACTATGAGAACTTCTTGTACCTGATTGGTTCTGTCTTCACGCCATTGTACGCGATTATCTTCGTCACCTACTTTATCCGCAAAGCAACGTTACCATACTGGCTCAATTTTAGTTGGTGGGTGATTGGTATCGTTGCGTACTATCAGCTCCAAAAACTAGACTTTATTGGTGGCACGACGCTATTAGTGCTAGTCGGTTTAGGGTTAGCGGTCTGGTTGAGTGGCTTAGTCGTCAAACTAGCGCCACTGACGCGCGGCGAGCTTAGTCGTTGACAATTTCTAATAAAAAGTAAATGATAATCCCATTGGTAATATTCAGTTACCGTGGGATTTTTTTGGAAAGAGGGCAAAGAGAATGAGCAAACCAATTATTGGCATTGCACCTGGTGTGATTACGGTCGACAGTCGGATGTTTCCGGGCCGGCAACGCGATTACGTGAACCGCGATTATTTGCGGTCGATTACGGCTAATGGTGGCGTGCCGCTAGTGTTGCCAGTGACGACGGATGAGACAACGATTGCGCGTTACGTCACGCTGATTGATGGCTTATTGTTATGCGGTGGCGCAGACGTGGCCCCCGCGACGTATGGTGAGGAGCCACAGCCCAAGCTGGGTGGAATCGACCCAGAACGAGATCAGTATGAAATGGCGCTGATTCGGGCGACCCACGCGGCAGATAAACCCGTTTTAGGCATTTGCCGTGGCTTGCAGATTTTGAACGCGTGCTACGGTGGTAGTTTGTACCAGGACATGAGTTATCTACCGGCTGGGCAAGGAACGCTCAAGCACATGCAGGGCCAGTTAGCCGATTATGGTAGTCATCAAGTGACCGTAACCCCTGAGTCGACCTTAGCGACATACTTAGGAACGACCAAGGTGGCGGTCAATTCATTCCACCATCAAGCATTGAAGCGGGTGGCGGATGGCTTTCAAGCTGTTGCTCAGAGCTCAGACCAGGTCGTCGAAGCCATTGAATCGACGGATGGTGCCCTCCAATTAGGCGTCCAGTGGCACCCTGAAATGATGCAGCAAGCTGATTTGATTCAAGCACAACTGTTTGCGCGGTTTGTGGCGGCTTGCTGAATGGGTGAATCGATTATATACAGCGATCGAGTCGGAATCTGACTTGGTGGCTGTATTTTTTGACTTAGAAATTGCAATATAGTATAAACTAGTGTACGCTGACCGTGTAAGCGCTTTTGTAGTCTGTTTCACAATCTAGGAGGTTAATCATTATGGCAGAAGTATACCAAGGTGTGACGCACGGATTTCATGGTCCAATCACTGCGAATGTGACGATTGAAGATCAGAAAATTAAAAAGATCGATGCTGAATATTCTCAAGCTGCGACGGTCGGGGCGTTAGGAATCGCAAGAATGAAGGCACAGATTCTAGCCCAACAATCAACGGATGTCGATGCCGTTACTGGGGCAAGTACCAGTGCAAATGCTTTTAAGGCAGCGGTTGAAAAAGCAATCGCTGTTTCACAACAAACGCTATCTGAAGAAGCCGGACGAGATATCAACGTGCCAAGTCCCAAGTCAGGGCCTGTAGATGAAGTGACTGGAGCGTCAGCAAATCCATTGCAAGCACCGACTAATCCGTCACCGGTGACGCCTGCCGAAGTGGCTTCTGAGCATGCAACGTTTGATGCAACCTATGATGTGATTGTCGTCGGCGCTGGTGGTGCTGGTTTGTCAGCGGCAGTCCAGGCAGCTAGCGAAGGCCTATCCGTGCTAATTTGTGAAAAAGCAGGCATTGCCGGAGGGACCACCAATTATTCCGGCGGCGTAGTGCAGGCTGCAGGCACAAAATATCAGAAACAATTTACAGCTTATCAGAATGATACGCCAGAAAAGCATGCTAATGAGTGGCTGGCAGCCGGCGAAAATTCGGTCGACGCTGACCTTGTCCGTGATTTAGCAACCAATGCGCCTAAAAACATCGAATGGTTAGCGGATCTCGGCATTAAATGGCATGCGGTTTACGGCCATACCCAAATTCCATATGAGCAATCCGAAGACTTTGCAGATCGGATTCATGTTTACGAAGGCGGTGGCGGTATGGCTGGCGGCACCGTGTTGGCGCAAACTTTACTCAAGCGAGCGATAGAAAAGGGTGCAAAAATCAGCTATGACACGACTGTGACGACATTGATCACGGCGAATGACCACTCGATTACTGGGGTGAAAGCACGTGTTAAGAATCAGGTCACGAGTTTTAAAGCTCGGTATGGCGTGATTTTGGCAACGGCCAGCATTGACCATAACCAAGCGCTGGCCTTTCAATATAGTCCTCAGCAGTATAATGACTTGCTATTTAATACTTGTCTCTCTGCTAAGACCGATACGGGTGACGGTATTTTATTAGGCCAGTCAGTTGGCGCTGCTATTCAAGGCATGGGTGGTTGTATTGACTTTGATGGTAAGACTGGAAACGGGACTGACAACCGGGTTCCGGCGATGCCGATGATTTTTGTCAACGGTCGTGGCAAACGCTTTGTTTGCGAAGATGCGACTTACGCTTATCAATATCGGGCCATCTTCCAGCAGGAGAAGCAATTCAAGACACCGACCTACATGATTTTTGCCGACTCGTCATTACAAGCGGATGGTGCTTGGTGGACAGCGGACTCACTGTCTGAAGATGTTAAAAAGGGCACCGTGATTGCGGCGGATTCGCTGACTGATTTAGCAACTGCAATCAACGTGCCAGTTGATAATCTGACTGCCAGCGTGACTGCCTGGAACCAGCAAGCATCAGCTGGACAGGATACGGAATTTGGTCGTCAGACGGGCATTCAAGCGCTGGCGGGTAAGTGGTATGCTTACCGTAATCGGGCCACAAACCTGGGCGCGATTGGTGGTCTGAAAATCAATGTCGATTGTCAGGTACTAGATAATTTTGACCAGCCAATCACGAATCTGTATGCAGCTGGCTTGAACGCTGGTGGTTGGATTGGCCAATACTATCCTGGTTCAGGAACTGCCATTGCGGGTATCGTGCACCAGGGCCGTAAAGCAGCTGAAACGATTAGTACATTGGCGGCGGCACGGATGTCGTAGGCGTGCGGGTGGAACCAAACTTGCTTTCACGAGGCTAGGAAGAAATTTAAAAATGTGATTGCATTTTTATGAGTACGTGTTATTATAATCAAGTAAGCGTTTACGGAAATTAAAATAATTGGGTTGTTACTCAGTAATGAGGCATCACCGTCTTTGATTGTTAGATTGAAGAGGTGGTGTCTTTTTGTAGTTCGGAGGTAAAAACATGTTCAAACTATTTAAAACTAAATCACAAGTTAATATTTGTGCTCCAGTTAGTGGAAAAATTATCAATTTGGAAAATGTAAAGGATGAGGTTTTTTCAACCAAGATGATGGGTGATGGTTTTGCGATTGAACCAATGGAGGCAAATAACATCGTTAGCTCACCAGTCAAAGGCAAAGTAGTATCGATTGCGGAAACAAAACATGCCGTTGGGATACAGACAAATGATGGCAAAGTCGAAATTTTATTGCATATTGGCTTGGATACTGTTAATCAAAAAGGCGAGGGCTTTAAAGCGCTTGTAAAGAATGGTGATCGCATTGAGAGCGGTCAGCCGTTAATTGAATATGATCGCGTGTTAATGAAAAAGAAAGGGTATGATATGGTAACTATGGTTATTTTTACTAAACCGCTCAATGAATCAATTGATTTAGTGAAATACGAAGGACAAAATATTAATGCCGGGGATCACATTCTTAATGTGTAGAGACATTGACCGTCTTCCGGCAAGGAGATGAATCAGTTTGCGAGTAATTCAGAAAATCAATAATAATGCAGTGGTATGCATAGATGGTCAAGGCAAAGAACTTGTTGCGTTTGGCAGCGGGATCGGATTTAAAAAAGTACCTTATGAATTGACGGACTTGAGCAAGATTGAAATGACGTTTTACAAACTAAACTCTCATTATTTCCAGTTGTTGAACGAAATTCCAGATACGGTTTTCGCAGTTAGTTCTGAAATTGTTAAATTAGCAAGACGTCGTATACAACATGTAATCAATCCTAACTTGATCTTTACGCTTGCTGATCATATTAATTTTACCCTTGAAAGGGTTCAGGATAAGCAACAGATGAAATTTCCATTTTCTTATGATGTCCAGCAATTATACCCACAAGAGACAAAGGTGGCACGATTGGCTGTTGATATAATCAATCGACAATTCCACCTTACGTTGCCCGATGATGAAGTTACGGCGATTACAATGCATTTAGTCAATTCTGGTACTGTTAGTGAAGCGTCTATTTCAAATGATCCGACTGAGCAAATGATTGCTGAATCAGTTGGAATGATTGAGAAAAGATTTAAGATGAAAATTGACGAAGATAGTTTTACGTATAATAGATTTGCGATGCACATGCGTTACTATATTCGACGACTTAAAGCACAAGACACTGACAAGGCAGAAGTTATGAACAATATGGTCGAAACGATGAAGCGTGATAATGCAGCAATCTATAATTGTGCGCATGATATTACAGACTTTATTGATAAAAGATTGGGAAAACATAGTGATGAGGACGAGGTGTTCTACGTTGCTATTTATGTACGGAGAATGGTGAATAGAAGTCAGTTAGCGTAGATGAAGGGCGGTTAATATGAAGATTTCAACAGTAATCAGCAAAATGAAAGCGTATTATAAGGGGAGCAAAGATATCAAACCAGATACAACAAGAGATCAACTATTATTTGGAAGTACGCAGAAGGAATGTACAGGAATTGTGACGACACAATGGCCATCTGTAGATGTAATCCGTAAAGCAATTGAGCTTGGAGATAATTTGATTATTACTCATGAAGCGCTTTTCTGGAATCATGGTGATCATACTGATTGGCTCGAATCGACAAAGAATATAACTTACTTAGCTAAAAAGCAATTATTAGAGGCTGGGGGGATTACTGTTTGGCGATGTCATGATTATGTTCATTCTGGTATTCCTTTGCCGGATGGGACATACTCTGATGGTATTTTTTATGGATTAGCTAAGGAATTAGCATGGGACCAGTACATTGTTCCTTCGAAAAATAGTGAATTGGCGCTGAGACTACCTACTAGTTCTGTGGCAGCACTGGCTAATTATATTATTGATAAGCTGGACTTAGAAGGTGCACGAGTTTTAGGTAATTTGAATAGTCATGCCAAACAAGTAAATGTCACATTTCATATTTTGGGAGATGCAAAAAAAGAAATAACAGATGCTGATCAGGAAGGAATTAATATTTATTTAACGCCAGAACTGATTGATTTTACGCTTAGTGAATATATCCGTGACAGTAGTCAGTTGGGGCAAGATAAGGCAGTCATCGCTATTGGTCATTTTAATCTGGAAGAGCCGGGCATGAAATATATGGCAACGTATATTCCAAAGGCGCTGGGTGAGAGTATCCCTTGTCGGTTTATTAAGTCCGGCGATATGTATCATTACATTACTAAATAAAAAATTGAATATTTATGGATTGTTACTCACTCTTTGAGGCATCACCGAAATACACCCACTAATTAATAGTGGCAATGTTTTGTGATACTCCAAGGGTTATTTTTTTGAAAAGAGGGATTTTTATGAGCAAAAAGAAAAATTATGAAGAATTAAGCCAACAAATAATTAAAAAAATTGGTGGCAAGGATAATGTTGTCAGTGTCACTCATTGTATGACCCGTTTACGATTCAATCTAAAGGATATGAGCGCACCAGATAGTGCAGGAATTAAGCAGTTAGATGGTGTAGTTGGTGTTGCCAATTCTGGTGGGCAATATCAGATTGTGATTGGCCCGGCTGTAGCGGATGTTTATGAGGTTGTGGTGAAGCACCTCGGTGCAGGAATGGCTGAAGGTGTTGTCGAAAATGATGCTGAAACTGAGAGCGATTTGCAGAATACTTCCAAAAAACGAATCATTGATCGTATCTTTGACTATTTAGCAGGAAGTTTGACTCCATTAATTCCAATACTATTAACTGCTTCGCTTTTTAAAACCTTGGCAGCCATTATTGGACCGTCCTTATTAAATCTGGTGTCAACAAAGAGTGACTTGTATAAAGTCTTTACATTTGTTGGTGATGCTGGCTTTTACTTTCTTCCAATTTTCGTAGGTTATACGGCAGCTAAAAAGTTAAAAATCTCAATTCCAATTGGGATGATGCTGGGGGCAGTTTTGGTTCATCCAACTCTAATTTCAATGGCTGCTAAATCAACTCATTTTACGGTTTATGGGCTACCAACTACAGCAATGAATTATTCGAGTACTGTTTTGCCAATCTTGTTATCGATTTGGGTTATGAGTTATGTTGAAAGAGCTTTTCGGCGCTTTTCACCAAGTACGTTGCAAGTCTTCTTGGTACCCTTTGGAACCATGGCTGTAATGTTGCCGGTATCGTTAGTCGTTTTGGCGCCATTAGGAGGTTATCTCGGGCAGTATCTGAGTGATGGTATTATTGCATTAGGCAAGGTTGCAGGGCCATTAGCTGTTGCTGTTATTGGTGCTTTGTTCACCTTTATGGTGCTATCTGGGATGCACGTTGTTCTATTATCATTTCTCTTTGTTACCTTTCCTGCTGCTGGTTCCGACAGCCTAATTTTGCCCGGTATTTTAGCTGCAAGTTGGGCAGGTACGGGAGTTGCAATGGCTTGCTGGTATAAGTTCAAGAACCGTAAGAATAAGGAATTAACCATCGGATATATTGTGACGTGGTTCCTAGGCGGAGTTGGAGAACCTTTACTGTATGGTTTGTCAGTTCCGTACAAGACACCTCTAGTCGCCGGTGCTATTGCTGGTGGCATAACAGGGTTGGTTGCCGGATTTCTTAATCTGACGGCCTATGTTTTGAACACATCAAATGGGATTTATGGAATTGCTGCTTTTATTGGTGGATCAAGCTGGAATTATATTGCGCTTGGTATAACTATTTTGGTGGCATTGATTGCCGGATTTGCAACGATGATGTTCTTTAAGTTGGACGAGGGACAGGTTGAGAAAAATGCCAACAATTAAAGTAAGGTAATCATAAAAGATACTGTGTTTTGAGCATATATTGCAGTGATAAGCAACTGACACATCAAAAGAGTCTGAAATCTTGTTATCTACCATGCTGGTGATAAAAGGTTTCAGACTTTTATGTTAAGTACTGCTTTTATTTTATATCATCCGTTGTGACAACTTCGCATAGGATGAATCGCACTCCTTAATCCCAACCCCTAACCACAACTTTCCCAATCATATGATGACTTTCAACCAGCTGATGGGCCAGCCGTAAATTGGCGGCATTGATGGGTGTCAGTGCTTTGGTGAGGGTGGACGAAATCAGGCCTTGGTCCAGCCAAGCCGCAATTTGATTGAGAATGTCATGTTGAGACTGCAGGTCATCGGTGCCATAGTATGATTTCGCGTACATCCACTCCCATGCAAAAGTACCACGTTTCTTAGTCAGCTTTTTGAGATTGATGGGGCGGTGATTTTCGGTAATTGAAGCGATGTGACCGGATGGCTTGATTAAGTCGCACATTTCATTCCAATGGCCATCAAGGTCGTTCAGCTCCAAGATATAGTCCACGTATTTCAGTCCAAGTTGGTGGACTTCGTGGACCAAGTCATTGCGGTGATTGACGACAAAATCAGCGCCGTGTGCTTTTGTCCAGGCAATACTTTCCGGACGTGAGGCGGTTGAAATTACGGTCAAGCCGGCTAACTTCGCTAACTGGGTCGCAATGGAACCAACCCCACCAGCACCATTGATTATGAGAATCGTCTTTGAGGGGTGCGACTGTGAGGGCGCGGTCAATGGAATCTGTAACTGTTCAAATAGTGCTTCGTAGGCAGTCAGGGCCGTCAGCGGCATGGCTGCGATTTCTTCTGGTCGGATACTTTTGGGTGCCAGGCCAACGATGCGTTCGTCTACGAGCTGGTATTGACTGTCACTGCCGGGCCGTTTGAACGAGCCCGCATAGTAGACTTTGTCACCCACCTTGAACAGACTGGTCTGGTCACCGACCGCTGTCACGGTGCCATAAGCATCCCAACCAATGATCTTTGGTGCGGAAAGCGGCCGCCGTTTGGCATGACGAACCCCAACGTCGACTGGATTAACGGATACAGCCGCAACTTGGACTAACAAGTCATGTCCACTGACGACGGGCACAGGAAGCGTGACATCTTGTAAGCTGTCTTGTGATTCAACGGGTAATGGTGCATAGAAACCAACTGCCTTCATTTTCTTCATGAGTAACATCCCCCTTAGCTTGCCTTAAATATACGACGTTGTGAGTCAAAAACAAGACGTGAATTTGTTTGCACTTAGTTACAAGCGTGTAACGGTCTCAGACTGACACGTGAATGGTATACTGCTTATAAGTTAACCATCAGAAATGGGGATTGTGTATGCATACGAGAAAGATTTTTGACTGCCAGGCAGGGTGCCCGGTTGAAAGTACCTTACAAGTGATCGCTGGCAAGTGGAAGAGCGTTATTTTGTATCATTTGTTAACGAGTGGTGTTTGTCGGTTCAGCGAATTGCAAAAACGAATGCCAGACTGTTCGCGGCGGATGCTGGCATTGCAATTGCAGGAGCTTGAACACGATCAACTGATTAGCAAGCGGGTGTATCCCGTGATTCCGCCTAAGACCGAATACCGCCTCACTGATTTCGGCCTGACGCTAAAGCCAGTCGTGATGGAAATGGAGAAGTGGGGCCGGCTGTATAACGCACGGCAAGTAGCAGATTGACTGTGAAACATAAACTGACGTGGGTTAATGACCGGGCTAGCACTAGGCTTGGTAGCTTGATCTGATGCGTACATGATGGATAGCGTCGAGTTGGTGTAAGGATACTGCTGTGAAACCAGCCCTGTTAGCAGGATTGGTTGTTGCTGGTTCTAAGAGGCTTTTCTAACCGCAAGTTTCTCGAGTGTGTAACTGGCGCAGAATGTTTCACGTGAAACATTTGGTCACACAAGTTGTTTCATCACAGCTAAGAGGTATTACCCCAGTGACCAACTATGTAAGCTGAAATTGCGAAACGACTCATTAAACTATCAATGATGATAGCGGTTACGTATAATAGAGATAGTTTAAGTTGAACGTGGGGGTGATATTGTGAAACAAATTGAAATGGGTATGCGAATTACGACCAATCAGCAGAAGATATATCGCGTGATTGCGGTCGTTAATCAGGGACAACAAATCTTGGCACGGCCAATCGAACCAGAAACAGCACCAGTTGAGGTGATTGCTGCAACCGATATTGTTCAGATAACCGAACAAAAACCAACTAAAGCAACCGGGCTATCTTTGGATACCGTTGCGGTCGTTGGCCAACGATACATTGACAATATCATTCCAGTGCTGGCCGAACTAGAAGTTGGCTTGCCAGTGCTGTTGCAACGCGAGTCTAACAATCAGTATGATGATAATGCCATCTCGGTATGGACGTGCCAGCACGAAAAACTGGGTTATATTGCCCGTTACCAGAATCAGCCCTACGCTGCCTTGATGGATCAAGGTCAACTGTTGTATGGCACAGTGACCGAATTGGACAAAAAGCAGCAGCATCTATCCGTGATGGTCTGGCGCACGACTACTGGCGAAAGTTCGGTAGAAGCGATGCAGGCGCGTCAACAGTTGACGACGCAATCAACCTCACTGGGGGCGATGCCCAAACACTTATTGCAAACGCCATTAGGGACTTTAGTCGTACTGTGCAATGGTCGGCCTATCAATTATCAACGCGTGCCACTGTCGCCCTGGTTGACGCCGGATGATGCCTTGCAAGTCACCAAACGTTATTTAATCACCCCGGATTGGTCACAAGTTCCAGCCAACAGTCTAGTCACGTGCCAGGTCACGGCTACCGCGGATGTCGTCCAGCGGTGGCAAGACGATCGCATCTCGGCGGCAGTATTGACCAATGCTAGCAGTTTCTACGTAGTTGGGCTCAGTGCGCAAACGCGGACCGGTTTAAATGATAATTTAGTTGATGATGGCAGTCAGGCGGCCGTGATTTATCGTGTTGGCCAGCTCAAGGCACACGAACAGGCCGGGTTCATGGTTAGCTGGGCCCCATTTGGTGATCCACGGGTGCAACCGGCGCTAAAACTGGCCTTGCAATTTACTTCTCAACCAGTGGTGCCGTATCAACCCAAGACGCCGAGTCAAACACACGCGACCTTTACCCAACAAGAACTCGCTGCCATCCTAGTGTCGGCGTTGCCTAATTATCAGGGTGGTCAGCGCTTAGAGCCAAGTGTGACAGCCATTACGGTCGAAAAAATCCGCCAAACACTCGGAGACCAAGCTTATCATGCACTGGCCAATTACCAACAATACGTGCAGTTAGCGGCCACCAGCACTGAAGACGTGGACGAAACGTTGCTACAAGCCTTGATCCACGCGGTCGTCTATCATGAAATCACGACGATGCACTATTATCAGCCCACGGTCGGGATGGTCGATCACGTCATTTATCCGTTGCAGTTATTCAGTACGACAACTAAGGATGATGAGTCCCAACTAATTGGTTGCCTGGCATTTTATAACTATGCGATGTTTGAAATTCAACAGGTACCGTTAACGGCAATTGCCCGCATTGCAATCATCGCTGACCCGGAGCATCCACAAATGACGCCCACCACCGAAAGCCCCGACTGGTTACGCATCTTTCTTCGTGGTTGGAATGATGATGTTGAATGAATGGTCAAAATTGTTTGCGTGGCTGACAGAGGCACTCACCGAATAGGCGGTTTAGGCTAGAAAATCAAATAATCCCAAAAATAGACGGTTCAAGAATTGGAAGCTTTCTTGAACCGTCTATTTAGCGTCTAAAAGGGGCCGTAACTGCAGCGTCTCACGCATAGCAGCAGCGAACGTTTTTATTTAGCGCGCTTATCGCTGATAAAGTCACTAGCAATCGATGGCCACCGAGACCAACCGCTACGACTGCGAGTGACGATAATCGCCAAGTGATAGTCGCAAGCGGCGGTCGAATGACGGAGTGACCAAATTTCATCGGCAGCGCATCCACTGTCGGACTGATTGCATCAACACTGAGTCTACTGAGGATGCGCCTGTAAATATTGTTGCCCCGCGTGAATCATGTCGGCGTTTTGCTGATTCAATAATGGTGGCAAGTTGTCGAAGTCGAAATAATCTAGTTTGAGCGTTTCGTCAGTGGCGTGGGTCAATGCTTGACCGCCAACTGGTTTGACCAAAAAGAGGGCGCTGATTGTCTGAGCGACGTCGCCATTCGGATAGGCCGTCTCACCCTTGTCGAAGATGGCGATGCGATCAACGATTTCAACGTCGATCCCGCTATCTTCCTTATATTCCCGAACGCAAGCCGTCGCGTACGTTTCACCGTATTCCAAATAGCCTCCGGGCAAGCTCCAGTTATGCGTATCGGTGCGCAGATTCAGTAGGACCTGTTGTTGATCATTGACCAAAATACCAGCTGCGGTGTTTAAAATGATCGGTTTGTGACCGACTAAGGCCCGGATTTCTTTAATATAATTTGCCATGACGAAACCTCATTTCTAGTTTGATTACCCTTATTATACCGATTATTGCCGTTGAAAGTGGTGAGTTGATAAATTTCTACAGAGTTAGCTGAAACCGCGTGAAATCGGGTGCGTTCTGACCATGTGTCGGGAAATGCGTTTGCGTCGGTGCGCTTTTTTAGCTATGATAAAGGCTATATACCATTCTGCCTGCTATGGGCGGTGTGAGTTCTTTGATTTATGAAAAGAGAGTATTTTATGCAGAGAAAACTAAGTACGGGCCAGATGCAAATGATTGCACTGGGCGGCACGATTGGGGTCGGACTGTTCATGGGTTCGAGCTCGACCATTAAGTGGACCGGGCCGTCCGTGCTAATTGCATACATCGTATCAGGGGCCTTTTTATACCTGATAATGCGGGCGTTGGGTGAGATGCTGTACGTTGACCCTAATACCGGTTCGTTCGCCAAGTTTGCTTCCGAATACATTCACCCAGTCTTCGGTTATCTCACGGCTTGGAGCAATATCTTCCAATTCGTGGTCGTCGGGATGAGTGAAATGATTGCGCTGGGCGGCTATTGTCGCTATTGGTGGCCGAACTTACCGGACTGGATTCCCGGCCTGATTGCCATCGTCTTCCTATGTGCGGCCAACTTGATTTCGGTCAAAATGTTCGGGACGCTGGAAACCTGGTTCTCGCTCATCAAAGTGATTACGATTATTTTGATGATTATTGCCGGATTAGGATTGATTATTTTCGGAATTGGGAACCATGGACAGCCGATTGGAATTAGTAACTTGTGGACGCATGGCGGATTCTTCACTGGTGGCGTCAAGGGCTTCGTGTTCGCGTTAGCCATTGTTCTCGCATCATATCAAGGGATCGAGCTCATCGGGGTCACTGCCGGAGAAGCCGAAAATCCACAAAGTACGATCGTCAAAGCGATTCGTTCGACCGTCGCACGGATTTTGATTTTCTACGTCGGCGCCATCTTCGTCATCGTCAGCATTTATCCCTGGAATCAACTCAGCCAGATTGGCTCACCGTTTGTGCAAACCTTCGCGAAAATTGGGATTACCGCGGCCGCTTCAATTATCAACTTCGTGGTCATCACCGCTTCTCTGTCCGGGACGAACTCCGGGATCTACAGTGCGAGTCGGATGACCTACACGTTGGCTGAAAGTCATCAATTACCGAAAAAGATGACGTTGTTGAATCGCCACGGGGTACCCTTTTATTCCGTGATTGCGATTGCAACTGGGATTCTGATTGGGGTCGTTTTAAACGTCGTCTTACCAATGTTCTTCAAGGATGCCGGCGAAATCTTTGTCATGGTTTACAGCTCGAGTGTGTTACCCGGAATGGTGCCATGGGTCGTTATTTTAGTGAGTCAGATTGCTTTTCGGAAGCAAAATGCGGCTAAGATGAAAAATCATCCGTTCAAGATGCCATTTTCACCGTATTCCAATTATTTAACGTTAGCTTTCTTGGCCTTAACGTTGCTCTTTATGTTTATCAACCCAGAAACACGTTATTCGATTTTAGTCGGTGTCGTCTTCTTGATCGTGATGACCCTGATTTATTTCCGCAAATATGCTGGGAACAAGGAAGATAACTTGTAATTTTAGATGGACCAATTAAGGTTCTTGCTGGCAACGGCAAGAACCTTTTATTTTGGCCATTTGTTGCGGTAAAATTAGGTAACGTTATTAAGACTGCGTTGCTATTAATATTAATAGCAAAGTTAATAGCAAAGTTAATATCAAAGATAATATCAAAGTTAATAGTAAAGTTGCTATCAAAGTTAATAGCAACATTGATAGCAACGTTAATCGTAAAAACGAGCGCATAAAAACTCAGAAAAGTGGTGGCGAGATGGTTAAACAAGGACGTTATGCAGGTGTCAGTAAGCAAAAACGGCTCCGGCAATTAAAACAGCGGCATCAAGCAAAGGAACAGCGCGCGATTCGGCCTGGTGCAGTCGGTGAATTTCTGCAGGTGCGGTACCATTTAACTCAGGCCGGCCAACAGCGGCCAGTCATGCGACAGACGATGCAACGCTTCATGTCGCAGTGGTTGGCGAATGCCCAAGATTTGCTAGATGAAGACGAGCAAACGACCTGGTCCATGACAGCACTCACCAAACAGGCAATGCAGCAATTCAATCGGCAACTGCCTTGGCAGGGGTATGCGTTGCTTGATCAGGAGATGCCCCGTTGGACGGCATTTTTAACTAAGGAAGTTCCGGCTGTACCACTGCAAGAACGGATTAGTCTAGTAGAACCACTGACCGTTGAGACGTGGCAAGATTGTCTGACCGAGCAGTTAGCGGTTAACACGATGCTAGCGATGACCCACAATAATCGCCAACAACTGCAACAAGTCCAGACAGATCAGATTCAGAGCTTGCAAACCAGCATTCAAACGGCGAATGGTGTTGACTGGGAGAAGGTTGCCCAATTATTGGGGCTGACCGTCACGGAACCGGATCCATTGACGAGCACGATGATGGATAACAAGACAAAACAGTGGCTGGAACGGTTAAATAAATTGACATCAGCAAAGTTTAATGCCGATGTTGAATGATTAGTCAATAAAGGAGCGAGTGAGATGCATTTCATAACGTCAGACCATGTTCAGTTAGATTATACGGACCAGGGTAGCGGGCAACCAATCGTTATTTTGACGGGCTTTGGTGGCTCGAAGGATATTTGGCACGCCCAAATCCCAGTATTGGTGCAAGCAGGCTATCGGGTCATTAATCTAGATGGTCGGTGTCAAGGCCTGTCGGAGCACACGGTTAAGGGATTGCGGATGAGTCGCCGAGCCGTCGATGCCCATGAATTAATTGAAAAGTTGCAGCTAAAGCAGCCGATTCTGTTAGGTAACTCAATGGGTGCAGCGACCTGGTTTGCCTACGTTTCACTATATGGTGATACGGGAATCAAGGCGTTGATCGATGTCGACCAGTCACCGAAGATGATCAATACCCCCGACTGGCCATATGGCTTCAAGTCGGTTCAGTGGGTCGACTTTCCGGACTATTTCCGGATGCCGCTCGGTCACTCGACGTTCAAACACATCGATGATGATACTTACGCGCGGGTCACGGCCGTGGAAGAGCAGGCGCCCTTTGATGGCAAGTTGATGTTTCCGCTATTAGTCAACCATGCGGTCCAAGACTGGCGCGACATTATTCGGCAACTCACCGTCCCGTTCCTGATTATTGCAGGCGAGAAATCGCCATTCTTTGATTCAGACTTCGCTTCAGTGACTGCTAAAATGGCGCCATTGGGGCAAAGTGTCGTGGTTCCAGATGCCGGTCATATTGTGATGGCGGAGCAGTCGGCGGCGTTTAATGAGGCGTTGTTGGCGTTTTTGAAGACGCTGTAGACTTTAGGAAAAACAAGCTACTTAAATAAGCAATCCAGTTGAAATGTGCAGTGCGATTGGCAAAAGTTTGTCGATCGCACTGCACTTTTTGTATGCATCGTGAATAGGTGGATCTAGGTCGAATTATTTTAACACAGTTTGCGCTTACAATCGTTGACACGAACAACTTTTGCCTGTTGCAAATGATTGGATGCTTGCGCGATAATAGGTGCATAATCTAAACATAATTGGAGGACATGTAAATGAACGAACCGTATGGTGTGGGCTTAGATATCGGGACGAATTCGGTCGGTTGGACCGTCGTCGATATGAACGGACGTGTTAGAAAGGTCAAGGGGAAGACAGCTCTTGGCGCACGGTTATTTAAGGAAGGTGCAACTGCCGAGGATCGTCGTGGCTTTCGAACAACTCGATGCCGTTTAAAACGGGTAAAGTGGCGGTTGCGATTGTTACGCGAATTTTTTGATCAACCAATCAGTAAAATCGATCCGAATTTTTTTGCCCGGCGTAAGTATTCGGATATCTCGCCTCGGGACCCGAACTACAATAGATTGGCAAAAACGCTGTTCAATGACAGGACTGATAAGGAATTTTATCATGACTATCCCACAATTTACCATTTACGAGACAAGTTGATGACGAGCGACCGGAAATTTGACATTCGTGAAATCTACTTGGCAATTCATCATATTGTCAAATACCGCGGGAATTTTTTGCGTACCGGACCAGCCAGTCAATATGGTAGTGCAAGCTTGCATTTAGCGACTAGCTTCCAGAAGCTTAATGATCTGTTTGCTCAGTCCGAGGAGACGTTAAATCTTAAGTTGGTAACTGATGAGGCACAACTTCAACAAATCCAGCAGATTTTGGTACGGACAGACTTGTCGCGTTCGGACCAGCAAACACAAATTTTGCCACTCATGGCAGTTTTGACGGGAGCGAGCGCTGCTGAAAAGAGGCGTCAAAAGAATGTTGTCGTTGAACTGTCGAAGGCGCTGGTTGGCCTTAAAGCGAAGATGAACGTGGTGACACTAACGGAAGTTGATGCCGGAGTAGTAAAGGATTGGACCTTTACGTTGGAGGAAAGCCAAGACAAGCTTCCGGAAATTGAAGAACAACTAAGCGAAGTTGGACAACACATTATGGATGAAGTGATCCAACTATATGCTAGCATCAACCTCGCGCAATTGATTCCAGCAGGTAAGCGTTTTTCACAACACATGGTTGAGAAATATAAGCATCATGAAAAGAATCTAAAGCTGTTAAAAGCTTATATTCACTCACAGTCTGATTCAAAACGTGGTCGCGAGATTCGCGCAACCTATGACCGATATATCGATGGTGTCGAGAGCAAACCAGTCACGCAGGAAATGTTCTACAAAGATCTAATGAAATACGTTGAGGCTGATGCTACATCGAATCATCTGGCAGCAGAGATTAAAGATGAAATTGACTCGGAACAATTCATGCCGAAGCTGCGCACCAAGCAGAACGGCTCAATTCCGTATCAAGTCCAACAATATGAATTGGATCAAATAATTAGTCATCAGAAAAAGTATTATCCATGGCTTGGTGAAGAAAACCCCGTTGCTGAACGGCGCGGCAAGTTCCCATATAAGTTGGATGAACTAGTTGGTTTTCGGGTGCCTTACTATGTTGGACCACTCATTACAAAAGAGGACCAACAAGCCACTTCTGGCGCTGGTTTTGCGTGGATGGTCCGTAAAGCAGAAGGTCCAATTACACCATGGAATTTTGATCAAAAAGTTGATCGGATTGCTTCAGCGACGGCGTTTATTCAACGGATGCAAACAACGGATACTTACTTGATTGGTGAGGATGTCCTACCAGCACGTAGCTTGATTTATCAGCGCTTCATGGTGCTCAATGAATTGAATAATATGCGAGTTGAGGACCAACAGCTGGCGCCGCGACAAAAACAACGTTTGTATAATCAAGTGTTTAAGCAACACCAACATGTTAGCGTCAAAAATATTCAGCAGAATTTGATGGATGCCGGTGAGTATCGAAAAACGCCCAAAATAACGGGACTCGCTGACCCTAAAGGATTCAATAGCTCGCTATCAACGTATCATGATTTCATAAATATTTTGCCTGAAGCAATCGCCGACGAACATAAGCGGGCTGATATTGAAAAAATTATTTTATGGTCAACGACGTTTGAAGACAGTGCCATTTTTAAGCAGAAGCTTGAAGAAGTGGCCTGGTTGACGGATGCCCAACGTAAGCAGCTTAGTGGACTGCGATACCGTGGTTGGGGACAGTTGTCGCATAAATTACTGACCGCCTTTAAGGACGACAACGGGCGTTCCATCATGGATGGCTTGTGGGAGACCAGTGATAACTTTATGCAGCTGCGTAAGCAACCTGCAATTGAAACGCAGATTAAAGAAGCGAATCAAGCTAACCTAACTGATGCGGATATCCAAGATACCATCAATGAATTGTACACGTCGCCGCAGAATAAAAAAGCCATCCGTGAAGTGATGCTGGTACTAGACGATATCAAGAACGCGATGCACGGGCAAACACCAAGCTGGATTTTCGTTGAAGCAGCGCGCGGCGGTGGGGTTGCCGGTCGGCGGACGCAATCACGGTCCAAACAAATTGTGGAAGCTTACAAGAGCACAGCTAAAGAAATCGTTAGTGAAAAAGTTCAGCATGAATTGAATGAAAAGATTAAAGTCAAGGCTGATTTTAATACGCGGCTTGTGCTCTATTTCTTGCAAAATGGTCGCGACCTATACACCAATGAAACCATCAATATTGACCGGTTATCAGAGTACGATATCGACCACATTTTGCCGCAATCATTAGTCAAAGATGACTCGTTGGATAACCGGGTGCTGACTAGTGCGCGGATTAATCGAGAGAAAAACGATACGTTTGCTAGTGAGAAATTCGGTCGTAAGATGGGCGTGCAATGGCGAGAATTACATCGGAATGGCTTAATGACGCAACGCAAACTCAATCACTTGCTGATGCGACCAGATGAGATTAGCAAGTATGCGACGGGCTTTATCAATCGGCAATTGGTTGAAACGCGTCAAGTCATCAAACTGGTGGAAGAATTAATCAGTTCGGAATACCCAGCAGCGTCAATTGTGGCCGTCAAAGCCAATCTAACACACCAATTCCGACAGACATTCAATTTTCCGAAACTTCGTGAAGTCAATGATTATCATCATGCGTTTGATGCGGCTTTAACAGCGTTTATCGGAACGTATTTATTGAAGCAGTATCCGAAGCTGGAACGATTCTTCGTTTATGGCAAGTTTGCTAAGCAGCCGGTTAATTTGACACGATTCAATGTCATTCGCAAGCTGGCAGTTGCGGAGGAACCAATCAAAAGCGTGGAAACAAATGAAACTTTGTGGGATAAGACAGCCGATATTAAGTATTTTGAAAAGCTGTACAACTACAAGCGACTACTAGTGACGCATGAGGTACGAGAAAATTATGGTGCGATGTTTAAGCAAACATTGTTCAAAGCATCTGATAATAAATCGAAGACGCTGGTTCCAAAGAAAAATCATATGAAGACAAGCGTATATGGGGGCTATTCTAATCAAGAGACAGCTTATCTGGCTATTGTTCGCGTTCCGTTTAAATCAGGCTTTAAATTTATAGTTGTTGGTATTCCTACTCGAATGGTAGCTAAAATTAAGCACTATCAGAGCCTGGGTGCAACTCTCAAGCAAGCCACACATAAGGTGATTGAGCCCAAGTTTACGAAAATCAGTCGTAAAACTAAGCAGACGGTGATAAGTGATTATGAAGTGGTACTTCCAAAAGTATACTTGGAGCAAGTCGTTCGGGATCAAGTAAAGGGCCAAATGTATCGTTTCTCTTTAGGATCAGATAAGGAATTCCATAATGTGCAAGAGCTATATTTGCCATTGTCGATTCAACAGGCATTTGTTGGACGCTATGATGAGTCTGATGATCAACGTTCAAACGATTTAGTAAGGGTTTATGATGCAGCGTTGAAACAACTGCAACGGTATTTTCCACTGCATTTGTCACGAAACTTTGACCAGGTGGCAAATCAAGCACATCAAAGTTTTGAGGGACTGAAAAGCAATGTGCAAACAAGTGATAAACAATTGGGTAAGAAAGAGGTACTCAATAGTCTATTTGTTGGTTTGCACGCAAATGCAACACGGTCGAACTTGAGTGTACTCGGAATGAGCAGTAGCTTTGGACGATTACAGTCGCGTAGTGGTATTACATTAACCGACCAAGCAGAAATTGTTTATCAATCTCCAACAGGATTATTTGAGCGGAAAGTGGCACTAAAAGATTTGTAGAAAAAAAGATGTCGTCCAGTAAATGGGCGACATCTTGATACATATGTAATGGTCCGAATACGGACTCAGAAGGTGAAACTCGGCAAAATGCCTTGTTTGATCTTGACACTAGTAGTCATATCAAGAAGGTTTAGAACTTGATACAAATGAATCTTATCATGGAAAGTGAATTTAATCAAGGGAGCTGTTATGAATGGGATGGCGCAATGTGATTATTACGCAACATGCTAAAGTTTCGTATTCGATGAATCGGATTATTGTTCAGACCAACACCGACAAACATGTGATTCCAGTGAGCGATATCCAGTTATTGTTAGTGGGGACGACTCAAGCGGTGATTACTAGTGCGGCTTTATGTGCGTTAGCTGAAGCACATGTGAAGGTGATTTTCACAGATCACCAAGGTGAACCAATCAGTGAGGTCAACGACTATTATCCAACGCGTCGAACGGCAAAGTTAGTTCGACAACAAGTTGCCTGGCCGGAATCAAGGATTGCCAAGCTATGGACGAAAAATATTGGCAGCAAAATTCTTAATCAGATTCAAGTTATTGATTTTGTTGGTGGCAACGTTCAGCCACTCGTTGATGAGTTGGACAAGCTGGAGTTAAACGATGTGACCAATCGCGAAGCTGTCGTGGCCAATAAGTATTTCTCATTGCTGTTTGGCGAGGACTTTTATCGACGAGATTTTAGTCCCATCAATGCAGCGTTGAACTATGGATACGCCGTCCTACTATCGATGGTCAACCGTGAGATTGTTATGAATGGCTATCTCACTTGTATCGGAATCCATCATGAAAACAATGAGAATGAATTTAACCTGGGTTCTGATTTGATGGAGCCATTCCGACCGATTGTTGATCAATGGGTCAGTCAGCAACGTTTTGACGAATTCACGCCAGATATCAAGATTGGCTTGGTTTCATTGTTGGATTTAGAGATTGGATTCAATGGACATCAAACGATTGTCAGTCACGCGATTACAACATATGTTGCAGATTGCCTGCATTATTTAAGCAGCGAGACAGAAGAATTGAAGATTGAGGTGAAATTACCAGATGAGGTATCGAGTCATGCGATTAATAGTCATGTTTGATGTTCCAATGGACACATCGGATCAACTGCGTGCTTACCGGCATTTTCATAAGGCACTGATTCGTGAAGGCTTTTTAATGATGCAGTATTCAACCTATGTTCGAGTTTGCGTTAATAAGAAGGCGGCTGAATTTGTGGAAAAGCGCATTGCGCCACTGGCACCCAAGGGTGGAAAAGTGCAGACGATGACGGTCACTGAGAAACAGTATCAAGCAATGCACTACATTCAAGGTACACCTAGCACGGATGTTCTAAATTCAGCTGAAAGGACAATTGTCATATGAATCTAACGTATTATCCATTTCCACCGTTTAAAATCAACACTGGTCAGGTCAATGTCTTAGACTTAGGAAACAGTCAAATGTACGCAGATATCTGTCAGGGATTTCGTGACCGGACGGATGACTTGCGTGTAAGCAACGATAATCTTGAATTGCAAACAACGAGCAGTCAATGTAGCTGGTATGGCGATTTGATGTTATCAGTCGATTTAAACCGCTTGTTTATGAAGAAGATACAGACCCAGATTATCAAGTTAATGGCTGATGAACAACAAGTGGCCGTCTTGGATCAAAGCCGGGCCATGATTGCCAAAGTAATGGAAGCAAGTTTCCTATTGGATCTGCCATTAGATGTAGAGGAAGCACCAGGACTAGATCAAGCTTTGAAGTTTGCTGGAATTCACTTTCCCACGGATTTAACGCATAATCCTAGTGCAGTTTTAGAGGCGCTTGTTCAAACTCATGTTGAACTAGGACTCAAGCAATGCCCTGTGATGACCAATGTCAGCCATTATTTGAACCCGGAACAATGGGCCGCTTTTGAACAGCAAGTGGCAGATTTAGGCACCACGGTTATTATCATTGAATACTCAGAAACGAATCGGATGGAAAAGTTCAAGAATTGCTGTTATTATTATGTTGACGAGGATTTAGTAGACTGGCGTGATATGAATTAATTAGTGGATTATGTGAGAATGCCGGTCTTGAATAGTAGTCATATCAAACAGGTTTAGAACGGCAGACGGCTTTTAACCGCACCGTCAACCGTCTTGAATAGTAGTCATATCAAACAGGTTTAGAACTGTCATTCTCGTTTGTGTCCTTTGTGCAATGTCTTGAATAGTAGTCATATCAAACAGGTTTAGAACTCATGATAAATTGCGTTTGTGACACTGGGTGTCTTGAATAGTAGTCATATCAAACAGGTTTAGAACGCGTTTTATCGCTCATATCCATTGTTAAATGTCTTGAATAGTAGTCATATCAAACAGGTTTAGAACCGCTAGCATCTACCTTGCGTTGATATAGCTGTCTTGAATAGTAGTCATATCAAACAGGTTTAGAACGGTACAATCTTGGGATTTCACTGATGATTCGTCTTGAATAGTAGTCATATCAAACAGGTTTAGAACTGATTCAGGCTAACGAGTATAGCCTGCTATGTCTTGAATAGTAGTCATATCAAACAGGTTTAGAACGCCCGATTCTCACGCCATGTTGTTGCAGTTGTCTTGAATAGTAGTCATATCAAACAGGTTTAGAACCGCGCCCGTCGTTCCTGCCTTAATTCATCTGTCTTGAATAGTAGTCATATCAAACAGGTTTAGAACCGATGGTATGTATTACGAGCTTACCTATTCGTCTTGAATAGTAGTCATATCAAACAGGTTTAGAACAATTCAAAAAAAAGAGCCATCCAAATCGGTCTTGAATAGTAGTCATATCAAGCAAGTTTAGAACAGGATCGTTTCGACCTGTCATCCGGGTCTCGGACAGTGGTCATTTTAAGCAGTTGTAGAATAACCCCCGTGTTACCGTACATCTTGAATAGTAGTCACTCCCCCTCAACCCCAGGCCCACCAAAAAAACCGCCCGACCCACCAGGTCGAGCGGTTTTTATTCGGCAACTAAACTAATCAAGCACGCGGTCTTTACCCATTCGCCGGAAACGGATGAACTTCCCGATTTCGGTCACAATCAGAACGACGATCCCGCAGACAATTGGGATGCCCCAACCATACCAGAAGTTGATGCTGGTCGTATGGAAGACGGATTGCATGAATGGCAAGTAAATGATGCCAAGCTGGAGGAGAATCAGAATACCGATAATGTAGAACGCCATCTTGTTTTGGAAGAAATACTTGGAAATGACGGGGTGGTCGTTTCGCAAGTTGAAGAGGTAGAAAATCTTACCAAAGATGATAATGTTCAGTGACATCGTACTACCGACCACGTTCGGTAAACCAAGTGCGGTCAAGTAGTCGTAGGCGAAGATTCCGAGTCCTGAAATCAGGAAGGAAACGTAGCCAATTTCGAAATAATCAAGCTTCGACAATAGCCCGGCCTTCACGTTTCGTGGCCCCCGTGCCATAATGCCGGCCTCGGGTGGCTCGAAGATGAAGGCGAACTGGATGGTCAACGCGGAAACCATGTTGATCCATAACAGCTGGGTCGGGTAGAGCGGTAATTCGTGGCCCATCAAGATACTGATGATAACCACGAGGCCTTCTGCAAAACTCGTTGGTAATAAGAAACGAATCGTCTTACGGATGTTATCGAAGACGTGGCGACCTTCACGAACAGCGGCGACAATATCGGCGAAGTCGTCATCAGCCAGCACCATGTCAGCCGATTCCTTTGCAACTTCAGTCCCCTTGATCCCCATTGCAACCCCAATATCGGCTTGCTTAAGGGCGGGCGCGTCGTTAACACCGTCCCCTGTCATGGAAACGACGTGGTTGTTCGCTTGTTGGGCACGCACAATTCGTAGCTTGTTGTTCGGTGTGGCCCGCGCGAAGACGTTATAATCGTCGATGTGTTCTTGCAACTGCTGATCATCCATCGCGTCGATTTCGGGACCAGTGATCGCCTTGACGTTAGCAGCCAAGTTCAGCTTATTGGCAATCGCCATCGCGGTGTCAGGGTGGTCACCGGTAATCATCTTAACGTCGACCCCCGCTTGCCGTAATTCGGCGATTGCGGTCGCAGCTTCTTCACGTGGTGGGTCAATGATGCCAACGAAACCGGCTAAGTGTAAACCGCTGATTGCTTTAGGGTCGATATCAGTAACGTCATCGTCAACGACTTGGTAAGCGAGCGCGACGACACGTAGGCCATCAGCAGTCAAATCGTCCATCGCGTTATCCCAATAGGCCGTTTGGTTAGCTTGGTCGGTCAAACGCAGGACGGTTGCTGGTGATCCTTTGACCATTAATAGGCGTTGGCCGTCTAAATCAGCTAGTCGTGCGGAGAAACGAAAGGCGGAGTCGAACGGTAATGACTCGATTTCGTCAACTTCTGGGTCGTGACCGGTCATCTTACGGAACAGCGTCGTTAAGGCACCGTCAGTTGGTTCACCAGTCAGTTCCCAACGATTGTTTTCAAAATGCAGTTCGGCGTCAGTTGTTTGACCCGCAATTTTAACGAGCCATTCCATTGCTTTGTCTTGATGCCAGTCCACTTTTTGACCATTGAGTTTTAAGTGACCATCGAAGTTGACGCCACCATTATCATCATAGCCGACCCCGGTCACGTCAAACGTGTGCTCGGGTGTCACGACTTTGGTGACCGTCATTTCATTTTTAGTTAATGTCCCAGTCTTATCGGTGTTAACAATGTCAACGGCACCCAAAGTTTCTACGGCTGGTAAGGATTTGACGATGACGTTTTTCTTCGTCATCTGACGGGTCCCCATGGCTAATACGACTGAGGTACTAGCGGGTAATCCTTCCGGCATGGAACCAACCACCATCGTAATGACGGCAATTAACAAGGTTGGTAGACTGTAGGTGTCCATGACCATCCCTAATAAGAATAACAGCACCGCTGCAACCACGATTGCGATTGAGAGGCCGACACCCAGCGAATTCAAGTTCCGCATCAATGGTGTCGTAGTTTCTTTGACATCACTCACGGATTGCTGGATATGACCAATTTCGGTATCGGCGGCGGTCGCTGTTACGATTCCGACGGCTGAACCACTTGTCACGGCAGTTGAGGCGTAGACCATGTTTTTGCGGTCCGCCAGTGCTAGTGACGTGTCAGTCATCGGTTCTTCTTGCTTTTCAACCGGGTTGGTTTCACCCGTCAAAACGGATTCTTGCACGTTGAAGTTATCCGCGGAGATCAGTCGCATGTCGGCAGGCACAGCATCACCGGCTTCCAAGTTGACTAAGTCCCCAACGACTAATTCGCGGGCGTCGATTTCTAACTTTTTACCGTCACGGATGACGAAGTTTTTGGAAATCAGCATTTCACGAATTCGTTCGAGGGCGTTGCCGGCCTGACGTTCCTGGACGTAACCGATAATGGCGTTGGCAATAATAACCAGTCCAATAACGATAGAATCGGAATAGTGGTGCATGAAGAACGTCAATACTGCGGCAGCAGCAAGAATGTAGATAATACTATTATTAAACTGCTTGATGAATTGGACGAACCGCGACGTACGCTTAGTCTCCAGTTCGTTGCGCCCGTTATGTTGTAAACGAGCGGCAGCTTCAGCCGTGCTCAATCCATTTTCAGGATCAGTCGCGTACTTGTTAGCTAAGGCTGATTCATCAAGCTGCCATAAGTTATCCGCATCGGGAGGGTTCTGAGAGTCGTTTTGCGCGTCATTATTCGCGCTCAACGACTGGTTGTTGTCATCATTTATCATTCAATTCGCTCCTTAAAAATAAAATTATTACCGGTGAGGTTCTGTAAAATCACGACGTTTATTGCGTGTTAAGTAGGCCAATTTCGCCACATCCTTTCTGATTAAAACTATTATAAATAATATTATATACGAACAATCACGTTGATTACCATTAAAATATTTGACAAATTCATGACTAATTATTACGTTGGTTGCAATAATATATCAGATTTTGACGGACTTGTCGCTGAAAGAGGCCGGTGGGCGCGTTATTTTTCACCAATTGGGGTAAAAATCAGTCACAGGCGTAAAAATGAGCTCCGGTAGTCGCATCGCTTCAGCAGACACTAGCTGAGGATGCGGCGACTGGGACTCATTATCTGATCTGATGATTAAACGTGAGTAAGTCATAACGGTAGCAGGTTAAACCCGGCATCCAAGCTGTAGCGTGACGATGTTTAGTGCGTCGCCACAACCTAGCTTTCGACCGGATCCTTCATTAATAGCCAGAGGATGAGGTAAGCAATGATACCAGGAAACATCGGTGAGATGGCTAGAAGCACGAATACCAAGCGCGTAATGTTGGCATTCCAGTTGAAATGTTCAGCGATGCCCCCGATGACACCAGCCAGCACCCGATTGGTAGCAGAACGATGAATATTGATTTTCATGAGTTAATACCTCCTTTTGATATTAACTATAATGTAGCAGGTTTAGACATGGAACGCTACCAATTTAATCAGTCAAGAAGGGGTGCTGCGTGAGGACGGTTGTGTAGTAGGCGATTTCACCAACGGCGCGTTGTAAACCGCTTTCGTATCGGCTGGCTAATGGTGCGTCCGGGATGACTTGTCCGTCAGCTTGGAGTGTTTGGGGGACGTTGCCGACGGGTGTTGGTTTAGGTAGGACCACCATTCCTAATCGTTGCAAGACGGGGACGAGTGCTGCAGCGCCAAATTGGCCACCCCGCATGTTATCAGAGTACGAGATCAGTTTGACTGGTTTTCGCAACCCTTCGAAGGCTAAAAAATCTAAGGCGTTCTTTGGGCCTGCGGGCATAGCGTGATTATATTCCGGCGTTAGGATGATGTAGCCGTCCATGGCTGCCATGTCGTCTAGCCATTGCTGCTGATTGGCAGGAAGCTGGCGGTGGGGATTAGCCATCGGTGGTTCAGGTTCGTCGAAGAATGGCAGCTGATAGTGTGCTAGGTCTAAGAATGCCGTTGTGATTGCCTCGCCAGTTTGCCACTGATCAAGGTTTCTTTGTAAGTAATTGAATAGGGCTCGGCCGTTGGATTGCGTGCGGGTACTACCGAGAATGATACCGATTTTTACCATATTAATGGCCTCCAGAAAATTATTGATTCGCATGAATACAAAATGGTATTATAGACTGGATGATTTGATTAAGCAAGCATTTATTCATATGAATTAAAAAGGAGTGTTTCTGATGGCAACGTTGATCGATCAATTAATGTCAGAATTAAACCAATTTATTGCGCAGGATAGCGTGGATGATCAAGAAAAACAATGGGCGATGCACCAAACGACGGACCCACAGCTACAGGCAGTCCTGAAGCAACTGTCGACGACCGATATTAAAATGATTGCGGTTCTGGGACAGGTGGGTGCCAGTCGGGCGAAGGCGTTACCCGCACCGACCGGATTATCACAAGCGACGATTTCGCGCGGGTTGACCAAGCTGGCACGACTGGGCTTAGCCGTGAAGTACCGTGATTTAACGAATAATAAGGAAGTACTGGTTAGACTGACGCCCACCGGTCAACAGGTCGCACAGTTGCATACGCAGTTGGACGCGGCGATTGCACAACAGGCGCAGGCCATCGCTGACGACTACTCGGATGCTGAGCTAGCACGGTTTGTGACCCTCATGAAACGAATTCGCGAGATTAGAATTTAGCACTCTTGGTAGTTGAGTGCTAAATTGTTGCATTCCCCCAAAAAGCTGTTAAGATATTAATTGAAGGTCAGGAAAGGTCAAACAAAGATTTGAATTACTGGCCGGTCTTAATAGCCAATTAAATTTTGAGAGGGGATTGTTAGTATGGCTAATACTTTAATGAATCGGAACGACTTTGGTATGATGGATCCGTTTGAACGGTTGGCACGGAGTTTCTGGACACCATTTGAAAATATGGATCAGGTCTTGAAGACGGATATCAGTGAAACTGATGACCAATATCAAGTTAAGGTTGATGTCCCAGGCATTGACAAGCAAGATGTTAAGCTCGACTATCGCGACAATGTCTTATCGATCAAGGTTCAAAAGGATAGTTTCGTGGACCATGAAGACGAGCAACAAAATGTTGTGATGAACGAGCGTCATACTGGCACGTTGCAACGTCAATACATGTTACCAAACGTTGCGGCGGACAAAATCAGTGCATCCCAAGCAGACGGCGTCTTAACCATCACGTTGCCGAAGACGCAAGCAAGTGACGATAATGGCACCATTGAAATTCAGTAATTAACTAGTCCCACTAAAAAAGGCACCATCGCATTTTTGCGGTGGTGCCTTTTTTAGCTTTAATGAGTGCCGTGCGGAAGGCCAGAAAATTCAAGCAGTCCTAAAGTTAGCAGTACTAGCCAATTGCCATGTATTCTAAGTCGATTAGTGCCGAGGTTAAGCGTTAGTTAAGGCGATACTAGTAGCTCAGCTTGCCAATAAATTACCCGGAAATGCGACTTTATTTCCCGGGAAATAATTGTCACTACCTCGCCCAAAGTGTGATAAGCTATTTATCGTGATAACACTTACTGAAAATTAGTAACACTAGATTTGGAGATGACGAGCGTGGATGACGCAGAACGCGAACGTGGACCATGGCATCGTAATTTAATCGTTTTATGGTTCTGTACGTTCGTTGCTGGGATGGCATTCAGTGAAATTATGCCGTTCTTATCATTATTTGTTAGTCAGTTAGGTGATTTTACCAAGGCCCAAGTGACCTTTTATAGTGGCTTGGCGTTCGCGGCCGACTACGCGATTTCGGCAATTTCAGCACCGTTGTGGGGCATTATTGCGGATAAGAAGGGCCGCAAAATCATGTTACTGCGGGCGTCCTTCGGGATGGCGGTTGCTATGGGGCTGATGGGCTTAGTCACGAATGTGTGGCAGCTGATTGCCTTGCGGGCGTTACAAGGGGTCTTTGCTGGGTTCATTTCAAATGCTCAGGCCTTAGTGGCGTCACAAGCACCGCGTAAGTATAGTGGTCGGGCGCTGAGTACCTTGATTACCGGTGCGGTCAGTGGTCAGTTGTTTGGCCCCGTGATTGGGGGCTTCTTGGCCCAACTGTTTTCAATCCGTAATACGTTTTTCATTACGGCCGGCCTATTGCTAGTGGCCTTTTTGTTGAGCCTCTTCTTCGTGCAAGAACACTTTAAACCTGTCGAGCATCATCGCAATCCTGGCGATAGCCGCAATCCGTTGGCGGCGTTTCAAAATCCCCGGCTGATCATCATGATGCTCTGTTCGACCGCCATTGTTCAATTTGGGAATGCTTCAATTGCGCCTATTATTAGTCTGTATGTGCGTGAATTGATACATTATAAAGGGCCCATCACGGTGGTGGCCGGAATTATTGCCGCATTACCAGGAATCTCAAACATCTTTTCCGCACCGCGACTGGGCCGTTATGGTGACCACCACGGCTCGGGTAAAGTCCTGTTATTCGGCTACATTTTTGCAGTAATCATGTATTTCCCACAAGGCATCGTCACCAGTGTCGTCGCATTAGGAATTTTACGGTTTGCAATTGGGATTTCTGACGGGGCGCTATATCCTGAAATTCAAACGGTCTTGACTAAGAATACGCCAGTTAATTTAACGTCCACGATTTTTAGTTATAATCAATCGTTTCAAGCCATCGGTAATATGCTGGGCGCCTTATTAGGGGGCTTAGTCGCCGGCTGGTTCAATTACAATGCGGTCTTTATTATGACGGCGCTCTTACTACTGATCAACTTAGTGCTGATTTTGTGGCTCGTGCCTGGTATCTGGAAGACTGGCGACCGGGTCGCCTCTTAACGTGAATCAAGCAGTATGTTGACAGCGAACGCTGCCGACTCGCTGTTGCAGTTAGTCTGTTTGGGGCTAACTGTTTTTTTTAGATTCAGAACCATCAATTCAATTCTGATGGGTTTGGGGAGGGTGTGATGCGTTAGTTAGCGGAATTGAGCGCTCAGATGACAACACTGGTTGCGTCCTCACCCGTGATGAGGAGTTGCATTCATCTTAAATTGGGTGTAGTCTTAGTTTCATGAATATCGAAATAAACCAACAAAATCAAGAAGATCAACAACGGGTCGCAATTTTCAAGGCGTTGGCAGATGATAATCGGTTACGGATCATTCGCGTGCTGTATCAAGCACAGCGGGAAATGACTTGCGGAGAAGTGGGGGCGCAATTAAACATTAGCAAGTCGACCGTTTCCTATCATTTCAAAGCGCTACGCTTAGTGGGACTGACGAATACGCGCCGTGAAGCGCAGACGAAGTATTTGTCACTGCAACGGGCGACCTTTGACCATTTTTTGCCAGGATTTTTGGATTCTCTGTAATTTTTTTTGCTATTAGTTCGACAAATATCGAATAACGACATAGAAAGAAGATATTAGGATATGACAACGACTCATCAACATAGCCGCTACTTGACGCTGGGCATGATTTTGGCGGCAACTAATATGCGGCTGCCCATCACCATGATGCCAGGGCTTATTAGCAGTTTGAAACGAACGCTGGGACTGCCGAGCTCAATGGCCGGCCTGCTGACGACAATTCCATTACTGACTTTCGCGGTCATGTCGCCGTTGATTGCGCACTGGGGGCGCCGGTTTGGTAATGAGTTGACGATTTATGTGATGCTGATTTTTCTGGCCCTTGGTAGTTATTTGCGGGTCATTCCAACCATCGCGGCACTGTTTATCGGAACGCTATTAGTGGGCATTGGTGCTGACGGTGGCAATGTTTTGATCCCGGCAATCATCAAGGATAACTTTCCAACTAAGATCCCAGTGGCAACAAGTCAGTATACGTTGTCGATGCTGCTAGTCGGCTCACTTGGGACCGGTATTTCTGGCGTACTGGCGGCACACTGGTCTTTACCGGTCACGATGGCGGTACTTTCAGTGATTGGGCTGATTAATCTGGTCGTCTGGTTGCCAAACTTGAAGTATAACCATCGGGAACCAGTAGCGACAAATGATGAGCAAGATTCGACAGTCGTGACGCACGGTTCGGTGTGGGGACGGCCCTTAGCGTGGGTCGTGACCGCCTTCTTTGGCCTCCAAGCTTTAGTTTATTATTCCCTGTTGACCTGGCTACCGACCGTGTTCACCGCCCATGGTTTTTCAACGATTGTCGCGGGTAATTTGGTGACGATCATGCAATTGAGCGGGCTACCGATGTCCTTTATCGTTCCCACAAGTTCGGGTAAACGACGCGGCGTCTTGGCCATGATTTGGGTCGTTGGAGTTGGCTTTATCGCAGGTATCGGCGGCATTCTGATGTCAGGGACCAGCTTTGGGTGGTCAGCCTTATGGTGCATCCTACTCGGGTTGGGCTCCGGTGCAGCCTTCAGCTTGGCAGTCGTCTTCTTCACGCAAAAAACAACGAACGGCTTTGAAACGGCTGACCTTTCAGGGATGGCCCAATCAGCCGGGTACCTATTAGCTGCGATCGGGCCAGTGCTTTTCGGTTGGCTCGGTGGTCAACTCGGCTGGGCGCCAGTGTTGTGGCTCGCCATTGGGTTCTCGGCATTACTCGCGTTAGCTGGGTCGATTATTTTCCGGCATGATAGTATCTATGACTAATGAATGAGCTGTAACAGGTCATTTAGATGGGAAAACCTGTCTGAATGGCCTTTTTACTTGGCGGTTACGTTTCGCCAGAACTAGACATTGGTCGGTCGTTTGCTCGGCAAGCGCGGGTCATTTCACCGGCAAATAAAAAAAGTGATATTTTTGAGAACTTTACAGTTGCCTTAGAGTTACTCTAAGGGGCTAAACTAATCAGTATTCAATCAAGGAGGTCACGATTTTATGGCGATTATTCAAATTTTGACGGTCGTCGTAGTGGCGATCATTGCGGCGACACTGGTTGGCGATCCAACCAAGCAGCGACAATCCAAATCAGTAAAGGGGCAAAAATAACATGGCAATTCTAACATCAACTTATCAGTTAGCAAATGGCGTCCAGATTCCAAAAGTGGCGTTCGGGACTTGGCAAATTCCGGGTGGCGACACCGCTTATCAAGCCGTTCGGGCAGCACTTAAAGCCGGTTACCGGCATATCGATACCGCACTGGCTTACCGAAATGAAGCGAGTGTTGGTAAGGCGATTCGCGATTCAGGGATTCCGCGTGAACAGATTTTTGTGACGACCAAGTTACCCGCAGAGACGAAATCTTATCAGGGTGCGTTGGCGGATTTTGATGAATCATTGAAAAACCTCGGCTTGGACTACGTTGACTTGTACTTGGTGCACGCACCGTGGCCATGGAGCCAAGTTGGACGTGTCTATGATGAAGCTAACCTGGAAGTGTGGCAAGCCATGGAAGCCATTTATGACAGCGGCCGTGCCAAGGCAATCGGGGTCTCAAACTTTGCGGTTCGCGATTTAAAGAACGTCCTCAAACAAGCGACGGTCGCACCAATGGTCAATCAGATTCAGTACTATCTTGGTTTTACTGAGCCGAAGATCACACAATTCTCAGAAGACCATGATATGTTGGTCGAAGCATATTCGCCACTCGCAACTGGCGGCGTACTGGATAATCCGCAAGTGCAAGCGTATGCCGATAAATATGGGGTCAGCGTCGCTCAGTTAGCGCTACGGTTTGTCTTACAAAATGGGGTCTTGCCATTACCTAAGGCGGTGACACCTGCGCATATCACTGCGAATACCCAATTGGACTTTACGATCAGTGACGCGGATATGGCGGCGTTGAACGCCTTGCCGGACGCTGCGGGTGCGTACATGCACAATTCAACTCAGGGCTAACGGGCAAAATGTTTGACCATGCTTGGGGCTCTGGGAGTAAACTAAGTAAGAATAATAATTAAACTAATAATGAGGAGCGATTTGATGACAACGATTAATGCAGCTAATGCAGGAACGTACGCGTTTGATGACCAGTTTAAAGTTAATCGACTGGGTTATGGTGTGATGCAGTTGACTGGACCAGGTACCTGGGGCCCTTACGCGGATCCGGAAAATGGGGTCAAGGTCATCAAGAAGGCGTTGGAATATGGCGTCAATTTCTTTGATACGGCCGATTCATACGGGCCATGGTATGCTGACCGGTACTTAGCAGCCGGTTTGAAAGATGCTGCCAACCGGGACAAAATCTTTATTTCTGATAAAGTCGGTCAGACCCGCCAAGGTCCCAACGTTTGGACGCCACATGGTGAACCACATTATTTACGGCAACAAGTCGAAGTTTCAATGATGACATTAGGACTCGACCACGAAGATTTGGTCTTCCTACATCGGATCGATTCGCACTTCTCGATTGCCGAACAAGTCGGTGAACTCAAGAAGATGCAAGATGAAGGAAAAATCAAGCATATTGGGTTGAGCCAAGTCACGGTTGAGCAAATCAAGGAAGCTCAAAAGGTTGCCAAGATCGATGCCATCGAGAACTTGTACAATGTTTCTGACCATCGTGACGATGACGTGGTCGACTACGCCGCATCGCAAAACATGGCCTTCTTACCATGGTTCCCGTTAGCGACTGGTGAACTAGCGCAGCCAGGGAGTGCCCTCAGTACGATGGCGCAGAAGTATCAAGTTAGTCCAGCCCAAATTGCGTTAGCTTGGTTATTAAAGCGTTCAGACAATATCCTGCCAATCCCAGGGACGAGTTCCATCGAACACTTGCAAGATAATGTGGCGGCTGCCAACGTTGAACTATCAACGGCTGATTTCAATGGCTTAAGCCAATTAAGTAACAAATAACACGAATTAGAGCCGGGTCTGCTCCCGGCTCTTTTTTATGCGAAAACGTCAAGTCTTGAATTTAGGTGAATGGCCGGTTAAACTGGATAAACATGACTGATTTGATTTTTTGATTTAATGAAGAGAAAGAGGACTGAGTAGATGAGTACACGAATTAAGAGTGACAACCCAACGATTTATTTAGCTGGACCATGGTTCACGGCCGGCCAACCAGAACGACTAGCTAAGATTGAAAAATTGATGGACGATTTAGAAATTACTTATTACAGTCCCCGGCTCGATGGAATCGATTTGACGCCGGATGCGACCGAAGCGGACCGGAATGCGGTATTTGCGGATAACGTGGCGCATCTGAAACAGGCCAAACTAGTGGTGGCCGTTGTTGATGGCTTTGATACCGGGACGATTTGGGAGACGGGTACGGCGTATGGCTTGGATATCCCCGTTGCTTACTATGGCGAAACCCTGGCAGAAGGGACATTCAACGTCATGTTGGCGAAGTCAGGCAAGGCCGTCGTTGAAAATATGGCCGATTTAAAAGCCTTTTTGCAGGACCCAACGTCGGATGCCTTCCAATATACCGGCACGATTCGGTAATCGCAGCGAAATTGCATACCAACTAGACTGATTGGTCAAAAATAAATTCAGCTAATCGTTGGCGTGCGCTACCGATCAGAGTAGCTCTATAGCTAGTAGCTTAAACTGGCGGTACTGTCCGTTGCGGATTTAAGGCCGACTAATCAAGGTAAGCCTGCCAGTACTCATGATAATAGCGTTACAGCGACGCCAAAATGGCCGTTTCAGACTCGAATCTGAAACGGCCATTTTAATTATTAGAACCGACGTGCATTGCAGACATCAAGCCGCAATACTTCCAAAGTAAGCAGTGACTGTGACTACTAGTGATTACTTAGCCGGCAAGATTGGTTTGATCGTATGGGTGGCTTCGTAAGTGTGGGCGAAGGTCGATGCAGCCTTCATGGCGTTGACCACCTCGCGTGGGGTGACTTTGAAAGGCATGTTCTTCATGGTTTCGTCAGGCATTGTCGCCATCTTACCAATTTGCAACATTTCTTCATCAGATAGTTGGTCGAGATGGGTCGCCTCTAGCGTGATTGGTAAGCCAAGGGTCAAGTAGAATTCAATGTAGCGATTGAGTTCTTCGTGTGAAGTGCCCTGTAATACGAGTTCAACCATGGTACCAAAGGCCACTTTCTCGCCGTGAGTCAAATGATGGACGTCGCCCTTAACAGCGGTAAAACCATTATGAATGGCGTGGGCAGCCGCTAAACCACCATTTTCAAATCCGAGCCCGGAGAGCAGGGTGTTGGCTTCGACGATAGCGTCAAGTGCTGGGGTTACAATGTGTTGGACGTTGGATTCCACGGCTTCATAGGCGTACTTCCAAATGACGCGTTCGCATTCGGCCGCAATCGCCCGACCAGTAAAGGTAGCGGCACCGTTACCCATTGTTGTGCCGTGGGATTGCGCGGTCGCCTTTGCTTCAATATTAGTGGCCATCGCGTCAGCAATCCCAGAGATGAGTGTCCGGACTGGCGCGTTAGCGATGACTTGTGTGTCCATTAAGACTAAGTCGCTGTGACGTTGGTAGAACTTGTATTGGTCGAAGCTACCTTCCTCAGTATAGAGCACTGATAAGCCAGCGGTTGGTGCATCTGCTGAAGCCGCAGTCGGCGCGATGACTAACTTGGCACCCACTTCTTCAGCGATCCCTTTACTAGTATCGAGAGTCTTGCCACCGCCGAGACCGATAATAATATCGTTATGGTTATCCTTGGCAATCTGTGTGATCCGCGCGATTTCTTGAACTGAGGCTTCACCATTAAAGGTGACCCGTGTGACGTCAAAATCGTGTTGACTCAAGTAAGTCGCGAAGTCTTCACCGACGATTTTCCAAATCAGCGCGTCGGCCATGATCAACGGATGGCTCCCGAGGGCGTTGATATAGCTTGCGGAATGTTCCAAGAGTCCGGCACCTTGAATATACTTATCGGGGCTAACAAACATTAAATCTTCACTCATGATAAATTTCCTCCTCAAAATCGGATTGGTTGATAACTAATTTAAGACACTGTTTGGTAACACGGTCAGCGGGGAAATGGAGCGGCGGCTGATAAAACGGTGCGCTGGCCCAAGTGGGGATGAGTGTCAACGCGTGCTGGCCTGGGTTACTTAACACTTATAGTTTATGGTAGCGCTTACACAATCCGCAACGGACAGAATTGAAAATGTGTCCGCGTGGCCATGATGTGAGCTGCTGAATGCCGCTAATAAACTGGAATGAAGTCGCGTGCTAGACCGGTTTGACCCACGTTTGGCCTGTGCGCAATGCTGGAATTTTGTAAACCTTAAATTGGCCTAAAACGATGTGTTTAGTTGGAGAAAATTCATCAATTGGTGTTACGCTGTAGGTAGTGACTGGTTGACTAGCGCAAATATTAAGAAAGGTGCAAGAAAGTAAAAATTTTCAGTTCAAACTGGACAATCACTATCCAAGTTGTATAATGTACTTGTAAGCGTTATCAGAACCTAATACCTATTTTGGGGGCGTTATTTATGGTTAAAAGTAAAGCAATTATGATTGGTGCCGGGCTATCGAACATGGCTGCGGCGGTCTATTTGATTCAAGATGGTCATTGGGACGGCAAGGACATCAAGTTCTACGGTGTCGATATGCACGGTGCGAACGATGGTGGTGCCACGACCGATTTTACCAATGAGTATTGGAACAAGAATCATCCGATGGAAAACACGACGGGGTATGTTGCCCGTGGTGGTCGGATGCTGAATTACCGGACGTACGTTGACTTAATGGATTTGTTGGACCGGATTCCATCGGTAACTGAACCGGGGATGACGGCGGCCGAAGATACGCGTGACTTTGATGCTAAGCACCGGACCTATGATATTGCACGGTTGATGCAAGGCGGAAAGGGCATTATTAATGCGGGTAAGTTAGGGTTCAACAACAAGGATCGGACCTTACTCACCAAGCTGATCATGATGCCAGATAGTGAAGAAACGAAGCTCGACAACGTTTCAATTGCCGAATACTTCAAGGATGACCCACACATGTTCCAGACGAATTTCTGGTATATGTGGGAAACGACTTTTGCTTTTAGAACCCAAAGTTCTGCCCAAGAACTGCGGCGTTACATGCACCAAATGATTTATGAATTTACGCAAATTGAACACTTAGTTGGGGTTAACCGGACGCGTTACAACCAATTCGAAAGCATGATTTTGCCACTGATCAAGTATCTGCAAGGGCAAGGCGTCACATTCATCGACAACAAGATCGTCAAGGATTGGCAGTTTAAAGACACGCCAATGCAAGATGAGATTACGGTCACCGGTTTAGTGATTGAAGATGCTCAAACTGGTGAGACCGAAGAAGTCGAAGTGGACGACGACACCGCGGTCATCTTTACGAACGGGTCGATTACCGATTCTGCCACGATGGGGGACTACAACACACCGGCGCCTGAAAATATGGATTATGGTGTCAGTGCTAGTCTCTGGAAGAAAGCAACTGAACGTTTCTACAACTTAGGGACGCCAGACAAATTCTTCAACGATCGCAATGCCAGCGAATGGGTCAGTTTCACGTTGACGACCAAGAATCATTTATTCCTCAACGAAATCGTGCGGATCACGACACAGGAACCTGGGAATGCCCTGAACTCCTTCTTGTCGACGACGCCAATCACACCGTTGAATCAAAAGGATGTCAACATGTCGATCGTGGTGCACCATCAACCACACTTTACGACTCAGCAGCCAAATGAAACGGTTCTCTGGGGCTACTTCTTATACCCACGGCGTCAAGGTGAGTTCGTTAACAAGCCGTATATCAAGATGACGGGGAAAGAAATGGCACAAGAATTGATTGGTCAACTGTCGAAGGTCGACCCTGGTCCTGGCAACATCAAGGATAAGGAAAAGGAAATCTTGGACAGCATTATCAACAATATTCCGGTATACATGCCATATGCCTCAGCGTTGTTCAACAATCGGGCCAAATCAGACCGGCCAGAAGTCTTACCAAAGCATTCAACGAACTTAGCCTTCACTGGTGAATTTGCGGAACAACCATACCAGATGATCTTCACGGAACAAAGTGCGGTTCGTTCTGGTGAAATTGCCGCTTACCACTTTGCTGGTGTGCCAATGGATAACTTGGTCAAGACACCGCGGTATGACAAGGATCCAAAGACCTTGCTCAAGGCAACTAAGAAGATGTTTGACTAATCAAACTAGTACCAGGTAGTCGCTTGCCGGTGCTAACCATTAAAAATGAAAATGCCACTCGTGCTGAGCTTAATCAGTCACGGGTGGCATTTTTGGCATGCTGCATTGGGGGCTGCAGCATGATTTAGGATTGAGCCTTTAAGGAATTGCGGTGGTTCGAGTCAGCGCTACCAGCTCAGCTAAAGTTTTGCAGATGCTTTGATACTAGTTTTGTGAGTCGGATGGGCTGCTGTTGGCTTTAACGGTGAGTGCTTTTTAGCGGCCAGCTTTGTCACTTTCTTGGTGGCTTTCGGGGCCGCTTTTTTGGTTGCTTTCGAAGCTACTTCCGGGGCAACCTTTTTCGTCACTTTTTTCGTGATGTTCTTGGCCGCTTGCCGATTAGCTTTCTTAGTGGCCTTCCGAGTGACCTTCTTAGTGGTCTTTTGAATGGCCTTTTCGGCGGTTTTTGTCGAGGAAGCTGGTTTGATGGTCAACTTGGGTGCCCGTTTAGTGGCCTTGGTTACGGTCTTATTGGCCTTCGGGTGCGTCGCTTTAGTTGTAGCCTTGATGCTGGTCTTAGGATGTTTGGCGACTAAGGTGATTTTTTTGGCCGTTAGGGCTGCCTTACGTGCTGGCGTCCGTTTGTTAGTCGCGCGTTTAGTGGCTTTAGCATTACGCTTAGGGGTTGACTTAGTTGTGGCTTTCGGATGAGTTACTGGTTTCGTCAAATCGACTGTTTTGACCCAACCGAGAACTTTGCCGTGCTTGCTGATGAGCGTGTAGGCCGTGGTCGCATGCTTGCCGGTGGTTAGGATAATGGTTTTGGTCGCGGTATAGGTCGTTTTGGGTGCAATTTTAGTTTTCGCGGGCGTCGTTGTGGCACTGGCGCGGTCAGCGGCAAACTGGATCGTAGTCAGCGTGGTAGTGTGTTGCACATGCACTGAAGTGGCGCGAAAATGACTCACTTTGTCTAAGGGATGAGTCGGCTTTGGGGTCGCAGTTGCAGCACTGGCCGAGGTGGACCCGACAAACGTTGTGGCGGTGAGTGGCAAAGCTAAGGCTAACGTTGCAACGACTGTAGTTAATTTTTTCATATCAAGAATCCCCCTAAATTGAAACTTATTTTTGAATCGCCGCTAGTTTAGCACCACCATGGGAACGCAACAATTAATCTGGGTAAAAAAGATGGCAAAAGGGCGGTCGTTTACAATTCAGGATAAAAACCTGATAACAAACTAACTGATTAACGGTGGTCGCGTTGCTGAGCAAGACGCAATCGTAACTAGCGAGACGAAATTAGTTATTTTGAGAACGAACGTTCGCATTATAGCGTGAAATTATGGTATGCTAGAACGGTATTTTTCAACGAGAGGGGTGGCAGGATTGCCAGCAGCAACAACCTTAATTACGCCCGCTGAAAATCGCTTTTTCTTATTAAGCGAACGCGCGCGGCGGCGAACAACACTTCAACAAATCAGTGCCTTATTAAGGGCGCACGTGACCGTCAAAGCGGACAGTGACTTTCTGAAGCCGACCGTTCGTAATTTGATTCTACAGGAGCACGCGCAATGGCTTAGCGCTTGTAGTCACGAATGGCAATTACTGGCCAGTTTGCCGTACGTCGTCAATCCAAGTGAGGCACGCCGCGAATGGCATCATTGCGAGCTGTGCCATAAACCGGTTCGGTATGAATATCATGTGCAAAATAAGCATAACCACCGGGAACTGATCGTGGGTTCGGAGTGCGTCAAGAAATTCATGAACGCCGAGACACGGTACCTGATGGTCATCACGACTGAAGATAACTTCTACGCGGTCGCACAGTACCAGACCCTGACGACGGCAATTCCAGTCGTCCCGACGATCATGTTCGCCCAACCGTGGTTGCCACAGTTACCAAGCGAGCAAGTCCCACAAGCGCGACAGTTGCGCCAAACGACCACCCAAACTGTGACGACCTATTTACGGCACAAAACCAAACAGTTGCCATTACAAGAATTGAAGCCGGCGGAGCAAACTTATCGACGGTTGGCTCAGTTTGAACAGGACGCGATTACGACTGCCGAAGAAGCGGCCCACGCACAACTGCTCAAAAATCAACAGCAACGTCAGCAACAAGCCGCCCAAACCGCAGAACAAGCTGAGCAGGATTTGCGTCAAAGCTCAGCTTATCGCCACTACTTACAACAGTTGGCGGCAATCATCGTGACCCGGCCAGACCGCGCAACGGCCAAGCAACGCTTTGAGCAACTATCCGCGCCAACGACGGAACGGCCACTTGTTAATTCTTATCAGTTTGGTCAAATGGTGACAGAGTATCGGCAAACAGGTCAGATTCAAGTCCGTCGATTAGCGATGCTGGATCACCAATTTGTCACGGAACTCAATCAAGTGACGCAGCAACTAGATGAGCGCCAAACGACCCGTTTTTATGATGATGTCTTCAATAGCTGTTGGGGCTGGCGTTATCACCAACAAGCGACTCAGCGCGCGGATTGGGAAAAACTACTGACAACGCGTTGGGGCCAACCATTATCATTGACTTGGTTCGAACAATTGTCCGCACAGACTGATTCACAGCGGGTTCAAGCTTGGTTGTCACAACATGCGGATGCGACGATGAAACGGGAACTTACTCAGCGGCTAGTGCAACAGTCAGAACGGCAGCCCATTGCCCGGACGCGGATGACACGGACGGAGCTCCGCCAGTTCTGTCGGCGTGAACAGCCGTCTGCGGCCACGTTAGCAGCATTTGAAGCGGCCTTTGACCGGTATTATCAATTACCAGCGGCTCAGCAGGCGACTGCACATGAAACACTGGCTTATTACTATGTGGCTCATCAATATCAAGGTGACCATCAGCGGGCAATGCAGCAGTTAACGTGGTTGCTGAAGTCGTAAATGTTTCACGTGAAACAATGGGGGGACTGGTGATGAGATGAGTGGTTTTTGGTAGCGAGGTGTGAAACAAGGTGTAGTGACAAAGTTCAATAAATGGGCCATCGTTGGTCAGATTCTAGATTACGATAGCGTAATAAGAAGAGGGGATAGATGTGCCTAAACAAGAAAGCTTTGGTGAACGGGTATTGGCGTTTTACAGTGACTTGTCGAAAACTGTGATTGAGTTACCTGAGAATTTTAAGATAATCAATCCTTATAATGGGACTCAAAGCGTAAAAGTGGCTCAAATTACAGCAGCATTTTTCCAAAAATATTTTAATGATACGCGGCAAAGACGACTGATTCTAGGAAGTTCACCGGCACGAAAAGGAACCGCGATAACCGGTGTTCCGTTTGAAGATGCGTTCCATCTGCAACAGATATCTGGAATAGCGATGGACGATTTTTATATTAGCCAATCGTCCTCAAACTTTCTGTATGAAGTAATTCGTGAATACGGTGGGAGTCAGCAATTTTATCGTGACTTTTACATGAGCTTCGTTTGTCCCTTAGGCTTGGCCAAGAAAAGCAAGAACGGCCATGAGGTTAATTGTAATTACTATGAGGACAAAGCACTTGAACAATCGTTACGCCCATTTATTGTCAGTTCTTTAAAGCAACAGATTAGTTTTGGAATCGATACATCTGTTTGTTATTGTATTGGTAGTGGTGACAACTTTAAAGCACTGCAAAAAATCAATCACAAGTATCATTTTTTCAAGGAGATTATCCCGCTAGAACATCCAAGATTCATCACGCAATATCACCCTCAGAAAAAGGAACTGTATTTGGAAAAATATCTGACGGCCTTAATGCGTAAGTAAGGGCTAAGCTTCTGTTATGTTGATGGTATAGTTACAGACTATCTCATGTTGAATGATTTTAATGCAATCTCGCTGTTTCACATGGAACGATTAATCACTTTTCAGAATCCCGTTAAACCAACGTTTAGCGGGGTTCTTTTTGCCTTGGTGCACAGTCAGTGCACACTGGACGCTTCTTTGTCTGGAGCGCCTAACAAGACGCTTAACTTTTGTGCCACCTTGACGTCACCACGTCACCAGAGAACCGCAAGCTGTTTAGTAAGAGTAAAGCGCAAGAAGCGGCAGCTAAAACTTTGGCAGACGCCTTCCGTGTTCTAGAGAAAACACCGAAAAAAGATTAATTGGTTGTGTAATTAGTGGTGGAAAGCCTATTAGAACAAGTTTATCGGATTTTTCCGATAAATCCCAACCAGTTTTACTCAAAAATGAGTAAGAGGTTATCTCTGATCCAAACCTAGTTGTTTGTTACCACTTTCTTCCATTTTGGAAAAAAGTTGCCGGAGTTTTTCCTGTTTTCCGGATAAACCTATCAAATAGCTATTTCTAGCCGATTAATTGGTGCTCGAATTCGAATGAAGTTCACCTTTTTCATTTATAGCGCTATTTTACGATGATATTGTCGCTAACCAATCAAGCTTTTACGCTCAGACATTTTTGTCCAACCGTAAATTATTCAACGGTTCTGTCTTTGGTTAAATTGGGTTGACGTATAAAAAGCTTCCCTTCACCATAGCTCATGAAATTTGAGCTTATAGATTAAGGGGAGCTTTTTATCTTACTTAAAGTCTTACAAATGCCGGGCTAATAGATTTCTTCGAAAATTCGGATAAATAGTCTTACTCGATATTAAGTATTCAACAATATTCAAGTCAAAGCTACGTAATAAACTTAAGGAAGAAAAATGGCAACCAGTGCACCAAACTGATTACCATTCCTCTAAATTATTTGTGTTTTAACTTTTTAGAAAATTTTGCACCAATGACAATTATTGCTGGCAAAATAGTTAAGGCTGATACAAGCGAATACATAGTGTCCAAAACAGTGATAAGCCCGAAAGAGCTTAATACTGGGAAGTTGGCGAATATTATTGCTGCAAACCCGCCAATGACTGTCAAGCCAGATACGGTAATAGCCTGACCAACCGAACCTAACGAAGAGACGATTGAAGATTTAACAGATTTACCGCAATCTAATTCTTCTTTATAGCGCTCGAGTATTAGAATTGTAAATTCAGTACCAATACCTAAAACCAAAGAACTTAAAGCAATAGTTAGTGGATTATAAGATTCTCCAATCAAGTAAAGTGTTAACGGTGAGAGACCTAAAACAACTGCAATTGGAAGCACAGGTAGGATTGCAGTCCCAAATTTACGATAAACTATTAACAACACAATAAAAATAATCGCCAAACCAGCAAATATAATTAGCCAATGATTAGCAGAAACATTAGTAATACCCAGTAACATCATAACCTGTGCACCGGCAGGGCTTATTTCAAAACTGTGGTGCTGACTATTTAAGTCATGGTCGATTTTGTCCATTAATCTTTTTTGATCATCAGAAGATAATTTGCCATTTACTTTAAACTGAACAGTTGTGTAATGTTTATTTGTACCTATTACACTAGATTTTATTGCATTTGGTAAATTATCTACATTCTGAGTTACCTGTGCTTGTGTTGCGTTACTAATTGAACCGTTTATTTGGACATATGTTGATTTCAGTGTGATTGTATCCAAGATGTCTTTATATTTATTGTCTTCATCCTGCGCTAATTTATCGACCGCATTCATGGAATGTTTATTGGTGACATCATTATCTTTAACTAAAAAGGTGATGTAAGTTGTTGATCCAATCTTTTTTTGTAAATATTTAGTATCTTTCAGTGATTGCATATCTTGTGGAATCATTTTCATCATATTAGTTTCAATTGGGATTTTATTTTCCAAACTAAATCCGGCAATTGCTGAGACGACCCCGATAATTGTTAGAATCATAGCATGCTTCATAACAAAATTAGCATACTGTGCAAGTAACAATGATATTTTTGAAGGTTGTGCCAGTTTCTTCTGCTTTTTAAGCTTAGGATGACGATCAAGTAATCCTAACGTACTGAACATCAATAAAAATTCGACTATATATGCTGATAGAATACCAATAACTAACGTTAATCCGAATTGTTGCATCATTGGTGCCTTAGATAAATACATCGTCAAAAAACTGAATGCCATAACAATCACTGCAATACCGACAGCCGGTCCCATTTTCATGATTGCTGTAGTTATAGCTTCTTTACTCGACAAATTCTTTTTGAATTCTTCTTCATAACGGTTATGAAATTGAACACCAAAGTCTGTTCCCAGACCAATAATAATTGGTAAGGTAGCCATAGTCGCTAACGTGATAGGTAAGCGCAGTAACCCCATTAAGCCAAAAGTCCAAACTAAGGCTAGCATAACAAAAGCCAGAGCTAATAATTTTCGGCGAACCGGAAAAACTATAAAAAGCACAACAATCATGATAACAACTGCAAGGGCCAACATTTCCATCATAGTTTGCATGACTTGATTTTTAACATCACCCATGACAGCTGGGTTCCCAGCAACACGAACTCTCAATGATTGACTAATATGGCTGCTCTTTATCTGATGATTTATATCAGATTTTAACTGAACCATTGTACTCATATCAGTTTTATCTGAAGTATTTACCATGATTAAAATACTTTTACCGTTACTTGGTAACAACGTTTTAAAGTTACTTTTTACATTACCGTTAGCGTTTAGTACTAGATCTCTAAGTAACACAGTCGACATTGATTGAACAGGAGGAATCTTTTTCATCAACTGTGTTGCCATCATCTTTTGCTGCTGAGCATTTAGATTTGCCATCATATAGGCTTGTGTCTGTTGTAATTGTGTGCCTGTTAGAATGAGTTTCGTATCTTGACCAGCGGCAACTTTTGCCTTTTGTTGCGGGGTTAACAGATTTATCGTGTAATTATTTAGTGCTGTTTTTTGTGGTGTAGTTAATGTCTGCTGAATCGATTCCTGTAAAGTAACCTTGTCTTTGGCTGATAAGCTATCCATTAAATCGGTCATTAACTTTTGACCCTGCTTTGAATCTTGATTGGAATTAGTCATTATTGAGTTTCCAGTAGTTGGCTTACTCAATTCTTGATTGATTAATGAAAGCAGGCTTGTCGTACTACGAACATTATCGACGTCATTTAATTTTGATTCTAACTTATTGATTTTTTTAAAAGTTTGGTGTGAGAGTATGTCCGCTTGTTTGCCTGAAATTAGAATATATGCAGAATCTCCGCCGAAATGTTTTTGATAAGTTGAAGTATCTTTATATACTTTAGAACTTGAACTTACAAAAACGTCATTACCCATCTTAAGCTGTAGCTTAGATAAACCTAGTGCCATAATTGCAGTAATAGCTAAAACAACAGTGATGATTGTTTTAGGTTTCTTTTGAATTATAGCAGCTAACTTCTTGAATATTTTTTTAACCATTTTCACAACTCCTTAGCTATCAATACAAATAATCATTTTATACAAGTAACTAAGTTGTGATAAGATACAAAAAAAGACAATTGTCCTTTTTTAGAAGAAGAGGTAATGTTCATGTCGAAATACGAAACAACTCACAAAAAAATTATTGATGCAGCAATAACTTCGTTTAATCAAAAAACAGAAAAAGAGATAACTGTAACCGATATTATTAAGCTGGCTCAAATCCATCACAGTACTTTTTATCGCCATTTTAATAGTTTTGATGATTTAATCCGCGAAATGTTTGAAAGCACAATGCCAGATGAGAATCTTGAGCAATATTCATTTTCTGATAGTATCAATATTTTAGTTAAATTTGTTGAGGATAACTTTGTTTTCTTTCGGAATCTTCTTAAAAATCGTGGTAAATTTGATATAATTTTTCGGTATTTTTTTCAAAAAAATATTTTTAAAAATAACGAAACGTTTGCTGCTAACGAATTAATCTACCGAGGGACGGTTGGCATGCTAGAGGGATGGCTTGAAAATTCTGATAGAATTAATAAAGATGATGTTATACACTATTTGATTTTGCTAATGCGCAACTAATGAGGCTACTTTTGACCTTTGTTTAGGATTATTGCAGTTTTTATCCTGATTATTTTTTTGATAAAATTGGAATTACTTCTGTCGTCAATTCGGTTAGCTTGACTTTCCCAGGGTTCTTTAGCGAAAAAAGCATTAATCCAATTACGTGTTTATAATCACTATGAAGGCGCCAGCCAAGTTTCAGGCAGCTATCAAGGCAAGCAAACTAAGGGTTATTGTTATGTTGAATTAATAGGTGATTGGTCAAAATAAGTTTAAATTATCAACGCTTTTTATCTTATCCCAGTTGTTCAACAAGGTAGTCTACACCAACAGTTTGTTCCCTAATCATGGCTTCCTGCTGTGGAGATAACTTGGCATTTTTGATATCTTGCATGGTTTCCAGCGTTCCTTGATAGCCGTCAATATTGAATAAAGCTTTCAATGTAGGCGCCACTTGTGTCTGAATCCATGCACGCTGGCGGTTAACATTGGGCAGTTCTGGGGCCAAGGTTAATTGTACCGGTGCGCGGTTCTTGCCACAGAACTGTGCCCAGCGCTTGTTCAGCGGCCATTGATTACGAGCTTTCCCAGTACGTTTATCGACAAAGCGCACATACCGTTGGATAATCCCAAACACCGTATTTTCCAAGTTACGGTGGCTGAGGAAATCCTCGACCGCTAGTATAGCGCGCTCATTGAATAAGCGGACTTCAAACCGCGTTTTAATTGGGCGTTGCTCTGCATTCAGAGTGACGCCTTTTTGCGCTTGTTCAACTTCCTTGTTATAGATACAGAAATAGATATCACTTTTCTTAGAACCTAAATACAGCGTGTCACCAGTTGCTTCACTTTTATCATCTATCAATTTGCCAGAAGCTAAAGCTTCATATTTACGCATGACTGAAATATATTCGTTGTTCTGGCATTTTTTTACTAGTTCAGGAATGGCGAGTAGGCCAACGTGGTCGTTAATCGCAAAGTCGATCCGTTTGATAATACCTTTTTCTTGTAAACAAGTGTAGAGAAAATCTTCCCAAACCATACCATGCGCAATTAGCATACTTTCAAATTGACGACAGCCGGATCCGTGCATTTCCAGTAATATGCCTAACTTTTGTGTCGGCGTAGACGTTAAAATGGTGATATCACCTAGTTGGTATTGATCAGCGTAGCCATAGCGGCCCCAGTCCTTATAGTTGATAAAGTCTTTGTCGATCCAGCATAAATCTTTGATGATATGGTCAGCTTTATTGGTAGGAAAGCGAACGCGTAAATAATCGACTTGCACCGTTAGTGGCGATAGGTCACTCCAATCTTTCAACGTCCGATCAATCTGTGCCTGTAGCCCGCTACTTGGGTGGTCGTGGGCGTTTTCCAAACGGGCGAGGTAATTAGTTGTAATGCCTATTCGGCTAGCAACCGCTGTTTGCGTCAACTGTAATTCATGACGCCGTGTCTTAATTTGTTCACTCCAAGTCATCGTCATTACAATACCTGCTTTCTATTCAAATTTACTGTCTAACCCCAACAAACAAATTTTGATTGGGCAGACTTATCTAACCACTAAACCGCGCTATATTGCCATTTGTACCGTGTTCTAAGGATTGCTAAATGTTATTTTGTACCCCCCTAGTTAGATACTGGGGGTTAAAGCGGCCGGCTTACGCCGACCGCCCGTTGCTCGCGCCTGCGCTTTCGCGCTGCACGCGCGTCGCGGCAACGGTCAAGTTTGATAGGAAGCTATACCAATTTTCATGGATTACAGTTTATTGGCTGATACTTTGTTGTATTCTTAATTTGCTTGTTTGAATTTTACGACAGAAAAAGACGATTAATTCGGAATGAATTAGTCGCCTAGAATGGTTTGATTTTAGATTTTGTGATGCACAGTTGGTGCACACTTCGGGGTCAATTTAGTATTTTTTAGTTTTCCATAAGGGCTTCAAAGCCCGATATATCAACAATGTTTCTAGAATATAATAGTTTAATCGGTTTCACGTGAAACATTCCGTTGTATCGAGTGATTTGTTCGAGCAGTACTGACCGAGAGTAATCAGTTACTACTGGTTGTTAAGCTGTTCAGATAGCCGACCACATAAAACAACCTTGTTTCACGGCCAGTACCGCCCACAAGTTTCAGCGTACCAATTAAATCTATCCACAAAAAAGTCGCTTCAAGAGCAATCTTGGAGCGACTTTTTGTAACTTGGATTTATTTTATTTCTCAGCGGTAACCCAGCAACGGCATCACTGCCAATCAGCTCACTGATAATTAAGAATTAATCACGCTATGATAACGTGCAGCTGCGAATTCATACAGTGGCCGGTTAAGTGGGGTGACTTCGACCGCTTCTTCAAACGGTGCCGTAACCATTGCATCGTCCGCATTTTTGGCTAGTTTGACAGCCCAAGTTGGATCATAAAGGAGTTGCTGTCCCACAGCGACCAGCTCAGCGTCTTGCAGCACGGCTTGTACATCGGCACGAGTCCGGACACCGCCGACCCCCACGAGCGGTAGTTTGCCTTGCAACGCGTCGTGAACATACGCAATTAGTGGTTTATCGGCATGGTTTTCATCTCGCGCAACGCGATCGTAGTTGTTCAGTGAAACGTGGACGTAATCGAGTCGACTGTCGCGTAGTTGCGAGAGTAGCCAAAGCGTATCTTCAAACCGAATCCCAGGTTCTTCGAATTCTTCGGGTGAGAAACGGTAGCCGACGATGAAAGGCCGGTCCGCGTATTTGTCGACCGCTTTAAAGACTGATTGCAACAACTCATCGATGAAGCGATAACGTTCTTGTGGTGTCTTACCACCATATTCGTCCGTCCGACGATTACTGTGTGGTGAAAAGAATTGTTGAATGAGATACGTGTTGGCACCATGGAGTTCGATGCCATCAAAGCCAGCTTGAATGGCGCGGCGGGTTGCTTCACCGAATGCGTCAATCGTGGCGTGAATCTCGTCGATCGTCATCGCCCGCGGTGTTTCAGCATCGTCACGCAGGGCAGCAACGGCACTGGCGGAGACGATTTGTTCACCATTCAAGACTTCCCGATGGGTCATCCGGCCTGCATGGAAAATCTGGACGATTGCCTTAGCACCTTGGCTCTGAATGCCCTTTGCAAGTGCGCTTAAACCTGGCAACATGCTGTCGTGAGCGATACTCAATTCACCGTGCCAGCCCTTACCTAAGTCTTCAACGTTAGCTGCACCAGTGATGACAGCGCCGAGCCCTGCAGCTCGTTGCGTATAATAGTCAATCTCATCACGGGTGATGCTCCCATTATAAAAGCTTTGCGTCGTGGTCATTGGCGACATCATCAGCCGATTGCGCAGAGTCACGCCAGACTTAAATTGCAGTGATTCATCATAACTAGTCACAATAAAACATCCTTTCGAAACGGTTTATGCTTACTTTTTGTAAGAGTTAACTTTAGTTTAGTGGATGGACGTTGGTTTATCAATTTTAAAGTCGGCGTTTTTAGTCGCTTTTGGCATAACAGTATTGGTGATGTGGAATAATGATTTTTATGTTGGCGGTTAATCAGGGTAGTTGTGTAAGTTTGGGTGATTTTATCGATAAGTTGGATCGTTTGGCGATGACGAAAAGAGGGGGATAATGGGACCTCTTTCAGGTGACTGGCTAATGAGGGAGAAGACAAGCTGATTTAGATACGAAATGAGCAGCTCATATTTTTGTGAGACGCTCATCAAGTCTCTTCAGTTCCCGTTGACGTGTTTCTTGATGATCGAAAATTGTTTTGAAGAAGTGTCTCACTTGAGATTTAGTGATAGTTGTTTCAGCAACGCAGGCACAACAGAAGTCAGCGGCGCTATCTTGTACAATTAGGTGTTCGCTGTTGTCATCTGCGATATAGGTGTAGTGCTCGGCTTGGACGACATTGCGAATGTCAAAGTCATTACTACATATCAGGCGTGCATCCTCTGTTAGGCATACTGCCAATGTTGAAATTTCGCCAGTATTAGCGGTGTGCTTAATTCGTTGCCCATTCATTGCCCGTTGTGTATCAAGCTTTTGAAGGGCCGCCTTAATAGCACGATGCTGTGCACTGTATATTAATTGGGCATCACTTGAGAGCATGCGACTGGGATCAAAGAGCCGCCAGCGTCCAGCATTAATTTCTGAAAGGACACGGTTTCGATGGTCCAACATCTCCTCTAAGACATCTACGTGAATCCAGATGTTGCCATAGAGCTGATTGAACCAGGAGAATACATCGTCCCTTCTGTATTGAGTCGCGAAGAACAACATGTTCGTATTGATGAATACACGCTCAGTGCGTCGGTTCATACTAATCACCTGTTTCAAGCTTGTTGACGAGCGCTTGGCGTCTTTCTAAGAAGTTCTTCGCAACTGTTGGATCTGCGTATGTCAGAAGTTGTGCGGCTTCCAATAATGACAGTTGCTGGTGGTCGACCAGTTGATTGACGACGGTAGAATAGTGCGAAAACTTTTTGAACGGGACTACTTGGTCTAGCGGGCTTGGCGGGAAACTAGAAGCACTGACAATTGCTTGCCATTCGTCTTCTGTTAAACGGACCAATGATGTGCTTAACAATAAATCGAGTTCTGATAAGCGGCGAGCGACTGCCTCGTATGGCATGGATGAAACATTAGCAACGCGAATAATCGCCGTTTGTGCCAGTTGACGATTGGGCTTGCTGTAATTGTGAACGTACTTATGCCAGGTGCGAATTATGGCGTCTTTTGGCATCATGACGGCTGCTGCAAAGTGATCAGCGGCTCGTTCAGTGTCAAAATCAGGGGTGTTTGTTATTTTGAGGGCTTTATTGTGATTGTCTCCGAATAGATTAGTGTCTAGTCCTAAGTGCCAAAGTTCATGGGCAGCACTGTAGTATCGTGCGCGCAAAGTTTGGTGAGTGTTTAGTGCAATGAAGTGGGTGCCTTTATAAGAAACGGCTGCACCAGAATACTTCGGGTCAGCAACATCTTGATAAATAATATTAGCTTGTTCCGCAAGAATGCGTTCAATATCAGCGCCAATAAAAATGTCTGACCCGAAATAGTTGGTCAGAAAGGTGCTAGCGATATTCTCTGCGACAGACTCAGCTAACGCAATTGCACTGGAATTATGCATCATGAATGGTCGCCTCCAAATCAACGCATTGCTGGATATCCCATAAAAGTTGTTCAATTTTCTTTTTGGAATTCTGACTTGATAAACTGCCCCTCAAGACAATTTGTGGTTCCTTGTTATCAACGTGTTCAGATGTAATCAGTGTGTCTAAAGGAATGGCGGTTACTTTTGAGATTGCGATAATATTTTTAGTCTGGAGTTTCCGTGTGCCACTTAGTATTTGGCTAAGAAATGCAGGTGACAGACCAATTTGCTGTGCTAACCATTTTTGAGACTTGTGATTTGTTTTTAACCACGTTTTGATTTGGATTAACATCGCTTGAGTATTCATAATTCGTATCCCTTTCTTTGAGATTTTCAGTCTATTTTGCTTGAGTAAAGTATAGCATCGTTTGCAAATATTTGCATTTTTTAAGTCTAAATTGCAAATTACATAATAAATTAGATACCAGGAGTAAATAGATGGCAACCCGAGATGCGGCTGCTCGTTATGTACTGAAAGATGAAGCCGGATTTAAAATAGCAAGCGCCGAAAAACGGATTATTTCTTTCGACAGCCAAACTAAAATAGGACGAGAAACCCTCTCCAGTTTCTCGTCCTATCAGTCTATTTCGAGCCGTCTCGCAGGCTCGCATACATATTAAGCTAGCATCAATGCTAAGACCGCACGTTCACGCCTTAAACGGATTCCAAAAACGGCCACCATTCACGCCAAACAGGGCGATGCCGAGGATAATGATGAGGGCGACTAGGCCTAATGCGAGGTAGTCGTTGCGCTTGAAGCGTTGCGCCATGTACCAGCTACGACGTTTGCCCTGACCAAAGCGGCGGAGTTCCATGGCTTGGCTGATGGTTTCGATGCGGTCCAAGCTGGAGAAAATCAGTGGTAACAAAATCTGGAGGCCACCTTTGACCCGCGTCATAAAGTGGGCCTTCTTCGACATTTCAAAACCACGGGCTTGCTGGGCAAGGCTAATGGTCCGGTAATCCGCTTGAACGTCGGGAATGTAGCGAAGCGCGATGGCGACTGAGTAACTAATGCGATAGGAGATACCAATCTTGTTGAGACTCGCCGCAAACTCGCTCGGGTTAGTCGTCATTAGAAAAATCAGCGCTAATGGAACGGCAAAGGTATATTTCAGTAACAAGTTGAACTCGTAAAAGAGCTGTTCAGCCGTCAAGTTAAAGTAATGGTCAGATTGACCTAGCAGCAAGTGTTCCGTACCATAAATCGAAACGCCATAGTGTGGTGCGAAAACGTAGACCATGACTAAGTTCAGAACGGAGAACCCAATAATCACGTTGAGGACGAACGCGATGTCGCGATAGTGAATTTTGGCACGTTGAAAGACAATCAACGAGAAGATCATCACACCAATCAAGTAGCGCGTGTCGTAGGTCATCATGCCGATAATCGATAGGCCGACGAAACAGAGCAGCTTAGTGCTGCCGCTGAGGCGATTCAAGAAGGTGTGGCGGTCAGTGTAGCCGATGAGTAGTTCATGTTGCATGTTAACGGCCCTCCCGTTCAGCTTGAACAAATTTGGCAACGAATTCAGTGGGGTCCAACTCGTTGGCAGCCGCCATCGTGTAAAGACTCGTTTCGGCGAGTGATGCTTGCTGGATAATCGCCGTGTTCGTCAAAACATCGGCTGGCTGGGCGTCCATCAAAATCTTGCCATGGCCAAGGACGATGGTGCGATCCGTGTATTCCAACATCAGATGCATGTCGTGAGTAATCAGCATGATCGTCATTTGTTGGTCGCGATTGATGGTCGTCAAAAAAGTCATCATTTCCGTGTAATGCTTGAGATCTTGGCCCGCGGTCGGCTCATCTAAAATTAGCATCGCTGGTTCTAAGACCAGGATGGCGGCGATGGTGACCCGTTTTTTCTGACCAAAACTCAGCGCGGAAATCGGCCAATGACGAAATTCATAGAGGCCACAGACCTTTAGAACGGCCAAGACACGGCGCTCAACTTCATCATCAGGGACACCGCGTAACTGTAAACCGGTGGCGACTTCATCATAAATCATCGTCTTAGAGATCATTTGATTGGGATCCTGCAAGATATAGCCAATCTGATCAGCCCGTTCTTTGACTGATTGGTCCGCTAACGAACGGCCGTTAAACACCATTTTGCCAGCTTGTGGCGTGAGAAATCCCGTAATTAAATTACTTAATGTTGACTTACCAGTTCCGTTTTGGCCAACAAGGCTGATCATCTCACCACGGTGAAGGGTGACACTAACATCATTGATAATCGGCTTAGTCGGCTCATAGCCAAAGCTCAAGTGGTCAATGGTCAGTAAGGGCTGGTCGTGAACGACGGGCGGATTGAGTTGAACGCCAGCCGTCCACGCCTGCAACGTCGGTTTCAAGTTAGGAACTTGCAGGGCTTGCAGATTATCTAAATGTTGGCACGTCGTTAAGTCGACACCCGCGAGTTTTAGTGCTGAGAGGTAGAGCGGTTCCCGCAAGCCGAGCTGGGTCATTAGTGATTGCCGCAGAATCGTCTCTGGCCGGTCGTTAGCGACGATGGCACCGTCTTGCATAATAATGAGCCGGTCGATGGGCTGCTGTAAGACGTCTTCAATTCGGTGTTCAATGATGACGACGGTCAGTTCCTGTGTGTGCGTCAACTGGTCGATGAGCGCCATTGACGCTTTACCTGACGCGGGGTCCAGGCTAGCTAGGGGTTCATCAAACAGGAGAATCTTGCTGTTGTCGATCAGGACGCCAGCCATCGCCACGCGTTGTTTTTGACCACCCGATAGTTCCTGTGGCCGGTGGGTCAACAAGTCTTGTAACGCTAAGGTGTCGGCCCACTGGTTGGTGGCAGTTCGCATCTCAGACTGGGATTGTTGGTCGTTTTCCAGTGAAAAAGCCATGTCTTCGACGACGGTCAGACCAACGAATTGGCTGTCGGGATCTTGCAACACGGTACCAACATGTTGGGATAGCGCAAAAATGGAGCTCTGGGTAATATCCTGGCCTGCCACGGTCGCTTGCCCGCTGATGGTGCCGGTATAAGACTGCGGGATTAAGCCATTTAAACAGCGGCCCAAGGTTGATTTGCCAGAACCCGAAGGCCCCGCAATCAAAACTTTTTCACCAGGATAAATATCGAGATTCACGTGGCGCAGCGTTGGTTCCGTTTGACTGTTGTATTGAAATGAGAAGTCTTTAAAGCTGATAATCGGTGCACTCATCATGTTAACGTTCCTTTGTTAAGCTCCCACGTTGAGTCCGCGTCCGCGCGTATAAGACGAGCAGAATCGTCCCAATAATGGCAACTGAGATAGAATCGGCGATCCAAGTCACGACACCTTGGAGGTAGACTTTGTTGGCCGGTTCGTGATAAATAATGATATCACCGGTTGGCGCTAAAAGCACCCAGCCAATAAAGTTAACGATAATCTGATAAATGTTGAACCAGATGAGCTTGGCCTTACCTAAAACGCCATTTTCAATCTTGAGACGGTTCTTCGCTAAACCAAAGGCGACCCCAATCAGTCCATCAACCACGACCCACGTCCACCAAGGCGAACCGTAAGTCACGAAGTCGTTGAGGGCGTGACCAATGAATACGGCGAGTCCAGCTGCGACCGGGCCAAAGATGGCGCCTAACAAGGCCAGAAAGCCCATCGCCATGTTGACTTGCGTGTTCGGAATCCCAGTTGGAATGGCGACAAACTTCATTAGAACGAAGATGACGGCAGCGCCAATCCCAGTAGCGACGACGGTACGAATTGAATTAGATTGCTTATTTTGCATAGTACAACACTCCTTATATGATAAAAATAATATCGTGAACAATAATCATTATGAACCGCAAAACCAATATCTCTAATCGTCAATTCAGATCAACGATGAAAACTAAAAAACGCGCCTAAAAGCAAAATGCTTTCCAGGACGCGTTTGCGTGTTACCACCGAGATTTCCCGCATGGCGGGCTTATCATGATCGTAACGAATCGCTCCGACTGGGTCGCCCCAGTAGCTTCTTCAAGACCATCTTCGACTAAGCGTATCGTCGTTTTGCACCAAATCAGCGACTCTCTAGGCACACGTCTTAGTTTACTCATCTCGTCACAGCTTTTTCTCATCTGAATTTAACTATTAAAGCATACGCCAAAGTACAGTAGGGTGCAAGCTAAACCGAACGGATGGATTCGGTTACATTTAGATTGGTCGGAAAAACCGAAAAAAGCGCATTTAAAAGCCGAACATTCCAGGGGAGTTAGCGGCAATCTGGCGAGCTAATGACAGAATGATTAGTAATTAAACAAAGCTGATAAAAGTATATACAAATCGTTTCATTTAGCTGCTAAAAGGGGTAAACTAGTTGACAAGACCAAATGGTAAAAGGGGTGTGTAGAATTTGGCTTATAAATACGAAACGATTGCGGATACCTTGCGAGAAGAAATTAAATCTGGCAAATATACGCCGGGAGAATTAATGCCCGATCAAAATAAATTAGCGGCGACCTTTGATACGACGCGGATCACCATTCATAAGGCGATTCAATTATTAATCATCGAAGGGATGGTGTACTCGAAACGAGGGGCTGGGACCTTTGTCCGTAAAGACTTTGGTTTGACCGAAAGACGGCAGGAAACGTTGGTGGACAAGCCACTCGGAACGACCCAAACCAACGCCGGTAAAAAAGTGACGAGTAAAGTGCTAGAACTAGAAGCACGGTTGCCAACGAAGCGTGAAGCCGAACAACTGCTGATCGACGAGATGGATCCCGTCTACGTGATGCGGCGGACGCGCTATGTCGATGGCAAAGTCTGGGCCTATGAACATACGATTATGCCGACTGGAATCGTCACGTTGACGAAAAAGGTGCTGGAAGGCTCCGTTTATGGTTACTTGGAACAGCATAGCGGTAAGAAAATTGCTGGATCGCACCGCATTATTTCCGCCGGTAGAGTTACGGCTGATGACGTGGCGGCCATGGGGGCAAAATTAAATGACCCCGTGTTGATCATCAATCAGATCAGTTATATGGATGACGGCCAGCCGTTTGAAGTGTCAGAATCACACTTTCCATACGCGACGAGTTCGGTTGTCGCTGATGTACAGCTCCATTAAAGAATCGGTAACCACATTTGACAGTGGTTGCCGATTTTTTGCTGAAAATGCTGGTGAAAGTTGCATTCGACTAAGCGGTGGACCATAATTAAGTTAGCTTTTAGAAAGCGCTTTAACAAGCGTGCGATATGAGGAGATGTGATGATGCCAGCTAATTTCTATCAACGATTGATCGACAAGTATGAACCAATGACGGAAGCGGCGTTCTTGGTCTTAGTCAGCGTCCGCAAGCCGATTACTAGCGAAGCGATTCCGGAAAAAATCGCTGAGTTGACGCAAAATCAGCTACAGCTTGGCTTGGGGACCCTGTTCACCAACTTACACGCGATGACCAAGGATTATTTGATGACGGAACGCGTGGATGAAAATGACGTGCACACGTATGAAATCACGGGGAGTGGCGAATCGGTCTTGGCAGCTGAACGGAAACGGCTGCAATTATTGAACCAGATTTGTGAACAAGAAGGCCTATAGATATAACAGGCTGATATCACGGGGGAAGTGGTAAGATGTGGCGTTATCATGTTACGGTCAAAGGCTCGGATGACGAGCTCAAATGGCTGAACCAGCAAGCACAGCGGGGACAGCGGTTATGCCGAATTACGGGTAATTGGTATCAATTTCAGGCGACCAAGACGCCAGTGCAGCTCTTCAGTGAGTATGTCACGAGCGAGGTGGCGACGGACATTGAGACGAGTCAGCCGCCGTTTGAATTGGTGACCAAGCTGCAGCTCAGGCAGCCGGACGTCCAAGTCATTTATACGGCCACGACACAAGCCAGTCTGGACGTGACGCGCGTTGATCGGCAAAATGCCCCACTGCAATTGAAAGTCGCGTTGGCACAGCGGGGACACTTGATGAATGTGATGAATCTCAGGGTTGTTCTGGGATTACTACTGGCAATGATTTTGATTTATTTCAGGCTCATGAACGACACGTGGGGCGGCTGGTATGGTTTGATTTGGATCCTATTTAGCTTTTATCCGGCGTGGCAGGCGAGTCGGATTCACAAGCAAGCCAACGTGTTGCGTGTCGTGACGCAACAGTATGATGATGCGTGGCGGCCAACGATGCACGTCTTTTTGAAAAACATGGCGGCACCGCTTGAGATTGAAAAAGTCGCTAGTATCGGCCAGTGGCAGTACGTGGGGCAAGATCATCGCGGCATGTATTGGTATGATGTTCGAACGTTAGCCAGTGCCAGTGAAATCAAGCAAACGCTACAGCCAGCACTTAGCCGTAGCGTTACCGTATCGATTGTCAGCTGGCTGGGATTAGCACCAATTGGTTATCTTTAGTAAAAAAGGACGTGGGATTATGTGGCGGCATCGGTTTTTAATTAAGGGTTCAGAACAGGAGTTAACGTGGCTAAACGGCCTCGCAGCCCGGCACCATTTATTGACGGGGATTCATGGAAATTGGTATCAGTTTAAAAAAGTTGAGCCGACCTACCGTGTCTTCAGTGAATACGTGACGCAGGATGTTTCGACGACGGTGACTGACCGCAACAGTGCATTTCAAGTGTTGACGACAGTTCCAGTGAAGGGGACGAATGTCGACGTCATCTATACGGGTAGCGAAACAGACTAAGCTGGCTCCCAGCGACCCGCAAATGCGCTTGAAAGTTGCGTTACAGTTGCGCGACCAGGCGATGAATACGATCAATTTGAGTTTGTATGCCGGGGTGATCGTCTGGGGCTTGTTCCTGGTACTTTTGATTCAGCGGCAACAATTTGACTTGCTAGGGCCTTGGCTGCTGCTATTGTTGGTGGGACTATTAGCCATTCTCGGACTGTATCGCATCTCCGGACGGTTACAATCACAAATCAGTCAGTTGCGCCGAGAGACTGAGCAGTACGACGGCGCGTGGATGCCAACGATGCACGTCTTTGTGAGTCCGTTAACGGCAGAGTTGGATGTTGAAGCGCCAGAACTAAAATCTTTAGGTCGGTGGACCCTGGTCGGCCATGACAAGCGCGGCAAGTATTGGTATGATGTCCAAACATTGGCCAGCACTTCCGAAATCAAGCAAGTGATCCAGTCAGTAACCGCTGACCAAGTACACATCGACATTTTCAGTTGGCTGGGACTGGCACCAGTCGGTTGGTTTGTCTGATTAGTTTTTTTATCTGGACTGACAGGCCCTTAATTGAACATAGACGTAAACGTCACTTTGTAGTCGTTACGACGAAGTGGCGTTTTTTTGACGTCCAATGGTGGGGATTAACCCGCTAAGTGGTCGGAATTTGTTTGTGGGGTGCCAAGCCAATTAAGCAGGTCGTTACTGCACTTTAAGGCGCATCGCTAGCGGCATTCAAGCGGGGTTAGTCAATCAGCTAAAAATAATATAAATAATAATAAGTGACACACAAACATAATAGTAGTATTCTAGTATAAAGGACAAAGCTGGAATGTGCGGAGTATTGACGTATTTTCCGCCAAATAAGAAGATAGGCGCAAATTTAACAATGAAAATTTTTTTATTCGTCACAAATATTTCATATAATCGGGTTACCGTAGACAGTACAAGCTCGATTGGATTTAATGTGGTCGGACTAAATATGCAGAAAGCTTAGTGAGGTGATTTTGATGCGACTCAAGGATTTGACAGGTGAGACTTTTAGCCGTTTGACTGTGCTCGAACGGGCTGAAAGTGCACCTAATGGTAATGCACGGTGGTTGTGTCAGTGTTCATGTGGTCGACAGGTAGTTGTCGATAGTTATCGGTTACGGAAAGGAATTACGAAAAGCTGTGGTTGTTTACGCGCGGATGTCAGTCGGAAGAATATTTTCGAGAATCCCCAAACACGTAAAAACATGGGACGGAGTGATAACTTACCGCTATATCAAGGAACTTCAGTCGATCGATTGAAGCCGAATAGCCGTAACCGGAGTGGCGTCATTGGGGTATCCTTTGACCGTTGCTCACAAAAATGGGTGGCCCGGTTAATGTATCGTGGTCGGTTAGTATTAAATCAACAATTTGCAGATATGGACGATGCAATTATGGCGCGCAAGCAAGCTGAACAACGCTATGTGATGCCCGTATTGAAAGAATATGAAGAATCAAGTACGGACTAGGCGCGTACATACATTTAAGCACTCCGAATAATCGGGGTGTTTTTTTGTTGGCTGAGCATGAGTCGAATTCGGGCAATCTTTAAGGGGAATCGTTCGGCAATCTAATAATTACCCAGATTATTTCCCGGGAAATAAAAAAGTTAACTTTACGATTATGGTCGTACTGGGGTTAGATGTAAGGCCTCGATTGGCTCAATTGCTTAGGTCGTTAGGACACTAAGCGAAGAAGGTAGGTTGAGCAATCAACTGGCGAGTTCACGTAAGCGGGAAATATGCACTGAAGTTAAACCACGAAATAGTGTCGTCAGGTTAGGACATTGCGCCAATCTACCACTCGTCTTCGTGGATACTTAATTAGCTTAACGAGCGAGAATAACTGATGTTGCAGCGTTTCAAACCGTTAAGCTAAAATAGCAGAAAAATTGACTCGCCAGTCATTGACTTACGAGTCAATAGTGCGTATGATAGCGGCAACAATACAACCGAGTTACTTGTTGACGAGCTCGGGAGATGGGAGTGAGTGGTATGGCTGATGAACCAGTGTTAAAAATTACGCATTTACAGAAACGGTTTGGCAAGTTCAATGCGTTAGCTGATATTGATTTTGAAGTTGGGCCGGGGGAAGTGTTTGGTTTTATTGGCCCGAACGGTGCGGGAAAGTCGACAACGATTCGGGTATTACTGGGGATTTTGCGGGCGACTAGTGGTCATGCGCTGATTTTTGGCCAAGATGTCTGGCGAGAGAGCGTTGCGATTCACAAGCGGTTGGCGTATGTTCCGGGCGATGTCTATTTGTGGCCGAATTTGAGTGGTGGTGAAATCATTGACCTGTTTTTGAAGCTGAACGGTGGGCAGCATACCGCGAAGACGGATGCGTTGATTGATAAATTTGAATTGGATCCGCGTAAAAAGGCGCGCACCTATTCTAAAGGCAATCGGCAAAAAGTGGCCTTGATTGCGGCCTTTTCGACAGATGCGGACTTTTATATCTTTGACGAGCCGACCTCCGGATTAGATCCATTGAATGAACAGACGTTTCAAAACGAGGTCCTGGCATTAAAGCAACAAGGGAAAAGCGTCTTGCTGTCGAGTCATATCCTGTCGGAGGTTGAAAAAATGTGTGACCGGATTGCGATTATTCGTGAAGGACGAATCGTTGAGACAGGGACCTTGGCCGAAATGCGCCATTTAACTCGGACAACGGTGGACGTTCAGACACAAGAGGCCTTGACCGATTTGGCAACATTACCGGGCGTTCATGGCGTCACTGCGCGGCACGGCAAAAATCACGTCAGTCTGGCAGTCGATGCGGACCAACTGAGTGTCGTCATGCAATATTTAACGCAGCGGCAACTGTTAACGTTGACCACGACACCGCCGACTCTCGAAGACTTGTTCATGCGCTACTACACCGCTGATGAACCACATGATGACGGGAAGTGATTCGGATGAAGGGGCAATTAGGTGCACAGACGGGGACACTGATCCGTTTTAATCTAAAACGAGATTGGAAGAAGAACTTGATTTGGATTGCGGTAATGACCGGCTTATTCGCGGTGATTGCGGCTAAATTTGACGGAATTTATGGGACTCAGGCCGCCTTAAATGAAATTGTCAAAACCCTTAAGATGCCGGCGATGGTCGCCTTATTTGGCGCTTTTACCGCAAAGGCACCGTATACGACAGCCAAGGTGTTTGCGACTGAAATGGTCGTTTTTATGGCGCTGTTCATGGTGATTATGAATATCATGATTGCGGTCGCTGCGACCCGCACTGACGAGGATGACGGCCGATTAGAATTGATTCGAGCACACGCGGTCGGTCGCCTCGCGCCGCTGTTCGCGGTTGCGACAGAACTGACCATCTTAAATGGCTTAGTTGGCGTGCTCTTTGGATTGGGCCTGCAAGTGGCACAACTGCCTGGTGCAACGACGACCGGTAATTGGCTGATTGGCCTGGGCTTAGGCACACTTGGCTGGGCGTTTGGGATGCTGACGCTCTTGCTTGCTCAGGTCGCAACCAGTGCTAGTGGGACCACGATGCTTAGTTACGTGGTTCTTGGCGGTATGTATATTGCGCGAATGGGAACGGACGTCAGCCACCCCCGCCTCACTTGGTGGATTCCCTTTGGCTGGATTGAAAAAATGGACGTGTATCAGACGGCTCGCTGGCTACCGGTCGGTTTGTACGGGCTGATGGGTCTAGTGTGCTTAGCCGTGGCACTAGGATTGAGTGCCCAACGTGATGTGGGTGCCGGATTGATTAGCCCGCGTCGTGGCCGGCGTCAGGCGAGCTTATGGCTGCGAGGACCGGCGACGTTATTATGGCGGCAATCACGGGGCATGATGATTGCCTGGTTGCTCGGTAATTTCATTTTAGGGGCGTCCTACGCGTCAATTTTTAACACGATTGGTGACTTAGCGAAAAGCAATCCGATGATCAAGCAATTACTGGGGACTTCCGCACTGGCTGCGGCCAATCGGACGATCGTTAAAAATTTCATTGCTGTGTTAGCGGTCGTGATGGTGATTGTGGCGCTAATTCCAGCCGTGCAGTTGATGCTGAAGCTGGTGGGCGATGAGCAAAAAGGCGTTCTGCATCAAGTTTATGCGACCGCAACGTCTCGTTGGCACGTGTGGGTCAGTTATACTGGCTGGGCGCTGGTCCTTGGCAGTGGCGTGTTGCTTGCCGGACTGGCCGGGATGTACTTGATGGGGACAATCACCATGACCGACCCGATTCGCTGGTCAACTTATTGGCAGATTTTCTGCGCCTATGTTCCGGCAATGTTGGTCATGATTGCGGCTGCCAGTGCCTTAGCTGGTTGGCTGCCCAAATGGCACGTGGTCGCCTGGGCGTGGGTTGGTTATGCGTTTTTCTCGCTTTATCTGGGTAACTTAATCGATTTGCCACGGTGGGCGCGGCGGTTGACGCCAATCGGGTTTGTCAATAAGGTTCCGATTAAAGCAATCGATTGGACCACGAGTGGCTGGTGCTTGGCAATCGCTGTGCTAATATTAATCATAGCGGCGTTTGGCTATCGGCGTCGGGACCTCGCGCAATAGGTCGCTGGCAACCCGACCAACGCCAGACATTTGATGACAATGATTAATACGGTGACAACTAGCGACAACAATGGATGAAAGGATGATTGGTAGATGGCAAACAAGCAAACAGTTCCCAAGGATCCAAAAAAGGTGGCGCGGATGATGCAAGCGGCGATGCATGAGTTTGCTGCGCGGGGCTATCGGGATGCCAAAACGGATGCCATCGCCAGTGCTGCGGCTGTCTCCAAAGGGCTCCTGTTTCATTACTATGGCAGCAAACAGGGGCTCTACTTCGCAACCGTCCAGCTGGCGACTGAGACAATTATCGCGACGATCAATCGCCAATCCTATGCCGTACCCGATGACCTGGTGACGTTGATGGCTCGCAGCGCACAATATAAGGCTGATTTCGGCCGAACCCATCCAGATGAGATGAAGGTCATGATTGAAGCTTACGGTGCCTTGGAACGGTTACCGGTGAAATTACAAGCACAGATGAAAGGCTTGTATGCCCAAGCAATGACGATGACTCAGGACATGATTGGCCAGGTCTTGGATAAAATGAAACTGCGTCCAGAGATTGATCGTGAAGCAACGATTGCGTTAATTATGGGCGTTTATAATCAAATTTTTACGGAATTTCAAGCCTATATGCGAAAACAACCAAACGTGCAGTCGATGGATGATGCCGCGTGGGTCGTTCAACGGGCTCAAACCTATATGACGATTTTGGAGCATGGCTTCGTTGCCCCTTAGTGCGCAAAGTCGCATGTATTGATGTTACATTGGCCTTCTGAAAGACTGTAGGAGGCAAACTACTGAAGCTTGCCACTTACCATCACGATGCATTCAAAAAGTAATTGCCGGCATGGATCAGGCAGTTGCTTTTTTGATTTTACAGCTAGCTTGTACTGAATGGTACGGGGCAGTGTGTGAAATGAGCCCCGTTGACAGGATTATTCGTTTGCGCGCTAAAAATGTGGTAAGTTAGACTTATTAAGTAACGGATGAAGCGAGGGATCAAGATGGAATTACATTTATCAGCACGGCAGATGGCGCTGTGGCAAACTTTACAAGCATTAGCGCGTGAGCAACTGATGGGCATGACCATGCAACTAGAAACGACTGGGACGGTCGATCCCGCGCTGTTAGCGTCACTGACCGAGCAGTTAGCTTTAAGTGATGGGTTAGCGGATGAACGCTTGACGCAACGGGTGCTGGCATTATTGGTCTTAGCGCAGAACTCCGCTGGATTAGCGAGCCAATTCGCTGCTCGCTGGCAAGTTGAAGATGCCGTGGCAACGTTTGGAACGCCCCAGCAGCGGCAACAGTATTTAACACCGCAAACGACCTTTGGCTTAGCCGCGCTACCGTTGCGCGTGACTGATAGTTCTACGGTCAAAGCCACGCCAGTAACGGCTGGTTGGCAATTAACCGGGACGGTCAAGGCTGTGTTGAACGCTGGTCAAGTGACCGACTACCTAGTGTTAGCCCAGACGCCGCCGGACGCGGCCGGCGCGTTCATGATCAAGGCCGACCAAGCAGGGGTTGAGATTGGCAATCCGGTTCCGTTACTCGGACTACGCGGTTTATCAGTGGCTGACTTAAAACTCACCGCCGTTCCGGCAACGGCGGCCAATCAACTCGGTCAGCTCGGGCGGGGCCAACGCGTCTTACAGCGAGCCCAAGCCGTTGGGCAACTATTTGCGGCAACGGTGACGGCCGGCGTCTGGCAACACGCGACGGATCAAGTGCGACAATTGGCCTTGGCTGAACAACCGCCTTTAACGACGCTGGCACCGGCCTTAGCATTGACTGCCAGCTTGGAGACGAGTGTCTTTAATGCGGCTCAACAGGCGGATGATGACCGCGGCTTTACGGATGCCGCCCAATTAGCCGCACTGTTTGCGAGTCAACAAGCCTTGGCGCCCTTTGAACCATTAATGCCGCTGATTGGCGATTTAGCCTACACGCAACAATCACCATTGGTCGCTTTGCGTAATGATTTGGCAACCCTGCCACTACTGGTGGGAACGGCCGGTCAACTTGCCACGACTTACGCGACGACCAACTTTAATGATGATGCGGCCTTAAGTGTCGGGCACGAATCCGCAACGGCGCCGGAACACCTAGTTGTCGCGGATTTACATCGGGTCGTCAAGCGGCTGAAATTAACGCAAGATGTGCCAGTCAATGTCGGAAGCATTGCGACTGCCAAACGAATCATTGCACTCGGACGGGGCGCCATGACACCGGCTGTTTTATTGCAGGCCCAGCAATTAGCCAAGTGGATCGGCGCAGCGATTGCTGTCACGCAGCCATTGACCGTCATGGAACAGTTTAGTGTTGAGCAACAAATCGGTGGCAGCGCGGTCACCGTGGCCCCTGAAGTCCTAATTAATGTGGGCGTTTCTGGTGATGATGATTACCTGGCCGGCATGTCCGGCGCGCAACACGTCTTGTCTGTGAATTCAGACGAACAGGCGCCCATCTTCAATCATTCGCAACAAATCTTTATTGGTGCGGCGGATGAATTCTTGGATGGCATGGTTGCGGCGTTGAATTAGGGCGCATGCTAAAACTGGCGGCCTGGTACCGGTTTTTGCAGACAGGTGGTAGCGCTTCGGAATGGATGCTGTGGCCGAACAGGGGCTATGCTGGCGAATAGAATAATGAATCCCACGAATAATTAAAACACCCAGTCGTCTTGCGAATTTTGCTTGAAAAATTCCTGAAACGACTGGGTGTTTTGATCTGGTGCGGCGCTTGAGAGCTAATCTTGACTGGGCGTCATCATTAATTTCAATAAATAATTAATGACCACTGTCACGGGTTGTCAGTTTGGTCAGAATCGGGACCTTAAAGACCGCGATCAAAATGGCCGTGTAGCAAACGTAGGTCACGATTTCTTGAATAAGGCGGGTCGTCAGCAGTACGGACCACGGCGTCATGTACATGATGTGTAGCCACAGACTGTTCATGAAAAGGTTGAGGATGAAGACCACGATAAAGTTCGCCGTTAAAATCCGCGGCAGGTTCGTTTGTTGTTGGAAGGCGAGACCAAAAACCAGTCCGGTCAAAAAGGCCGTTAAGATAAAGCCGGGAAAAAACGTGAATTTTGGAAACAACAACATGCCTAATAGATTGGCTAAGGCCGCACTGCCTGCGGTGACGAGTGGTGAGAATAGCCGTGCGGTCAACGCGATGATGATAAAAGTAAACGAGATTTTAGTGAGTAACAGTTGGATGGTCAGCAAGCTACCCAAAACGACCTGCATAGCAACCAACATCCCCAGTAGTGGTAGCCGCTTGACGGTAAGTGATGGTGTCATGATGAAAGCCCCCTAAGTGTGTGTTGTTAGTATTTTAGTGTATGGCGCTCAAAAATACTAGGGGCCGAAAATAGCATTAATACTCAGCATTAAAAAATTAATTCCACGAAACGCTATATCACTGTTCATAGCGTTTCGTGGAATAGTAGTGACTAGCCGATTTCAGTTCTGTTGGACAGGGCGCGCACTTATCGATACAATGTTGATAAAACAAGCATGGAGGCGTCTACAAGTGGCATACATCACCAAGAAAAAGATTGCTAAGTCATTTCACGATGTCGTACTTGCGAAGGGCTTTAGCCGGACATCAGTGACGGCCATTATGGATGCGGCCCATTTTCGGCGACAGACATTTTATGATTATTTTCAAGATAAATATGAGTTATTAACCTGGTTTATTGACGATACCTTGGCCGAGACCGTTGAACATAACTTGAACTACTTGCCCTGGCCAGACATTATCAAGCTAGTCTGTTATGAACTGGATGCGAATCGGCGGTTTTATGCCGAGTGTATCAATGCCCAGCACGAAATCGACGTGACCGCGTTAGTTGGCCATCACTTAGTCGTCTTGTTGACTGAGCTGACACAGACGGATGAACCGGAGATGGCGGCCTTGATCTGGTTACTGTGTTTAGGCATCGCGCAATCGCTGACGCATAATATCGTTGCCAATCATCCGGAAGACTATGAGGTCCTGTCGCAAGATGCGATTGCGGCCATTAAGATGACGTTGGCGATTTTGAATTAGTTGGGCCAAGCGGCAGTTGTGACCGGCTTCTGGAGTGCGGGCAGCCAGCTCGGATGCGCAAGTTTTAATAAGGTCAACGATAATCCGTGCATCCCGTTAGAAGTCAAGAAGGTCCCGACTTTATTGAAGTCAACGGTGACGGCATCTAAGTCGAGCAGCTCATGGACGTCGTTGTTGAAGACCATCAGTTCTAAGGGCGTCGTCCCACCGAGTGAGTTCACCATCACAGCGTAGTGGTCGCCAGCATGCCAGCGGAAGTTGAGCCGCAACTTGCTGACCAGTTCTTGCGCGAGCCGTTCTGAAGACTGAAAAGGTTCGCGGCGATACCCAGGTTCGCCATGAATGCCGACACCGTAGTAGATTTCGTCGGGTTGTAAGCTAAACGAGGTCGCGGTTTGACCCGGAATGCGTGCGCCACTAGCGGCAACGCCAATCGTATGAATATTGGTGATGAGGGACGCCGATAAATCAGTGAGTTCGGCGATCGACGCGCCCCGTGCTGCGGCTGCTCCGAGAATTTTATGAATTAAAACAGTGCCGGCGACCCCTCTGCGTCGTTGCTTGAGGGACGCATTGTCAACTGAAATATCATCGGCGACGATGCAGTGCCCAACTTGCCAGCCTTCAGCGGTCAGTTGGGCTTCTGCCGTTGTAAAGGCGGCGACATCGGCAGGAAAGTTTTTGATGATAAAAAAGGCTTCATGATTCTTAGTGACTTGCTTGGTCACTTTGATGATTTCTTGCGGTGTCGGTGGCTGGAAGACTTGGCCCATGACGGCGGCACTTAGCATACCAGTGCCAACGTATCCCCAGTGAGCTGGATCGTGGCCGCTACCCCCACCAGCGATCAACGGCACTTGGTCGTCGCGAAAATTTCGGTCGTAGCAGCCCAGCGTGCCAGGAACCCATTGTAGGTTTGGATAAGCTCGCTGAATGCCTTGAATCGCCTGATTCAGGGCATTTTGAGGTTCGTTGATGATTTGCATAATGCCACCTTCTTAGTCGTTAGTTTGATATAATTATACCGCATTCGAAAACAGTCTCGGTCGGCAAGTGACGGACAGAACCTGGAAAGTGTCCATTTATTTTGAAAGCGGATTCATATAGAATGAACGTGTAAATGATAGAAGGGACGGGTTGAGGTATGAAGAAAATTATTAATGATCCAAAAAACGTGGTTGAAGAGATGGTCGATGGTTTGGTACGGTCCTACCCGCAGTATTTGACGAAATTACCAGATACTGAAGCGATGGTTCGTAGCGACCAAGCCTCGATGAAAGGTAAGGTCGGTCTTGTAAGTGGTGGGGGCAGTGGTCACGAACCCGCCCACGCCGGTTTTGTTGGCCAAGGCATGTTGAGTGCCGCGGTCGCCGGCCAAGTCTTCACTTCACCAACGCCGGATCAGATTTATGCGGCGATCAAAGCCGTTGACCAGGGGAAAGGTGTTTTCCTCATCATCAAAAACTATTCCGGTGATGTAATGAATTTCGACATGGCCAAGGATATGGCTGAGTTGGATGACATTCAAGTGAAATCGATCGTGGTCGATGACGATATTGCGGTCAAGGATAGCTTGTACACGCAAGGTCGGCGCGGTGTTGCGGGAACCGTTTTGATGCATAAGATTCTCGGTGCTGCGGCAGATCAAGGGGCGAGTCTCGATGAGCTTGAAACGCTAGCCAACCAGGTCATGCCACAGCTCAAAACGATTGCGGTCGCGTTATCCGCTGCTACGGTCCCAGAAGTCGGCAAGCCAGGCTTTGAATTGGCGGACGATGAGATTGAATTTGGCGTCGGCATTCATAGTGAACCCGGTTATCGACGTGAAAAAATCAAGCCATCCAAGGCGTTAGTCCAAGAATTGTTGGGTAAGCTAGATGACGAACTCAAGTTGCAAGCCGACCATCAATACGCGGTACTCGTTAATGGGATGGGCGCAACGCCACTCATGGACCAGTACGTGTTCTGCCATGACTTATTGGATGAATTAGCTGCCCGTGACATCGAACCGGCGTTTATGAAAGTCGGCAATTACATGACGTCAATCGATATGGCGGGGATTTCACTGACACTGCTAGATATGACGACGACGAACTGGCTCGACTACTTACAATACCCAGTCAAAACGATTGCTTGGTCATAAGAGGAGGACGTAAAAATGTTAACAGTTGAAAATACGACGGCATGGCTGAACCAATTTGCCGCCCAAATCGAACAGCACCAATCTTACTTAAGTGAATTGGACACCCCCATCGGTGACGGCGACCATGGTGGCAACATGGCGCGGGGCTTAGCAGCCGTTAAGACGGCTCTAGCCACGCAACCTGCAGATTTGACGAAGCTGTTTCAAGCGACCGCCATGGCGCTGATCAGCAAAGTCGGTGGTGCTTCAGGCCCCTTATACGGGACGGCCTTCTTAGAGATGGCGAAACAGAGTAAGACCGATACGGACCTCGGCACTTTGCTCGCTGCCGCATTAGCCGGAATTGAAAAACGCGGTGGTGCGACGACTGGCGACAAAACCTTGATTGACGTGTGGGCCCCCGTCGTTGCCGCGGTTCAAGCTGGCAAATTGACGCAGACCGTGATCGACGATGCGGTTGCCAGCACGAAGCCGATGGTTGCCAAAAAAGGGCGGGCGTCCTATTTAGGCGAACGTTCTGCCGGCCATCTGGATCCAGGGGCCGTCTCTAGTGGTTACTTGTTTACGACCTTATTAGCAACGGAGGGGATTTTATGAGTCTAGGAATTGTTGTTGTTTCCCACGTCCCTGAAATCGCAGCTGGCGTTCAACGACTGCTCGCGCAAGTAGCGAAGGATGTCTCCATCACGATTGCTGGTGGAACGGATGACGATCAAGTCGGGACGAGCATGGCGAAGATCACGGAGGCCTTTGATGCCAATACGGCGGATGAGCTGTTAGCGTTCTATGACCTTGGGAGTGCCAAAATGAATCTGGAAATGGCGATTGAAATGAGCACCAAGCCGGTTCATTTGTATGACACCGCCCTAGTCGAGAGTGCCTACACCGCGGCTTCGTTGTTGCAAGCGGACGTGCCGTTGGCGGATGTGGAAGCGCAGTTGGCGCCGTTGAAAATTAAGTAGATAATAGCTAGAATTTTTTCAAAAATCAGACTAACTGATATGAGTCGATAATTATCTCAACTAAAAGACTGTGAGCGCGCGAAATCACAGTCTTTTTTGCGGTATAATTTAAATTGTAATGCAAATTTATGCAATCGCTTGCAATAACGTTGAAAACGTTTTATATTTAGAACGAGAGACTGAACAGAACGGGGGGATCATGATGGCAACCATTAAGGATGTTGCCCAGCGCGCGGGTGTGTCACCGTCAACGGCGTCACGTGCCATGCATGGCAGTAAGATTATTAGTAAACCGACACGTGATAAGGTGATTAAAGCTGCGCGAGAATTGAATTACGCGCCAGACTTTAATGCGCAAAACCTAGCCACTAAAGCTAGCAACACAATCGGTGTCGTGTTACCTGTCGACCACCACGAAATCTTTTCTAACCCATTTTTCTTAGAAATGATTCGTGGAATTAATGAAGTCTGTAGCAAGCATGGGTCGATGACGACGCTAGCGACGGGGATTTCTAGTGAAGAATTGGTGCATAATATTGACGTAATGATCGCACAAGGCCACATTCGGACCTTTATTTTGCTTTACTCAGAAAAAGACGATCCGGTCGTTGAACGGTTGAAACAATTTGACGTTCAGTATGTTGTGATTGGGAAGCCCTATCAGGAAATCAATAAGACGTCGTATGTCGATAACGACAACGTTCAAGCTGGGACGGATGCGGCACAGTACTTGGTTGACCATGGGCATCGCCGCATCGGTTTTTTGTGCACCGATTTATCACGGATGGTTCAGAGCGACCGGATGCTCGGTTATCAGCGGGTGATGATGCAGAATCAGTTACCGAACATTATGCTGTCAGAACGGTTTGAAACACATGCAGCTGGCGTTAAAGCATTGCATCAATTCTTTGACCAGAATCCTGATGTCACAGCGTTTGTCGCTGTCGATGATATGCTAGCACTTAAATTACAACAGGTACTCCACAACGATCCTGATTGGAAGGTCAAACAATTTTCACTGATTGGTTTTAACAATTCGATTTTCTCTGATTTAGCACATCCAATGTTGACTTCGATTGCCGTATTTCCACAGCGTCTAGGTGAAGAAGCTGCGAAAATCGCCTTAGCGGACCATCCGACTGATGAATTATCAACGGCGGTGATTGTCCCACATCAAATCGTGAGAAGACACTCAGTACATCAGATTAAAGCTTTGCCATAGGATCGGACTTACTTTTACCGATGGGGGGAATCTAAGTATGATAACGCTAAACGATGTCGCAAAAAAAGCCAATGTGTCGAAGATGACGGTCTCAAGAGTGATCAATCATCCCGACCAAGTCCGTCCGGAATTACGCGAGCTTATTTTGGACGTGATGGCACAATTGAATTATCAGCCGAATGCGGCAGCGCGAGCGCTAGTTGGACGACGGACGCGGGTCATCAAATTGACTATTTTTGAGGATATGGATACGACGGAACCGTACTACATGATGTTGCTGGCGGGAATTTCTAACGAGTTGAACCAGCATCAGTATGCACTACAGATTGCAACGCGCAACAGTTTTCAAAACGGTGAATGTGATGGCTACATCTTAACCGGTATTCGGCAGACTGACTATGCCTGGGTATCCCGATTGACGCAGCCAGTCGTCTTTTTTGGTAGTAATCGTCAGGGGTATGATTACGTTGATACGGATAACTATCAAGCGGTTCAAGAAAGTACGAAATATGCGGTCGAAACCGGTTATACGCACCTAGTCTTCATTGGTATCGCAGTTGCAGAACCCTTTGAATTGGACCGTGAGCGCGGCTTTCGCGAATATGTGACGACGCACCGAATCAGCGCCCAAATCATTCGCCTAGAAAATCACTCGCATACGGCAACAGCGTATGTTAAAGCCCACTGGCGTAATTTCCCACGCAACACGGCCTTTGTGTGTGCCAGTGACCGACTGGCGATTGGAGTTGAAACCGCTATCATAAGCGAGGGCGGTCAGGTGCCCACGGAATACGGTGTTATTGGGTTCGACGGTGTCTTATTGAATCAAATTGCAACGAAACGGCTAACGACGATGCAACAGCCCCTAGAAGCGATGGGACGCGCCGCTGCAAGATTATTGCTAGCTAACATTAATCATGGTGATACGCCGCGCCGCGACCAGGAGAAGGTCATCATTAATTCACGGTTGTCGGTGGCAGAATCGACCCGTTAAAGAGGAGTATAGACAGATGAGCAAGCATTGGTATGACCAACAGACGATTTATCAAATTTATCCGAAGAGTTTTAATGACAGTAATCACGATGGTATTGGCGATATTCCCGGCATCACAGCTAAAGTGCCATATTTAAAACAACTCGGGGTAACGACGTTATGGTTGAATCCCATTTACCAATCACCCCAAGTGGATAATGGCTATGATGTTTCAGATTATTATCAGGTCGACCCCAGCTTGGGAACGATGGCGGACGTGGAAACACTTATCAAAGTCGTTCATGAACATGGGATGCATCTGATTTTTGATTTTGTCCTAAACCACACCTCGGATCAACATCCGTGGTTTCAGCAAGCCGTCGCTGACCCGCATAGCAAGTATCGAGACTATTATCTGTGGCAAGATCCAGCAGCCGATGGGGGTCGTCCTAATAATTGGGGTTCTTTCTTTGGCGGTAGCGTCTGGGACAAGGATCCAGCTGGCGGCGACCAATACTATTTTCATCTGTTTGATAAGCGGATGCCGGACCTTAATTGGACCAATCCAGCGGTACAGCAAGCCATGCGCGATGTCGCCGAATTTTGGGTTGAAAAAGGCATTGATGGGTTGCGGTTAGACGCGTTCATTCACCTGGCTAAGGCGGATTTTCGGCAAATGTATCCGAGTCAGTCTGGGGATTCAACACCGATTATTAGTGATATGTTCTATGCGCACTTGCCAAAAGTGCATCAATATTTACATGATTTTGTGGCTGCAATCAAAGCCAATCATCCAGAGACTTACATTGTCGGGGAGGCGTCCTCAGCCGACCCACATCTAATGGTGGACTACACGACGCCTGGAACGGACGAATGTGATCAAGTGATTACGTTCAGAACGTTTGCGGATGATAATTCAAACGATGATCCAAGCTTCTCAGATATGTTCCAACCACGCCCCATGGATGTTACGGCGTATAAACAGCATACGGTTGGGATTCAAGCAGCGTTAGCAGATACCAGCTTGCCAACGCTTTACTGGAACAATCATGATATGGCGCGGGTTGCCACCCGCTATGGGGATGCGAACTATCCTAAACAAAGTGCGAAGGCTCTCGCAACGGCACTCTACTTGCAACGAGGAACCCCCATTATTTACTATGGGGAAGAGCTGGGACTAACGAACATTCGTTATCAGAAGTTGGCGGATTTTGAAGACCAAACTGTGCCGACATTTGTCAAAAGTGCACAGGCCGCCGGAAAAACGATGCCAGAAATTATGACGATGTTGAACAAGACGCATAAGATGGCTGGACGAGGACCGATGCAATGGGATTCGTCGACTTATCATGGTTTTTCGGACCACCTGCCATGGAAGCATGGGCAGACGGATCAGATGAATGCTGCTGATGAAATCGATGATGAAGATAGCATTTACAACTATTATCGGCAACTATTGCAATTAAAGCGCCAAGCACCGTTTACTGATGGTCAATTTATTATGCTTGGTAGCAATGATCAACTCTTCACTTATTTGATTGATGATGGGACTGAACAGGCGGCAATCATCTGCAATTTAAGCTCAGAGATGCAACGCTATACGCTGCCATTTGCGGGCGACGCAACGTTGCTTGCGCAGGGTGGCGCTAGCTGTACGGAACGGCAAGTGACCTTACCAGCTTGGAGTAGCATCGTCGTGTCGCCACGAACAACGGTGTCGGCATGATTGAATGCAAAATTGGTATATATAAAACAAGTGATGAATTTTAATTAACTTATCAATCTTTATATTAATTGGTCTAAATGTTGATAGACTAATGAATCCTAACGTTTTTCAGCGTTAGGATTTATTTTTGTTGTGATTCTGTTAACGTTAACATTACGAAAACGCTTGCGAAAGCGTTTGCACAGATGCATAATTAATTATGGTAAATGAATTAAGTTACTTCGCAAGGAGGAAGCACTATGAGTACTTGGAAAAAGTTGGGGATGGGTGCGTTAGCCACTGGGTTAGCACTCACGCTCGTAGGTTGTGGAAATAGCAAATCGTCATCATCCAGCAGTTCAAAGATGGATAAGACGTTAAAGGTTTCAGCAGACCCTTCATATAAATCATATATGAAGTCTGTGATTCCAAAGTTCGAAAAGAAGTACAACGTCAAGGTTAAGGTCTCATACAAGGCAATGCTTGATGAAGACGATGCTTTGAAGTTGGATGGCCCTTCAGGCAAGGGACCTGATGTTTTAATGGCACCATACGACCGGGTTGGTCAAATGGCTTCACAAGGACAATTATCCACGGTTAAGTTGGCAAGTGGTCGTTACAACGCAACGGGGAAGAAATCTGTTACTTATAAGAACAAGATTTATGCTGCGCCTGTAACGATTGAATCAGATGTCTTGTATTACAACAAGAAGCTGATCAAGACTGCACCTAAGAACTTCAAGGAACTTGAAAAGTTAGCTTCTGATAAGAAGTATGCTTACGCTAACGATAAGAGTAAGTCAGTTGCATTCTTGACGCAATGGACGAACTTCTATAATTCATTTGGTGTCATCAAAGGTTATGGCGGCTACGTCTTCGGCGATGACAACACCAATGCCAAGAAGATGGGCTTGAACAATTCAGGTGCCGTTGAAGGTTTGACTTACATGACGAAGTGGTTCACGAAGTACTGGCCAAGTGGGATGCAAAATGTCACTTCAAACGAAAACTTCGTAACGTCACAATTTACTTCGGGTAAGACCGCCGCTGTTATCGATGGTCCTTGGATGGCTTCAACTTATCAAAAGTCCAAGATCGATTATGGTGTCGCTGTATTGCCTAAGTTGAACAATGGCAAGGATTATCAAGCGTTTGCTGGTGGGAAAGCTTGGGCTATCTCAAACTACTCTAAGCACAAGACCGCTGCACAAGCTTGGTTAGACTTCATTTCTAACAAATCCAACCAAAACAAGTTGTACAAGTCTGCTAGTGAAATTCCAGCAAACACGGCAGCTCGTAAGGAAGCTGTAAGTACTGGCGATGACATGGCTACGGCCGTTTCAAAGCAATACGACAAGGATGTTCCTTTGATCAACTTACCACAAATGTCAGAAGTTTGGACACCAGCACAAACGATGGTTACCAACGCTGCTAGTGGCAAGATGACACCAAAGCAAGCTGCTAATAAAGCACAGAAGACCATTTTAACTAATATCTCACAAAAGTACGACAAGTAATTTAAATTGTAATTTAAGGGGGCTGAAACAAAATTCGTTTTGTCTCAGCCCTTTTTAAAAAGAAAAAAGCATTAAATCTAGGATTTATTAGGAAAGGGGTGCGGGCGACATGCAAAAGAAAGATGTAAAAAAAGCGCAACGCCTGTCAATTATTCCCGGGCTAGGTCAATTTTATAATGGTCAGACCATCAAAGGTGTCGGCTTCATCATTATCTTATTGGCGTTCGTTGCTGAATTCATCTTTGGCGGCTTTAGCGCGTTTGCTAACTTGGTGACTTTGGGTTCGGTCTCAATGGAAGACAACTCATTGTTCATGATGATTTATGGGACGTTGCAGATTCTGTTGACGATTGTCTTCATCGTGTTCTACATTGCGAACTTATATGATGCAAAACACGTGGCCCAATTAATCAACAATGGGAAAAAGGTTTCACACACATTCAAAGAATTAGGGGCTAGTCTTGTTGACGGTGGGTTCGCCTACCTGTTAACGACTCCAGCGTACTTCCTAATGATTTTCACGATTGTGTTCCCAGTATTAGTAACCTTACTGATGGCATTCACGAACTATGATTTCGCGCATATTCCACCGGCTATGTTACTCGACTGGATCGGCTTCAAGAACTTCACATCAATGTTCTTCTTGAGTAGCTACCGTGCAACCTTTAACGCAGTCTTTGGCTGGACAGTTATTTGGACGGTCTGTGCAACCACGTTACAAATTATTATCGGGATTGCCACTGCGGTGATTGCTAATCAGAACTTCATTAAAGGAAAGCGCTTCTTCGGGGTCATTTTCTTACTCCCTTGGGCTATTCCAGCGTTTGTTTCAATTATGAGTTTTTCAAATATTTTCAACGATTCAGCCGGTGCGATTAACGTGCAAGTCATTGGCCTATGGAACACATTAGTCCCATTTGCCCATATTGCACCAATTCATTGGATGACCGATACATTCTGGACGAAAGTTGCCATTATTATGATTCAAGGTTGGCTTGGGTTTCCATACATCTATGTGATGATTACGGGGATTTTACAAGCGATTCCAGAAGATTTATACGAAGCTGCGACCCTGGATGGGGCAACGGTGATGCAGAAGTTCAATAAAATCACGTTACCAACGATTTTTGCGATTGCTGCACCAATCTTCGTGACCCAATATACGTTTAACTTCAACAACTTCTCGATGATCTATCTGTTTAACCAAGGTGGTCCAGGCGATGTTGGGGCGAATGCCGGTGGGACTGATATCCTGATCTCATGGATTTACAAGTTAACGACCGGGACATCGCCACAGTACTCGTTAGCCGCAGCGGTTACACTGATTATTTCCGTCTTAGTCATTGGGATCTCATTGATTGTCTTCAAGAAGACCCACGCTTTTGAAATGGGGGACTAGTGTTATGGATAATGCACAAGCAGTGGCACCTAAAAATGCCAATTCAAAACAAAATAGCGCGCGTCGGCACCGTTTCTGGAAAGAGTTCTTTACGTATTTTTACATGGTCGTTCTTGGGATTATTATCATTTATCCCGTTCTGATTACGTTCATTACGGCGTTTAAGGATGCTAACGTGCAAGCCTTCGTCCTCGACTTCGGTGGTAAGTGGACGTTGGTTAACTTCAAAAACTTATTTACGCAGACGTTATACGGTAGCTGGTATCTGAACACGATGATTATTTCAGTCTCATGTATGGTGATCCAAGTCATCGTTGTTACGTTAGCTGGTTACGTTTACAGTCGGTATCGTTTTGCAGGTAAGAAGTTCAGTTTGACCTTCTTTATCGTAATTCAAATGGTCCCAACAATGGCTGCTTTGACTGCTTACTACGTCTTAGCTAACATGTTGAATGCTTTGGACCATTACTGGTTCTTAACTGCGATTTACATTGGTGGTGGGATTCCACAAAATACGTGGTTGATGAAAGGCTACTTCGACAATGTGCCATATGACTTGGATGAATCTGCCAAGCTAGATGGTGCCGGTAACTTTAAGATTTTCTGGTCGATTGTCTTACCACTGGTTAAACCAATGATCGCGGTCCAAGCGCTATGGGCATTTATGTCACCAGTTCAAGATTATCTGATGGCGAAGTTCTTATTGACGTCTGAATCGCATTATACGGTTGCCGTTGGGCTTCAAACATTTATTAACAACGCACAAAATCAACAAGTAGTCCTCTTCTCGGCAGGGGCAATCTTAGTGGCGTTACCAATTGCTGCCTTGTTCTTCTACCTACAACGGTTCTTCGTTTCTGGATTACTTGCTGGTGGGAGCAAAGGTTAAAACAAAATTTAGTAGGGGTGAAATTAGATGCAGAGTACGAAAAACAAACCAACCGCGTTTCCGGTCCGGTTTTTTGGCAGCCTCTTCTCACCTCGAAGAATGTTTGCCAACCGGGATCAATTTAACTGGTTACAGATTATCGTCTTATTTATCTTTCTGACTGCGGTGATGGTGATGCCGATTCCGTTTTATTACAATCATCAAACGAATTTCAACTTATCACCATTTCTGCCACATATCGATAAAATGATGGCGAGTGACCAGATGCAAACCGCATTGAAAGCCGCTGATTATCACAATCAGCAGTTCGACAATGTGCAGCATCAAGTGATTATTAAAACTAAGGATAACGTTGCTGGCTTTGACCTGACGACAGCCGATATGGCGGGGCGTAAAAACGTCATTAATCTGCACACGAGTACCTTTCAAGTGAAGTCAGTTGGCAGTACTTTCAAAGCAAAGTACGTTCCGGGACATGATTTGAGGACGAATGCGCACGCATTTCTGGTTAATTCCTGGTATCAGAGTAATAAGGTCATGATTGGGCTCTTTATGCTGATGGCGCTGGGGTTGATCATCGTTGGGGTCAACTTGATTCTTGTAAACGGAGCGGCCTTCTTCTTGTTCTTGTCACGGCATAATAAAATTACGCATATTCGCAACTTTCGCGAGGGGGTCAATTTAACCCTCATGATGATGGGAATCGGGAGTTTGTTAGCGATGGTGATTGGGCTTATCCACTTTGACGTCACTATCGAATTAACCGTTCAATCATTGAGCTTAGCGTTCGTTGTGCTATGGGTATACCTGAAAACGAAATTTAAAGATCCAGAAGTTGACCAAACCATGTTACTTTAGGCCAATTAGTAAGCATAGAAATGAGGAAGATTAATGGCACGCGATACGCAAACACAATTACGCAACGAAATGATTTACTCAGTCTTTGTCCGCAATTACTCTGAGGCTGGCAATTTTGCTGGCGTCACCGCTGACTTGCAACGAATTAAGGATCTGGGGACCGACATTTTATGGTTACTACCAATCAATCCGATTGGTGAAGTTAACCGTAAAGGGTCGTTGGGTTCACCCTATGCAATTAAGGACTATCGGAAAATCAACCCAGAATATGGGACCTTGGATGATTTTAAGGCACTGACGACTAAGGCGCATGAACTTGGCATGCGGGTGATGATGGATATTGTTTATAATCACACGTCACCAGATTCAGTCTTGGCCACTGAACATCCTGAATGGTTTTACCATGATGCGGAAGGTCAGCTAACGAACAAAGTTGGTGATTGGAGTGACGTCAAGGACTTGGATTACGGTCACCATGACTTGTGGCAGTATCAAATCGATACGTTGTTGTATTGGCGTCAATTCGTGGATGGTTATCGCTGTGATGTCGCCCCATTAGTTCCCTTAGATTTCTGGTTCGAAGCACGTCAACAAGTCAATGCCAAGTACCCAGGAACCTTGTGGCTGGCGGAATCAGCCGGTAGTGGCTTTATTCAAGAACTCCGCTCACAGGGATACACTGGATTATCAGATAGCGAGCTATACCAAGCATTTGATATGACTTACGACTACGATGTCTTCAGTGATTTCAAGGATTACTGGCAAGGCCGGCGTACGGTCGACCAGTATGTTGACTTATTACAACGACAAGATGCGACTTTCCCAGGTAACTATGTCAAAATGCGGTTCTTGGAGAATCATGACAACGCCCGGATGATGAGCTTAATGCATAGTGAATCTGAAGCGGTGAATGCGTTGACTTGGATCTTTATGCAACGTGGTATTCCGTTAATTTATAACGGGCAAGAATTCAGCGCTGAACATCAGCCGTCATTATTTGACCGCGATGTCATGGTGAACGACCGTCATGGTGACTTAACAGCATTGATTCAAAAGCTGGTTGCGATTAAGCACGAACCGCTGATGCGGGCTGCTGATTATCAATTAGCGGTCGTTGAAGATGGCATTATCAAAGTTAGCTATCAAGCCGCTGGCGCTGCATTGACGGCTTGGATTCCACTGAAAGGTCAAGTAACAACGGTTAAGACGACGCTGCCTGATGATCATTATCAAAATATCTTGACGGATACGGCAGTCGAGGTCAATAATCATCAGCTTCAAGTTAATGGTCAACCAGTACTAATTAAATATACGACAAATACGACTGCGACGAAGGTTGCGGATCAATCCAACTAATCGGTTATCGAAGGATGGCAATTGGTTGAAAAAGCAAGCGCTTGCGGGGCGCTGTGCAGTGGACGTTGTTTAGAAGTGAGAATACAAGGGAGTGGATTTCGATGGTTGAAATGAATCTCGATCACATTTACAAAAAATATGAAGGTAACGATAAGTACTCCGTTACCGACATGAATCTTGATATTAAAGATGGTGAGTTCATCTTCTTTATCGGGCCATCTGGTTGCGGTAAGTCGACGACATTACGGATGATTGCCGGCTTGGAAGATATTACTAAGGGCGATTTTAAGATGAATGGCCAAGTCATGAACGACGTGGAACCTAAGAACCGGGACATCGCGATGGTTTTCCAAACTTACGCGTTGTATCCAAACATGACGGTCTTTGACAACATGGCGTTTGGACTGAAAATTCGGAAGACTTATAGTAATACGGAAATTAAAAAACGGGTCGACAATGCCGCCGAACAATTAGGATTAACGGACTACTTACAACGTAAGCCTGCTAACCTTTCCGGTGGTCAACGGCAACGGGTTGCTTTAGGCCGGGCGATTGTTCGGGACGCGGGGACGTTCCTGCTAGATGAACCACTGTCTAACTTGGATGCCAAGTTGCGGGTTGATATGCGGACCACCATCGCTCAAATGCACCAGCGTTTGAAGACCAACATGATCTACGTCACCCATGATCAAATTGAAGCGATGACGATGGCTGACCGGATTGTGATTATGAATGATGGTAAAATCATGCAAGTCGGAACCCCACACGAACTCTACAATGAACCCGTCAACCAATTTGTGGCTGGCTTCATGGGGTCACCATCAATGAACTTCTTCAACGCAACGCTTCATGACGGCCGGGTCAGTGATGGCGAAGGCTTAGATGTTGCCGTACCAGAAGGACAACTGAAGATTCTCAAGGCACAAGGCTATGATCAAAAGAAGATGATTGTCGGGATTCGGCCAGAAGATATTCACGCTGAACAAATCGCCTTGGAAGCAATGCCGAACTCAATCGTCAAGACGAAGGTCATGGTCTCTGAATTCTTGGGTGCTGAAAGTATGCTGTACTGCACGGCTGGTAAGTCTAAGTTTACCGCTCAAGTGGATGCACGTGATTATCATAATCCAGGCGAAAACGTTGAAGTGGCATTTGAAATGGCAAAGGCGCACTTCTTTGACCCAGAAACTAAAGATGTTATTCGGTAATTTCACATTACGGAGGAGCAATTACAATGAAACGCATTTTTGAAGTAGATCCGTGGCACGTTGTCAGCCATGAACTCGTTCCAGCGGATAAGCGACTACAAGAGAGTATGACGAGTATCGGTAATGGCTACATGGGCATGCGGGGCATGTTTGAGGAGCATTACTCGGGCGATACGCTAAAAGGAATTTATATTGGTGGGGTCTGGTATCCCGACAAGACGCGGGTCGGCTGGTGGAAGAATGGCTACCCGGATTACTTTGGTAAGGTGATCAATTCGGTCAACTTCATCAAGGTCAACGTGACGATTGATGGCGACCAAGTCGATTTGGCGAAGGACAATGTCAGTGATTTCACCTTGGACCTCGACATGTACACCGGAATTTTGCGGCGGTCATTTATCGTGACGAAGGGTGAAAAACGTGTTCAGTTCATGATTGACCGGTTCGTCAGCGTGGCACAAAAGGAATTATTCGATGTGCACTATAGCGTTCATAATTTGAGTAATGAACCGGTACAAGTCAGCTTTATGTCGCAGATCGATGCGGACGTCTTTAATGAAGATGCCAACTATGATGAACAGTTCTGGCAAGTGCTCGACAAGAGCCATGCGATCACGGGTGGCAGTATGTTTGCCGAAACCAAGCCGAATGACTTTGGCACGCCACGATTCACTCTTGGCATGCAGATGTTGCATGAAACGTCGTTGCGGGGAATCAACGCACCGGATGCTGAAAAAGCCGTCACGAATATTTTCCGTGGCGAATTAGCGCCGGATGAGACTAAGAATTTTGAAAAACGAGTCTTGGTCGTGACTTCGCGTGATTATGCCGACATGCCTGCGATGCGGACCGGACTAGCTGAGTTGAGTGAAACTGTCAGTTCGCAGTCATATGAAGACCTGCGTCAGGCGCACGTTGATGGCTGGGCACAACGTTGGCAATTGGCCGATGTGGTCATTGATGGTGACGATGCGGCGCAACAAGGGATTCGCTTTAACCTATTCCAGCTGTTCTCAACCTACTATGGCGAAGACAAACGCTTGAACTTAGGGCCTAAGGGCTTCACTGGTGAAAAATACGGTGGTGCCACATATTGGGACACCGAAGCGTTTGGCGTACCGTTCTACCTATCGTTGGCAAAACCAGAAGTGACCGAAAACCTCTTGGAATATCGGTATAATCAGCTGGCTGGTGCGTTCCACAATGCTAAAATGCAAGGATTGGCGGGCGCACTCTATCCGATGGTGACCTTCAACGGAATCGAATGCCATAACGAATGGGAAATCACGTTTGAAGAAATTCACCGGAACGGCTCGATTGCCTATGCCATCTTTAACTACACGCGCTATACCGGCGATGAGACTTACTTGAAGACTAAAGGTATCGACGTTTTGACTGGAATCTCACGTTTCTGGGCGGACCGGGTTCACTTCTCACAACGGAATCAGCAATATATGATTCACGGCGTCACCGGGCCAAATGAGTACGAGAATAACGTCAATAACAACTGGTACACCAACTTCATGGCACGCTGGACGTTGGAATACACGTTGGCCAGCTTGAAGAAGGTTAGTGCTGATAAACGGGCGGAACTCAAGATTACGGATGATGAGTTAGCCAAATGGCAAGACATTATCGATCGGATGTACTTCCCACATGACGACAAATTGGGCATCTTCGTTCAACAGGATGGCTTCCTAGATAAGGATGTTCAGCCCGTCTCAGCCATCCCAGCAGATCAGCGGCCCATTAATCAGCACTGGTCATGGGATCACATTCTCCGGTCGCCGTATATTAAGCAGGCGGATGTCTTACAAGGTATCTACTACTTCATGGATCGGTTCACACCGGAAGAGAAGAAACGTAACTTTGATTTCTATGAACCACTAACGGTCCACGAATCAAGCTTGTCACCAGCTGTCCACGCCATTTTAGCTGCTGACCTGCACTATGAAGATAAAGCGGTCGAAATGTACGAACGGACTGCCCGGCTTGACTTGGATAACTACAACAATGACACGGTCGACGGGCTACACATCACGTCCATGACTGGCTCATGGTTGGCAATCGTTCAAGGCTTCGCTGGCATGCGTGTGACTGACGATACGTTAGCCTTCGCACCGTTTGTTCCAAAGGCTTGGACCCGTTATCAGTTCCACGTGAACTTCCGCGGTCGCTTGCTCAAAGTCGATGTTGACCAACAGGGGACGACCGTTGAATTGGTCAGCGGTAATCCATTGACCATCGAATTGAACGGCAAGACCGTTGAAGTCGCAAATACCGTCTCCACAAAATAATAACCTGCCTTGATTCACACCTGGCCGTAACTGGTGGGGATCAAGACTCAACCCTAGAATGATTCCAAGTTCATTCTAACCTACTCCTAGAGGGCCCGTATCGTTTTGATGCGGGCTTTTTGGGCGTCAGAAAACTTGTGCGAATGTGGCGGTTAGCGGTGAATCGTGATTTGCGGTGGTTGTGTGGTGAAACTAGTAACTGCCCACGATTGGCGGTGACCATGAGCAAATGGTGATGTGAACTTAGAAAAGCGTGTGCGGTGTGCGAGAACGGCTCGTTTCAAGTGACCAAGTATGCGTGTCTCGCGATGAGCAGGCAAAAAAAGTCGCTTCGAAATTCGAAACGACTTTTCAACGCTATTTAAATCCGGCTATTTCTATCTGTGCTTTTCTGTCTGCTATTTTGCTGGTTGCTAGTGATTCGCGATTAATCTGGCTGGATGGGAGCGCACACGCCGATTCAGCACGGCTGATTGTGGCGCTATCTATAGGCCCATCTAATTGCTATTTAAGTGGGCTGTTCAAGCCGAGAACATCCATTTCATAGATACGGACGGCAGTATCGGCCACTTGGGTCGGTTTGTCGACCACGATGCGAACGTAACGGGCGGTCGTTGCGGCAAAGGTATTCAGGCTCGTGGCCTTTGTGTTGTCGTACGTGCGGGCAATGTCCTTAAAGTGTTTACCATCGGTGCTGACTTGAATTGTCCACGCTTTGGTATTCATATCCGCGCTTTCGCCACCCGCCTTGGCGTGGGCGAGTTTGACCGCGCTAACGGTAGCTTGGTGGCCTAAATCAAGCGTTAACGTATGCGGGGCTTTACCAGTCGCACACCACTTGGTACTGAGTTTGCCATCAACGGCCATCTTTGGCGCTTCACTGCTATTGGTGTAACCCGAGGCACTCGTCTTCGCATTCTTCGATAGCACCGTCAGCGCGCCTTTAGCCTTAGGCGTGATCGTAATCAATTTTTTCATCGTTACGGACCGCTGCCCATCCTTGTTCTTCGCAGTCAAGGTGACGTTATAGGTGCCGGCCTTCGCGTATGTGACCGTTGGGTTCTTAGCCGTACTGCTGGTTTGCTTGGCACCGGTAAACTGCCACTTAAAGCTAGTCGCGTTGTTGGATGACGTGTTCGTAAACTTGATGGTACTTCCGGGACTAGCTAAGGTCCGGTCGACGGTAAAGGCTGCTTTGGGCTTGCGGTTATCGGGCCATTTCAACGTGGTTACTTTGGAGGCCGGGCCACGTTGGTTCCAAATATCGACTGGGACGACCATCAAATCAGTTTCATTTTGTTGCCCAGTCCGCTCAAGGGCGTTGAGGTAGAAATTAGTTGTATCAGTTGCGCCGAGAAATGAGCGTGAGCCATTCTGGTTGCGTTGGTAGATTTCATAGTGGTCCAAATGCTTAGTTGATGCGGCTTGCCAGCTCAAGTTCACGCCAGCGTACTTGCCTTCTTCATCAAAGACACGGTTGTCGATGGCGACGGACTTAACGGCCGTTGGACTGGCTTGCGGCTTGCCCGTGATTGCCAACCGCCCTAATTGTGCGCGATAACTGGTATCCGACTTGCTGGTCGTTAGGCTTAGACTGATTGATTTCACGGTCTTCTTAGCAAGCCCACTGACGTCGTAATCGATCGTTTGCCACTTAGAGCTGAGAGCCTGATCGCCCTTGATCGTCTTCTTGCGACCATCTTTTAACGTGACCACTAAATCTAATTGGGTCTTATCCGTGGCTTTCGCAGCGACCTTGACTTGGGTGTTGGTGGTAAACGGAATATCGGTCGTATAGAGCTTGATGGTGCTGGTCTTGTTCTTGCGCATCTGACCGGACAGCTGAATATCGTTGCCACCGTCATAGGCATCGGTATAGTCGAAAGCCGCTTTTAAGTCGTTACCAGAGGGATTGTCGATCATCCAGCGGTAAGTCGGGTTGATGGCCTGCAACGAGCGGTTGTTCCAATCGCGCAGTGAGACCTTGCGTCCCTTGATAAAGTAGTTATAGCCATTGCCTAAGCTGAAGTTAGTGACGAATGGCTGTTTCGTAATGGCACTTTTCTCCACGGCATAGGTGGAAACACCGGGCCACTGACTCGACGTCTTGGACGGAACGCTACGTGATGGATCGCTATGGTCATTTACCCATAGCGTTTCTTCCTTAGATTGGAATTCATCGGGCGTTTCAGATGACGTATAGGTCCAATTAGGCGCGTAAAGGCCTAGCGACGTGTGGGGAACGTTGTGCTGGTTGGCAAACAAATCCCAGCGAACGGGTGTCGAAGTACCATCCGCCTGAACGTCGATGCCGGCGAATAGGTTATAAGGGTTGAGCCCCAGCTTTTCAGCCCGGTCCCGCGACTTTTTGAGCAAGTCCTGGCTCGCTAACCGTTTCTTCGTCCACCAGAAGTTCAGGAACATTGAATCCGCGACTGGCTTCATGTTGGCGTCAACCAGGTAGGACTGGTTTTCCTTAGTAAGCGCATTTTGCCAATCCATCTTACCGTCCTTGGTCATCGAATCGTACCACATGAGGTCTAACTTGCTGCCGGCTTTTTGCTTGTATTCCTTGATCAATTGTTGCATGAGCTGTGCGTGCTTTTTGGTTAGCCCGCTCTTCGTCGTGGACTGGCTGTTCTTACCACTAGCGGCGGAGTCAAAACTCTTCACTTCGGGGTCGGTTTCTTGATTGATGAACCAGCCATCAAACCCATAGGCCTTAGCAACCGCTACCAATTTATCAGCCATAGGAAAATGACCGTCCTTATCTTGTTTCAGGAAGTCATTGAGCCATTTGAGCTTGCCGCCACTAACGACCTGCGGAAAGAAAACGGTTCCAAGAACGGGCACGCCATTTTTATGAGCGGCATCAATGACATCGGCCGTGGGTGGCACGATCAAGCCTTCACCCGCTGAGCCGCCCCAGTAGACGAGTTGATCAATATATTGCCAATTTGAGAAGACATTGGCGTCAAACGTATTGATCCCGCGGGGCGCATTTCCACTGGTCGACGCGTTCATAATCGATAATGCGACGACTTTCATTTTAGGGCCCTGGGTCTTGTTGACGGTCGGGAGCTGCCACTTGTCGATGCGCTTGGCCAGTGGTACGGTCGCAACATTATATTTAGCCTGCTTGTCCTTACTGAATTGCCACTTTAGCAGCTGATTAGGAAACCAGTACGGCGCTTCCGGATGATTATCCATCCCTTTATCCAGACTGGCTTCAGCGGTCTGTTTGTAGCTGACTTTGCCACTAGATTGCTGGCTTGAACATGCGGACAAGCTGAGCGCGGCTATCAGTAGGGCAAACGTACTCGCGATTTGGCGTTGCCGTCTTTTTCTCATGATACTGTTCCTCCCTTGATCAAATCTGAGTCACCTGACGAAGACGACCATGGCCATGTGGACTGACGATTGAAAGTCACCAGATAATGGCGATAAACGGTAATAAATTAGCGGTTCTGTGGTAATTGCCAATCGTCTAATGGAGACTAATCGTGTTCGGTAAAGTCCGGCCACACGACCAGGGTCATCTATACATTACTGGTATGTATGATATATAATTTTTTCAGTAAAGGGTATCGACAAATTAAAGGAATTAAGGGACAAAATAAACTAATTGATGACTGAAACAACGCCAATTTAGATGGTTTATCTGAATTTACGCTCACAACCTGGTGTGATTAGGGCGGGGCTGAATCATGAAAAGATGTATGAAAACGTTATCGATGTTGCTTTTTTTGGATTGATTGAAGTCGTGTAGTATAATGACCTACCAGGAAGGTGATTAGTTATTAAATATAAAGTTGATAATGGTGAGTACCCGACTGGTAAGGACGCTGTCGATCCCAAGCGGGTCAAATATCTGAAGTTAATTAGTAAGTTAGCAACCTTTACTTGTATTGCGATGTACGTGTCGTATATTCCGCAAATCATTGATAATTTTACTGGTAATCCGGTGTCGCCGCTACAACCCCTTGTCGCAATGATCAACGGGATATTATGGACGGGGTATGGCTGGTTCAAGACGTATAAAGACTGGCCAGTCATTATCTCGAATGTCCCTGGGGTTATCTTTGGTTTCATCACCGTTTTAACCGTATATGTTCATTAACCATAACCGAAAATAGATAATAACAATCAGCCGACAGATTTTTTGTCAGTTGTATAGCTAATAAATTCCGCCACTTTGTGCTAACATTGACCACAAAATGGCGGAATTTATTATGAATCGGGATTCAAGCGTGCTATTCTTAAGCTCAAAAGCAGCCAGCTGAAGACCGCTGGAAACAAGGCGAGTTAGCGTAAACCTGCATTGGTAGCTGCGTCCGATTCGGCTTCCATCCAGCTCAATATCTTTTAATTATCGTTAATGCTAAATAATAATCAGTGCAACGCGTCTTGTCACGAAATATAGGAGGGGTAATCATGGCGATAATTTCAGTACGCGTGAGTGACGCCGAAAAGGCATGGCTCCAACAAATGGCGATCTTTCATGGAATCAGTCTATCGGACTTGATCAAGCAATATTCAATGGATCAGTTAGAAGATGAGTACGACGCACGCGTCCTTGATCAAGCCTATCAAGCGTGGCTTAAGGATGACAAGCAAACCGTGTCCATGCAGGACGTGCTAGCCGATTTTGATAAACCGGCTGATGACGAGTAGACGGGACGGATTAGCTTTTACAATCGCATTTAAGGTTCAACAAAAGTCGCTGCGGTTATAACTGGCAACTGCATTTAAGGCTCAACAAAATAGGACCCGGAATCAATCAACAATGATTGATTTCGGGTCCTATTAGTCATTTAGAAACACATTCGCAATGAGTCACTCAATCAACAGCGACGGATTTTGATTTTCAGCTTAATGCTGGTCTAATGCGACTTGAGCTAATAACAAGCCACCAGCAATACCGGAGTTGTTTCCAAGTCCGGCGGGAACGATGTAGTCGTCGAGTGCCGGCACGTCTTCATAGCCGTTCAAGTAAGCCGCAAATTTTTCGCGAATCATTGGGAAGAGCTGCCGTTGATTCATGACCCCACCATTTAAGATGATTTTGTCTGGGGCAAACGCAACGGTCAGATTGACGCAAGCCTGCGCGATATAGTCCGCAATGATTGGCCAGACTGGATCATCGACTGGAATATCCTTACCAGCCATCCCGGTCCGTTTACCGACAGCGGGGCCGGCAGCTAGGCCTTCCAGACAGATGTCGTGGTACGGGCAACTGGATTTAAAATCGTCGCCAGGGAGCCGATTGAGCCGCATGTGGCCGAGCTCAGTGTGGGTCCGGCCGTTGAAAATTTGATTATGGCTAATAACACCCGCGCCAACGCCGGTCCCAATCGTCATGTAAATACTGTTCGGGACGTCCTTGGCAATCCCAATCATCGCCTCACCATAGGCGGCTTCGTTGACATCGGTCGTCCAGTAGAATGGAATGTCAAACTGCTGTTTCAAATGGCCGAGAAAGTCGTAGTCGCCCCAGCCAGGTTTAGGCGTGGTCGTAATGTAGCCGTATTTTGGATCTTCCGGATTAACGCCGATTGGCCCGAATGACCCGATCCCAATGGCCGCTACCGGATGGGCTGTAAAATAATCATCGACTGCCGCCATGGTTTCGGCCGGGGTGGTCGTCGGAATTGAAATCCGGTCACTAACTTGTCCTTGTTCATCGCCAATCGCACAAACAAATTTTGTGCCACCAGCTTCAATTGCACCTAAAAGCATCGTGTGCCTCCTGTGGATAAAAATATAGTTTTATTAATAAATAGTATACGCTTATTTAATAGCTTTGTTAACGATTACATTAATATTAGCACGCGTCTAGCTCACAGTTGAAATCCGGGCATCGAACTGGTGCTTATAAATTAACCGCGGCAGTCGCATCCGCTGCCGGTTCCGTCAATGCAATCAGTTGCTCGCCCGCCTGAACATCGGTGGCATTTAAACGCTCAACATTAGCGTAACTAGCGGTATTAGTGACCACGACCATGACGGTTGGATCATAGTTAGCGGCTTTCAAGGCGGCCACATCAAAGGTACCGAGTAAGTCACCTTGATGAACGGTATCGCCCTTTTGAACGTTGGCTGTAAAATGTTCGCCCTTCAAGTTGACCGTATCTAATCCTAAATGAATTAGGATTTCCGCGCCGGCAGTCGTTTTGATGCCGTATGCGTGATGGCTATCGTAAGTCACCGTGATGGTACCGTCAGCTGGCGCCAGAACCTGATCAGCGCTAGGGACGATTGCGGCACCGCTACCCATGATTTCAGCTGAAAAGACTTGGTCGTTGACTTGACTTAAAGGTTCACTGGTCCCGGTAACGGGAGCGACGAGGATTTCGTCATTGACGTTAATCGGTGCCTTCGGTGTTTCAGGTTGTTGAACTTGGTCGCGGTCATCGCCGAGGGTTCGTTTTGCATAAATAAAGGTCGGAATAAAGGCGACAACGAACGAAATGACGGCACTAAGCGCGAAGGATGGAATCGATTTTGAAGGAATTGAGATGAACCCGATGACTGATGCAGGTCCCATCGCTACTGATAGGACGTGGAATAACCCTAAGAAGGCGGAAGCAATTCCAGAAGCAATCGCTGCAAAGACGAATGGATATTTCATCTTCAAGTTGACCCCGAAGATGGCTGGTTCCGTAATTCCGAGTAACGCTGAGACCCCGGCTGAAGAAGTCAGGGCTTTTTGTTTTTGACTTTTAGTGGCAAAGAAAATAGCTAAAGTGGCGGCACCTTGCCCGATGTTGGCCATCGAAGCGACTGGGAAGATAAATGAACCACCAGTCTTGGCGACGTTGGCTAATAATTGCGTTTCGATTGCTGGGAAGGTTTGGTGGAGACCGGTAATCACAATGGCAGAATAGAGTAAGCCAAAGATGCCCATCCCAATCCAGCCGGTGCTATTATACAGCCCAACTAAGCCGTTGGTTAACGCGTCACTAACCGTCCGTAAGACTGGTCCAACAATGGTAAAGGTCAGAAATCCGGTAATCACAATTGAAAACATTGGGGTAAATGTGAAGTCAAAAGCCCCTTTAATGTGTTTATGGAAGAATTTCTCAAGGGTAGCTAAAATGAAGGCAACCCCTAAGACTGGTAGTACCTGACCTTGATAACCGGCTTGGGCCACGTGAAGTCCAAAGACGTTCCAGTAAACCATCTTACCGGCGGCCATGGTCGTCGCAACGTTATAGCCATTAACAAGTGATGGTAAGACCATGATCATCCCCATCGTCGCACCGAGGAAAGGATTACCACCGAAGCGCTTGGTTGCTGAGAAACCGAGCAGAATCGGTAAGAAGGTAAATGGGGCACTAGCCATCGCGTTGATCATTTCAGCGATGCCTTTCAACCCTGGATAGACTTCAACTACGGATTTGGCCATGAAAAGATGTTCGGCGGTCAGCACGTTGTTGAGCGCCATTAAAAGCCCACCGGCAACTAATGCGGGCACGATTGGAATGAAAATATCTGATAAGACTTTTAGAAAGTCCATCAGTGGATTGCGTTTTTTACCAGCGGCCGCGACTGCCTTAATATCATCAGGAGTCGCTTCCTTGAGGCCAGTCTTGGCAATGAGGGCATCGTAGACTTTGTCGACATCGCCGGGGCCAATAATGATTTGGTATTGGCCGTTGGTTTCGAAGGTCCCCTTGACGTCAGCATCGTTGTCTAGGGCAGTCTGATCGATTTTAGATTCATCCTTGATGACTAAACGGAGGCGCGTCGCACAATGGGCGGCCGCCTGAATATTGGTCTTGCCGATGGCCTTGAGGACGCGATCTGCAACTTCTTGATGATTCATGGTGGTTCACTCCCTGGTATCGAAATTTTGAATTTAAGTTAGTTTTGCAAGCGCTTTACAAATCCAATCATAACAAGTTCTAGTTTTATGTCAAGCGTTTGATATAAAATAATTTGGCTTTTAAATCACGTTATAAGCGTCCAATGTGAAAACTAATCACAAAAAATGTCATACGTTTGACATAACGATGTAAGCGGTTTTATAATGGAGTCACTTAATTCAAACGATAAAAGGAGCTCAATCGGCATGCAATGGAATCGTAAAATGCGTTATACCCCCTATAATCAGTGGCCAGCGACTAAATTACCGCAACTGGCGGCCCAAGCTCGGCAATCCAAGTGGCGGATGCAGCACCACATTCAACCCGCATCCGGTCTGTTAAATGATCCCAATGGCTTTTCATATTTTAATGGGCAGTGGCACTTGTTCTATCAAAGTTTCCCATTCGGGCCTGTCCATGGCCTGAAATCTTGGCAGCACGTGACTTCCGACAACTTAGTCGACTGGCACGACGAAGGCCTAGCGATTGCGCCAGATACGCCGTATGACTCGCACGGGGCCTATACGGGGACGGCGCTGCCCGTTGGTGACCGCTTATTCATTATGTATACCGGCAATGTCCGCACCGCTGACTGGCAACGTGAAGCGTACCAGATTGGCGCGTGGATGACGGCGGATAACCAAATCCATAAATTAGACCAACCGCTGATTTCCCACGCACCAGCGGGGTACACGAGCTCATTTCGAGACCCCGACCTCGTCAAGACTGACCACGGTTACTACGCATTAATTGGCGCACAAACAACCGATGAGCAGGGCGCACTCTTAGTTTATTATTCAGAAGACCTTTCGAAATGGGACTGTCGTGGCGCAGTCAATGTTCCTGAAGCCGCGCGTGGTTACATGATCGAATGCCCGAATATCGTGTGGATCGATCAACAACCCGTCCTACTATTCTGCCCACAAGGCTTGTCGCAGCAGACGCTGGCTTATCAGAATATTTATCCAAACACGTCTCTAGTTGCTGAAGAATTTGATTTAGACCAGGCCAAATTGACTGGTGCGAAAGCCTTACATCAGTTAGATGAAGGGTTTGATGTCTACGCAACGCAGGCCATCAACGCACCAGATGGGCGGGCCTTAGCCGTGAGCTGGATTGGGCTACCAGAAGTCGCCTACCCAACTGACCAGGAGAACTGGGCGCACTGCTTGAGCTTCGTGAAAGAATTGACCTTGAAAGACGGCCACCTCTACCAGAATCCAGTGGCGGAAGTCGATCAATTACGCACGACAGACCAACCACTGACACTGGACCCTCAACATACAGCGACAGTTGCTGACTTGGACGGTAGCTTTGAGCTCCTGATGACGGTTGCGGCTGACGAAACGAGTACGGTGCGCGTGGCGGATACCCATAATCGGGGTGCGCTAATCGTCACGGTTGATGCCCGAGCAGGCCAAGTCGTCATTGACCGCAGTCAGACTGGACACCCGTTTGCAGAAGACTACGGTCAGACTCGGACTGCTCAAGTAAAGCCGCACACGGCAATCAACATTCGGCTCATGATAGATGTATCGGTCTTTGAATGCTATATTGATAGTGGTTATTCTGTGATGACCGGACGCTTTTTCTTAGCGGACACACCAACGCAACTGAACATAGAAGCAAGTTCGTCAGCGGCGGTCACTGGTAAAGTCTGGAAATGGCGCCAATCAGAGCATATTGGAGCGAATGAATATGAAGCCAAAATTAAATGATGTGGCTAAGCTGGCCGGTGTCTCACCGACCACGGTGTCACGCGTGATCAACAATCACGGCTATTTAAGTGAACAAACGAAAGAAAAAGTATTTGCAGCGATGCGCGAGTTACATTACCAACCAAACAACATGGCGCGGTCGTTGCAGGGGAAGAACACGCAATTGATCGGCGTGATATTCTCAGATATCAGCAATCCGTTTTTTGGCGAGCTCGTGTCGCGGATTGAAAAAATCCTGTTTGCGAAGAACTATAAGGTGATTTTATGCAATAGTGCGGATGACCCGCAAAAGGAACGCGACTACCTGCAAATGCTGATGGCCAATCAGGTGGACGGCATCATTGCCGGGGCCCATAACTTAGGCATCGAAGAATATCAACAGTACGGGCTGCCAATTATTTCATTTGACCGCTACCTATCCGACAACATTCCCATCGTGAGCTCGGATAATTACCATGGCGGCTGGCTGGCTGCCCAAACGCTACGTCAGGCTGGTGCGGAAAACATCGCGATTTTTACCGGTAAATCCTACGCGGGTTCGCCGACGAATGGCCGCCGGGAAGGCTATGAAGCGTATTTAGCGTCGGAACAATTGACGCCACATGTACACGAATTACCGTTTGAATTATCACCAGCCTTAAAAATGATGGAAATCAAAACGATCATGTCCCAGCAAAACTACGACGGTATCTTCTGTAGTGATGATTTGACCGCCTTATTGACGATCAACGTCGCCCACCAACTCTCGATTCGGGTGCCAGAAGACTTGCGTGTCGTCGGCTACGATGGCACCGCCTTGATGCGCAACTATCACCCAGAATTGACGACCATCGAACAACCGCTGACGGATATCAGCACGCTGCTCGTATCCCTGTTATTACAGCGAATCGCGGATGCTGATTGTCAGTTGGAATCAAAATACACGTTACCGGTCAAGTTGAGTAAGGGCATTACCGCGTAACGAAGGAGTTATGAGTAACATGGCAGCAACAATTAAATGGTGGCAACAAGCCGTTGTCTATCAAGTCTATCCACGGAGCTTTCAAGATACCAATCATGATGGCATCGGCGATTTAAAAGGGATTACGGCGCACCTTGATTATTTACAGCAATTAGGGGTCGACGTCATTTGGTTGAATCCGATTTACCGCTCGCCCAATGATGATAATGGTTATGATATTAGTGACTATCAACAAATCGCCGCGGAATTCGGGACAATGGCGGACTTTGACGACTTATTAACGGCGGCGCATGACCACGGGATAAAAGTGATTATGGACCTTGTCGTGAACCATACTTCGGATGAACACCCTTGGTTCCAGCAAAGTCGCCAGAGTCGTGACAATCAGTACCGTGATTTTTACTTTTGGCGTTCCGGTAAGGGAGCTGACCAACCGAATAACTGGGAGTCGGCATTTGGCGGTTCAGCGTGGACCTATGATGAGCAGACGCAGCAGTATTATCTGCACACATTTTCAACCAAACAGCCGGATTTGAACTGGGAAAATCCGGCGCTACGAACGGCAATCTATCAGATGATGACGTGGTGGCTGGAAAAAGGCGTGGATGGGTTTCGAATGGACGTCATCAACCAGATCTCTAAATTACCAGGCCTCCCAGATGGCCCCCTCAAGCCACATAGTCAATACGGCGACGCGCGAGTGACCAATGGCCCGCATGTGCATGAATTCTTACAAGAGATGAATCGACGCGTCTTGTCGCGCTTCGATATTATGACGGTCGGCGAGACTCATGATGTGACGCCGGCTGATGCCCGTAAATACGCCGGTAATGACCGCCATGAACTCGATATGGTCTTTGAATTTCAACATTTACGACTTGATAATAGCCAACACGGATTTGGTAAATGGAGTATCCGCAAGACGCCGCTGGTTGCGCTGAAACAAGTGATCAACGACTGGCAGACGGGGCTGGCTGGACAGGCTTGGAATAGTCTTTTCTGGAATAATCATGATACGCCACGCGCCGTGTCCCGCTTTGGTGATGACCGGCCGATGTATCGGGTGCGCTCAGCTAAAATGCTCGCGACTTGCCTGCACTTGCTGCAAGGGACCCCGTATATTTATCAAGGCGAGGAACTTGGGATGACGGATGCCCATTTTACAGACTTAGATAGCTATCGTGATATTGAAACGTTGAACGCCTATCGCGACTTAGTGACTGACCGGCATTTGCTGACGCATGCTGATATGATGGCCCGGCTTGCGGCGAGTTCTCGTGATAATTCACGGACACCAATGCAGTGGAATGCGACTGAAAATGCCGGTTTTAGCGATGCGCAACCGTGGATCAAAGTGAACCCGAACTACCAACAAATCAACGCTGAAGCTGCCTTAGCTGACCCTGATTCAGTGTGGTATTACTACCAGCAACTGATAAAATTACGGCACCACTATCCAATCGTCACGCTAGGTACGTTCAAACTATTACTGGCGGATGACACGCAGGTGTTTATGTACGAGCGACACTGGCAAGGCCAAACTTGGTTGATTGCTTGCAACTTCACGTCTGAAACGATTTCACGACCACTCCATCAATATTTGACGGCCGATGCCAAGTGCTTGCTGAGTAACTACGACGACCACCAAACCGACACATTACGCCCGTATGAAGCCTGGGTGTACCAGCTCGCTTAGTGAGAGGCTCTTAAGTTCAAAAGCAGCCAGCTGAGGATCGCTGGAAGCGGTGTGAGTTGGTGGATTCCTGTTCGCCAGCCGGTGCGCGCCGTAGTCCGACTTCCGGGGCCGGCTGACAATTGCTGGAACGTAAGCCGACGTCGATTTGAACTCACTCAGAAAGTCACTGCGCAATTTCAAATACGAGTCTTATTCTAAGCCGGAAGCAACCCACTTCCAGCTAAGAATAATTTGGCTACTGAGCATTGTCAGCCAACCCCTACAGTCGGGAACCCGCTCGAATGGCAGATGAACGGCCATCTATCTGGGTACAATTGACCACTGAATATTAAGTACCTGGTCCTTCAGGAAAACTTTTAAATGGAATCGATGATGCATTATGGCATTTAAGTACTGAGAAGATTACCTGAATATTATTGATTTCCTTTATAATTCGAGACTTTGCTATTTCAGACGACCAGGGAAGGTTCTGACAAGTCCAGTAGAGTTGTTTTTCATAGGCCTCAAAATATGGATAAGGACGTGACTATTACTGAAAATTTACGCCAATTCGCACTGTTTCCAGCAGGTCTAAGCTGGTTGTTTTTGAACTTGAGCTTAACATGATTAACTCTAAGTAATAACCAGCACAACGCGTACGAATGTGACCACACAAAATAAAGCGACCCTCAAGATTCTTGAAGGTCGCTTTATTTAACGAACAATGACGATTTGGCCGATGTGTGGTTCATCTAGCTGCTGGTGGCCTTGAATAAAGCCGTTTAGGTCAAAGGGCAGTTCGGCCGCAATCGTGGTGATGAGTTGGTGAGTTGCTAATAATTTAAATAATAACTGTAATGTCGCCTGGTCCGAAATGACTTCGGTCGGTTGAATCGCTTGGAACCGAATTGACTTACTGGTGGCAGGAAGGCGGTGGGCGAAGGAGGCAATCGTGGCGTCAAACTTCGCCATTGCCAAATCGTCCTTGCCACCGACACCGTCTAAAGCGACGTTGATGATGACATCGCCGCGGTCGGCTAACACGTGGACTGGATTTTGTTGCTGGTAGTCCACAAATTGGTCGACGCCCAGTGAAGTGATCAGATCCGCGTAGCGCCCACTCGCCACGGCAATTACGTGCGCACCGAGGCGTTTTGCTAGTTGAACGACTAGCAAGCCCACGGGACTGCCAGCGCCTTTGACGATCACCGTCTGGTCAGCTTGGACGTCTGCAAAATAACGCACCGTTTTGTAAGCGATGATGCCAGGTGTGATCAGGCTTACCGCACTGGCGGGTGTGAGGTCGTCAGGAACCGTCACGGCCAGGTCGCTATCGACACAGACCTGTTCGGCGTAAGTTTCAGTGGTGTGCGCTGCGACTAAGGTGCCAATCTTAAAATCAGTGACTGCCGCTCCGACTTGAATCACGCGTCCGACCACATCATGTCCCGGAATGTGTGGCAGGTCCACGTTGGCCTTGGTACCCAGACGCTCCAAGCGGTCTTCGTCTGTTAAATTAACTGCCGCCGTTTCAATTAAGATTTGATTATCAGTCAGGTGTAGTGCTGGCTGGACAAGCGTCTCAAATACGGCGGGTCCCCCAAATTTTTGATAACCGTATGCAAGCATGATAATCCCCCTCCTATCATGGCTGAACCAGCATTTAGACTCGCAAAACCACCGAAGATACCGGCGTTTACCAACCAAATGCGTGGGTTCAGACATTGGTCCAAAAGTATGCTCTTGCCTCATTGTAGCGGGCGAACAGGGGAAATCACAAGTCGAAACAATTATATTCCGGGCTTCGTTCGGTTACCGACTGAATTAAGCGGTCGGTTTGACTGGCTGACGCTTGAGGCCCCAACCGGTAAAACCACTGATGATGGAGAAGACGGGTGACAGCAAGCTGAAGAAGCAGAATGGCAAGTAAGCCAGTGTTGAAACGCCCAAGGTATTTGCGGCAAACGCCCCCGCCACACCCCATGGAATCAAGTAGTTAATGACCGTTCCACCATCTTCGAGCACCCGGCTGAGTGCCAAGTTGGCGAGTCCGCGCTGATTGAAGGCGAGTTTGAAGGCTTTACCAGGCAAAATTACGGATAGGTATTGTTCACCGACAAAGATGTTGACGCCAATTCCGGCTAAAATTGCCGCAGTGACGGCGGCACCAGTCCCTTTGAGCCGCTTGGTCAATGGCACCATCGCGGTTTGGATCAAGTTGAATTTCATCAACAGGCCACCGAGCGATAAGGTCAGTAAAATCAGTGAGACCGTGCTCATCATCGCGCTAATGCCACCCCGAGAGAGCAGGGCGTCGACGCTGGCATTGCCAGTTTTTGCGACAAAACCAGATTCAATCATCGTTGCGATTTTAGTGATGGCGATGTGTGGTTGCTGGATAAAAATCATCACGATGGCGAGCCCGATGTTCATCAATAACGTCGCAATCGCTGGAATTTTGAGGAGCGCACAGGCGAACATCACCGCTAGCGGCAGTGCGGCCCACCACGTGATGGCAAAATTACTGTTGAGCACGGTCAGGGTCGTTTGAATTTTACCTAAGTGACTTTGGGTCGCTGCGCCCGTGCCGAGAATCGTGTACAGGACTAATGAGACGACGAACGCCGGAATCGTCGACCACATTAAGTTACGGATGTGATCGAACAAATCACTCTCAGCAATCGCTGACGCCAGGTTCGTCGAGTCTGACAGTGGCGAAGTTTTATCGCCAAAAATGGCGCCGGAAATAATTGCGCCGGCGATTAAAGCCGGGTTGATGCCCATGGTCGTCCCGATACCGAAGAGGGCGATCCCAATTGTTGAAATAATCGTGAACGCACTCCCAATCGACGTTCCGATGATGGCGCAGACCAGGAAGACGGACGGCACGAACCACTGTGCGGAAATCAAATGAAAGCCGAAGACCATCATTGACGGAATGATGCCGGCTGCGATCCACACGCTGATCAGTGCACCAATCAGCAGGAAGATGAAAATCGGAATGATCCCAGTTTTGATCCCATCAATGATGCCGCCGTGAATATCATCCCAAGCGGCGCCACGAATGCGGGCCCACAAAATAATGAGGGCAATCACCAGGATGACGGGTGTTTGTGGCGATAGGCCGAACTTAATCACTCCAAGTCCCATAATCGCTAACATAATCAACAAAACGCATAAGGCTTCTGGTAATTTGACCGGTCGCCATTTTTCTGAATGAGGCATAATCGATAACTCCTTTTGAAGGTCGCCCAGCGTCATCAAGCTAGGTGGTCACCAGCTGCTTGAATGACGGTACGCGCCAATAATAATCATAATGAATGCAAAAAATCGTCCCCGTTGCACAATAATGCAACAGGGACGATTGATTAGACCGTGGTACCACCCAGCTTGAGCCACAATATGACTCCACTCACTAGCAGTTAACGGCTCTAGTTGTTATCCGCCGGGCGTACCCGGACCTCTCCTACCGTATTTCATCGAGATTAACCTGATCGGTTCGCAGCACCCACCGACTTCCTGACGCACAGTTAATTCGCTACTTGAAAGTAAGATTATCGTTCGTTATTTGAATACTGATGATAGTAGCATGTGCGCCCGAGTTCGTCAACCGACGTGAACGGCAGTTGGCATAAAAAACTCGGACAAATTCCGTTTGCCCGCTACGATAAGTGAGGATGGAATGGTAGAATAGATAGTGTTGTAAGCGGTCTCTAGCAAGAGACGGCACTAGTTATTTTTAAAGATAAAAAAGTTTTTAGGGGATATCAATATGGCTAATCAATGGTGGCAATCAGCCGTCGTGTATCAAGTCTATCCACGCTCGTTTCAAGATTCGAATGGCGATGGGATCGGGGATCTGCCCGGAATCACCCAACGCTTAGATTATATTAAACACTTGGGTGCTGATGTCATCTGGCTCAATCCAATCTACCGGTCACCCGGAGTCGATAACGGTTATGATATCAGTGATTATTACGATATTAATCCGGAATTTGGGACGATGGCTGACTTTGACCAGCTGCTCACAACCGCCCACGCGAAGGGCTTGAAAATCATGATGGACATCGTCGTAAACCACTCATCCAACCAAAATAAATGGTTTACGGAGAGTGCCAAGAGCAAGGATAATCCATATTCTGATTATTATATTTGGCGTGACCCAGTCGACGGACATGCGCCCAATAACTGGGGTGGCTTCTTCGGCGGCTCAGTCTGGGAATACGTCGAGAGTCGGCAACAGTATTATTTGCATTCATTTGCCGTCGAACAACCGGATTTGAATTGGGATAACCCCAAGCTGCGGCAAGCGGTCTATGACATGATGAACTTCTGGGTCGATAAGGGTGTCGATGGCTTCCGCTTAGACGTCATCAACCTGATTTCCAAACCAGCCAGCTTTGCGGATGGACAACCTGAAGCGGGCGAACCATACGCGGCCATCGGTGACATCGTGGCAAACGGCCCACATTTGCATGATTACTTACAAGAGATGAATCAACAGGTCTTTGCTGGCCATCAACTGATGACGGTCGGGGAGACGCCGGGTGCGACCGTTGCGGATGCCAAACAGTTAGCGAGTCTGCAAGGGCAGGAACTCAACATGGTCTTCGAATTTGAACACATGGGTTTAGACGGCAATCCCGACCCCGCATTGGGCAAGTGGAATGATCAACCCGTTCAACTCGTTGATTTGAAGCAGAGTTTATCAAAATGGCAGACGGGCTTGCAAGGTGCCGCTTGGAATAGCCTCTATTGGAATAATCACGATCAACCACGGATCGTGTCCCGCTTTGGCGACGAACGACCAGCTTATCGGGAACGCTCAGCCAAAATGTTGGCCACGGCGCTACACTTCTTGCAAGGGACCCCGTACATTTATGAGGGCGAAGAGCTTGGCATGACCAACGCCCATTTCGACAAACTGAGCGACTATCAAGATTTGGAATCACTGAATGCCTATCATCACTTTGTCGACGACGAACAGGTCGTCTCAGCGGATAAGATGTTAAGCTATTTAGCGCACACGTCTCGTGATAATGCGCGGACCCCGATGCAATGGGATGACAGTGCCAATGCCGGCTTTTCAACGGCGACACCTTGGCTAGCGGTCAACGCAAATTATCCACGCCTGAACGCGCAACTAGCGCAACGGACACCTGGCTCGGTATTTGGCTACTATCAACGGTTGATCAAGTTGCGGCACCAATTACCAGTTATCACGACTGGGACTTACCGGCTATTGTTGCCAGAAGACCGGTCCGTCTACGCCTACATGCGCCAAGCGGGTGACCAGCATCTGCTCGTGATCTGCAACTTCACGGATGCCACCCAGACGCGGCACTTTGCTGAATTACCGGCTACGGCTAAACTTTTGTTGAGTAATTATGATGAGGACCATCAGGACGTTTTGCGGGCGTATGAAGCGAAGGTTTATCAATTCTAAGTCGAGGCTCGGGCTGATTAACTTAGGGGCATATGGTGAGGCGCTGGCTATTAGTCAATCGTTGAGTTTAGATTTAAAAATTAATCAGTAAAAACTAAAGGACACTCCTGTTATCAATATAGATAACAGGAGCGTCCTTTAGTCGTGTTAAGTGCAATTACTGCTTGTTTTCTTGTTTGGCGTTGTCATCAGCAAAGGTCTTTTCGATGATATCGATGACTTGCTTGACCAACCCGATTGGGAATAGGTGTGCGCGCCGAATCAGATTGATATGCACGCTGGGGACTTGGACGTCGTCGAATGGAATTTCAACGAGGTCGTCGTCTTCACCTTCAGCCGGCGTCGTAATGTCCGAGATGAACCCTAACGCCAAGTTCTCCTTGACCAGTCCCTTGATTAAAGTACTGCTGTCGGATTCGAAGAGAACTTGTGGCTCGATTGAAAGCTGTTCAGCCAACTGCCGAAAGACGAGCTTGTTCAAATAAGTTGCATTAAGTAGGACAAACGGTGACTTCAGCGCTTCCGCAAAGGTCGGGTGATCCGACTTGGCTAGCGGATGGTCTGGGTTAGCCAAGATGCGGAATTTAAATGGCCGCAATGGCGTGACTGCCAGGCGTTCATCGAGCGTTTGATCCAAGTTGCCACTGATGGCAAGGTCCAGCTGACCAGCCAAGACTTGCTTAACGAGTTGGTTGGCTCCCATTTCAACGGTATGGACGCTACTAAGCAAGTCCTGTTCGATGATGGGCTTAGTTAATGCTGGTAAGTAATGTTCACTGACGGAGGGTTCGATCCCAAACCGCAGTGTGTGTTGACGGAGGTGACTGATTGATTCGTTGACGTGTTGCCAGTTATTGATAATATCATTGGCCGCGAGCAAAAGCTGCTGGCCGCTCGGTGTCAGGACGAGCGCCTTGGTTTTTGCTTGACGAAAGAATAGCGTCACTTGGAAATGACGCTCCAGTCGCTTAATTGCTTGTGAAATTGTTGGTTGGCTAACGTGAAAATCAGCAGCGGTTTGCGTGTAGCTTTGCGTACTGATCAAGCGTTGGAAGTAATACAAGTCTTTAATGTTCATGAAAAATGTAGCCTCCATAAAATATTAATGTTGGTTGAGCAATTAATAGTCGCAGGTAAGCAGGCTCCGACTGATTGATTAAAGCTGGTTATTATACGTCATGTTAATCATACCATTGTTATAACGAATAGTGTCAGGATAATTCGTAAAAATAAATTCACAGAATAGTTAACGTCCTGAAATTATAATGATTATTAATAAGCCGAACACTTGAAATTGGTATGGATGCTGGTTTGACACCATTCAAGCTTTTGAATCATCAGTTTAATTTATCAGTTAAAGGGCTGTTTGATTATCTATCGGGACTAATTTGTCAATTTGAAACGGGTCATTATAGATCACTGGCACTTAAGAAACCCTTGAAATGATAGCTATGACCGCGATTGATAAAGTTAAAGGGGTCAAGTGATAAATAAATTTTATTACCCATCTTCAATAAGTACCAGGCTCAATTATAAAAGCGGTTACACACCATAAATGATTCGTATCAGTTAAGGGGTTGTCGGAAATAGCCAGCTAACTAAAAATTGGTCTACATGAAGTCGGCTGCAGGCTGTGGGCGTCGCATTTGGCGGTAACGGTCAAATTTTTGAACCAAATAAGTTAACGTGTTTAAGTTATAACTGAAACTAATAAGCTCCAAAAAACAACCAAAAAAAAGGCGATCAGCGGGCCTATGTTCGCTGGCTTAATCATAACTTGTGATAATCAGTTAAACGGGTGTGCTAATTTAGTTGGCCTGAGGATTAACCCACTCATTTGCATAAATAATTATAATACTACTCGGAACGACAATCTATAAAACACCGATATAACAGTGAGTTAATTAATTGACTATAATAATTTATTATAGCAAACCCCGAATCGGGGCTAAAGGATTTTGTCTCACAACTTGATCCAAAATAAAACGCACCAGCTATCACGAAGATAGCTAGTGCGCATACTCGACATTACCGCCGATTCTGAGGCGTACGTTGGTCATGCTTGATTCTGACTGGTTGCGCAGCAGGAACTCGGTTGCCAGCGACAACCCCGGCGACAGCAGCTAAACCAGCTGCAACTAATAAACCTGCTAATAACATGGGCAGGACCTCCTCAATGGTTGTTAAGCACTCGTCATTTGATACTTGCAGTTTAGGCGATTTCTTAACCAATTGCAATTATTTCACCGCTAATTAATGGGAATTTGAATAACTTGAAATATTCTTAAGCAATTGATGGTTTTTGTTCATCCGGGCAAAGGCAGCCGCGTCGTTGAGATACTCATGAACTTCATCAGTATCCGTCGCGAGTTGGGCCTGTAAGAACTTGATGCGAGCGGCGTAGTAGGTGACGTGGAACCGAGCACAGATTTCAATCCCGTAGTTGAGTAGTTGCAGGCTACGTTCAGTATCTGCGATGCTAGCGTAAAAGGCCCCGGTGTAATAGGCGAGGTTGATCACGCGCCAGATACTTGCGGTCGTCTCTAGTGGCAAGTTGGGCAGAGCGTGCCGGACCTTTTCAAAATAATATTGGGCCTTGTCGTTATCGCCGGTCTGCTGATAAGCAATCCCGGTTCCGCAATAAGCCAACTGGGTGTAAATCGTAATGTGCGATTCATCCAAGTCCGTGATGATTTGGTCGAAGTTAAAGACCACGTCACTGATTGGATGGTGGTTAAGTGCCGCCACGTAACCCTTTAGATAACAGTATTGGAGCTTAGTCTCGCGATCGTGCCGCGGCATATCAGCGGCCTTTTCGAGTTGTTCTTCAGCATCCTGATATTCTGCGGTGATCAAATCAAATTCGACTTGTTCCAGAATCTTCAAGACTGCAGCATCCGCGACCCGTTCAGTTGGAAAGACATCTTCCAATTGAAGGTTCAGCCGCTGGCACAATTGCGCCACGATTCGAATGGCAGGGGCCTTACCATTATTCTCAAACTTACTTAATGTTGCCTGGGTACATATGCCGTCTGCAAGGGCTTTTTGCGAAAGACCCAGTGCCTTGCGACGGGCGATGAAGAGCTCAATATTCATGCCATCAACGCTTCCTTTACATAGTTAAGTCATTTTTGAAATTGCTTTCATTTATTCTAATTAAAAACTTTTTATATAATTTTGTCAATATTTATACATAATCCATAGTATTCCAAAAATGTGTCTATCAAATATAAAAATATGGCAACTAAAAAATCGGTACCGCAAGCAGTAATCCAATACTTGCGGTGCCGATAAAGTGTCCATTCAGGCGTGAATTGAAGCTTGATTGAAGGCTAATTGATAGGACAGGTCGGCTCAAGTTAGTCTCGCACGACGGCTTAAAAGCAGTAATGCTGCTCGGCTACTTTCTGCTAAAAGCAACTAGTCGCTCTGTGTAGCGCTCATTCAACTTACTTTTCCAGATAAGCGTCTTTAAAGTTGTAGTTGGTGCCGGACGTGTTATAAATCAGGCCCTTCAACTTCGGATTGACCATCTGCGCAATCGTGTTTTGCGTTAAAGGTACGACGCCGGATTCAGTGCCGATAATTTTTTCGGCGCGGCCCATCGCTTGCCACCGCGTTGAATTGTTAGTGGCAGTTTGAGCCTGCTTGATGGCGGCGTCGTAGTCGGCATTGTTCCACTTACCAAAGTTGTAGTCGTTAGTCGATGTCAGGATGCCCAGGTCTGAGATTGGATCCGCGAAGTCTGCTTGCCAGCCCGAGATGGCAAGCTCGAAGTTGCCGGCCGTTTCACGTGCTAACCGATTTTTAAACGGCAAAGTGATGTCAGTAATCTTGAGGCCCGGTAATTCCTTTTGCCATTGTCCTTCCAGGTATTCAGCCGTTTCCTTAGTCTGGTCAACGCTGTCATGGGTGAGCGAGAGCGTCAACGATTTTTTACCGACTTCTTTGAGTCCTGCTGCCCAGAGTTGTTTAGCCTTAGCGTCATTTTGCGTTACGGCTTCTGCGACACTGTTTTCAGTGGCAAAATCTTCACCAGTCGTTGGGTCGGTGGCTAAGCCCGTGGTGACGAAGCCTTTAGGCACGGTCGACCCATCGCCGAGGACGTTTTTAACGAGTTCTTGCCGATCAATGACCAGCGACATCGCCTGGCGTAACTTGGCGTTGGCTAAAGCGGGGACTTTCTTCTGATTGAATTCTAGGTAGTTCAAACGGGACGTCTTCCGAAGGACTAATTTCGGATTATTACGTTCATTTTTGACCTGCTCACCGCTCAAGGTTGCCATATCGAGCTTGTTGCTCTGGAAGAGGTTGAACCCAGTGGTCGGTGACTTGACGACTTGGTCATTGATGCGTTCGAGATAGACGTGGCGTTTGTCCCAATAATGCGGATTGCGTTTCAAGGTCCAGGTCGTATTCGTGCCTTTCCAGCCGGTCATGGTAAACGGCCCGTCATAGACCATCTTGCTGGCAGTCGTCCCGTAGTCCTTGCCATAGTCTTGAACCGCGTGTTGATTTTGTGGGAAGAAGATGGCAAAGCCCATCAAAATCTTGAAGTAGGCCATCGGTTTATCCAAAGTGACAGTCAGTTTATATTTACCATCAGCTTTGATTCCCAAACTATCGACCTTCGCCTTGCCATTCGTAATCTGTTCAGCATTTTTGATGCCGGCGTATAAGTAAGCGTACTGTGAAGCGGTCTTCGGATCGATCGTCCGCCGCCAACTATAAACAAAGTCCTGTGCGGTCACCGGGTCGCCGTTACTCCACTTGGCATTTTTACGCAAGGTGAAGGTGTAGGTCTTCTTGTCCTTCGAAACGACGGTATTGGTGGCAATCCCAGGTGTGATTTTATTATTGGCACCAATGCGGTAGAGGCCTTCCATCGTGTTATTGATCATGTTGGCACTAATGGAATCGGTCACGAGGGACGTATCTAGTGTCGTTAACTCGGAACCATTTTCGGACCAATTCAAAACTTGGCTACTAGCCATGTCTGATTTCAAATTTCCCCCATTATCTGAAGCAGTATGACTCTGACTGCAGGCTGCCAATAGTAAGCCGGATGTCGCGGCAGCGGTCGCAGTTGTTACGATAATTTTCCATTTCATATGTGAACTCCCCCCAACTGGATGCTCACGAGGATACATTAAAGGATAATGAGAATCAATTTTTCAGCGCTAATAATTAAGGTAATTAACACGCGTTGAGCTCGTTAATAATTAAAAGTACCAGTTAGCTGGATTGCTGTTCGTCCGCCGAGAGCTTCCTAATCCGACCTCCGGGGCTGGCTGACGAACAGCACACCAACTAACTCGCAACATTTCCAGCGGTCCTAAGCTGGCTGTCTTTGAACGCAAAAACGGGCTCCCACCATACTGCAGGGAGTCCGTAATTAGTGTGTTTTAGTGACAAATTTTTCCAACTGGCTACTCGATTAAGTAGCGTGAATCCTATTTAGCCATATAAGCACTCTTGAAGTTGTAGTTGATACCGGCTGTGTTGTAGACGAGGCCTTTCAACTTTGGATTGACCATTTGAGCGACCGCGTTTTGGGATAATGGTGCGACACCTTGGTCAGTGCCCAATGTCTTGGCAGCGGTCGAAAGTGCTTGCCAGCGTTTCTTCGTGCTGGTGGTGCTGTTGGCCGTATTGATGGCACTGTCGAAGGACTTGTTCGTCCACTTACCGAAGTTGTAGTCGTTGGTCGACGTCATGATGCCTAAATCAGAGACGGGGTCAGCGAAATCGGCCTGCCAAGCAGAGATGACGAGTTGGAAGTTACCGGCCAGTTCACGAGAAATTCTGGTCTTGTATGGAACCGTGACACTTTGAACCTTCAAGCCAGGTAGTTCCTTCTCTAATTGCCCTTGAACGTATTCAGCGAGGGCCTTCATTTGGTCCGTATCGTCATGCGTCAATGTCAAAGTGACCGACTTCTTGCCTGTTTCTTCCAAGCCTTCCTTCCAAAGCTTCTTCGCCTTGGCGTTGTCTTGAGTTACGGATGATTTGACCGTGTTTTCAGTCGCAAAGTCCTTGCCCGTGGTTGGGTCAGTGGCCAGACCGGTCGTGACAAAGCCCTTTGGTGTGACGGAACCGTCACCGAGCACGTCGTTAACCAGTTGTTTGCGGTTAAGCGTCAAGGACATTGCTTGCCGGATCTTCTTGTTAGCCAAGAGCTTGACCTTCTTCTGGTTAAATTCCAAGTAGTTCAAGCGTGAAGACTTGCGGACGACTAACTTACTATTGTTCTTTTCGTTTTTAACTTGTTGTCCAGACAAGGTTGCCATATCCAGTTTGTTGCTCTGGAAGAGGTTGAAGGCCGTCGTGGTTGACTTGACAACTTGGTCGTTGATCTTCGTTAGGTAAACGTGCTTTTTATCCCAATAAGCTGAGTTACGTTTCAATGCCCAAGTAGAGTTCGTCCCTTTCCAACCGGTCATCTTGAATGGCCCGTCGTAGACCATCTTGCTGGCGCTCGTCCCGTAATCCTTGCCGTATTTTTCAACCGCATGTTGATTTTGTGGGAAGAAGGAGACGAAGCCCATCAGTAATTTGAAATACTGCATTGGTTTTTCCAGGGTGACCGTCAACTTGTACTTGCCGTCTGCCTTGATCCCCAGCGTACTTGGCTTGGCCTTGCCGTTAACGATCTTGTCGGCGTTCTTGATGCCAGAGTACAAGTAAGCGTATTGGGAAGCCGTCTTCGGATTGACGGTCCGTTGCCAGCCGTAAACGAAATCTTTGGCCGTGACTTGATCGCCGTTACTCCACTTGGCGTTCTTCCGCAGGGTAAACGTATAAGTCTTTTTATCTTTTGAAACGGTCGTCTTAGTGGCAATCCCAGGCGTGACCTTACTATTTTTACCGAGCCGATACAGGCCTTCCTGCGAATTGCTGATCATCGTGCCACTAACCACGTCGGTCGCAAGCGACGGGTCCAAAGTGGTCAAGTCTTGCCCGTTTTCTGACCAATTCAGAACTTGGGTGCTGGCCATCTTGGCCGTCGTATTGCCGGCGTTACTAGAGCTAGATGATGATTGCCCACAACCCACTAATAGAACCCCGGTGGTTGCGGTCAGTGTCGCAACAGTTGCAAATAATTTCCATTGCATAAAATATGTACCCCCTACTCAAATAAGTATGATATGTAGATGAGAATACATTAAAAATAGATTAAAAGCAATATAAACATTTTAATGGTTAACATTATTCAGTCAAAAAAGCTAGCACGACCTGTTGGAGGCCGTGCTAGCTTAATTAAGTAAACTAACGCGGGAATATTAGGGCTGATATCAATGCCCAAAACTTTGGTAGCGACATGTCAAAAGCCTGTCAGCGCTTGATTTCTGAAAGTTACGGATAGTCATAGCTAGTCCGCATTTATGTTTGAAAACTTAGCGCATACAGGCCAGAAACTAGTCAACACCAATTCCATGATGATGCAGATTTGAGCAGGGTTAAGCAAGACGAACCATTAGTCCTGTTGTAGCAACCGCACCCGAATGACTGCGGGAATCTTCGTCAGTTCGTCGATTAGTTGGGCATGTTGCGGTTGTTGTAAGTCGTCGACATCAATAATCGTATAGGCCGTTTGGTGCTTGGCAGCGTTGGCCATCGTCGTGATATTGAGGTTGGCTGCAGCCAGTTTCGCCGTGATTTGGCTCACCATGTTGGGCACGTTCTGGTGAATGATGGTAAAGCGGTAAGCGGCGTTGAATGGCACGTTTAGGTCCGGCAAATTGATGGCGGCGTGGACGTTGCCAGTCTCTAAGTAAGTCATGATGGTTCGCGCGGCCTGCGTGGCACCGTTGACCTCGGCTTCTAGCGTTGAGCCACCGATATGGGGGGTGACGGTGACGTCCGGGTTGTCAGCGAGCTGCGGTTCGCCAAAGTCGGTGTAGTAGTGCGCGATGTGATGTGCAGCGATGGCTGCTAAGGCGGCGGTATTATCCACGATGCCGAGGCGTGAATAGTTGAATAACTGGACACCGGCGGGCATTGCAGCGAAAGCTTCCGCATTAAGTAAATTTAGCGTGTCCGGATTTTTAGGAACGTGGACGGTGACGAAATCGGCGTGTTTAACGGCGTCGGTCAGGGTCGCGGCCCGCTGCACTTGTTTGGCAATATTCCAGGCAGCATCGGCGGATAGGTAGGGGTCATAACCAATCACGTTCATCCCCAGATTGAGAGCGGCGTTGGCCACTAGCGAACCGACGTGGCCCAGGCCAATCACAGCCAGCGTCTTACCCGTTAATTCGGAGCCGTTAAACTGGGTCTTGTCATGCTCAGTCCGCTGAGAAACGTCCGCCTCAGTGTGCTTCGCTGAATAGCTGGCAGCGGCCATCAAGTGGCGAGAAGCGACGATCAGAAGGCCGATAATCAGTTCCTTGACGGCGTTTGCGTTACTGCCGGGCGTATTGAAAACGGCGGTACCATTCGCGGTTGCTTGGTCGAGCGGAATGTTGTTGACACCGGCGCCAGCGCGAGCAATAACCTTGAGCGACGTGGGTAGTGTCTCATGGTGCAAGTTGACCGAGCGAATCAGATAGGCATCGGGCTGGTCAGACTGATTCAGCGCGTACTCGGCGGAAAAGGTATTGAGACCGGCTGGGGCGATGGCGTTGTAGGTTTTAATTTGATACATAACTAAATTCCTCCTCGGATCGTTCGAATATTAATGATGTTGGGCTTCAAATGCGGCTAAGTAGTCAACGAGGGCTTGGACCCCGGCAACCGGCATGGCGTTATAGAGACTGGCTCGCATGCCCCCAACGGAGCGGTGGCCCTTTAGATTCAAGAGACCGTGTTGGCTGGCACCAGCGATGACGGCGGCGTCTAGTTCGGCGTTGCCGGTGACAAAAGGCACATTCATCGTTGAGCGGTCGCTGGCTTTAACGGGATTCGTGAATAGTTGTGACTGGTCGAGAAAGTCGTACAGTAGCGCGGCTTTAGCGTGATTACGTGCTGTCATGGCTGCTAAGCCACCCTGTTGTTTGAGCCACTTGAGGACGAGCCCCGCGGCATAGATTGCAAAAACGGGTGGCGTGTTGAACATCGAGTGTTTGTCAGCGAACAGTTGGTAATCCAGCATGCTGGGGAGCTGTTGGGCGTGACCAATCAAGTCCTCGCGAACGATGACCAGTGTCAAACCAGCAGGGCCCAGGTTCTTCTGAGCGCCGGCAAAAATCAGGCCAAAATCACTGACGCGGTAGGATTCACCTAAAAAGTTAGAAGACATGTCGGCGACCAGTGGAATATCGCCGGTGGCTGGCAAATCGGTCGTCATGGTTCCTTCAATCGTATTGTTGGTCGTCAAATGAACGTAGTCGAGGGTTGGATCGAGTGGCTGTTCGATAACGGGTAGCCGGTCAAAATGGGTGGCGGCGCTACTGCCGAGGACGGTGACTTTGGTGCCAACGCGTTGGGCTTCGTCGCCAGCCCGTTGTGCCCAGTGTCCGCTATCTAGCAGGCCAATGTGGTGATGGTTCGTCGCGAGGTTCAACGGAGCAGCGGTGAACTGCAAGGTCCCGCCACCTTGAAAGAACAGCACTCGGTAGTTATCGGGAATCGCCATCAGGTCCCGCAAGTCCTGTTCGGCGTCATTGATGACTTGTTCGAACAGGTCGGAGCGATGGGAGATTTCCAAGATACTCATCCCAGAATTCTGAAATGACGGTAACGCTGCTTGAATTTGGGCAATGACGGGTTGCGGCAAGACCGCTGGACCAGCAGAAAAATTATAAATTGGCATAAGAAATCCTCGCTTTCGATTGTTTAATGGCAGTTAAACGGCTAATCGTCTGGAGCAGGTCGACCTAATCAAATCTCAATGGTTAGTCAGCTAGTACTAATGCCGAACCATCATCAGTTCGTGTATCAGGCAACCGTGGCGTTTCGCCCGATTAGTCGGTAACAACAAAAAAGTCCTCGCAGTCGATTTCGACTACCAGGACGGTTAATGACAATCTGAAGCAATTGCGCCCGGTAGCGAATGTCTAACATCCGTGCTCGGGCTGATTTGCGAACGCAAAATTAGGCCAACACAGATGAGTGCGTAGACCAGGAGGAACTGATATGATATTGATTATTGAGTTGTCGCTGTGCCATAATCAGTTAGACTCCTTTCGACTGACCGGTCATGATTGCCGGTGCTTGAATTGCGTTGGTATTAATTTAGCAAGCAAATTCTGGTTTGTCAAGCATGTTAATGAGAAAAACCTGTGACATCATCACTGTAATTAATAATAATCTAATCTTGGAGGCGCACAATGACAACCTTTTATGTGGTACGGCATGGTCAAACAACGGCCAATGCGCAAAATCTCAAACAGGGCACGATCAATACTGACATCACGCACCTAAATGCCGTGGGTCGGCAACAGGCCCAAACGCTACACGACGCGTTTGATATCAGTTTTGCGGACCGACTCATTTGTAGTCCACTCGACCGGACACAGGCAACCGCGGCTATTTTGAATGCAGGCCGTGACTTGCCCGTTAGTACGGATGAGCGGCTGTTGGAAATTTCATACGGTCAGTGGGATGGGCAGGCCAACGACCAATTATTGGCCGCCTATCCGCAGTATTTTGATCCAATGTTGCAGGACGTCTTACCGAGTTACGTCGATGTGGCGACGGACGGCGAGACGTTTACGCATGTGCAGCAACGAGTTCAAGCCTTTTTGACGGCGATGGCCCAGGCCTATCCAGATGAACAACTGATTGTTGTGACCCACGGCTTTACCGTCAAGGCCATGGCGCTCGCGGTGCTCCAACCAAAAGACCCGATGAGCCTGCCAGAGCCAGCCAATACCAGTGTGACCAAGATCGTCGTCGATGCCGTGCACGCGCGTCAATACTTGGCCTACTACAATCGGCTGCCACAGTTCTAATGGGTATCGCTTAACGAACCGCACATTCCGGATTACAATAGAGGTTGGTTTGAAATAACCACGTCCTGTTGAACCATATTTCAAATCCGAGTTTCATTCAGGCAACAACAGCAGACATCACATAAACTCCTAAGTGAGGCAGTCCTGGCAAATGCGAGGACTGCCTTTTTGGCATGGCATTATCGGGGAATCGGGCAGTTGGAGACTACATTTTCCAAATCGCCATCCAATGAACTGACCGGTTCAATCAGCGTAATAACTACGCGTTGTGCTAGTTATTCTTTAGCCTTAAAGATGGTTAAATCATGACAAGTTCTAAGTTCAAGGGCTGCCAGCTGAGACTCGCTGGAAGAAGTGCGACTTAGCGTAAACTTGCTGTTGTGGAGACGTCCTAGGCCGGCTTCCAGGTATTCGAAAGGCAGACATGTGCGGATTCAACTTTTTCTTAGATTAGTCGTTGATTCATAGTCTAAGGTCATTTTGACATTCAACTGTCAGACTAGTTTTTAATGATAGCTAAGCTTCCTAACCCATGTTTTAACTTTTCGAATCAGCAGTTTCACTGAATTTGTCACAACTTTCTATAATCGTCTGAGATAGCAAAGTCTCAAATTATAAACGAAGGTAATTTTATCAACTAAATTCAAGACTAATGTCCGTTGAATCTTGCGAATGAAATTTAACTTATTTTTTCAGTAATTAAGTGTGATAAAGCATTATTGACGCCGATTAAAAGTTTGCCTGAAGGACCAGTCACTTAATATTCAGTGGTCAATTGTACCCAGATAAGTGGCCGTTCATCCGCCATTCGAGCGGGTTCCCGACTGGAGGGGCTGGTTGACAATGCTCAAGGGCGAAATTCTTCTTGTCCGGGCGAATTTCCCGGGCTAGAAGAAGACTCGTATTTGAAATTGCGCAGTGGGGTTCTGCGTGAGTTCAAATCGATGTCCGCCCTGTTCCAGCGTTGTCAGCCAGCCCCGGAGGTCGGAATAAGACGCGCATCGGCTGACGAACAGGACGCCAACTGGTCATGATTTAACCATGAATCATGATAATTTAACTAGCACAATGCATAATAACTAGCGCCATGCCGAGTGATAAATTGACATGGCATATGATTGTAATATAATAAAGCAATTAAAAAATGATTAGATTAGCGAACTGGTTTCAGTTGTTGCTGGTGAGACTAGCGCCGTTTTGAAGCTAACAATCCGAGTAGGCGCCGTGTCATGAAACGTGATAGACGGGGATTGTTCAGAGCGAAATCGGCCTAATCAGCTAGAAAAGGGGGGATGATTATGAATCTAACGCACAAAAAGAATTCGATCTTTCAGAATATTCACTGGTACTTGACCAAAGCAGCGCCCAAATTTCCAAAGCTCAAGTATGGTTTGCTCCTGACCGTGACGATGAGTCTGATTTTACTAGTTGCGACTAGTGGCGTACCCATGTTGATTGTCTGGGGGTTGCAGGAGCAATTAGCATTTCCGCAGTTTGCCGGTTTCATCTTGTCAATTTGTGTCGGACTCGGGTGTTTGGTGGCTGGGCAAGCCGTTTATAAGACGTGGATGACGTGGGAGAATGCCAATCTCAGAATGCAACTGAGCGTGGATGATGGCGAGGGCTTTTTGAATTCGCCTTTTGAGGAGTCAATCGATACTGCCGTCCAGAAACAGCGCGCGAGGAGTAGTAAGCTGGGATACGAAGATGACGATAGTGGGGTCGCATTGCTGTGGCCCAGCTTCGTCGACTTTAGTGCAACGCTGATTTCGGTAGGGGTGATTGCCGGATTGACGCTGAGAATACAGTGGTGGAGCCCAATCGTCATTGTCACGCTGACCCTTTTGGCGGGAACCCTGCTGGTCAAGTTTGATCGCGGTCAGGAAAAGTTCAGAGCGAGTTTAGCAAACATTAATTTTATGCAGAAATATTTGTATAAAGAGGCGTTCAGGTTAGGGGCCGGCAAAGATATCAGACTCTATCACTTGCGACAGCAGTATCATCAAAAAATCGCCGCCTTATCGCAACAGATGCTAGCGGTACAGCGCCAACTTGACCGGGAGAAAATCAAAGCCGTGTGGGTCGTTTGCCTGATTGATAGTGGCCAATTGATTTTGTTATACGTGCCATTAGTGATGCAGGTGAGTTCACACCACTTATCGCTACCGGCTTTCACCTTTTTCTTTACCCTGTTAGGCACCTTAAGCAACCTGGTTCGGAAGGGTGCGACCGAATTTTCGCAGATGATTGTGGCCAACGAGAACTTATCGGTGGGCCGCGATTATTTAGATTACGCGGCACAATTCATCACGTCTGATTCAGAGCAGCACCAACCGCAAAATAAGGCGCAAGTGGAAAAATCGAGTTTAGAAACGTCAGCTATCATTATCCAAATCATGATCAGAAAATTATCGATGATGTTAGTTTTGTCATCCACAAAAACACGGCGGTGGCGCTGGTCGGGCTCAATGGCGCGGGTAAATCCACGCTGGTCGCGCTACTGATGGGCTTACTGAAGCCGACTAGTGGCACGATTTTGATCAATGATCAGCCCAGTGAGGCGTTTGATTATCATGACTATTTGGGGCTGTTTGCACCCGTTTTTCAGGAATCCGCGACGTTTGCAGATACGTTAGAAAACAACATTACTTTTGGAAAAACAGCTACCCCGGCCTTGGAAGCCGCCATCAGACAGTCTGGATTGTGGAAGGACGTCCAGGACTTGCCGGCAGGGCTGCAAATGAATTTGACACAGTACGTCGATGATCAGGGGATGAGCCTGTCAGGTGGGCAATCTCAGAAGCTGATGCTGGCCCGAGCGCTATATCAAAAGCGGCCAGTGTTGATTCTGGATGAACCGACTGCGGCCCTGGATGCGCTAGCTGAAAGTGAACTGTATCAGCACTATCACGACTTGTCGAAGGGGACGATTTCCATCTTCATCTCCCATCGCTTGGCCTCGACGCAGTTTGCGGACATTGTCTTCTTCGTTCAGAATGGCCGAATCGCGGATGCGGGGACCCATCAGGATTTGATGAAAGTCAATCCAGCCTATGCAGCCCTCTACCACGCGCAAAGTCAATATTATCAGGAGGGGGATGGCACGGATGCAACGGAATAAATTCGGACAATTTAACGCGGATTTGACCAAGGCCCGGAGCTATATCAGATATGCCAATCAGCTATATCCACATGTTTTTGGTATTCAGTTGTGTGCCTCGGTGATTTCGACCATCAGCATCTTCGTCAATATCTTCTTTATTGGCCAAATCATCAACCTGCTCGTGCGTGCGGAAGACCAACCAATCGTGGTTTGGCGAACAGTCGGCTTCTTATTGATCTTGTTGGTTTTGAATCTAATCAGCGAATATTTCAAAGTGCGGGCGAACTCGGGTGCACATCTGATTTTGGCCCACGCACGGCGCAACATGGCGACCAAAATGTTAGACGCCGACTATCCGACTTTTATTGACCCGGCCTTTAGAAAGCTGTATAGCACGGTCAAAACTGGCTTCACTTACACGGGTGGTTTTACGGTTTTCGTGGCCAATATTTTGAACGGACTGATTTCGTTTGGGACCACTTGTGTGCTGGCGGCTGGTTCGCTTGTCGTGATGATTTTGGCCCATGCGACGACTCATGATCCATTGGGGAATTTCGTTAATTCGCCGTGGTTCATCCTGGTCGTCATCGGCTTGGTCGTGATTCCACTGCTTAGTTCGCGACCAATTACGACTGCGAGAAGTCAAATCATGAAGCAGTTTTTCGCCTATAATATTCAATTCAATCGGGTGCTCGACTATTACGGCGAGATTTTATTTAAAACGCCGATTTTTGGCAAGACACTCAGATTGTATGATCTGACTGGTAAAACAGTTAGGAAGGCGCGTGAGGACGTCTACCAGCAGATCAAAAAAGACGCTGATTTTCAGGTCAGGGTCGCGCAGGTTGCCAGCATGAATACGTTGATTACATATGGTGTTGTCGGTTTATTGTATCTATTAGTCTCGATGAAGAGTGCCACTAGGGCCATTGGAGTCGGGAGCGTGGTCGTCTATGTTGGCTATTTACAGCAATTAATGGCCACGTTAGCCACCGTTTTTAGTGCTTGGGGCCAACGAGAAAGCTCATTTAAAACAATGGATCAGTATATTCAGTTCATGAATTTTGGCGATACCACCGATGATTCTGGTAAACGACCGCTTCCGGACTTGGGGACGGACTGCCAAATCGAATTTAGCCACGTGTCTTATCGCTATCCTGGAAGTGACAGGTGGGCGTTGAACGATATCAACCTGACCATCCACAAGGGCGAACGGTTAGCCATTGTCGGGCCTAATGGGAGTGGCAAGACGACGCTGGTGAAATTGTTGGTCAAACTAATTCAACCGACATCTGGCACGATCAAGATTAATGGTGTCAACATCGATGATTTAAGCGTTGCTGACTATCAAGCCCTGTTTTCGGTGGTGTTTCAGGACTTCTCATTATCTAGTTTTTCAGTCAACGACAACGTTTCGTCGGCGCCCACACTGAATGCGGCCCGGGCCAAACGGTCGTTGAAACTAGCTGGCGTCTGGGAAAAGATTGCGAGCCTTCCGCATCAAGGTGAAACCGCGATTGGGACGCAGTTGGATGCTAATGGCGTCCAATTCTCTGGTGGTGAATTACAAAAAATCGCCATTGCCCGGGCTTGGTACAAAGATGCGCCCATCATTGTGCTAGATGAACCGACCGCTGCGTTAGACCCAATCTCTGAAGCGGAGATTTATGCGCACTTCAATGAGCTGGTTGCCAATAAGACGGCGGTCTATATTTCTCATCGCATGAGCTCGACTCGCTTCAGCTCACGGATCCTCGTTTTAAATCACAGCGCCATCGTTGAAAGCGGGACACATGCAACGCTGATGGCCCAGCACGGCCTCTATTACAACTTATTCTCACAACAAGCGAAGTATTATCAGTGATGGGGTTAGAAATGTGCTAGTCAGGGTAAAATGTGTCGATTCTTAAGTTAAAAGGCAGCCAGCTTAGGACCACTGGAAACAGTGCGAGTTTGCGTCAATTTTCAGTGGAGGTGACGTCTAAGCCAATCACTGGTGCATTTTCCTCATCTTTCCGCTAACTACTACTAATGATCGAAATCCGCTGAGATATCAGTCATTAAAACGGTACCAAAAATACAGAAGCGGTATAATATAAATTGTATTTAAAAATTAGATGAGGTGAGTAAATAATGACTTATTCGGCAGCAGGGACACGCTACGATCAGTTGCCAATACGGCGTGTCGGTAAGACTGGGTTACAATTACCAGTGATTTCGTTAGGATTATGGCGGCATTTCGGGGATGAAGCCCCGTTTGCCCGTTCACGGGAAGTCGTGTTAGACGCATTTGACCATGGTGTCTTCAGCTTTGACTTAGCCAATAACTATGGACCATCGAAAGGCTCGGCAGAACGGACTTTTGGACAAATTATGCAACGTGATTTGAAACCCTATCGTGATGAGTTAGTCATTACGACTAAGGCGGGTTATCCCGCTTGGCCCGGGCCATATGGGGCGTTTGGCTCACGCAAGACACTGATTAGCTCATTGGATTGGAGTCTCAAGCAGATGCATCTGGATTACGTCGATATTTTCTATTCACATCGTCCAGACCCTAATATTGATTTACAGGAGACGGCCCAAGCGCTTGATCAACTCGTTCGTCAGGGGAAGGCGCTGTACGTCGGGATTTCCAACTACGACCGGGACCAGACCGCGACGATGATTCAGTATTTCAACGACATGCACACACCGTTCACGGTCAATCAGTATTCTTACAATATGTTGAATCAGCAGGCCCAGACGACCGGTTTATTGGACTATCTTGGCCAACATGGTGCGGGACTAGTAGCATACGGGCCATTGGCGGAAGGACTGCTGAGCCAGCGCTATTTAGACGGCATTCCAGCGGATTTCCCAATCCATCGCACCAATAAATATCTGTTTGAACAGGGGACACAGCCTGTCGTGGCGCAGTTGAATGCCTTAAATGACATCGCACAACAGCGCGGTCAAACCTTGGCCCAAATGGCGTTAGCTTGGTTATTGCGGTCTCAAACGGTTACCAGTGTCATCATTGGTACGACGAGCATCGACCACTTACACGCCAACCTTGACGCGGCTAAACAGTTGTACTTTAGTGCCGATGAAGTCGCAGCAATCACCGCGATTTTGAAGTAGGTCACGTCGCTGATATTCGGTACTGTAACGCAAAGATGACGTGGCGTTAGTGAGCGTCGTAACAGATGCTGCTATGGTTGAAACGAGTAACGGTTAGCCGGACCGCCACAGGATGTTGGGATTATGGTATTCGACGACCGAATTTTAATAAAAATGGCGCTTCAAGTAGACGAATCCACTTGAGGCGCCATTTTAGGTGGCAATGATGGTCAGAATCAGCTAGCCGATTGAAAGGGATTGGTTCACGATTCTAAACACAGTTGATTTAGCTGCTGATTAGTCAAAAAATGATGACAATGTTCGGTAATCCCGGTAGTTAAGCGTGTTATTAGTTGGCACTCGCAATCACTGATGGTTACAAACGACCGTAAAATCAACGTCATCAAAATGTAATGCTTTTTGTCGAACGTACGTTCTAAAAGTGTGCTATGATAGAGCTACTATTTCGATGAGGTGATGGACATGGAACAGCTGAAACCAATTGAAGCGTCGATATTACAAGCCTATGAGTTGAACTGCGTTGTCCGGCTCACATTGAGCGATGGCCGTCAGCCAAGCGGGCTCATTGCGGCTGTGAACGACCATCAGCTACTATTGAATCAACAAGCTGGCGTGGTGAACCAGGTCGCCCTGGACGACGTCACAGCCATTGACTTTTTAGCGCAGTCATGGTGGCAGCGCTAAGCCTAAAGGTCGTATTTGGCGATGATTTCGCGCCGACGAAAAGCCGTAATGGCACCAATTAAATCTAGTGGTAAGGGGGCATCCAGTGGGAATTGGATGGCCCCTTTACTCGTCTTATAGGCGGTCAACTTGGCTTGAAAAGCAGTCACCGCGCTGGGCGTTGGGTATAAGCCAAAGTGGTGCTGGTTGAGTGCGAAGTGAATCACATTCTCATGCCAATAAAAGGTCGGCATTTGGTATTTGAGCTGTTCTTCAGCGCCTGGTAGATTGGTGGCAATCGTCTGACGAATGGCAGTGAGCTGGTCGCGATAGGCTGCTGGTGCGGCCGCAATATAAGTATCAATGGGTGTCATTAGTCGTCTCCTGTTCGCGTAGTTCGGTGACTAGGTTGGCGTCCGGCGCTACCGTCAAGGTTTTGGCTGGACCACTGAAAGTCACTAAGCCAGCTTTGGCCCCCTTGGGTTTATGCATTTGACCCACGGTGAGGACGTCGACGGGGACGCGCTTGAGTTGTCGGCCCTTACTATAATAAGCCGTCAAGACGGCTGCTTCGTGCAAGGTCCGTTCGCTCGGATGTGTACTGTGAATGACGACGTGCGACCCCGGAATTTCACCGCCCGCGTGCATCCAGTAATAATCTTTGCGCGCCGTCATGGTCAGGTGGTCGTTTTGGTGGCTATTTTTGCCGACCTCGACTAAGACATGGTCATGGGTGTAAAACCGGCGCGGGTGAGCGGGTTCTGGCGCTTTCGATGAATGCAAAACCTGGGTGTGAATCGCACCGGCGTCGATCAATTTTGCTTTGAGTGTCGCCACTTGTTGGGCATCAGTCGGGTCAAAATTAGCTTGGGTCGTGAGCTGTTGTTGTAACTCGGCCTCAGCCTTAGTCAGGCTAGCTTGAACGGTCGCACGGCCGCGTTTGCTCTTGCGGTAGCGTTTGAAATAATCTTCGGCATTTTCCATAATTGATTTTTTAATATCAAGTTGAATACTGAGTTGGTGGCCGGGATGTTGATAGTCCGGTAATTCGACGAAATGATGGCGACCATCGATCTGGCTGGCATAAGTCTTCAACAGTGTCCCCTTGAGCTGCAGGTCATCGGCCACTGGCAGGTGTGCAAGCGCCTTCGTCAGCGACTCGATTTGCTTGCGTGTGTGATGAATCAGGTGCGCCAAGCCATGCTGGACGAGCGCAGCATCGTTTTCAGGTAAGGTTGTCATGAATACGTTCCTCTAATCTCTAAAAGTTAACGTCTCAATGATAACACGTTCCGGATAGTCAGCGGTATCATAGTCGCTGATGGCTAAAAAGGTGCGGGCTGGTGCGGCTCCCATGGTCAATTTATTAAGATTGAAAAAAGTTGAGCATTTTTCAGAAAATTCCGGTATTCTAGTACTTGGGAGTTGAGAGAGAAATGCAGAAAACATTGATTATTAATGCGGGTAGTTCGTCTTTGAAATGGCAATTATTTGCCATGCCTGCCGAAACCGTCGTCGCGAGTGGGTTGGTTGAGCGAATCAGTATGCCTGGTTCGATTTTTACCATCAAGTACGGTGACCATCAGAAATTTGAGAAGACTGTCGACCAATTGAGTCAAAGTCAGGCTGCTCAGATGCTATTAGATGAATTACAGCAGTTAGCAATTATTGAATCCTTATCAGAAATCACGGCGGTGGCGCACCGCGTCGTGGCGGGTGGCGAAACCTTCAAGCAGGCGGTCGCAATCACGCCGGAAGTGTTGACCGCCATCAAACAGTTGAGTGATTTTGCACCATTACACAATCCGATGGAAGCGCGTGGTATCGAAACGATGGCCAAAGCCTTGCCAGACGTGACGCAATACGCCGTGTTTGATAGTCAGTTCTTTACCGATTTGCCTGAAATGAACGCGATTTATAGTCTGCCCTATGATTTAACGCAACAGTATCACATTCGGCGCTATGGTGAACACGGCATTTCCCACGGTTACTTGACCGGGCGTGCGGCCACGCTATTAGATCAGCCACAATCAGAAGTTAACCTGGTGACGTTGCATTTAGGGAGCGGTTCTTCCCTAGCCGCAGTCAAAGCTGGCCGGGCGTTTGATACGTCGATGGGCTTTACGCCACTGACTGGGGTGACGATGGGCACGCGTGCGGGGGATGTCGACCCGGCACTGCTGCCATTCTTGATGAAGGTCCTAAAGACGACTGACCCGAACGAAATCATGACGTTACTCAATGACCAGTCCGGCTTATTAGGACTCTCAGGAGTGTCCTCAGATATGCGTGAAATTCGAGCCCAGGAAGCCACCAATCCGCAGGCCCACTTGGCGATTGAAATCTTCATCAACCGAATCGTTAAGTACGCCGGGAGTTATCTGACAGAGTTGAAACACGTGGATGCGTTAGTCTTCGCTGGCGGTATTGGTGAGCATAATCCGAAGCTCCGGCAACAAATCGTTGATGAACTCAGCATTTTTGGTGTCAAACTGGATGCGGACTTGAACGCCGCCGGGCAGGAAGGTGTCATCAGCAGTCCCGACTCGCAAATCAAAGTGTTACTGATTCCGACTAACGAAGAGTTGGCAATGGTGCGCCAGGTCGCCGTGCTGCAAAATTAAGCTTCTCTTAATTCGGAAGCGGCAACGACCCCTAGACGAACAGCCGTGCTATACTAACTGACAAGGATCCCATAATGGGACTTGTAAGGAGGGAAGCTCTCGTCGCAGAGCGCATAGATGATCGGTTTATTGATTGCTTTAGTAATTGGTTTGTGGTTGCTCAAAGTTATCTTTAAAATTGGTTTCAAAATTATTGGTTGGGTGTTCATGATTGCCATCGGGTTATTTTTATTCAAAATTGCCCTATGGCTCGGCCTAATCGTTGTCGCAATTGCCGGTGTCGCTTTATTCGGAAGTGCCACGACTTAACGTGAAGATAAATTGAGTAACTTAAAAAATCGTTTTACCCATTGCTAGTGACGGAATTGAATCGATACTAGCATGGTCAAAACGACTTAAATATCGTTAAAAAGGCCGCCTCGAATCTGAGGCGGCTATTTTTTAATGGTTGTCATACGCATTGTGTTAGTTAATTTGTCTGGCTTACTGTTCGTCAGCTGATGCGCTTCCTAGTCCGACTTCCGGGGCCGGCTGACAACGCTGGAACAGGGCGGACATCGATTTGAACTCACGCAGAAACCCACTGCGCAATTTCAAATACGAGTCTTCTTCTAGCCCGGGAAAACCTCCCGGACAAGAAGAATTTCGCCCTTGAGCATTGTCCGGCGGGCCGGACAGTCGGTAACCCGCTCGAATGGCGGATGAACGGCCACCTATCTTGGTGCAACTGACCACTGAATATTAAGTGGCTATCCTTCAGATGAACTTTGAATTGGTATCGTTAATGATTTGCGTAATTTATATATCGGTAAATTGCCTGCAGATAATCATTCACTTCAATGGAAACTCGCCTCATAATTAGACGATAACAGCGCCAATTGCCCTCAATTCAGGCCTTCAATTTCTCAGGCGACTATACAGCTTTTGCAAGTATTGACGGCTTTTAGAATTAAAATGCGAGTGAACCGGCCTAAAAATTATCGAAACCAACCTCAAAGTTAATTACTAAAACAACTGTTTACTAAGAATCAATGTCCACTCCAATAAAAGTTGAGTCCGCACACATCCGCCTTTCGAATACCATCCCGGCTGGAAGGTATTCTGGGCAAGGCCCAGTGGTGAAATTTCACTTAGCAAGCGTCCTTTGCTTGGTTAGTGAAAGACCAGTATTTAAGACGTGGGTTGTCGGCTTAAATCTGTGTCCACCACGTTTCCGGCCATTGCCCAGAATGCCTGGAAGCCGGCGTAGGACGTCGCTACAACAGCACGTTTACGCTAATTCGCACTGTTTCCAGCGGTTTTCAGCTGGCGGCACTTGAACTTAGAAAATAGCATGATTCAATCAGCTTTAATGCTAAAGAACACTTATGCGAAGATTAACAGCGAGTGCCTAAGTAGACGAGTAATAAGCCGCCAATCAAGCTAAGGGCTAAGTATAGCCCGGCGACGCGCCGATGCTGGTGGCGACTGAGTAAGACGATTTCGTTGATCATTGTTGAGAACGTGGTGTAGCCGCCCATGATGCCAGTACCTAAGAAGACTTGCCAGTGTCCAGATAGTGGGCTTGTCAGAATCCACCCCAGCAGGAAGGCGCCAGTCAGGTTGATAAAAAGTGTGGCGACTGGTAAGGTCCACCGCTGATTGAGAGGCCGCGCCAACTGCATGATGCCGTAGCGGCCGAGTGCCCCGAGTGCCGCCCCACCGCCAGCTAATAAGACTAAACTAAACATTACGCCTCACCCTCCGGTAACCAGTGTTCACTGAGCAAGTTTCCAGCTAGTCCAGCCAGTAGCCCCAGTCCGATGCTGACAACAATAGACAGCAATGCCGAAACGCTATGGCCACTTTGATAGCTCTGTAGCGTTTCAAAAGTGAAGGTCGAAAAGGTGGTGAAGCTGCCAATCAGCCCAACACTCATGCCCGTAATAATGGCCTCAGAGACTGGTAAACGGGCTGGTAGCAGCGTCGTAATCAGACTCAGAACAAAGGCGCCGACGATATTGATGAGGCACGTGATCCAGAAATGTTGTGGCCAGGTCACAAGGAGGCTGAGTGCTTCTCGCAACCCGCCGCCTAGAACGGCAAAGGCGGCGATGGCGATGATTTTTTTCAATATTGACACCCGCTTTCTGAAAGTAACTCTAGTTTACTGAAAGTTGGACCTGAGGACAATCCGTCAGTCGGACCTTGCAAAATAAAAATAAACATGCTAATCTACAAAGTAACTTATGAAAATACGAGGTATTCAGCCGATGCGCAACTAATTAATTCTAGTAACTGAACAGTCACCAACCCGATATGAAGGGGTGGACTGTCCGTTTTGGGATTAATTAGAGGTGCTGGCTGAATCGATGGTCAGCGGTCTCATGATTTGAGGGCGTTTTTTTGTGTCCGCAAATCATGATGGACAATTAATCCCTGCAGTAAAGGGGATGTTGATCAATGACAATGATTAATTTAACGAAGATTCAAAAAAATGTGGCGGGACGGGCACTATTTACGATTGACCATTTGGTGGCGACCACCGGTGATAAGATTGGGGTCGTCGGTCGCAATGGGACGGGAAAATCAACGCTTGCCCATTTGATCACCGGAGTAGATACCGATTACCGTGGACAACTGGTGACGGATGCGCCCGTCAGTTATGTGCCACAACTGGCTCCGACACTCGATCAGAGTGGCGGCCAAGCAATGATGTCCATAATCCGCCAAGCCTTGAGTGCCCGACCCGCAATCTTGATTTTAGATGAGCCGTCGTCAAACTTGGATGAGGCGCATCAACAGTGGCTGGTGGCGCAATTACAAGGGTTTCATGGCCTGTTGATGTTGATTTCGCATGACCGCCACTTGTTGGATGCGGTAACCAATCAGACGTGGGCATTTGAAGACCAACGGGTTCAAGCCTATGCGGGTAATTATGCCCATTATCGTGAAGTCCGCGACCAACAACGGCAGACGCAGGAAGTGGCGTATCAGCGTCAGATGCGTCATCAACGTGACTTGTTGGCGGCTCAACAACAGCGTCATGAAAAGGCTCAGCGGATTCGAAAGGGCAATCGGCGGATGTCAGCGGCTGAGCGGTCCAAAACGAAATCCTTGCGAGAAGCGACGGCGGCCAAGATGGAGCGGACGGCGAAGCGAATGGTTGCACGGGGGGCACACGAACCGCAAGTCGCCAAACCATTGACGCAACGTGGGTTTAAATTGGTGGCGACTGACTTTCCAAGCTTTACGGGGAAGACCGTCGTGACGGGCCTTAACGTGACGTTGAAGCAATATGGCAAAACGTTGCTGACGCACGCTGATTTTCAAGTGCTGCCTCATGAACGGGTCGCAATCGTGGGACCCAATGGCAGTGGCAAGACGACCTTATTACAGGCGATACTGTCCCGACGAGTCTCTGGGCTAACATTAGCGCCGGCCGCTAAAGTCGGCGTCTTCAATCAAGATATGACGATGCTGGATGGCGAGCATTCTGTCTGGGAGACGGTCCGGCGAGCGAGTCAATTACCGGACCAAACGATTCGTAACGTCATGGGCGCACTCGGCTTGCCAGCCCGTTTTTATCAACAACGAGTGGCCGCATTGAGTGGTGGCGAACTGGTTAAGCTCCAGTTGGTCGCCATCTTAGTCGGACAATATAACGTGCTGATGCTCGATGAACCGACCAACTACCTGGATGTCGACGCACTTGAAGCGTTGGCAGCTTATCTGCAAGACTATCCGGGCACCGTTCTGTTCGTCTCACATGACCAGTCATTTCGGGATGCCGTGGCGACGCGGACGCTACAATTGACCGATCAGCAACTGCTTGATTTTGCTCAGGTCGCCGTAGCCCCCAAACCTGCGGAAGCGGATATTGCCGTTCTGCAATTCAAATATGACCAGCTGATGGTGGACCCTGCGGCAACGACCGCCGAAATTCAAGCGTTAAAGCACCAAATCGATCAATTAAAAGCATGATCAAAGGCCGCCCAACTAGTCATAATGCTAGTTGGGCGGCCTTTAGATGATGGTTATGTCCATGGAACTACGAAGACGCCGATTTGTAATAAAATGACACCTGTAATCACGATGCCCCAGTCCACCTTGGTGAGTGGAATCTGGCGGTAGTGGGTCCGGGGCGCGTCCTCAACGAATCCGTGCGAACGCATCGCCTGTGCCAGATTTTGCGACCAGTTGATCGAGATTAAAATGGCTTTGAAGTAGAGCTGCGGCGACCAGAAGGAAAGCACTTGGCCACGCATCAGTCCCGCCGTCCGAATCACCTGAACTTCGTGGCGGATTCGTGGTACCAGGTTGTAAGCAGCCAAGACGCCATAGGCAAATTTGGCCGGCATGTGCCAATTTTGTTCCAACGAATCGGTCAGCTGTAGGACGTCGGTCGAGAGCGTAAACGTCGCACCAGTAAAGACGAAGGCATAGATTCTAGTGAACAGTACCCAGGCCATCAACGTCCGGTCGCCGCTACCGTTAATATATTGGGTGCTCCATAAGCCAATCGCCGGCAACAGTGGCAACAGGACTAACCAGCCCAGCGTCCGCAGTCGGGTCCGGTGTGCCAGCAAATAAATGATGGCTAGGATCACCAGTGCGACGTTGAGACTAACGATGGTCGTGAATGAAATTTCTAACGCGATAATCAGTAATAATAATAACTTCATACTTGGATTCACGGTCGCACCACCCAATCTAACTGATGATTTTCAAAATGCAGCTGATAGTCGATCAACGGCAATAGTCCGGTCAATTGATGACTGATAATGATCAAGGTCTGCTTAGTTGCGGCCTGCGTCTCAGTCAGCAGTGCCACCAGTGCGTTGACAGAGCGCAAGTCCAAGCCTTTCAACGGTTCATCCATTAAGAGTACTGGCGATTGCATGATCAGCATTAATAAAATCTGTAATTTCTTTTTCTGCCCCTCACTCAGCGTATAAATAATTTGGTCGTCACGTCCCGCCAAGTTGAGTTGGGTGAGCGCGGCTTGAATTCGTTCGGGCGTAAAGTAATCACCGTACGCATAATGCTGACTTTGCGCCAATTCTTCAGCGACCGTGATGTTTAAAAACTGAGTTTCAGCATCTTGAAACAGTAAGGCAACGTGCCGCGCATAGCGTTTGCGTTTTAATTTTGCAATGGGCGTACCGTTGTAGCGAATCTCGCCACCGTATGAATGCAAGCGGACGAGGGCTTCAAAGAGTGTCGACTTGCCACTGCCATTGGGACCCGTAATCAGCGTGTTATGGTGGGCGAGTAACTGCCGCGTCGTTGGTGCAAGTAGTTCCCGGTCACCCGCTGCAAGGGTCACCTGATCTAACTGAAAGCACGGTTTGGTCACTGGTTCCGGTGCCGTCCACGCCCGCTGAGGTTGGTCAGTGAAAGCGGCAAATAGTTGTGGCCATTCGGACTGGGCAACAGGGACTAACTGGTGATTCGTCAGCCGCACCACTTGGTCTACGAGCTGATCATAACCCGCTAAGTCGTGGTCAGCTAGGATAATCGTTTTGCCGTGTTGGTCGCGCAATTCAACGAGTCGTTCGAGTAGTCCGGCGCGGGCTTCCGGGTCCACGCTGGCAAAGGGTTCGTCGAGCAAGATCACATCGCTATCCATCGCCACGATAACGGCGAGGGCAACCTTTTGTTTTTCACCACCCGATAGCTGGTTCAAGAGCCGCGGTTGTAGGTGCTCAATCCCCACGAAGGCCAGTGCGTGCCGCAATCGTGCCATCATCTGTGAGCGGGGCACTTGTAGGTTCTCCAATGCAAAAATCAACTCGTGTTCGACCGTGTCCATGGCAAACTGTTGATTTGGATTTTGAAACATCATCGCGACGTGCCGCGCGCGATGATTAGCGGGTAGGTCGTTTAATGATTGACCGTCAAACGTGATACTGCCGGACGCGTCGGCTAGCGATAAGCCCCCCGCCATCAATTGAAGCAGTGTTGACTTGCCAGTTCCCGACGGCCCCGTTAATAAGGTGAACTGTTGTGACGGTAACGTTAAATTAACGTGTTCCAGAATGGGTGTCGGCGCCTGTGGATATGAATATGTTAAGTTGTTCAGCGCGATACGAGCCATTCTTGATTCCTCCATACCAAAGTGCGAGATTAATGTGTCGATTTGAGAACGTGGCTACGTTCAAGTAAGTCAGTAATTGCCTTGGTCAATAGACCACCGAAGACGAACATTGAGATGAAGCGCACGACTAAGTATAAGATCAGTAGCCAGAGCTGTAGTTTGAAATAGCCATTACGAGCCAGATCCCAGCCAAACGTCACCAGCGTGGTCGTGGCGGCCGCAGCCGTTAATCCTAACCAATCGTAGTGTTTGTAGCCGGTTGCGATGTAGCCCAGTTCGGCCCCGAACCCTTGAACGATCCCCGAGATCAAGGTCGTGATACCCCATTGGCCGCCAAAGAACATTTCGACCGTCGCTGCGAGCAGTTCGCCTAAGGTGGCGGAACCCTTTAAACGAATCAGGTAGCCCGCCAGCATCCCTGGCATGCACCATAAGCCCAAAAGTAGTTCGTTGGCGAGGCCGCTGAGCCCAAACGGTGTCAGTGCTGCACTCAGCACGTTATAAACAAAGTTGGTCCCCATAAAAATCGCCCCAAAGAAAATCCCGATAAGGGCCAGCAAAATAATGTCGTTCAAGTACCATGATTTAACCCATTTCATTGTTAAATCCTCCCAAAATAGTTTGTCATTCACGCATCTAAGCGACAAAAAACGCCCACCACAAGTAACAGTGGCAGGCGGCTAAGTCTGAATTGATGGTTCCCCAAATAAAGCATTGCTCCCTGCGCTGGCATTGTCCAGATTCAGGTTCAATGGGTATTATCTCAGCCGCAATGGCACCCCAGTTGCTATGAATGATACGTTCAGTGTAACGGATAATCACGTTGAGTGCAATCAAATTTCCAGAAACCAAAGCAAAGTACGATGAAAAATCACAATTTTGTGGTTTACTAGGGTTAAAGCACGGCAATTGATTAATATTCTTAGGAGGGATGTTGATGGCTGAATCAGTGTATGACTTTACCGAAACGGAAATGAGTGGTGAGACACTCGACTTGTCGCAATATCGCGGGCAAGTGTTATTGATCGTGAATACGGCCAGTAACTGTGGCTTGGCGCCGCAATTTAAAGGATTAGAAGAACTCTATCAGAAGTATCATCAAGAAGGATTAGTGGTGCTTGGCCTGCCGTCTAACCAATTTCATCAAGAAAAGGCTGATGATGAGGAGACCCACGACTATTGTCAACGGCACTATGGCGTCACCTTCCCAATGACGAAGCGCGTGATGGTCAATGGTGACCAGGCGGACCCGTTGTTTACTTATTTGAAACAAGCGGCGGGACATGGGCGCATCAAGTGGAACTTTACCAAGTTCTTGATTGGCCGCGATGGTCGCGTCCTCGAACGGTATGCGCCGACGACTCGCCCAGCAACGTTTGAGGCTGCGATTCGCGATGCTTTGGCAGACCGTTCTGAAGATTAATATGGTTTTGTGGTAAAAATTTTGAAGAAAGAAGTGGATTGTGTTGGAAACTTATACGCTACGTGATGGATTGACGGTCCCGAAGATTGGTTTTGGGACTTATAAACTGAATGGTGCGCACGGGGTGCAGGTGATTGGTTCTGCAATCGACCGCGGCTATCGACTACTAGATACGGCCTTCAATTATGAAAACGAAGGGGCCGTGGGTGAGGCGGTTCGTCGCTCATCCGTGCCACGCTCGGAGTTGCTGATTTCGTCCAAACTACCGGGGCGGCATCACACGTACACGCAAGCCATCAATACGATTCAAGAATCATTGTATCGAGCCGGGCTCGATTATTATGATCTGTATTTGATTCACTGGCCCAACCCGAAGGAAGACCATTACGTTGAAGCTTGGCAGGCATTGATTGACGCCCAAAAGTTAGGTTTGATTCGTTCGATTGGGGTCTCGAATTTCTTACCGGAACATTTAGACCGGTTGGATAAGGAGACTGGGGTCTTACCTGTCATCAATCAGGTCGAATTACACCCGTATTTCAACCAACAAGCACAACGGGACTATGACCAAGCGCACGGTATCTTAACGCAGGACTGGAGTCCCCTTGGCCGCGCGAGTGAGATGCTACAAAATGAGACACTCAAAGCGATTGCGGCGCGCTACCATAAAAATGTTGGCCAACTAATTTTACGCTGGGAGTTACAACTCGGCACGCTACCAATTCCGAAGTCGTCGACACCGAGTCGTCAAGCAGGGAACATCGACGTGTTTGACTTTGAAATCGGTGACGCTGATATGGCAACGATTAATGGCCTGAGTCGTGCAGATGGTCGTTTGAATGACCAAGATCCGGCAGTTTATCAGGAGTTTTAATTAAAACGCTGGATGTAAAAAAGATAGTGGCGCTGTTGTGATGACAACTGGCCACTATCTTTTTTAGGCTCGCTCACTTTTCTGGAATTTGAAGCGTTATAAAACAGTATTACCGGTATATTCGAGAATTAATGGTATCAATTGCAAGAAAACTAGTTATTTGCGCATGATGATAAAAACAACTAGTACATAGGCCATAAACAATATTGCTAATATGATTATCATCAATACTTGCACAAGACGGTTTATGAAGCGGCGGTTCAAAGTCGGGATGAACTCTAGGTAGGCAGTTAAGGTTAGAAAACCCGTAATGGCTAAGCCACTCCCGAGAGACGTATTCCAGTAAATGAACCAGGGACCGACTATCGCGACGAGTAGTCCGATAATACCGATCCATTTGTGCATCTTATTTTGAGGTGCTAAGAACGCGAACATGTCATGATCACTCCTAACGATATGTGGCTATGAATGCCGATAATTCTAGCTTAACATATCGAAATTGTGGTTAGGAGCTATAACTTCATACAAACTAGGAATATGCTAAAAATAATCAAAAAATAAGGATGCTTCTGTGTGTACTGGTGCAGTAGTAATTTGCTTTTTAAATCATACAGGATGCTAATGGTGTAGCTGTGAGCCGCTATCTGGTAAAATATGCTTATGGGTATGTTTTAAGGGCGGTTGGCTGTTTTTATCTTGGAAGGTCGTGGTAGTATGACAAATACGTTTCCCACACTAGGAAAGGTTTTCAGCCGTGGTCACTTTACCTGTTTGGTTTGCATTTTTGCAGATCATTTTGAGCATCGCACTAGCGATGTATCAGGTATGGAACGCCAGAAACAAAAAATAGCCACCCCAAAACTTTGGCAAGTAACTGGGTGACTGTTTTTTAGTTGTTCAAATGTTAAAGCCAACTGCTCTTAGAGCGGGCCTTGTTTCAAGTCGGTATTCGCGTACCGGCTTTTTTACTGTCTTTATTTTAACACGTATATGTTTCGGGAAGTATATTTTTGATTCAAAAAAATCAAAATAAGCGCCCAATCGATTGATATAACTACTTTATTACGCGCGCTTAATCGCAATCATCTTAACCTGATAATCCCAGTTCGGCGCACTCAAAGTAAACACGTCGCCAACGGTATGATTGGCGAGCGCCTGGCCGATGTGAATGAAATCCTTGGTTGTTCAAGATTGGCTTCTCGTTTACCGACGAGTTGATAGGTGATTTGGCCATGGTCATCAAGTTTTTCAGGCGTGGTCACTTTACCTGTTTGGCTTGCTTTTTTGCAGATCATTTTGAGCCTCACACTAGTGATGTATCAGATATGGAACGCTAGAAACGAAAAATAGCCACCCCAAAACTTTGGCAAAACTTTGGCAGGTATTAGGTGACTGTTTTTTGGTTATCTAAATTTTAAAGCCAACTGCTCTTAGAGCGGGCCTTGATTCAAGTCGGTATTCGCGTACCGGCTTTTTCACTGCTTTTATTTTAACACGTATAGGCTTCGGTAAGTGTATTTTTGGTCCTCCAAAAAATAAAAATAAGCGCCCAATCGATTGATATAACCATTTTACTACGTGCGCTTAACCGCGATCACCTTAACCTGATAAGCCCCGTTCGGCGCGTTCACAGTGACCACGTCGCCCACGGTATGATTGGCGAGCGCCTGGCCGATCGGCGATGTGAATGAGATTTTTTGTTGTTCGAGATTGGCTTCCTGTTTGCCGACGAGTTGATAGGTGATTTGGTCATGGTCGTCTAGGAATTCGATGGTGACGAACTTGCCAATATCCAGTTGGTCGTTGTCGGCGGGTTGGACGATTTGGGCATACTGTAACTGTTTGTTGAGAAAACGTAGGCGACTTTCTAAGCGGCCCAAGTCGCGTTTAGCGCTACTATATTCAGCGTTCTCAGAGCGGTCGCCCAATGCAGCGGCCGCGGCGAGAATCTTGATTCGTTCGGGCCGTTGCTGTTTCAAATCCTCGATTTCTTGTTCAATCGCATGGTAGCCGGCCGCAGTCATTTTGTTAAAAGTTGGTTCCATCGCTAAGACCTCGTATCCGTTAAATTTCTGGGAATAGTTTACCGCAAAAGTAACTGAATTGGTACCGGCCAGGCAATCGCTACTGTTCACCGCGGCTGCGTAAGTGATTGCTGTATAGCATGATGCCGCTAGTAATCGCGGTCAGAACAACTCCTGCGAGCAGGCTGATGAACGGATGATGACCGGCAGTCAGAAGGTAAAAGCCAACGGAGAAGCCAACCAGTTCAATGAGTGCGCTTACGCCGAGGTAGCGCCATGACCGTTTCGGTTTGTCTTCTATTGGGGTGCTCACGTTGAGGGACAGCACAATCATAGTGAACACGGCAATCATGAGGACGAGGAACAGCGGATTGTCGTACGTGAAGGCGTGCAAGAGGTCACTTTTTTGCCAGCCTTGCCATAGCAAAATCAGTAAAATGACACTATTTTCAATCAATAACGTTGTGCGGATGTTCTTGAAATTTTGTAAAATTAAACGTTCGTCGCGAATCTTCCTCATGATTGAGACCTCCTAACTTGGGTCGATCCAAAAGACGGTATCCAGTGTTTGGTGGAGTGCATAACAGAGGTTGAGACAGAGCTTCAATGAGGGATTATAAGTGCCTTTTTCAATCAGGCTTAAAGTCTGCCGGGTGATGCCAGTAAGGTTGGCGAGTTCTTTTTGAGAAAGCCCCGCCGCTAAACGAAATGCTTTGACGTGATTGTCCACGAATTTTCCTCCGATGTAAAATATATGTTCCATTTGTCCTTAGTATAAACGCAGGTCAGGTGACTGACAACCGGAATTGATTGGTTTGGACAACTGGCAAACGTTGACGACAAAGATGACGCCAAAAAAAATAGCCAATGACTTTGCAGCCTTGGCTAGTCGTGGAATTTCTCACGTTCCACGGAGTTACGAACAAGTTAAGTATAGGCAAAGTTATCAGAAAATACAATTAAATTATTAAGGTAGTTTAGACTGATAGCTTAAAGATGGTAACGATTGCAAGAAAATTAAATTGGATTTTTTAAACAAATCTCTTGTATTTTAGTCTAGACCAATATACAATTGGACTATACCAAACAAAGAGGGAGTCAGTTAATTATGAAAGTTATCGTAGTAAAGGATCAAGCTGCCGGCGGTAAGGAAGGCTACAAAGTATTTAAGAATGCTTTAGATAATGGTGCGAAAGTATTTGGGTTGGCAACTGGTTCGACACCCGTTACAACTTACAAAGAAATCGTAAATAGTGATTTAGATTTCAGTGACTGCACATCCGTTAACTTGGATGAATACGTTGGGATTGCACCAGACAACGACCAAAGTTATAAATACTTCATGCAAACTCATTTGTTCAATGACAAGCCATTTAAGGAATCATTCTTGCCAAACGGTTTAGCTTCAGACCCAGAAGCTGAAGTTAAGCGTTACGACAAAGTAATTGACGAACACCCAATCGACTTACAAATCTTAGGAATCGGCCGTAACGGTCACATTGGTTTTAACGAACCAGGGACCCCTCGCGACATTACGACGCACGTGGTTGACTTGACTGAATCAACGATCGAAGCCAACGCGCGGTTCTTCGCTAGCGAAAATGATGTGCCTAAGCAAGCCTTCTCAATGGGCTTAGCTTCCATCATGAAGAGCAAGCACTTATTGCTTGAAGCATTCGGTGAAAACAAGGCGGATGCCGTTAAGGGCATGATTGAAGGCCCAGACACGGTTGACTTACCAGCAAGTATCTTGCAAAACCACCCAGACGTTACCGTTATTATTGACGAAGCGGCTGCAAGCAAGTTAAGCAAGAAGTACTAAACTGAATTTAAAAGCCATTTGCAACGATGCGTGTTAGCACGCGTTGAATTGACGAATGGGATAGAATGATTTTTTAACAGCTTCACCGCGGTAGTTAGCCGTAGTGAAGCTGTTTTTTTGGGTTGATTGGTCGCCGTAATTGAAGTGGCGACTAGTAGGCTAATTTTAAATCGAGCGTAACCTAAATACCCGTCAAAGACTGGTATTAAACATTTCTTGACGGATGTTGATTGCCTTATTCGGATAAGTGCTTTTCTAATTCGTGCCAAAAATCTGTATCTAGGGGTTGTTGCTTCTGATACTGTTCACCCTTAGCAGGAGAAATCGGGGCATACATTGTTGTGAGATCCGGCTTAAGCGGTTCGTTATTAAAATGCCGTTGATTGCCAATTTTGACAGGGCTAGTGATTGTTCCAATGGTCAGGATAGCGGCTGTCTTTTTCGATTTTGCGACGCGCCCTTTATTGACACTAGTATAACCAGCTGTTGGGACGCCAATCGTAGTCACTTGCGGATTTCGTTTCAAAGCCATGATCGTCATCTCAGCCGCGCTACCTGTTCGAGAATCCGTGATGACCACGACTTGCTTGTGAATGGCCGCATGACTGGCTGGAAAGCGATAGCTGTTGCTAAGCAAGCCACCGTGAATTTGTGTGGCCGTCATCACGACTTGCTTGCCATGGTCAGCATTGTCAACTTCAGACCACAGGACACCTTTAGGGATGATTGCGGCTAATCCGGCAATCATGGGGTAATAGTCCCCACCTTGATTGTGCGCAAAATTCAAAATAATCGTTTGCTGATGACTAACGGTTTTCAGTAGGTTGCGCAGTTGTTGCTGATACTTGTTGGTTTTTTTACTATCGGCCGAAAAGAACGTTGGCACATTCAGCACTTGATACCCGTCAATGTTTGAAATTGACGGATAATTAAGTTGTTCCAATGCTTTTGGAGAATCTGTCGCAAACGAATGCCGATTTCCTTGTTGCAAAATTGCACTTAATTCACGCACGGTCTTGACGTTTTTTCCGTGATTCGTCTGTTTTACTAACGCTGACCACTGCTTAGGTTGCTCAATAATGCCATGTTTACTCATCTCTGAAATAACTGCCGGGGCTTCGAGATTATCCGTGGCGGTGGGCTGATGGTGACAACCCGCCAGTAAAATTACTAATCCCAACAAGCTGATTTTGAAATACCGCGTCAAACTTAAAGTCATACCATTCAAATCCTTATCAAAAGTCAATTACCGGCCAAAAATGACAGTCTAGGTGCATGACTGACGTAAATGGTTGGTGGCGTAGCGACTTCAGTTAGTCACTAACATTTTAGAACGTGCTTATATCATTTCTAACAGTTTAGAATGTGCTGACATCATATCTGAGCACAGACCTGATTAGCGATGACAATACAGATTGCCACCACCTGCATAAGCGCCATGATTGCCTGCTGGACACGAACCGTGGTAAAGTCCACCAGATCCGTGTGGTGTCGGAATTCCAGATGGAAAAGCCGTCTTCGGCCAAGTAGCAGCTTGTGAATTCAAGGCAGACGTAAACAAGAACAGACTGCCTGCACCCACTGTAAGTAGAAGTCTTAATACTTTTGTTTTCATATGAAAAAATCCCCCTAAAAATATCATTTTGCTTAAGCAACCGCTTACATCATCCCGCTAATCGTCTCCCTTAACAACCTGTTTTCACAAAGTTTTCAGTGAGTAATCGTCAATCAGTCTAACGACCCTATCATGGCCTCTTAATACGTCAACTCAAAAAATGTCGTCACAAACGCTAATCGAGTTTGTGACGACATTTTGAAGGGGCGTCAGACTTTCAAAGACGGCGCCGAAAATAGTGAATGAAGGTTTGGCTCTTGAGATTGGGCTCGACCGGGGTAATTAACAAAGTAGTGCGCGGTGGCATGTGACCGTTACCTACGCCTTTTTAGATGGCGATTCTAACGCATTGTTCTTGATAATTTGAGGCCGAATCGTCTGGATGAGTGCGTTAAAAGAGCTAATGACGTTTGGTAACTGTTTTGAACCGTGTTGGATAACCCACTCCAACAGTGTCATCTGCAAATTAGCTGCCATATCCGCAATCAGGTCAATTGGCGTCACCTGAGTTAGTGACTGTGCTTCAATGTAATGCTTCCAGCCATTATGTAGAATCTGTTGAAAATTGACTTTTAGATCAGCTTCTGGCTCATGGACGGTAAATAAAATATGAATCGCTTGTTGATTTTCATCTAAGAGCACCCAAATACTTTGCATGAGTTCATCAAAGTTACCATCAATAATCAATTGAAAGTGTGGCCGAACTTTTTGTGTGAACATTGTGCTGTAATGGGCGACCATTTTATCTAATAAATCATATTTGTCGAGGTAATGGCTATAAAACGTTGAGCGACTCGTTAAGGATTGTTGACAAATGTCGGCAATCGTAATTTGACGAAATTTTTTAGTTTTGAGCAAGTCTAGGAAAGCAGTTTGAATATCACGTTCGGTTTTGATTCTACGGACATCTTTTGGCATGGTAGCTCCCTTAATTGATCATAATTAGTAGTAATAAATTAAGTATAGCATATTCGATAATTTTATGAAAATTTGTTCGTTTTCGAACACTTGAAGCCAAACTGTTTGAAAGCGGACAACTGCTCTTATTTTGACAGTCGTAAATTCGGTTGGAATCTCCTATGATGATGTTGTTGAAAGGAAGCCGGCGTTATTCCCTTTAAATTAAAAGATTAGAGGTAATTGAAATGTATACTTGGACTTTTTGGATTTTAGCAATTTGGTTTGTTATTAATGTTATCTGGATGTGGTTTGCTCTAGATAAGCCAGGGTTACAAAAAACGTTTGCATGGATTAACGTGATTGCCGTTGTTTGGGGATTCTGGGCATTCTATGGTGCCGCACCAGTTGCGGGCCTCCATATTTGGTTTGAACTATTGAACTGGGTAAATGTGCTGTTGGCCTTACTGCAGTTCTACTTCGGTTATCGGCATGCGACTAAGCAAGCACAATAGACGCCATCGTTATTAGGAGAATGTAGGTTGAATGTAGATGAAAGGGTCTGATCAGATGACGAAAGCAACTATTTTCACAGGGACAATTGACCATTCGGGATTTGTTGTTCCAGACATCGACGCCGCAGTTAATTTTTTCGTGGATGTGTTGGGGTTTGAAGTCCTGCAACGTCCCGGACGGATGCAACCAGCAGATGACAGTCTGACACGGTACTTTGGCGTTCATACGGGTGCAGTAATGGAAGGTGCGGCCTTTCTACAGTATGGTGGTCGTAAGATTGAACTGGTTCAGTGGTCCGCCCCACGACAAGTTGATCCGCAACTGAATCCCGCTGACGTTGGGGCCGCACATCTCGCCATCACGGTCAGCGATTTATCGGAAGCAAAAGCCTATTTTGAACACCAACCGAATGTCACGGTCAGAGAGATGGGGCCGTTGGGGTTCTTCTACATCACGACCCCTTGGGGAATGGAAATTCAAATCATGCAACAATCGTAAAGCCCAATCTAGCGCCTCTTTTGGGTGATGTCAGTTATTGCGATTAGCCGTCATACGACATGAATGCAATCTAAGATTCCTGAGCGATTTGGGAATGTTGGATTGCTTTTTTTGTTGGGATTATCGGGAACAACATGGTTATCGTTCGGCACATGATAAATGAAACCCGAATAAAAGACACTGAAAGCTGACGACAAACTAAAACGACCTTCAAAATTGAAGGTCGTTTTTAAATTGACTGCTAATTCTAACGTGACAGAATATGGCGAGTCAGCATACGGCGGAGATATCCGAACAGTACGCCTTACAAGTTCTGTCCTTTTTCCCAAGTCGTTTTCGATAACAACAAGCCTTGCTTAACCAGCGTGTCGAACAAAGCGTGGGTCCGCTTTGAAATTTCACCAGCTGTTTCAGCGTTGGCCTGGGTTAAAAATGTCGTGGCATCGCCAGTGAGCGCGGCGTCGGTTGCGGCGACCCGGCCCCGTGCATAGGATTGGCAGCCGTCGCGATAAGCATTGACCGTCTCAGCAAATTCATGCCAGTGCGGTTCGATTAGAACGGAGAGGGTCTTCGACAGCCAGTACACGTTATCGACGTCGACGGTGCCAGTCGTATTGCGGTAGTCCAGCGGCGTGTCGTTGATATTCGTAAAGAATGGGACGTAGGGTGCGTAGGCGAAGAAGCCCATCGCGATCCATTGAATGGCCGCCTGCTCAGCAGGGACGTCATTGCGAATTTGGAGAATGGACGAGCATTGGTTGCGGTCCATCGCAATTGACCGGTACCGCGTTTGTTCGCGGTGGTCACCCGAAGCAAAAGTGCCAAATGGGTCGTAAGGGGTCCCATTGTAATGTGAAGACAGGAAGAATTGAACGTCTTCAATCGCTAGTTTTTTACTTGGGTGCCGGAACAACGGCATGTCTTGGTCGGTCGGATTTTGTGCGATTTCTGGGTTGAATAATTTTTGCCCATACCAAGTCCGAGGGGTGTTGTAGTAAGCATCCGCCTCATTTTGCGTGCCAAAGATCTCACGGAAATTAAAGTGGCCTGGATTGGGATTTAAATGATACTGGTTAACAAAGTCGGCTAAATCACTAGCGGCTAAGTAGTTCGCGGTGTCGTTGAGGTCCATTTCCTGCAAGACCGTCTGATTAGGAACGATGGCGTAAGTGTCTTCTGGCATCCGCACCGCGCCCCAATGGTGACCGCCGGCAGTTTCCAATAACCAAATATCGTCATGGTCGTTGAAGGCGATACTGTTACTTTCGCCAGTGCCGTATTTTTCAATGAGGGCGCCTAGTCGTTGGACGCCTTCCTTAGCGCTTTTGATGTAAGGCAAGACCAGGGTGACCATGGCTTCTTCGTCGACGCCATCGTGGACCAGTGGATCGTAGCCGAGAACGCGGGCATTGGTCGCCGTCGTTTCCGTTGCGCTCATGCCAACGTTGAATTCGTTGATGCCCGCTTCTTCATAACGGCCATCGTGCTGGTCGGCCTGTGGCGTCGCGGTATAGCGGTAAGCGTGGTCCGGTAGCGGTACAGTGACCCCGGTCGTCACGGATGTATAGCTGGCGTTCGTCTGGTCGTGGGCTTCGTGGACAATAAACTTAATGGGATTAATTGGGCCATAGCCGTCTTCGTTACGTGCTACGATGGTCGAACCATCCATGCTGGCAGCTTTCCCAACTAATATTTCGGTACAATCTGTGTCTTTTTTCATTCTAATCAGTCACTCCTTAGTTAAGTATAAGTATAGGAGCTTGACCAGGGATTACAACGGCAATTTGATTTTCCAGCGTTTAAAATGAGAAAACGGTGAGTCTTGAATGCGCCGAAATGGGTGCTGAATCCTCAAATCGACTTGTGAAACCGCAATCATGTTCGAAAAGTTCTTCCGAATGAAAACACTTTACTTGTTGTTGTGTCGGCGTTTATCGAACCTGCGCCAAATTCAATTTTTGTGAATTAGTGAGTTTAATTTTGGCACAGTTTGTTGTGCCACGGGTCTACCTAGATGTTCTTGAAACCGCTTACCGCGATAGATATGATTAAGTTGTTAAGAAAAAGGAAGGAGCTTTACCTGATGAGTGAAAATGTAAATACAACTGCAACCCAAAGCGCTCCTGTTGCAAAGAAAAAAGTGGGCGTCAAGGCTCGCGTTCAAAAATTTGGGAGTGCACTGAGCAACATGGTTATGCCGAACATCGGTGCCTTCATTGCTTGGGGCTTAATCACCGCCATCTTCATGGCTGGTGGGTGGTGGCCAAATGCTGATTTGGCCAAAATGATTCAGCCAATGGTTCATTATTTATTGCCATTATTAATCGCGTTTACCGGTGGGAATATGATTGCCAGTCATCGTGGTGGGGTCGTTGGTGCGATTGCCACGATTGGTGTGATTGTTGGGTCAAATATTCCAATGTTTATTGGTGCCATGATTATGGGACCTTTAGGCGGCTGGGTTATCAAGAAATGGGATGAAGCCATTTCCGATAAGATCAAGAGCGGATTTGAAATGTTAGTCAACAATTTCTCCGCTGGGATCATCGGGATGTTATTAGCTATTTTAGGCTATTACGCGATTGGGCCAGTCGTTGCCGGCGCAAGTGCATTAATGGCTGCCGGGGTTAACTGGATTATCCAAATGAAGCTTTTACCATTGGCGAACGTCTTCATTGAACCAGCGAAGATTTTATTCTTGAACAATGCGATTAACCAAGGGATTTTGACCCCACTTGGGATTCAAGCGGCAGCTAGTGCAGGTAAGTCAATTCTGTTCTTGCTCGAACCTGATCCAGGTCCAGGTCTTGGGATTCTGTTAGCCTTTGCCTTGTTTGGTAAAGGGACGGCTAAAGCATCTGCACCTAGTGCCATGATTATTCATTTCTTCGGTGGGATTCATGAAATTTACTTCCCATACGTTTTAATGAAGCCAGCATTGTTCTTAGCCGTTATTGCTGGTGGGGTTACCGGTACTGCAACGTTTAGTCTTTTAAATGTTGGGCTAAAATCAACGCCATCACCTGGTTCAATTTTAATGTTATTCATTATGTCTCCAAAGAATCTTGGTAACTATATTGGCTTAGCAGTTGGTGTGATCCTAGCCACCTTAGCCTCCTTCATCGTTGCCGCCATTATCTTGAAACGTGACAAGTCAACGGATACGGATGATTTGGCCGCTGCTCAAGGTAAGATGAGCGACATGAAGGGTGGTAACACGGCGACTGCTAGTGCAACAGATGCTGAACCTACTGATGTGATTGCTTCATATAAAGATGTTGACCACATTATCTTCGCCTGCGATGCCGGAATGGGCTCATCCGCAATGGGCGCTTCGCTCTTACGGGATAAGGTCAAGAAGGCCGGAATCAACATGTCCGTTACGAACACGGCGATTAGCAACTTGAAAGACGAACCAGGTTTATTAGTGATTACGCAAAACGAATTGGCTGACCGGGCAGCTCAAAAAGCACCCCATGCATTACGCCTTGCTGTTGATAACTTCTTGAGTAGTCCAAAATATGATCAAGTCGTTGTTAACTTGAAGGCGCGCGACCAAGTTAGCGATGCCCCAGCATCTGCAGCAGCTGAACCACAAGCAACTACAGACACGCCGGATGCATTGCCAGCTAACTTAGATTTAAGTGTTGTTGACGAAATCGTCTTCGTTCACCATGACGGTCATTTGGGAACAGCGACGATGGCAACGTCCTTAATGAAGGACCGCGTCAAGAAGGCCAACAAACATGTTAGTGTTAAGAACTTAGGAATCGATGAATTGACGGACAGCAACAGCTTGTTAGTGGTCTCCAGTGCCGAAGCGGCCAAGAACTTGAAGACCCGATACACACAAGTTCAAGTCCTCATTACTGACGACCTATTGAGCTCATCGAAGTATGATAAGATGGTATCAGAATTGAAATAAAATGATATTAATACCATTTATATTATGAGGTGGCACCATGGTTAAGTTCACACAACGTCAAGACGAGTTGTTACAGTTGTTGCTGGCGAATCCCACCGGACTTTCAATGAGTCAGATTGAAACCGGTCTCAACAGTAGTCGGCGCACGATTTATCGGGAATTTAGCAATCTGGAATTAGTGTTAGCGAATGCTGATTTGAAGATTGTGAATGAAAAACATCATTTTCAGCTGACTGGGTCCCCAGCGGCATTGGCTGAATTTCAAGGCCAATTGGCGGCAGGACGCAAACTAGCGCCGGCGTTTGATTCGCAGACGCGCCAGAATGCCTTAGCTTGTCGGTTGTTGATGACGGATCATGCCGTAAAATTAAAAGAACTCGCGCTTGATTTTGATGTGAGTGTGGCGACGATCTCAAATGATTTAACGGCCTTGACGACGCCGTTTGCAGACTACGAATTATCTATTGAACGACTGAAGTCACGGGGCATCCAAGTTGCCGGGACCGAGGGCAGCATTCGTAATCTCTTTGCCACCATTTTAAATAATGAAATCAACGACTATGAGTTTTTTAAAACGATTGGGAAGTTGAATCAGGGACTTGCCGTTTCATCAAGTGATGAACAGTCGTATTTCTTGAATTTACTAGATGCGCAATCATTGATTACGTGTTACCAAGCCGTTCGTGGATTGAAGAAGAAGTACTTTGCGTCGGTCCCCGATGGTCAGCTCCAACAGTTGATCATCACCCTGACGACGGGCATCATGCGCTTGCAACATCAGCAGCGCGTGACGTACTTGCGGGGCATCAACCGCGATGATTTCTTGAAGTATCAGCGGATCGCGTTGGCGATTATGACGCAGCTACCAGAGCAGATCAAAGCGTTGGTCACGGGTGCAGAAATTGACTTTTTGGCCCAGCAGATCAAGGGATTGACCTTCCGCATCGACCAGGACGCCTCATTATCGAATTACAATTTGCAACTCACGTATCAGGTCAAACAATTCATTGATGCGGTTGCGACGAACTTCGATTGGTCGTTTGGGACGGATGACCGATTGCTGAATAACCTCACGGCGCACATGCAGATTGCTTTGCAACGCAACGGGGTCAGCGGACCGGTACCACCGAGCTCTGAACTTCAAGAAGTTCGGGAGCAATATCCAAAGTTGTATTCAGCGGTGGTCCGCGGCTTTTTCCAAGTCTTTACCGACCAGAACTTCACGACTGACGAATTAACGTACTTGCTGATTCACTTTGCCAGCACCTATGAACAACAGTTGAGCCATCAATCGCTCAAAGTCTTGGTGCTGTGTCCCAATGGGATGACGACCGCCCGCATCTTGAAGACGCGTTTGGCCCGGTTAGTCCCAGAGATTACGTCGATTGAGGTTGCCCGCATTGGCAGCTTGGGGCAGATTCATCTGCAAGATTTCGACATGATCCTCTCGACGACGAGTCTACCAGGATTCAAGTTGAACTACCGGGTGGTCAGTCCACTCTTGTTGGAGAACGAAGTCACGGCATTGCGGGAATATATTCATCAGTATTTTCCAAGTACCAAGGTGGTCGAGTCTCCAACCGATGAACCAACGACCACCACGCTTGATTTTGATACCGTCTACCAACAAATGACGGTTGCCAAGCAAATCCTAGACCGCTTCACCATCACGCCGATTCGAAATGAGGATGAGACGATTGCGGAGACCTTGGTTAAAATCACGCGGCATATTGATCCTAATCTGATTCATGACCCCTTAGAGGTAGCGGGGCGGTTGTTACACCGTTTAGGACTAGCGCCAGTGGGCATTCCGAATACGAATTTGGCGCTCGTGCACACGTTGAGTCAGGAAGTCACCGCACCCTATTGTGCAATCTTCGAACTCGACCAACCGTTACCTTTTAAGAGTATGGATAACCAATCCATTCGGTTACAGCGGATCGTGTTAATGCTCGGCCCCGCTAATATCAGTGATTTTGAAAATCGGCTGATGGGTAAGCTGAGTGCGCTGGTCATCGAAAGCCGCAAGAACACGCAGACCTTTATGACCGGTGACCGCCAGCAACTTTATCAGTTAATTAGTACAGCATTTTTGAACGAACTAACGAAATAGCGTAGGTGAAAATAATGGAAGCTTTAGATAAGAAAATGATTGCGTTGAACCAACAAGTCGCAACGCAAGAAGAAGGCATCCGCTTAGCCGGTCAACTATTGGTCGATGGCGGTTGTGTGGAACCGGAATACATCGATGCCATGCAGGCACGTAATCAAGATGTTTCCGTTTATATGGGTAATTTCATTGCCATCCCCCATGGTACTGAAGATGGCATGAAGTACATTAAAAAGACCGGGATCTCAGTGGTCCAAGTACCAATGGGTGTGAGCTGGGGAAACCCAGACGATGACGACGATGATAAGACTGTAACGGTCATCTTCGGCATCGCGGGTTTGAACGGCGAACACTTGAACCTCTTATCTCAGATTGCGATATACTGCAGCGACGTAGCCAACGTTGCCAAGTTAGCGGACGCTCAATCTGAAGATGAAATCATAAATCTATTAAAGGAAGTTGATTAGCATGTTAGACGTACATTTTGGCGCAGGGAACATTGGTCGGGGCTTCATTGGCGAAACCTTGGCAGACAACGGGTTTAAGATTACTTTCGTTGATGTTAATGATACTTTGATTGACGAATTGAACAAACGGAATGGTTACACCATTGAATTGGCTGCAGAAGGCCAAGAACACATTGAAGTTCACGATGTTAAAGGCATTAACAACGGTAAGGATCCTAAGGCGGTTGCTGAAGAAATTGCCCAAGCCGATATGGTCACGACTGCGATTGGACCTAAGATTCTGAAGTTCATCGCACCATTGATTGCCGACGGGTTAAAGTTACGGCAAGCCAATAACAACACCACGCCAATCGACATTATTGCGTGTGAAAACATGATTGGTGGGAGCCAATCATTGAAGAAGTCCGTCTACGAATCATTGAATGCTGACGAACAAGCTTGGGCCGATCAAAATGCCGGCTTCCCAAATGCGGCGGTCGACCGGATCGTGCCACTTCAAAAGCACGACGATCCATTGTTCGTTTCTGTTGAACCATTCAAGGAATGGGTCATCGACAAGTCACAAATGAAGAACCCTAAGATCCAATTAAAGGGTGTTGATTACGCGGACGACTTGGAACCATATATCGAACGGAAACTCTTCTCCGTTAACACTGGTCACGCCACGGTTGCCTACACTGGTAACATGAAGGGCTACAAGACGATCGGTGAAGCGGTCAAGGATAACAGTGTTGTGGACCAAGCTAAGCACGTCTTAGGTGAGACTGGGGACCTGCTGATTCAAAAGTGGGGCTTTGATCCTGAAGTCCACCATGCTTATCAAAAGAAGATTTTGAGCCGGTTTGAAAACCCATATATCTCAGATGATATCGAACGGGTCGGCCGGACACCAATCCGCAAGTTAGGCTTCAACGAACGCTTTATTCGCCCAATCCGCGAATTGAAAGACCGCGGTCGCGACTACAGCGCCTTGGTTGACACGGTTGGCGAAATGTTCTTCTTCAACTATCCAAATGACAGCGAAAGCGTCAAGCTACAACAATTGTTGAAGGATGAACCAATCGAACAAGTCATTCGCGAAACAACCGACTTGAAGGACGAAGATTTAATCAATGAAATCAAAGCAGCTTACGAAAAGCATTTGGCTGCCGTAAAGTAATTTAAAAAAGGCCTAATCACAAACCGCCATAGTGATTAGGAGCCTAAAAGGACGTGCACCCTGTGATGGGATGCACGTCCTTTTGTGCTCGCGGCTTGAGCGTTGTCAGTTGTTGGTTACGACCACCGCTAATGGTAGCTAATGGTAGTCAGTGGCCGCGCAGACTTACGGATAGGCGTCGTGGCGTGTGTTGGTTGAAGTCGTCTCGAAAATAATTCGCGCTGTTCAGACGCACTGGTGATGCGAGCTGAGGCATAAACGCACCTAACCTAACGTCCCATCCAACGAGATTAGCGTTCCCAGAAGTGCCACCAGGGTTTGGCAGCTTGCTGGGACTGTTGGTCCAACTGTGCCATGACCTGGTTCAAACGGTCGCTCAATGAGTCCAGGCGGCGAATGATGATTTCCTGTTGCTTATACAATTCCGTGTTGGTTGGGCCGGATGGTCGCGCGGTCGGAACGCGTTTGTCATCGGTAACGGATGTGGTGGCCGTCTCAGGCTTAGTGGCCTTTTCAGCAATGGGTTCAGCCTGTTCAGCAGCTGCAGCCGGGGCCTTGGGAGCCTTTTCTGCTGTGGTCGGTTCAGCTTGCTTAGTTCCAAAAGCGCGTCCCAGCGCCGTTGCGAGCGTCGTACCTTGTTCTGCCAAATCGATGGCAGCTTGGAACGTCTTTAAATCCGCGGGGCTGTATAACCGATGACTATTATCGGCCGGGCGGAAGCGGTTCTCGTCGTTTAATTGTTTTTCAACCATGGTACTGTACTTGCGCAGCGTCACTGCCTTGATGCCGAGTTGTTCAGCGGCGACCGATGCGACTAATTCTGAGTCCTGCTCAGGACTGAGTGTTTGTGTGGACACAAAAATTCCTCCTTTAGCTTATATCGTTTCTATAACGCTATTATATCGAATTTTAATCGTAAAAAACACTGATATACGGGGAAATTGTGACCCATGTTCGGGATTCAGACCGCGAACACCGCTCGAAGGGGTAAAACATGCTATGATAGAACGGAAATCAATGGAAATGAGGATTACGATATGATTGAACCAGTAGATAAGACGACCTTTGAGACCGTGGCGGCCGATACGGCGCTGACCGTGGTTGATTTCTGGGCTGATTGGTGTGGCCCGTGCAAGATGCAGGAGCCAGTGCTTGAAGCGCTCGATGACGCGTATGACGGGCAAATCAAGTTTGCGTCATTAGACGTGGACCAGCATCAAGAAATTGCCGAAAAGTTTGAAATTATGAGTATTCCCGCACTCGTGATTTTTAAAAATGGCAAGCCCGCTGAAAAAGTAGTCGGGTTCCATCCGCAAGCAGCTCTGAAAAAATATTTGGATCAGAAGCTGGCGGAAGTCACTGCGGATTAGGATGAAGCCAGCGTCGTGTGCCGAATAATTACCTAAAAAATCGCCGTAAGCTAAGTGCTTACGGCGATTTTTTAGTGACCAGCGATACAGGTATTTAGTGAATAGCGTCATTAGGACGTCGTTTGGTACACGGCCTAGTTAGTCAGCTCAGGTTCAGACTACTAGCTCAGTTGAACTTTGGCGCGTGCCTGCGTGAGTTGAGCTGGGACGTACCATTCAATGTTTAGGATCATGGCGGGTTTGGTACAGCATCCAGATGGCGAAACTTCCGACGCCCAGAATGGCAAGGTCGATTAACAGCGTGTGCCACAGCGGTCTAACGATTGGATAGAAAGCCCACTGTTCGAGCAACAATGCAGCCAGGCAGACTGGCGCTAATTGATATTTGAGTACCGGCTGTTCGCGATGGCGCCACGGAATGATGATTGAAACCAACCACATTAGAATTGAAATCACGATGGTCACAACTGGATTGATCAGCATCGATAGGATGCCTAGAATAGCGAGTAGATAGGGCGTGAAGATTAAGGGATTCTTGAACGTAGTCATCTGAGTCCTCCTTGTGGTTTAATGTTGTCGGTTGCGTGGTGCGGCTGATAGGGAGCTGTGCCGGGGATATTCGGAGTCGGTACACGACTTAACGTAACTTGTAAGATGCCGGTGCATTCGGCTCACCAGCTCGATTGAATGACACAATTGCTAAAAACGATGGTTGCGCGCTGGCAATCACTAAATCGACACGATTGGCTAATCAAACGAACGCACCTCGCTAATACCAGCGTAACACAGTCATCAATTCATTTGTAATCCTATTAAGAAAGTCGTGATTTAGAAACTAATTTTCATGATAATTTTCAAAGTCTGTCAAGTTAGGAATCGTTAATAGTTTAGCGTGAGGATGGCCGCTTAACCGCGAGCTAACGGGAGCGCCGTTGTTAATAATTAAACGGTCAGTGAGACGGCCTATATAATTCGTTGAGCTATGCTAAGTTAGTAGGAATGAAAACGGCGATGAGAGGGGTTAACATGAAGAAATTAATATGGGCATTACGTCTGGGGATCGTCTTATTTGGGGTCGCATTAGTGTGGGAACAAGTGCAATATAATCGGCAAGTTGCCAGTGGTCAGCGCATCAGTCAACAGCGCCAGTCACGCCATCGTGAAGCGAATCATCTTAAAATCGTTCGTCCACGCCAACTGAGTGACTTTTCTGCCACCAAGGTTGAAGCGGCCCAAGTCTGGTTGCATGTGAAAGGCCCCCGGGTCATTGACGAAGACATACCATTACATATTCGACAGATTGCGGCCGGGCAACGTATCCAGCCCGAAAACCCGCGTAGCGCTGTCTACAATAAGCCGATGATTCAAGTCTATAGCGACGACCACCAAGACATGAATAATCGCGTGACCTATGCCCACAATGCGGATAATACGGTGATGATTACCCCCATGGAATCAAGCCCAGCGAAATCCCAAGCAGTGCGCGTCAATACGCAGGCAAGCCCAAAACACCGCACGACACTACTCAAGGTCGTACAACTCATTATTTAGACGGTCTAATACGGCACTATGCGACTTGATTTGTTATAAGGCATGCCGGTTTGGATTGTTGTTCGTCAGCCAGTGATCTCCTTATTCCGACTTCCGGGGCTGGCTGACAACGCTGGAACAGGGCGGACATCGATTTGAACTCACGCAGAAACCCACTGCGCAATTTCAAATACGAGTCTTCTTCTAGCCCGGGAAAACCGCCCGGACAAGAAGAACTTCGCCCTTGAGCATTGTCCGGCGGGCCGGCCAGTCGGGAACCCGCTCGAATGGCGGATGAACGGCCACCTATCTGGGTACAATTGGCCATTGAATAATTAGGAGACAGGTCCTTCGAGCAAACTTTTTTAAATCAGCGTTAATGACGATTTATGGTGTTTAAGTACCGAAGACATGGTCTGAAAATCATTGACAGTTTCAGACAAAGTCATTCTTGCAGTTAGGTACCAAAAGTATTTTTCGTTTAGAATTCAAGGCGTGCATCTCAGACGACTAGTGAAAATTATGCCGATGCTCAGTGATGCGGACTAAAAATACGAATAGGTAACTTCGATATTACCGAAAACTAGTCTGACTGTTAAATATCAAAATGACTGTTTACTATGAACCAACGAACAGTTCATCAAAAGTTGAGTCTGCACATGTCCGCCTTTCGAATACCATCCCCGGCTGGAAGGTGTTTCTGACAATGCTCAGCGATGAAATTCCACTTAGCAAGCGTTTTTGGCTTGGTTAGTGGAAGACCAGTATTTAAGACGTGGGTTGTCGGCTTAAATCTGTGTCCATCGCGTTCCAGCGTTGTCAGAAATGCCTGGAAGCCGGTGTAGGACGTTCACAAAACCGCCATTTTACACAAACTCGCATTGTTTCCAGCGGGCCTCAGCTGGCTGCTTTTGAACTTAAGAACTGGCATTCCACGTTCTATGCAACATTGCCGAAACGTGTTCGGGTCAGACTGGGACTTCCGGTTAGCTACGCCAGAACGCCAAGCGGAAAGTCAACGCTTAACACTCTAGCTAGGCTAATCCTCAATCCCAACCCGTCTGAACCTCGCACTCTGAAAGCACTACACAAAAAAATCGGGACAAACCATGCCGGACTCAGAAAGATCTGAGTGGCGGTTGCTTGTCCCTAATTGATGAGGTGGTGCTGATTAATAGTGGTCATACAATTGCTCAATCAAGTCATCGCTATTAGTGATGAGTTGCCGGTTCAATGAAATAAGGTAATCCGTCCGCAGCGGGTGTGCCATGTTGTGGAAGGTGTCTTCAATGATGCAGCCAGTCAAGGTAAAGGTATTCTGCCGGCCCTGGACAATAATTGTGAAGCTCCGATGATTGCTAGTCACGATGACATTTAAGCCCATCAAATGGGTCAGATTCAATCCGAGTGTCGCAGTGGAATCGGTCAGGCCGGGTGTACCGGTTCGTTTGATGAGTGCCAGACATTCGTCGATGCGCCGTAGTGAGTTGAACATCGAAAACTTACTCGTATTGATAGTGGCTGTCTTGGTGGCACGTGGCCGCCTTACGTATGGTCCAACGACTAAATTCATAATGATTCCCCCAAACCAATTAGTTGATTGGTTTAATCATAACCAGTACGAACAATTAGTGCGAAGATTTCGACGGATTGGGGCGGTTAGTTGGGTTACTTTACCGGTTAACTTCGGAAGTTTTACTAACGTAGTGGCAGTTGGTCGTCATCAGCAAACAGAAAACCCGCGTCCGAGTGGTGCTGGACGCGGGTTTTGATCTTATCAGTCTAACTTGATTGGTGCGTGAGTTAAGCCTTCACTTTGGCTTCAGCTTTACGCGCCTTAACCGCCAGTTCAGGGAACCAAATGGCGATTTCGTGATGGGCGTTTTCACGACTATCTGAGGTATGAATGATGTTTCTCAAGATACCATCTGGATATTCATGAGCGTAGTCACCCCGAATGGTGCCGGGTTGCGCTTCAGCTGGCCGGGTGCTCCCAGCAAGCCGGTGGACGGCTTTGACGACGCCGGAGCCACTCACAATAATGGCTACCATTGGGCCTTCCATCATATAGGTCTCGATTTCCTTAAAGTATGGTTTGCCGACTTTTTCGCTGTAATGTTGTTGGAGTTGTTCAGCAGTCGCTTTAATCACCTTCAAGGCGGCAATTTGATAACCTTTACGTTCTAACCGAGTGATGACCTCACCGATGTGTCCTTCACTGACACCATCGGGTTTAACTAGGACTAGTGTTTTTTCAGAATTTGCCATAATACGTGACCTCCTCGCTTTTTGAAAGCGGTATCATTTATACTTTAAATTGTAGGTGACTTTAGGGAACACGTCAACTAGAATCACCGTTTTATGATGAAAATCGCTTGTAAATTAAGATAAGCTGTTTAATAATTAGGACGCGACCACCGCAATAATAACATATTGCGACGGCGAATGACGACTTACAATTAAAACAATTTTAAAAGGATTTGATACCATGCCACCACTTGATTTAACACATATTCGGCAACATCACACGGTCGCCGAATTGATTGCGCTTGGGAAGGCCCGGCGCCAAGTCACGTCATTTGAACAATTAGGTGTTTTCACTCCAGTAAAACGGAACGCTGGTGACTACCTCCGCCATGTACGTGAGATGTTAGTTCCTGAACTGCTGCCATTGCGGCGTGAACGTATGTCAGCGTCGGCCTTTGCCTTTTTTCGGGGGTCCGTGGAATTAATGGATTATGACTTGGACTACCAGGCGTCGACCGAGATTCCAGCCGTCGTTTGTGGCGATGCCCATCTCGGTAATTTTGGCTTCTACGCCTCACCGGAACGCCGCTTAGTCTTTGACTTGAATGACTTCGATGAAGCTGGCGTCCATCCCTGGGAATGGGATTTACGGCGCTTACTCGTGAGCATTTTTCTCGCGGCTCGCGATTCCAATTTTAAGCCCAAAAAAGTTGAAAAGCTGGTTCAGGCCGCAAGTGCGAGTTACCGAGATGCACTTCAACGGATGTTTGACCAGACGACGCTCGACCGCTTTTATCGCGACAATGAAGTGCAAGCCGTCCTGAATTTTGGTGGGGCCCCAGAAGATACCGCTGACTTGATTGCGGGGCTGGTCAAAAAGGCTCAAAAACGGAATTCTGAGCAAGTCGTTCGGAAGTTTACCGTGACCAATAGCCGCGGTGAACGCCAATTTAAGGAAAATGCGCCGCGCTCGGTCCACGTTGATCGTCAGACGACCCATGACTTGAAAGTGGGGATTCAGGATTATTTGTTGAATGTGCGAACGGATGTCGCTTTGTTGCTCTCACAATACGAAGTGACGGACATCATTCGGCATAGTGTCGGGGTCGGTAGCTTCGGTTCCTTATGCTACTTAGTCTTATTGACGAGTACGGACGGTAGCCATCTGGTCCTTCAAATCAAGGAAGCGCTGCCCACGCGGCAAGTCGGTAGTCGGTCACGGCCAGCATTGACGGCGGCGATGGAATTGACGGAAGGACAACGGATCGTGAGCTCCCAGCGGATTTTGCAAGCGACGTCGGATGCGTTCTTAGGTTATTTCCAAGTGGGAGACAAGAGCTTCTATGTGCGTCAGTTCCGGGACATGAAGGAGTCGATCGACATTCCAACGTTGGATTGGGGCCAATTCCAGGCCTATGCCAACACTTGTGCCATGATTCTGGCGAAAGCCCATGCCCAAAGTCCGACGGCAGCCATGATTCGCGGCTACGTTGGTCACTCGACCAAATTTGATGAAGCCATGGCGAAATGGGCGGCCGCGTACGTGACGCAGGTCGATAATGACTATCAAGATTTCTTAGAAGGATAACACCAAACATGTTGATTAGTGCGACTCACCGGGTCAGACCGTTGTGGGCCGTTTTTTTAATGTTGATAAACATTGATATATCAACATTTATGACGAATGATGGGTCTGACTGTTAAAATTAATGGGTGAAAAAGGTTGCACTTTTGAATCAACTTGATATACTTACTATTAGTAAGTGAAATGAAGAAATTAATTTTGAAAGGATTGTTTGATAATGACTAAATATGGTGTAATCGTAGGTTCTATTCGTAAAAATTCTTATTCTAAAGGGGTTGCGGATGCAATCGTTGCTGGCTTACCAGCTGATGCAGAAGTGACTTATCTCAACATCGCTAAGTTACCACTGTACAACCAAGACTACGATGCAGATTCACCTGCAGAATACACGGAATTCCGTGAAGCCGTGGCTGCTCAAGACGCCTTCATCTTTGTCACACCAGAACACAACCGTAGCATCCCCGCAGCATTGAAGAATGCGTTGGATGTTGCGTCACGTCCATGGGGTCAAAGTGTTTGGGGTGGCAAACCAGCCTTGGTTGCTTCACAATCAATCTCCGGCATCTCCGGCGTTTTGGCACACCATGTTTTGCGTCAATCCTTAGTCTTCTTAGACATGCCAACGATGCAACAACCAGAATTATACATTGGTAACACCGACAAGTTGGCGGATGAAAACGGCCAAATCACGAATGAAGGCACTCAAAAGTTCTTAGCTGGTGCCGGGAAGCAATTTAGCGAATTTGCTGCTAAGTTCGTGGACTAGTTAAAGCCGGATTTAACATTAAAAGACGGTCACTGCTAATTGCAGAAAATGACTAATATTAGGCTCCCGATAATCGATCACTGATTATCGGGAGCTTTTTTGGGGCGTCATCAATGATGGCAGAAGCGACTGATTGCCGGATCTTTGGCCGATTTAGCGACCCATCAGACTGGTGTACAATTTAGGCTTCACTATCTTTTACGCGGTAACGGTCACATGATATGATGTGTGACAAAAGGAGGTCCTGTAAATTCTGCAATGTCGTGGTCGCAACGTTGCCGGGGCGGATGCCAGACAATCCATAAGAAAGTGATATGGTGGCGGATTGAAGGGGGTCAATCCGTGTCACGGTGAGGACCGTTGTAGTGGTTTCGTCAATCAACTTGATGGGCATAAATGATTGAAAGAAAGGATGCAATCTTTCTTGACGCAAAATAGCCTGACGCATTTTGCGTTCACCATAGTTGGCTAATAGGAACGATATGGATAACTTTATCAATTTACTGAATGCCAAAGTACTGCCAGTGGCGAATAAAGTGGGGACCCAGCGCCATATGACAGCGATTCGGAAAGGAATTATTTCCACGCTACCGCTAACGATCGTTGGGTCGTTCTTCACCATTCTGAACAATATGCCGATTGAAGCAGTGGCTAATTTTTTAGCACCCTATGCAGAAATTCTCGACGTGCCATTTCGCTATACGGTCGGGATTTTAGCACTATACGCAACGTTTGGGATTGCGTCGTCACTAGCTGAAAGTTATCAGTTAGATAAGTTAACTAACGGGATTCTGGCGATTCTCGCCTTCCTCGTGTCGACAGCGGTTCCGGTGCACGTGACCAAAAATGTGAGCGATGTCATCAGTACTGGTCGTTATATCAACATTGCGAACCTGAGCGCGTCGTCCCTCTTTGGGTCAATTATTACCGGCCTATTGACCGTCGAAATCTTTCGCTATTTGAAAAACCGCAATATTACGATCAAAATGCCAGAAGGTGTCCCACCAGAAGTCTCGAATTCGTTTGTCGCGCTGGTGCCCGCCGCGGTGATTTTGATACTATTTTGGGTGATTCGCTATGTCTTTGATTTCAATATTTCTTCATTCTTAAGTTCACTATTGATGCCTTTAAAAGGGGTGTTAGTCGGTAATAGCTTATTTGGTGGCTTACTGACGATTTTCCTGATTACCGGTTTTTGGACCCTGGGGATTCACGGAGCGGCAATCATGGACCCGGTCATTCGGCCGTTTTGGGAAATGTCGATTGCCCAAAATATGAGTGAATTTACGAGCGGGACGAGCGCGCATAACTTATCCACGATTTTTACCGAGCAATTTTTACAGTGGTTCATTTGGATTGGGGGTGCCGGGGGAACTTTGGCCCTGGTGGTGTTGTTCATCTCCTCCAAATCGACCTATCTGCGCGACTTGGGTAATAAACTATCCCTGTTGCCCGGCCTATTCAATATTAACGAACCGATTGTATTTGGGGCGCCAATCGTGATGAACCCGATCTTAGGGATTCCTTTTATTGTTGGCCCACTCATCACGGGTACGTTGAGCTACGTCCTAACGATTACCGGCGTAGTGCCGATGATGATGGCGCGGCTGCCATTTACCGTTCCGGGACCGCTTGGCGCGTTTGTCAGCACCAACTGGAGCGTGCCGGCGCTGATTTTATCCTGTGTCAATTTTGTGATTGACCTGATCATCTACTATCCATTCTTCAAAGTGTTTGAAAAACAGCAATTGAGCAAAGAATAGGGGGTTCATGCACGTGTTGGGATTATTGATGTTAGCTGTGCCACTGATTGTTAGCGAATGGCTGGTCAATCGGGGGTTGATTCCAGGTTACTTGCGACACCGGCACATTGTCTGGCGGGCATTAGCGAGTCTACTGGTCGTGATTGGCCTAGTCGCTTGGTGGCACCTACCAGTGATGATAACGGTCGTCACAACGATTTACTTGGCTACTGTGATTGCGAATCGCTACTTGCAAGCCTTTGAGGCGCTAGAACGGGGGAAACGTGAATGACGAAACGGACTTTAGGAATTTCGCTATATCCAGACCACAGTGATTTTGAGCAGGATCGCGCTTACTTAGACATTGCCGCACAGGCTGGTTTTACACGTTTGTTCGTTAGCATGCTGGAAGTACAAGATGGTAAAACACGTGTTACGGAAAAATATCAACGGCTGATTCAGCACGCGCACCAGCTCGGCTTCAAGACGACGCTCGATGTCGCGCCCAATATCTTTGACCAGCTAGGCGTATCGTATCAGGATTTGAGTTATTTCGCGTCACTGGGAGCGGACGCGCTGCGGCTAGATGCGGGCTTTGATGGGCACGAAGAAGCTTGGATGTCTTATAACCCGCCAGGACTTGATTTGGAGTTGAACATGAGTAACGACGTCGAATACTTGCCTAATATTTTGACGTACGGTGCGAATCAGCCGTTTCTTTATGGTTGCCATAACTTTTATCCACAGCGCGGAACTGGTCTGCCCCTTGATTTCTTCATTGCGTGTTCCCAGCGGTTCAAACGTGCGGGCATTGAGACAGCAGCCTTCGTTACGGCACCGGGAGCGACCATCGGACCGTGGGACATCAATGACGGTTTACCGACCTTAGAAATGCATCGTGATTGGCCACTCGCAGTTCAGGTCCAGCATCTATTTTCGACCGGACTGATCGACAGTGCCATTATTGGGAACGCCTACGCTTCACAGACGGACTTGCAACAGTTGGGACGACTGAACCGCTACCACTTGACGTTTACGGTGACACCTACCGCGGCGAGCCATCCGGTGGAACGACAGATTTTACTGGATAACTTGCATGAACGGCGCGGGGATATTAATGACCTAACCATTCGGTCGACAGCGGTCCGCAAACGGTATCATGACGCCAATCCAGTCAATGAGGACCGGCACACGTTTCAACGCGGTGATGTCGTCATCGGAAACGACCAATTTGGCAAGTATCAAAATGAACTTCAAATCGTGTTACAACCCCATCAAGATCAGCGCAAGAACTTAGTCGCGACGATTGCGCCAGACCAACTCGTTCTGTTAGACGCTGTTGGCCCTTGGGCGAAATTTGCATTTGTCGCCGCTGACTAGGGGAGTTGCTGATTCAGATAACTGCGGCTGATTTGATTCGCTACGAGACCATAGCGGTTTGTTGGATGCCAGATTCGGGTCGGCACAGGCATTGCGACAGGTCTTGCGGGTCTGTTGAGCCTTGTCAGTTGCACGGTTAGCGTCACGGACCAGTGACTGACAGGTTAACCTCAGATTGGGCTGTCGGACGGATCTGTACTGAGACTCAGGTGAGTAGTTTTGTATCGTGAAGATTGTACGCAAAAAGGCGATTCAGGATAAGCTGAATCGCCTTTTCGTCAGTTCTAATTCGTCAGTCTCTAAAATTAGCTGTCACTGGACGGCCTGATGATAAGCGTGGAGTTGTGCATTGATGATTCTAGCGGGATTACCGACTGCGGTGGCGTAAGCTGGGACGTTGGTCAAGACGATGGCGCCAGCACCGACCTTGCTGTGGACGCCAATCGAGATTGGACCTAAGATTTGGGCGTTGGCACCGATGAATGCACCGGCCCCAATATGCGGATGACGCTGCCCAGTCTGCCCAGCCTGGCGTGCTCCGAGCGTCACGCCGTGCAGTAGGGTGACATCGTCTTCGATGACGGCTGTTGCTCCGATGACGGTGCCGATGCCGTGATCAATGAAGACGCGCTGGCCAATTTGAGCAGCCGGATGAATCAAAATACCCGTCCGATGCGCCGCGTGTTGGCTAATGAGGGCAGCCAGTAACGACCAATGGTGCCGCTCGCAGTAGTGGGCTAGGCGATGCCAAGCGAGCGCGTGTAAGCCGGGATAGGTGAGTAGGACCGTGCGGAGATTAGTGGCCGCGGGGTCGCGCTTTAGAATTGCACGTGCTGTCTGCCACATCGCATTACCCCGCTTCGACGCTGGCAAATCCACGGTCTAAATCAGCTAATAAATCATCGATGGCTTCGACGCCCACGGACAACCGAATGAGTTCGTCTTGAATGCCATTTTGTAGCCGAATTGGACGTGGAATTGCGCCGTGAGTCATCAGAGCCGGAATCTCAATCAAACTTTCAAGGGCGCCAAGACTTTCAGCTAAGGTGATCACTTGCAGGTGTTCCACGAATGTCTGAGGGTTCATCCCGGGCTGGAGTTCAAATGAAATCATGGCGCCAAAACCATTCATTTGTTTCTTCGCGATTTCATAATCGGGATTGTCTGGGTCGCCTGGATAGTAAATCTTCGCCACGGCGGGATTTGCTTTGAGTGCCGCGAAGATTTTTTCGGCGTTGGCCAGGTGTGCCTGCATGCGTAAGGCCAAGGTCTTCATGCCACGTTGGAGTAACCAACTTTCTTGGGGTGCGAGGATACTGCCGATGGCGTTTTGGAGGTAGCCGATCTTATCACCCAATGCCGCGTCCTTGGTGACCACCAGTCCGCCGATGACATCGCTATGGCCGCCAAGATATTTGGATGCGCTGTGCAAGACGATGTCGACGCCTAAATCAAGGGGCTTTTGCACGTATGGCGAAGCAAAGGTGTTGTCGATGATGCTGAGTAACCCGTGCTGGTGCGCAAGCGTCGCGATGGCGGCAATGTCCGTGATGTGTAGCAGCGGATTAGTCGGTGTTTCTAAATAAATCGCTTTGGTATCCGGGGTAATCGCGGCTGATACTGCGGCTAAATCGCGGGTGTCGACGGCGGTAAATGTCATGCCAAAGTGTTTTAAGACGGCATCAATCAGCCGGAAAGTCCCACCGTAGACATCATTGCCCACAATAATGTGGTCGCCAGCGGAAAATAGGGAGAAGACCGTGTTGATGGCCGCTGAACCGGATGCAAACGCGAAGCCGGCAGTGCCGTGTTCCAGGGTCGCAATCAGTGCTTCGACGGCTGCTCGGGTCGGATTACCCGTCCGGGAGTATTCGTATTGATTTTGACCAATCTTAGTTTGACGGAAGGTCGACGCCATGTAGATTGGCACGGAGGTCGCGCCGGTCGTTGCGTCTTCACTGATACCACCATGGATTAATTGCGTTTCAAATTTCATTTTAAAAGGCCTCATTTCGAATAAATTTTTTGACTGAGATAGCGTTCGCTGCTGTCTGGGAAAATAGTGACGATATGGCTGTTGTGTGGCAAAGTTGCAGCTAATTTCAGGCTCGCAACCAGCGCCGCACCACTCGAGCTACCGACGAATAAGCCGTGTTTGCGGGCTAACTGGCGAACGGCCGCAAAGGCATCGTCGTCCGCGATGGTCAACGTCTGGTCGATTCGGACTTGCTCGAAGAATGGCGGGATGAATTCGACGCCGATTCCTTCAGTCCGGTGAGCATGCGCGGGGCCACCATTTAGGATCGAGCCCTCTGGTTCAACAACCACGGCCTGAGTCGCGTCGTCGTGTGCCTGAAGATAGGCCGCGACGCCAGCGAACGTGCCACCACTACCGGCACCAGCGACAAAGGCAGTGACCGGGTGCGGCATATCAGCGAGAATCTCTGGCGCCAGACTGTGGTAGTAGGCCGCGGGATTAGCGGGATTCTTGAATTGCATCGGGACGTAACTATTTGGAATGCTGGCAGCCAGTTCATTTGCTTTCTTGATGGCACCTTGAATCCCTTGTTCACTAGGCGTGTGGACGATTTCGGCGCCGAGTGCTTGCATCAAAACCTGTTTTTCCATACTGAATTTTTCCGGAACGACTAGAATTGTTTTGAGTTGGTGATGTTGAGCAGCTAGGGCTAACCCAATTCCGGTATTGCCAGCTGTGGGCTCAATGATGGTGGTCGTGGCGTTGATTTTCCCACTTTGCAAGCCATCTTGAATCAAGTAATCGCCCAGCCGATCTTTGATGCTGCCGCCCGGGTTGAACATCTCGAGTTTGGCATAAATATGGCTGTCGTTAGGAACGGCAATGGGTAGTTCAATTAATGGGGTGTGACCGATTAGTTCTTGGATATGGTGTACGAGCATGAAAATTCCTCCCAGTAGGTTTGTTGGCGGGGGTGCCAAAAACGACAAAAAGGGCGCGAGAATTCAAATGAATTCGTCGCGCCCAGTTCAATATCCAGCCATGCTGGACATTGATTTTTAGGATGACACTCCTCAAAAAGTCAATGCTTAACAGGCCGAACATCGCAATAAGCGCGCGGTTCGGCAACAACAGTTATTCAAAGCATTGCTAGTTAATTGAGTCATGTCTGATCCTCCTCTGGTTTGGTTGGTGATAACTATACAAGTTGAATTTGTGGCTGTCAAGTTTAAGTTGAGTCCGGTTGACGTAATGTTGAATCACGTTATCAGCGATAATCCTTGCCACAACTCGCTTGAAAAGTGGTCAGCAATTGAAAATAATTTAACACATTGTGCTAGTTGTTTTTTATCACTAAAGATGATTAAACCATGCCAATCGTTTGGCTTACTGTTCGTCAGCCGATGCGCGTCCCATTCCGAATTCCGGGGCCGGCTGACAATTGCTGGAACGTAAGCCGACGTCGATTTGAACTCACACAGAAAGTCACTGCGCAATTTCAAATACGAGTCTTATTCTAAGCCGGAAGCAACCCACTTCCACCTAAGAATAATTTGGCTACTGAGCATTGTCAGCCAGCCCCTCCAGTTGGGAAGCCGCTCGAATGGCAGATGAACGGCCACCTATCTGGGTATAATTGACCACTGAATATTAGGTGACTGGTCCTTCGGGCAAACTTTTAGTTGGTATCGATAATGACTTATCGCATTTATTTACTGAAAAGATTTCTGAATGCTATTTGCTCATCTCAACACCACGAATTCAATGGCAATTAGTCTTGAAATGAATCGATGAAATTGCCGTCGCTTAGAATTCGAGGCTTTGTTATCTCGAACGACTTGGGAAAATTCTGACAAGTTCAGCGAATCCGCGATTTAAAAAAGTTAAAACACGAATATGGAAGTTTAGCTGTCATTAGGAACCAGCAACTAATCCAACAAAAAGTTGAGTCCGCACATGTCTGCCTTTCGAATACCATCCCAGGCTGGAAGCCGGAATAAGACGCAGCTATCACAGAAAGTTTACGCTAGCTCGCACCGTTTCCAGCGGTCCTCAGCTGGCAGCTCTTGAACTTAGAAAATAACATGAGTTAATCATGATTCATGCCAAATTACTTAGGACAATGCGTAAATCTAGCCAAAAACCGCCTGAACAAGTTCAAGGTCGCTTGTTCAGGCGGTTAGTCGTTATCTAATAAAGTGATGATTATTTATGCCATAAATACTTAGCGTCGAAGTCGGTATCGAATGAAGATAAGATCTTAGGACCGTCATCCGTGACAACCAAGGTGTGTTCGTATTGGCAACTCAAGCTGCCGTCTAACGTCCGAACGGTCCAGCCATCATCGGCAGTTTCGCCAGAGCGCCAGTCGCCAATGTTGACCATGGGTTCGATCGTTATGGTCATGCCGGCTTTCAAGCGGGTACCGTGACCTGCTTCGCCATAGTGAGGAACGTCGGGCTTTTCGTGCATCGTCGGTCCAATGCCGTGGCCGATGTATTCGCGAACGACACCGTAGCCCATTTCGTTTTCAGCGTAGTTTTGAATTGCCCAACCAATATCACCGATACGGTTGCCAACAACGGCTTGGTCGATGCCCAGGTATAGCGCTTTGTGGGTCACTTCCATTAATTTCTTAACTTCTGGTGCAGGGGTCCCGGCAACGAAGGCGTGGCAAGAGTCACTGAGGTAACCGTGGTAGTTAATAACCGTATCGACCTTTAGTAAGTCACCGTCCTTAACTAAGATGTCCTTACTTGGGCAGCCGTGGCAAATCATGTCGTTGACGCTGACACAAGTTGAGTATTTGTAGCCTTCAAAGTTAAGTTCACCAGGGGTCGCATCGTGCGCGGTGATGTATTCGTAAGCAAAGTGATCGACATCCCAAGTCGTGATACCTGGTTTGATGTAATCTTCAAGGGCGTGGAACAAGCCCACCATAATGTCGCCGGCAGCTTGCATCCCTTGGATTTCACGATCTGATTTAAGCGTAATCATGAGGTTCCTCCAAAAAATTAATTATATTGTAAAGCTAAAAGATTGTTCTCCTCCAGTATACTGCAAGCGAGGTGGTCCGACAAAAGCCATTGTCTGCACTTGCTAATGATAGCGTTTCCGGTAACTTAACGCTAAAAAAAACGAAAAAAATTGCCACGCCAAAAAAGCCAAATTGGCGGGACGGAAACGGATTGGTTGTGAACAATCTAATATAAAAATGGAATTTTTCTCTTTTCATCGGCTGAGATAATGATACAATATATTGTGTTGTTTCGAACGGAAACACTACATGTAGTAGTGTGACGTGACTGGTTGGCCAACTAGACACCTACAACCGCATATGATGAACGGAAAGAGGAGCATGATTTTGAGTAATTATTTTAAATTCTTATCACACCAACTGAAGGGTTGGCCACAACAGAACTACTACTTATTCTATTTTAGCTTAGGGTGTCAAGTGATGACTTTGGTCAGTGCCCCAATCACAGCATTGTCTATTCTAACATTTATTGGGACAACTTTGGGTGTTCTTTGCGTGTTAGCCATTAACGCCGCCAAATCAGTCAATGGATTATTGGGTGTTATTTCAGCAGCTTGCTTCATCGTGGTTGGTTTTTCAGCCAAAAACTACTTAAGTATCGGCGAACAATTAGCCTACGTTGTGACGCTCGATATCCCAGTGTTACTGAGTGCTAACTGGAACGTGAACATGGTGTCCAAGATTCGGAAGTTCACCGGTAAGACTTGGGTCGTCGCAATCGCTGCAACCCTCGTCGTTTACGCCATCTCTGGTTACCTCATTGGCGCGTTGACTGATGATCCGCGCCCGTGGGTCGATGCCATCAGTTTCGCCATTTGTTTGACGGCAGGGGTCATCTGCTTCCTCCGTTACAACAACCAGTACTTCTGGTGGATTGCTTCTGGGCTAGCTCAGATGGTACTCTGGTTCATTTCGTTCCGTCAAGGTTCCGCAACGTTGGCGATGTTTATCAACAGTTCAATTTATTTGATCAACGATATCTTAGCCTTCACGGTCTCACCTTGGTACAACAAGCATGAACGGGCTCGTTTGATGGCCGAAGAACAAGCGGCTAGTGATGCTGCTAGTGTAGACGCGACTCATAATCAAGCGTTCGAATTAAATCATTAATTAGGTAAGTGTGAAGCATGACTGGCTAGGCTGGTCGTGCTTTTTTCGTCGCACAAAATCGGATATTACCGTGAATCGCATTTTATTTCGCACCTCGAATAGCGCACAGTTTGAATTCAAACGACTAGCGGTCGAAAGCTGGTTACGTTCCGTTGCTGTAAAATAAACGCTTTAATCAATTTAAAAGTCCTCCAAATTTACACAGACAAAAACGCCTCCCAGTGGCGGCAAGTGTCAGATTATGACTAGTCGTTGCTGGGAGACATTCATTTTCAAATTGAGTGATTTATTGTAAGTAGGCACTATTTGCTTGCAGCTAGTTGACGGGCCTGAATCAAGCTGTTTACCCAGCGACCTAGTGGCGTTTTGAAGAGCAGAATCAGGAGAAACACAATCAGCCAAGCAGTATAACCAATGATTTTACTTATCTTGGTCAGAATGCTTGAACTGTATCGAATTGTGAGCACATTTCGTCCTCGATGCTGGTGGACGTTGATATTGCCGACCCAGTGGCGTGTGAGTCGCGTTGTCGATAAGGGTTGACCATTCAGTGTTAGGATCGACCGCTGATAAGCAACGACGGGAACAGCTCGTGACCTAGCCGTCTTAGCGTGCCAAGTTAATTGAATACCCCCTCGAACGGCGCGGTAGCGGAAGTTGTGCTGCTGTTCAGAGAAGTTCTGGCGATATTCGCGATAGACGACTTTGTAAGTTTCAGGGTCAGTCGAGATTTTTTTGGAAACGGGCACATAATCCGGAACTGTACGATCGGCTGCCTTAATTAGCTGCCCAAGGTTCCGGGTATGGAATGCCGGTTGTAACTTAGCGATGGTCTGCAGCTTAGTGTGGACATTTTGAGGGTACGTTTGGATGCCTTGAGCGAATGATGTGTCAGGTTTCATGTTCGTGTGAACGCTCCGAGCGACATTTTGCGTACAGAGGCTAAGTGATAAGACACTCAGTAAGACGCCGGCCGAGCGCAATCCTTGCTGGAGACTGAGATTATTCGTATGTTGCGCTGCTTCATCATAGATTAAAGCGGCTGATAACAGCATGAACGGCGTGGCGATTAACGTAATCCGACCAGGCATTTGCAGGAATGACTGCAAGAAAGGCATCGATTGCTGCACGAGGTCCCAAGGAAACAGACTGGTACTCAGAATAAGATATGTGACAGTAACGCCAGCCAACATTTTGGTAAAGGGCAAAAGATGTGACCAGAATAGTAATAATCCCGTTATCAGGGCATATGCAATGATTGTTGAGATAATGTCACTGCTAGAGTAGACGCTCGTATAAAGCGGTTGGAGTATCCGGCTCGCGTGGTCCATGAGATCCATTCCTACCGGTGCAATCAGCAAGTTGCCATGGTAGACCTCTAACATGGGAATTAAGGCATTCAAACTAAGCACTAGCGCCAATAGTACGCCCGCTAGAAAGTTGAGACTGCTGAGTAGCTTCTCTCGTGACTGCCACAGCCCGTGAATGAAAAAGGGAACAAGGAATGGCAAAAACACTCCGATAGTTAGAATCTGAAATTGGCCCATAATACCGACGAATAAGCCCAGCTTCATCATTTTGGCAAGTGTCCAGTCACCATGATACAAGTCCAAAATGGGACCGATAAATATTGGCAATAACGCGACGGCCAATGAGCGCCACATTATCCCAAACAAGAAGCCGTAAACAGCGTTGGAGCTAAGAAAAATGACACCTAAAGCAATTGCCAATTTTCGTGACAACCGTAATTTTAGTGCCGCTTTGTACATAAAGTAGCCGCATAGAAAATAAACGATAAATAAGGAAATGATTTGGAAGCGAAACCAATTGCCGACTAGTAGCAGCAGGATACCACAGAGCACGGCCACTAGTGGGCTGTAAAGACTGTTGACGATACGGCCAGCCTGTTGAAAAGTGTAAAGGTTCATAAAACTAAAATTATGATTTTTAAGTTGCATCGCCGCTTCATAGATTCGGCTGTATTGAAATGGCCCGTCGACACCATATAGTGCCTGGTGATTGAGGAAGAGCGGACTGATCATAAGTAGGGTTGCTAGCCCAATGACGGTGATGGCGACTCTGTTCTTACGCATAGGTGAAGAAACATCCCTTCAATGAAATCAGATTTATGGTTCTGTGCAATCGGCGCGTCTAATTGCGCTGATTGTGGACTCTAAAGCACTTACTAGGTCATGTTGAAATGACCAATACGGTTAACTATAGCAGAGCTGTACAACGAGAACCACTGGTTTATTAATTCATCATGAGATTCTTATGTGACTGTCATAACTATTCATGGTGCTAAACGGGATGATAGTAACGAATTACCCGGTGGGAGAATTTTTACTAATGACATGTACAGTCAAGACGATTAAGGAGCTATTCTGTTGATTGAAGCTTATTTGTCAGCGAAAAAAAGAAATTATTGCTAGTGATTGACAACTTGTCTAAACAAGTTTATATTCTTAAATGAAAGCGATAACAAAGTGAGGTGTTGGCCGTGAACAAAGCGGCGCTAGTGTATCAAGATCTGTTACAGAAAATTGACGCGGAAGTTTATCCGATTGGCAGTTATTTGCCTAGCGAGCATCAGTTGTGCGAATTATATGGCATCTCCCGTGAGACTGGTCGTAAAGCGTTAGCGACCTTGGCTGACGATGGCTATATCCAGAAGATTCGGGGGAAAGGGTCCATTGTGATTGAGCACCGCCAATATGAATTTCCGGTTTCGGGAATCGTCAGTTATAAGGAATTAGCCGCGAAGTTACACATTAAAACGGAGAATGTGGTTTACGATTATCAACCGGACGCCCTATTGCCGGTAGCTGATTTTACGTCGTTAGGCACGGAATTGACTGAAGCACCCGTCACGGCTATCAAGCGCGTGCGGGTCATCAATGGGGAACCAGCCATTATTGATAAGGATTATATTTTGAAGTCAGTCGTTCCGGACGTTCCCAAACGGGCGGCTGAGGAGTCGTTATACGCCTATTTTGAAGACCAATTGGGATTGACGATTGGGTATGCGACGAAGGAAATTACGATGGCCCCGGCTACTGAGGAGGACCGTGAGCACTTAGCGTTGAATAAGGGCGCTTATGTGGCAATCGTCCGCAGTGTGACGAGCTTAACGGATGCGCGGGCGTTCCAGTACACGGAATCCCGTCACCGGGCCGACCGGTTCAGCTTTCGGGATTTTGCTCGCCGGACCAAGAAATAACCTAGCATGAGAGGATTGCAGAATGAAATTATCAGAACAAGTGATTTACCAGATTTACCCGAAATCATTTTATGATAGCAACGGTGACGGGATCGGGGATTTACAGGGGGTTATTCAGAAGATTGACTATCTTAAGCAACTGAATGTCGACATGATTTGGTTCAATCCATTTTTTGTCTCACCCCAAAATGATAACGGTTACGACATCGCTGATTACTATCACATTGACCCGATGTTTGGGACGATGGCTGATTTCGAAGAACTCGTCGCGAAGCTGAAAGCTAATGGTATCGGTGTCATGCTCGACATGGTGCTCAATCACACCTCCACCGCGCATGAGTGGTTCCAAAAGGCGTTAGCAGGTGATGAACACTATCAAAAATTTTATTATTTACGGCCGCCGAAGCCGGATGGCCAACTCCCAACTAATTGGGAATCGAAGTTTGGTGGGCCGGCCTGGGCGCCCTTTGGGGATACCGGAAAATATTACTTGCACTTATATGATCCGACCCAGGCAGATCTAGATTGGCATAATCCGGATGTCCGCCAAGCATGTGCCGATGTCGTCAACTTTTGGCGGCACAAAGGGGTTCAGGGCTTCCGCTTCGATGTCATCAACGTCACGGGTAAGGCCGAACAATTAGTTGACGCTCCAAAAGGCGTCCCAAGTAAGACGTTGTATACCGATACGCCAATCGTTCATGACTATCTCAAGGAACTGAACGCGGCGAGCTTCGGTCAAGACCCAGATAGTGTGACGGTTGGTGAAATGTCGTCGACGACCGTTGAAAATAGCGTTGGCTATACCAATCCGGCCAATCATGAATTATCGATGGTCTTTAACTTTCACCATCTCAAGACGGATTATGTAGATGGCCGCAAATGGTCACGGATGGCCTTTGATTTTCCACGGTTGAAGCAATTATTAGATAGCTGGGCGAGTGGCATGGCCGCTGGTGGCGGTTGGCAAGCGCTCTTCTGGAACAATCATGACCAACCGCGGGCCCTGAACCGGTTTGGAAATGTCGCCCAGTATCGTGAAAAATCAGCTGAAATGTTGGCGACCGTCATTCATTTACTGCGGGGGACGCCCTTCATCTACATGGGTGAAGAATTAGGAATGACCGACCCGGACTACGATAACATGGCGGATTACGTGGACGTTGAAGCGCTCAATGCGTATCGGGCCCTGATTCGAAGCGGGTATAGTCACCACGATGCCTTTACGATCGTTAAGACGAAGGCGCGCGACAATTCACGGACACCGATGCAGTGGGATGACAGCGCCCAGGCTGGTTTTACGACTGGCCGGCCGTGGTTGGCCCCGACCAATCAGGCGACGATTAATGTCAACAACGAATTGGCGCACGGTGAAATCTTCAACTATTATCAACAGCTCATCAAATTGCGCAAGACGATGCCGATTATTGCAGACGGCGGCTATCAATCTTGGCGGTTAGATGATCCACAAGTCTTTGGTTATTGGCGGACGTATCACCAACAGAAATTGCTCGTTTTGACGAATTTTTACGAGCAACCGACCACGGTCACGTTGCCGGATGAAATGGTGGGCGCACGCGTCTTATTGTCAAATTACGACGATGTCAAAGTGACGTCGCAGTTGACGATGCAACCGTATCAAGCCGTTGCATTGTTGTTAGGTTAAGAATGGAGGAATGGGTATGGCAAAGGAACAAACAGTTAAAATATTAGCGCCAGTCAGTGGGGATGTCATGACGCTCGATACCGTCAAAGATCCGGTCTTTTCAGCAGGAATGATGGGCTTAGGATTTGGCGTGCAACCAACGAGTGGTCAAGTGGTGGCGCCAGTCAGTGGTAAGGTTACGATGGTCGCTGAGACGAAGCATGCGATTGGCTTTACGACCCCTGACGATCATCTGGAAGTATTGGTGCACTTGGGCATTGATACGGTCGATTTAAAGGGTGCGCCGTTTGACGTTCAAGTGGCCGTGGGTGATGACGTTCAAGCGGGCGATGTGATCGCGACGATGGATCTGGATGCAATCGTCGCCGCTAACCGTCAGACAACGGTCATTCTGGCCGTTACAAATTCCAGCGACAAACTCGAATTATTGGACGTGACGACTGGACAAAAAACAGCCGGTGACGTGACGGCGACCGGGCGTTTGAACGCGAATACGTTTAATGCCAAACGTCAGAATCGGCTACCTAAGGCGGGCAAATATGACCAACTCGCGACGGACATCGTCGCCAATGTTGGTGGCGTCGACAATATCAATAGTTTGATTCACTGCATTACGCGGCTCCGTTTTTATCTGAAAGATGAGAGCAAAGCCAACGATGACGCGATTCGGAACTTAAAAGGCGTCATCGATGTCGCCAAGGCGGGCGGTCAGTATCAAGTCGTCATTGGTCCGGCGGTCACGGATGTGTACGATGCCGTTATCAAGCAAATTGGGCCGCACTTCTCCAACGATTCGGCGACTGCTCAGGCGGTGGCTGAAACGGCGGCCGCTGCTAATCGACCAACGACGGCTTGGGGCAAGGTCAAATGGGGCTTTAGCAATCTGATTGGCGTCATCACTGGTTCGATGATTCCGGTGATTGGACTGTTGGCTGCTTCTGGTATTTTAAAGGGAATCTTGGCGCTACTGACGACCTTCAAAGTTGTCAGCACGACCGCGCCAACTTACGTGATTATTAACGCGATGGGCGATTCCGTCTTCTACTTCCTGCCAATTTTTGTCGGCTTCACGGCTGGTAAAAAGTTGGGTGCCGACCCTGTTATCATGGGAATCATAGGTGGGGTGCTCACGTATCCTGCGATTGTGACCATGGCGAGCGGCAAGGCGACCGGGACGCTGCTAGGAATGGGCATCAATGCTGACTTCTTCGGGTTACCCGTTCACATTGCGTCGTACACGTATTCGATCTTCCCAATGATTGCGGGCGCTTGGTTAGCAAGCAAGCTCGAACCGTGGTTAAAACGGGTGATTCCAACGGTTTTACGGATGATTTTTGTGCCATTATTTGAAGTTGTGATTGTTTCTGGGGCCATTCTATTATTCCTCGGCCCAATCATTACGGTATTATCGACTGGTTTAGCCAACTTGATTGTCTGGATCTACAACTTGAGTCCCGCTATCTCTGGGCTCATTATCGGTGGTTTTTACCAAGTGTTGGTTATCTTTGGGTTGCACTGGGCTGTTATTCCAATCGTGGCGAACGATATTGCGACGACTGGTCACAGCTACTTGAATGCGATCGTTTCTGCGACGATGGTTGCCCAAGGTGGCGCAGTTCTAGCGATTGCATTGAAATCTAAACTAGCCAATATTCAAGAACTCGCCTGGCCCGCAACCATCTCAGCCTTTTGCGGTGTTACGGAACCCGCCATGTACGGGATTAACCTGAAATACGGTCGGGCCTTTATCACTGCCAGCATCGGTGCGGCGGTCGGTGGTTTCTTAACTGGGCTCCTGAACGTTAATATGTGGGGCTTTACTGGCTCACTGATTGGGTTCACATCCTTCGTTAACCCTAAGGGCCTCGACTTCAGCTTCTACGGCTTCTTGATTGCATCCGCAGCCACCATCATCGTCTCCTTTGCCTTAACTTGGATGTTCGGGTTCAAGGACGAAGACGTCAATGCCGTCAAAGTGGCGCCTAAGAAACGTCACTTGGGTGCAACTGCTTAAGCTAACTTGTCATGAAGCAGGATTTAAACGTGCGGATTTTAAGGCCAAAAGCGGCCAGCGGAGGACCGCTAGAAAATGGGGCGAATATACGTAAACTTGCAGCGATAGGGCCGTCCTATGCCGGCTTCCAGGCATTTCTGACAACGCTGGAACGCGATGGACACAGATTTAAGCCGACAACCCACGTCTTAAATACTGGTCTTCCACTAACCAAGCCAAAAACGCTTGCTAAGTGGAATTTCATCGCTGACCATTGTCAGAAACGCCCTCCAGCCGCGGATGGTATTCGAAAGGCAGACATGTGTGCACTCAACTTTTGATGAATTAGTCGTTGGTTCTTAGAAAACGTGTCTTTTAACATTCAACTGTAAGAGACTAATTTTCATTGAGAATTAGTCGTAACATTCAGAACAGCTGATCAGTGCTTTAATGTCATAAGCCATTATCGAGACTGATTAAGCCTTTGCCTGAAGGTCCAGCCAAACTCAATATTCAGTGATCAATTGTACCCAGTTAGGTGGTTGTTCATCAGCTGTTCGAACGGTTTCCCGACTGGAGGGGAGGGGTGTATCGGCTGACGAACAGCAAACCAACTAACGAGCACGTTTTAACAAGCATTTCTCACTCGAGAAATGCTTGTTTTCGATTAACATAGAGAATCAATCAGCCGAGACTCCGTTGATGATTAGTCGACCGTACGAATCGGTGACGATAGTGCCAAGTGGTTGTGAAGGGGCGAAACGTGATGATAGACTTTTAGTGAATATTACGAATGGTCAACCCAAATAATGGGCAGTGAGGTCGGTGGACATTCTTAAGAGGGGGGATAATCATCATGAAGAAGGCAGCAACAAGACGACTCTTGGCGCCGGTTGCGGGGTGGGTCCTAGCTTTGGCTGACGTGCAAGACCCGGTCTTTGCGACTGCGACGATGGGACCGGGATTTGCGATTCAACCAACTGACGGGCGCGTCGTTGCACCAGTCAGCGGTCGGGTGACGGTCGTGGCTGCGACTAAGCATGCAGTTGGACTCGTGACGGCGAGCGGCTTAGAAGTGCTGGTGCATATGGGTATCGATACGGTCGATTTGAATGGTGCACCGTTTGTTTGTCACGTACAGGTCGGTGATACGATCCAAGCGGGTGAAGTGCTAGCCGAGATGGATCTGGCGGCGCTACAACGGGCGCAGAAGTTAGCGACGGTCATCGTCGTGGTGACGAACGGCCAAACCGTGTTGGATGACTTAATCGTCGCTGCGACGGACCAAATGGTGACTGCTAAAACTGCCGTGGCAACCGCGGTATTGGCCGTCACGCCGGTACCAGGAGCGCAAGCGGTGACATCGACAACGGCAGCATCAGACGTGGAACTAGAATCTGAATTCGAATCTGAATCTGAATCCAAATCCAAATCCAAATCTAAACCAAACTCAACGTCAAAATACGCCCACCTCGCCACGGCAATTGTGACGAACGTCGGTGGCCCGGGCAACATTAACAGTGTGATTCATTGTATCACGCGCTTGCGTTTTTACTTGAAGGACGAGCACTGTGCACAGGATGCCGTGATTGCCAATCTCGATGGGGTGATTGACGTTGCCAAGGCGGGTGGTCAATACCAAGTGGTGATTGGACCCGCGGTTAATGAGGTCTACGATGCCGTGATGGCTCAGTTAGGACCTGCATTTGCGGATATGACGGCTGGCACACCAACCGCGGCAACGACCCAGGCAGCTGGTGCACCGACGGAAACCGATGCGCCAACCGGCTGGCTACCGCGACTGCGGCATGGGATGAGTCAGGTGATTGGTGTGATGACTGCGGCCATGATTCCAGTGATTGGTATTCTGGCTGGGTCCGGGATTTTAAAGGGGATTTTGGCGGCCCTGACTGGGTTTCACGTGTTGACCGTGACGAGCGGGACTTATATGGTTCTGAACGCCGTCGCGGATGCGACCTTCTATTTTCTTCCAGTCGTATTGGGCTTTACCGCCGCTAAAAAGTTGGGTTCTGACCCGATCGTATTAGCAATCGTTGGTGCGATTCTGATTTACCCAAGCCTAATGACGGCGGCAGGCCACGCCACGACGGCCCAAATCACGTTCTTCGGGGTTCCGACCCACCTGATGTCGTATGCGGCGTCGGTCTTTCCAATGATTGTCGCCGCGTGGCTCGGTGTATCTGTGGAACGTGGGCTTAAGCGCGTGATTCCCCTGTACCTGCGCAGTGTCTTTGTGCCCATTCTTGAAGCGTTGATCTTGTCAGTCATCGTTCTAGTGGTGATTGGTCCCCTGATTACGATGATTAGTAAGGGGCTCGCGAGTGGCATTTTAGCGATTTACAACTTTAGTCCGGCCTTGTCGGGGCTCGTTATTGGTGGCCTATATCAAACGATGGTTATTTTTGGTCTGCATTGGGGCATCATTCCCATCGTCATCAACGATATTGCGACGAATGGGCACAGCTACCTGAATGCGATTCTATCGATAACGATGGTCGCCCAGGGTGGTGCGGTGCTGGCCGTGTTCTTGAAGTCGAAGAATAAGCCGCTCAAGGAAATCTCGTTAGCGGCAGCCATCTCCGCGTTTTGCGGGGTGACGGAGCCGGCACTTTACGGCGTTAATTTGAAGTATAAACGGGTGTTCGTGGTCGCCAGCATCGCCAGCGGCTTAGGTGGCCTGTTAACGGGATTGTTGCACGTCAATAATTACGCGTTATCGGGTTCCTTGATCGGCTTTCCGGCCTTCATTACACCGGGCGTGGGCATTGGCCCTAACTTCTATGGCTACTTGATCTCACACTATGGCACCCTCCTGATTGCGACGATCCTAGTTTATTTATTCGGCTTTTCTGACAAAATGTTACCGGCACCCTCGGCGACCGCAAAATAGCGTTTGACGGTTGAATCAAAAAAAGACTCCTGCTCAAAAGTAGCGGGGGTCTTATTTTTAGGAACTGATTGCTTGTAGCCGGGCCTGTTGACGAATGGCTTCAACGTAGATGCGGACAAAGTCGGTGCCGTACAGCGTTGACAGCTGTTGCTCGAGATTGGGCGTCGGTGGCAAGACTTTGAGTAGTGGCCGAACCCATTGATTGGTCGGCAATAGCCGTAACAAATGGTGACTGGTGAACTGTGAAAATAACAGGTTGCGACCGAAGTATTGGCTGAGCCGGTTCTGAAATGCTGGTTGCTTAACAGGCACCAGCTGAAGACTGCTATTATTCATATTGCCTAACAGTAATTTGGCTTGACCAAAATCATCGCGTAAGTCGAGGTGCTGGTTCTTATAGGCCTTGGCAATTTCCGGCGCCAGCTGAATCAGCCAGATCAATTGATATTGCTCGAGGTGTAGAATCAGTCGGAGCGTGATGATATCAGTGGTCGTGAACTGATAACTGTAGCGCTGCAATGTTTCCGGCGTCAATTGGCGATGTAAGGTCTGCTGGACCGCGGTGAAATTGCCGGCTTCCCAACTGATTGCAAGTTGGTCATGATTCGTTAGCCAGAGCAAGTGGTCAGCGATACGTAATGTCAAAAAACGCGGCGTCGCGTGATTCGGTTGCGTCAACATGAGTAGCCAATATGAGCTGGCACTAGACCGCGCAAAATTACGTGCTAAGACGTGTGCGTTTGTGGGTAATGCGAGTTGAACGGCTAACTGTAGTCGACGACGGTCAGCGGCGGTGTTAACAAACTGATGTGGATCATGTGTGATACGACGTTTAGCCATGGACATTCCTCCCATTGATACACTGCCTTAATTATAGGCCAAAATAGGGGGAGTGGCGCAATGAATCCTTAAGTTGCGGGGATAATTTGAGAGACACTAATTCATGAGGCGTGATTTTAGAAATTTCTTAATCTGATTGATTCTAGACTGATATAATGGGATAACGATGGCGGTTTGAATTAGATTAGTTTTTCGATAGTTGCCTAATTCATAATTTGATACCAACAAAATTTGTATAATATTCGGTATGATTGGTATTGCATGATATAATTGTTTTGTTAATGCCTATACTGATATCGATTTTAGGAGGAGTTTTATTATGAAGCGTGTTATCACATACGGAACGTTTGATTTATTACACTATGGTCACATTGAATTGCTGAAGCGGGCAAAATCATTGGGGGACTATTTGATTGTTGCGTTGTCAACGGATGAATTCAACTGGGAGAGCAAACAGAAAAAAGCTTACTTCTCATATGAAAAGCGGAAGGCCTTGCTTGAAGCCATTCGTTACGTCGATTTAGTGATTCCAGAAAAATCATGGGACCAAAAAGTCAGCGATGTGAAACTATACCAGATTGACCGCTTTGTAATGGGGGATGACTGGACAGGTAAGTTTGACTTTGTCGGTGAACAAACGGATGCTGAAGTCATCTACCTACCACGGACGCCAGAAATCTCAACGACTAAGATTAAAAAGGATTTGAACTTCAAAAAGGATTAGGCTTGAACGGAGAAGTTAATAAATGGCAGTAAAAAATATAATCAGTCTTGTCTATCGCAAATTATTCAACTTGATTGCGATTCTGTGCCCAGTGCGAAAACATGTCGTGCTATTTGAAGCATTTAATGGCAAGGTACCAACGGACAATCCATTGTACGTCTACCAAGCGCTTCAAGCGGCACATCCTGACTGGCATTTGGTCTGGGGCGTTAAGCAGCGTTTATTGGCTGAAGCTAAGCGCCAATACCCGCAAATGACGATTATTCCCCGTTTTTCCCTGCAATGGCTATGGGTGGCACCGGTCGCTGAGTTTTGGGTCTTAAATGCGCGCTTGCCATATTGGCTGCGCAAGAATTCGAAGACGACCTATATTCAGACTTGGCACGGGACGCCGTTAAAGCGACTCGGGATTGATATTCCGAACGTCTCCATGCCGGGAACGGATACGGAACAGTATCGTCAGAATTTCACCACTGAAAGTCGGCGGTGGGATTACTTAATTGCACCTAATCAATTCTCTAAGGATATATTTCGCCGGGCGTTTGATTTTCATAATCAATTTTTGGACTACGGCTATCCGCGCAATGACCGGTTAGTGAATCAGGCTAAGGATCCACAAGCCTTGGCGGCAATTAAGCAAAAAATCATTGGTCACAAGACAGGTAAAGTGATTTTGTACGCGCCAACTTGGCGAGATGATTATTTCATTCGCAAGGGTATGTATAAAATGAACTTGCCTTTTAGCTTGAGCAAGGTTGTTAACGCTTTGGGTAAAGATGATGTGCTCATCATCCGGCCGCACTATTTAGTGGCAGAATCAATCAATATCCATGGCTTTGAAGCGCAGGTTAAAGTCTGTGTTGATGAAGATATCGATGATTTATATTTAATTAGTGATTTATTGATTACGGATTATTCTTCTGTCATGTTTGATTATGCGATTTTAAATCGGCCGATGTTATTTTACCCGTATGATTTGGCGCATTATCAAGGGGATATTCGCGGCTTTTACTTTGACTATGACAAGGTCCCCGGTCCAGTCGTCACGAATGAACTGGATTTCGTCAGTGCCTTGGAACAATTCTTAAGTCAGGGCAATTATCCGGCATACGCGGCTAAAATGACCGCCTTCCGTCAGCAATTTACGACGTGGGAAAAGGGAACCGCTAGTGAACGGGTCGTGGCGTTGATGGAGGCAGAGGCGAATAAGAAAGCAGTTAAGGTAACCGAGCCCTCTTAGAAAGTGGGCTCGGTTTAGACGCTGATCTGCTTTTACGTTGGACGGTGTCTAAACCGGCAGTCCGTGTGGATTTAGGGTGTAACTAAACAGAGAATATTTGAAATTTTAGACATAGGTGAAGATTGTGAAAGATATAGGATTAGTTAAGCAAGTGTCCAATCGATTGAGTGTCGTTGTTGCTTGTTATAATGTGGCAGAGTATCTACCAGAATGTCTGGATTCAATACTCGCACAGTCATTTAATAATTTAGAAGTTATTCTGATTGACGATTGTTCAGATGATGGGACGGCAGAAATTGTTGATGACTACGCACAGCAGCATGTGAATTTTAAAGCGGTTCATAATGCAGATAATTTAGGACCAAGTGCGTCAAGAAATCTGGGGATAACCCTTGCTACAGGCGACTGGCTCGCATTTGTAGATGGCGATGATATTTTGCCCGTACGAGCCTATGAATTAATGATGGGATCATTGATCAAGTCAAAGTCACAGGTCGCTACTGGGTTTGTTCGGCGCTTTGATAGCAAGCGCAATAAACAGTCGTTTTTGCACAAAAAAGCTATTATTGATGATTATCGTCATGCGACATTTGCTGACCATCCGGAGTTATTGTACGACACGACTAGCTGGAATAAGATTTATTCCTTGCCGCTGTTACGTGAAAACGACATTACGTTTCCCACGGGACAGATTTACGAAGATGTTTCATTCACGTTGAATGCTTTTCTGAAGAGTACTGGGATCGATATTCTTACCGATGTGGTTTATAACTGGCGCTGGCGTGAGAACGGGACTAAAGCATCGTTTACGCAAGTCAAAAATGAATTGCCTAAGTATCTCGACCGAATCACGAGCGTCAATCAGGTCAAGGCATTATTACAAGCACATGACTTATGGCATGGGCAAGTTAAACAACAAGTAGTGTTCAAATTATTAGATCTGGATATTCCACTTTTTATGGATGATATTGCGGATGCTGATGAATCGTTTGTTTATCAGTTTCAGGAGACGACGATTAACTTTTTTAGAAGTTGGGGCTTGTTAAAGACACCAATATTGAAGCAGTTGTCTGTGAAAAAACAATCTCAATACTATGCGTTAATACATGGTGAGTTTGAAGTGTTAAAACGCATTTCAGCGAATGCGTTTAGTGGTCGGGCTGCCCAGACTGAAAAAAAGGACCTGGGTATTCCTAATTTTCATGCGCCCAAATCCCTGACAACTCGATTGACTCGGGTGCGGCGCGTGGGTGATTCGATTGTGATAAGCGGAAGCCTACAATTAGGGAAGCAAGTGCCACGACATTTCCCGCATAATCCAGAAGTTGTCAAAGTTTATTTGGAGAATCTCGTTACGGGTGATCGTTTGCCTGTGACGACTTTTAAACGTCAATTTACGATGTTTAATCTACATCTTAGAAGGATGCCAGTCCCCTCAAGTAAATTTACGCTGGTATTAGACATGGTACAAGCTAATCAGTTGCTCAGCGAAGGAACCTATAAAATCAGAATTGAGTATCAAGCGACGAAGACGGATAAGGTTGTGACAACGTATTTGGGGCAGCCACGGAAAGGTGCTGGAAGAATTGCACCGTTTGAGATTGATGGCCAGCCGCGTTCAATTGTCTATGGCTACAATACGAATTGGCAAATCACAATCGGTCTACTGCCAACAGAAAATTTAGCTGTCGGCAGTAAACCCAATCCCACTTTGTTAACCAAAGTTCGACTTGATTCTGATGATGCGTTGATTGTTCAAGGTCGTACTCCTGAGGCAGTGTTGGCATTAGCGGTTAGCGGAGTTGTCATTGGTCAAAAACAGATCATTGATGGGGAATTTACTTACCGCATCGATAGTAAATTGCTCAAGCGATTTTTAAATCATGCAGTTGCGTTGACCTTTACAAACCCAGAAACTGGCGTGACGGTCGTCCCAGATTTTAAATTTGAGATGCCAACACCGGCAGTTTTATTTGGTACTGACTTAAGTGTTGCGCTGAATCCTAAGTTGGGTAAAGGCTTGTGGATTCAACCAGATGTTGCCGCACTTATGTTGAGCAAGGCTGATATTCAAATGAAATCAGATGGCAATCATCTGATTTTGCAATTCGATAATGATACCGTAGCGAATTTAGCGACTACTGGTGGCAAGATTGAGCTATTGTCGACCAACTTGGTCAATCGTTACTTGAATGGTGGTATCGTGACTCGGCAAGAGTCTAATCGGTTAGTGGGTGACGTATTACTCAATCAGGAGCAACAATTAGCAGTTCTGGCAGGCAAATATCAATTATACCTAGATTTAAAGATGACGGATGGCAATAATCGGCGGTTCAGAGTCTATAGTTATAATCTAACGAGTGAGTATCTCATCGACAAAACGAAAATTGCGAAAGCAACGACCGTATCTGCCTATACTGATAAATTCGGCTACTTGAAGCTGAGCGTTATACGGAAACGTCCCTGGATTGATCGAACCAAAATTCGGCGGGGGTTATCTTTCTCAGTCTTGTACCCCCTGATGCGCTTATTGCCACTCAAAACTAATACGGTTGTTTTTGAGAGCTTATGGGGACAGTTGTTTAATGATAGCCCGCGGGCGATGTATGAGTATTTAGTCGCGCAACACCCGTCCATGAAGTTTGTGTGGGTCTTTAAGGATGAACAAACACCAATCAGTGGACCAGGCGTTCGTGTTCGGCGCATGTCATTTAAATATTGGTATTACATGGCGCGTGCGAAGTATTTAGTTCAGAATACGAATTTGCCTAATCAGTATGCAAAACGGCGCGGTCAAATCGAGGTTGAAACTTTACACGGCACTTTTATGAAGGTCATGGGATTTGACGAGCCACATTTTAAGCAAGCTTCGAATAATATTCAAAAGAAATTCGCGTATCGGATTGGTCGCTGGGATTTAATGTCAGTACCGTCTGATTTCATGCTTGAACACGGCGCGCGGGCATTTGATTATCCTGAACAGAAAATTGTGACGACTGGGTTTCCGAGAACCGATGAGTTAATTCAGAATAATCATGCGACATATATTCAAAAAATTAAACATTATTTGGGTATTCCCGCTGACAAACAAGTCGTGCTATACGCACCCACGTACCGAACCACTGATGAGCCGTTTGATTTAGCATTGGATTTAGAGCGGATGCAGGCGGCACTAGGAAATGACTATGTTTTGTTAATGCGATTGCATTATTTTGTTTCACATTCACAAAACTTCGTTAATCAGAGTGGCTTTGTATATGATGTCAGCGATTATAATAATATTAATGATTTATATCTGATCAGTGATGTCTTGATTACGGATTATTCCAGTGTGATGTTTGATTTTGGATATTTACGCAAGCCGATGGTCTTCTTTGCCTATGACAAGGACTGGTATCTCGACCCGGCAAATCGTGGTATCTATATGGATTATGACGCAACGGTTCCTGGCCCAGTGGCTAAGACGACTGATGATGTGATTGAAGCGTTACAACATATTGATACAGTAAAAGTAACCTACCAAAATAAAATGACTGATTTTTATGATCGATTCTGTCAGTATGGGCGTGCTGGTGATGCAACCAAACGACTAACTGAAGCGATGTTGAACTTAAAGCCAATATCACAAGATTCCGTTGTGAGTCATTTGATTGGCAATAAGTTGACCCGGTTATTCAAACTGACCAATTTACAGTCGCAGTTGCTCAATGCGTTGGGACAGAAACTGCCAAAGAAGAACATTGCAATCTTTGAAAGCTTTTTTGGCCGCCAATACTCGGATAATCCCAAGGCTATTTATGATTATATGAAGGCCAATTATCCGCAAATCAAGGCTTATTGGAACGTCAATAAGGATTATGAGCAGTACTTTATTGACCATCAGATTCCATACGTGACTCGATTCAGTTTTAAAGGTATTTGGAAGCAAGCACGGGCCAAGTATTGGTTTACCAATGTTCGACGGCCTTTTCGGTGGATTAAGCCTAAAGGAACGGTCGTTGTTCAGACGTGGCACGGGACACCTTTAAAGACGATTGGAACTGATGTTCAACAGGTAACCATGCCAGGTTTGACGCGGATGAAGTATCATAAGCAGGTCGTCCGGGATTCTTCTCGGTGGGATTACTTGTTGACACCCAATCCTTACTCGTACGAAATCATGCACCATGCCTTTAGGAAAAATTATGCGCAGTTATTACCGACAGGCTATCCGCGTAATGACCGATTAAGTACAGCGTCAACAGCTGATATTTTGAAAATTAAGCGACATCTTAACATTGACGATGATGCCCATGTAGTTTTGTACGCACCGACTTGGCGGGATAATGACTTCGTTCGAGCTGATCATTTTCGTGCGGAATTACATTTGGATGTAAATCAATTTATTCGGGAAACACCAGATAATACGATTATTTTAATTCGGACCCATTACATGATTGCCAATAATTTGGATTTGTCAGGTTATGGCAAACGAGTGATCAATGTCAGTGATTATGAAGATATTTCAGATCTTTACTTGATTAGTGATCTTTTAATTACGGATTATTCCAGTGTGTTCTTCGATTACGCCATTCTGAAACGACCGATGATTTTCTACGCCTATGATTTGGCGGCCTATGCGGATGATATCCGAGGTTTCTATGTAGATTATGAATCAACTGTACCGGGACCAATCGTCGGGAACAATGATGAATTGATGCCACTGATTAATGAGGCCATAACTGAACCAGCACGTTTTATCGATAATGAGAAGTATCACCGATTTTTGAAAAAGTTCGCTAGCTGGGAAGACGGTCAGGCGACCAAACGGTTATTAAGTATCGTATTTGACGAACAACCGGCTTATCAGCGGCGTGAAGTTGACACGGCTGAAGGATACACGGTAAACGACCAAGTAAAAATTGCCCCGGCTAGTCTGCTCTGGAAAAACATTCCAGGATTGCCGGGTGACCAGTTTGCTGGGAATTTTGATGAGACTAACACCAATGGTTTGATTACGATCAACAAAATTGGTTGTATCGTGCCAACCAACTTTGGCACTGATGAATTGTATACCGGTGGTTATTGGATAAATGCACAGGTACAAGGACAAGATGTTTGGCTGATGATGGCAAATGTTTCTAAAAAATCGGAAACTGCTATGAATCTGTAATCGCATGTGTCTTGTACGATAAACGGCTGTTACACCGGGTTAGGGGTAAACGACCATATAATATAGTTAAAGGCAATCTATTCTTGAGTGTTCGAGAATAGGTTGCCTTTACTAGTTGTGTTAGCTGTTGCTCAGCAGGAAGATGGATAATGTTCGGATGGATAGCGCTTACATGCTATAATGATAGTTAATGTCAGTTTTAATCATCATAAAGTGATTTGGATGAATCATGAAGCAAGCTTTGAAGGTAATAAAAGAGCTTTAAATTAGCCATTTGGACATATGGCTCAACACCACAGCGGTAAGTGGCGCTGGAATTTTGGAGGGAATCTGTTTGAAAAAGATGGCGGTAGCGATTAGTTCTGGTAAGTTAGTGATTGAGACCTCTCAGAACAGTAAATTTGAGAACTTACAATTGCTTCTCACTAATCATGTTCAATCATATTATTTAAATAAAGAAGTGCTCAGTGTTGAAGATGATGCAGTTAACTACCGGTTTACGTTGGACTTAGCGCAAACATTGAGTGCAATGGTGGATGACCAACAGCTTGATGATGTGGCAACTAAATTTACGATGATGCATCAGTATACATATACAGATGAAACGACTGGTGAAGTCCGTGAATATGACCGTTCACTCCGAATTCCGGTTCGGCGAGAATGGCAGCTAGCGAACGTTGAACGGTTTTGGGACGCTGAACACAGCCACTATCTACAACCATATGTGACGAAAAAGAACGCCTTAGCATTCCTACTTGACCGTGAACTTAGTCTGAAACATTATGTGAACTATAAAGTCATTCGGAAGATTAAAGTTCAAGAAGACCGGGTCGCATTTGAAGGTTTCTTTGATACCTTGTTTTTCCCACTGGCTGATTGTCGGATGGCAATTGTTGAGCGGAGCGGTGAAAAGACGTATCAACGGTCCTTCGAATATCATCCGGTCGAGACCAAATATTCACGTATTTATCGGTATGCGTACAAAATTGAACTGACCATGGCGGAATTGAGTGACTACCTCAAACAATTGGATCAATCCAACGAATTGAGCTTGGACTTATTCTTCATCGGTCACTTAGCGGGTACCGATGCGCCGTTGAAATTCCGAATTGGGAACCCACGCTTTATTACCAACTATACGATGAAGGGTGAACTCGCACTACAGGATTCAGCCAGGAAACAGTGGCTGTCATTGGTCCCGTATTTTACAATCAAAGGATTGAATTTGTCGTTCACGTTCAATGCTTATCAGCAAGATGCTTATGCGTACTTTAGAGCGCACCAGCATCACTGGCGGGCCGTTGCTAAGCAGGCTGCGGACCGCGATATCTGGATTATTGGTGAGCGGTCGTATAAGGCTCAGGACAACGGTTTTCGATTCTTTAAATATTTGCGTGAACAGCATCCGGAAGTTGAAGCGTACTATGTCATCCGCAGAGATTCGATTGAGCGCAAGAATGTCGAACCACTTGGAAATGTGATCGACTTCGGTTCAGCTGAACATTTCGAGAAGGTTATTCAAGCTAAGTACATTTGCGGGACGCATCATCCGGACTTTCTATATCCCATTCGAAGTAAGTCTTATGAACAGCATATTCATGCCAAACGAATCTTTTTACAGCACGGGGTCTTTGGAACGAAGAATATTGCCCCGTTCTATGGCAAATCCGTCGTGAACGGGTTCTATACAGATTTGTTTATCACGAGCTCACAAAAAGAAAAGCAAATTGCGGTATCTGACTTAGGCTATGATGATAAGGAAGTCGCAGTGACGGGTTTAGCGCGTTTTGACAGCTTGTTTAAAAATGATTTGCCCGTCAAACGCCAGTTACTGATTATTCCAACGTGGCGCGATTGGATCACTAACGACGAAATTTTTGAGAAGAGTGAGTATCTAGCGCGCTATCGTGAGTTATTATTTGATGCTCGTTTGAAAGAATTTTCGGAACGCTACCAGATGGAAATTGTGTTTTGTTTACATCCCAACATGCAAGCCTACGTCGATTACTTTAAAGATGCCCCAGTGACGATTGTTCATCAGGGTGAGGTAGATGTGCAGGTGTTGATCAAAGAAAGTGCAATGATGCTGACGGACTATTCTAGTGTTGCATTTGATTTCAGCTTTTTGCATCGGCCAGTACTTTATTATCAATTTGACCGAAAACGCTTTATTGGTCAATACACTTCTCATATCGATTTGGATAAGGAATTACCAGGGCCGATTACGGATTCACTTGATCAGATTTTTGATCAGTTATTTCAATATGGTGCCCAGGACTTTGCGATGCGACCACAGGATATTCAGAAGGCTGACCGCTTCATTGCACATCGGGATACACAATCCTGTGACCGGATTTTTAGTGCCGTGACCCAGTTGCAAGATAAGACCGTCAAAGAAAAAATACGCAGTGATGTGTTCTATCTGAAGCTTCAGCAACGTTTCCGGCGTACGCGTAAGTTATATTTTCCAACGATGAAGTTCTTGTACTGGTTCTGGTCACATTTCAGTGCCGTGAAGCCCAATCGAATCATGTTTGAAAGTAGTGTTGGGAAACGCTACGAGGATTCGCCGCGGGTCATTTATGAAGCAATGGTCAACTTGTATCCGGATTTAGAATATATTTGGGTGTCGAGAGACAATCAGCCCCTGCAAGCGAACCCCAATACGAAGATTGTCCGGCGACTATCATTCGATTACTATCGCTACCTTGCCACTAGTCGGTATTGGATTAATAATCAGAACTTTCCGACCTATCTGACGAAGCGTAAGGGGACTGCCTACCTGCAGACTTGGCATGGGACCCCACTGAAGAAAATGCAGCATGACCAGGAAGTTATTTCCGGTCGCAAGCCGGGTTATCTGAAGCGGGTGACGCATGCTAAGAACCAGTGGACCGCTTTAGTGTCACCGTCACCATACGCGACTAAGGCTTTCCGTTCGGCATTTCAATATGAGGGCCCCGTTATTGAAAAAGGCTATCCGCGGAATGATTTATTTTTTGCGGATGACGTGGAAGAAACGCGGCAAAAAATTCGTAAACAATTAGACATTGCAGCGGATAAGAAGGTGATTTTGTACGCGCCAACTTTTCGAGATTATGAAAAGTCACATGGCCGTTTTGTTCTAGATAATCAATTAGACTTTGATACATTCGAACGTCAATTGGGTGACGATTATGCCTTGTTGATGCGTGAGCACGTGGTGGTCGCTTCAAAATTACAAATTCCAGAAGCGATGAGGCATAACATTATTAATGTTTCTAATTATCCGAGTGTTCAGGAACTGATGATTGCGAGCGATATGCTGATTACCGATTATTCATCGATTATGTTTGATTATTTGGATACTAACAAGCCAATTTATTTCTTCTGCTACGACTTGGAGAAGTATTTGACCTTGCGAGGCGTTTACTTCGACTTTACTAAGGAAGTGCCGGGGCCACTAGTCGAGAATGCATCGGCCTTGTTTGATGAAATCAGCCAAGGTGATCAATATTGGCAGACTTATGGTGAGAAGTACCAAGCATTCAAGCAGAAGTTTGCCCCGCATGATGGTAAGCATACGGCTAGCATCGTTTATCAGACGTTCTTCTCGATGGTTAACAAACACTAATACACACTAAAAAACAACGATTTTCAGGAAGCTATCTTGAAAATCGTTGCTTTTTAATTAGCGTAAGCACTCAGAGATTATCCGTGAAAATAAAAATGTTGTTGATGACCGCTCAGCCAGCAACAACATTTTTATTTACCTCGATTAAGATGATTGTAAAACGTGATTAATTTAAGGATCAGTAACTTAGTAGTTTAACAGCTGCGTTGCATATTGGACGTTAGTGACGTAAGCCCGTGTGCTTAGCTTGCTGACTAACTTTTGCATGTTTCCTAAACTGATGGAGACGCAGCCTTGAGTTGCCCACTGATTACGAACGTGAATGAAGAAGCCGGAGCCGTTATTCTGTCCATGATTATCCATGACGACTGCCAACTGATACTGATTACGCGGTGCCGCTTTGGTGTAGTCAATTAGATGTTCATTCTTATTGTTCGCCCACTTGCGATTTTGCCAAGTATTATACTGGCGGTCTTTTAAGTCTTCAATCCAATAACTGTTTTTCTGGATTTGCCGGTAACCGATGCCGTTCGTCCGAACATGGGCTGCTTTACCGAAAGCAAAGCTCAGATGATAAGTCCCGATAGGCGTACGACTACTGCCTTCGCGTGAATAGCCAATACCACTGCCACCAATCCGACTGCTGGCAGTCAGTGTATTACGCCAAGATAAGCCACGATTCTTTTCCCATAAGCGGAGCGTGGCCGTTGATTTGCCTGATTGGACGACCGTGACGATTTGGCGGGCGTTACGTGCGACGTTTAATTGCGAAACCATCGCAGCTTGTGAATTTTTAATTGGCTTGAGAAAGCCGTGCCAAATCCAGCCGGAAGCCCCGTTAGCACCATTGTGCACCCAATAATAAAGGCACCGTTTGCCGTCCTTCGTAATGTAGGTCTTCTGCGTTGCGGTCCAAGCCGTATTACGGTAATTCTTCAAGTTATGGTTCGCTCTGAACGTCCACCGATTATAGTTGCCATTAGCTCTAAAAGTATGCGACGTACTATTAGTTGTATAGTAGGTCTGGTGTCTGATGGCCGTCGTTGGCGTCCGATGATAAGTGCGGCTAGCCTGTGCTGGTTGTACGACTAAAACTAGCGTCAAAACTAGTCCGAATCCCAACATGAGTAATTTGAAATGCTTCAATATGAAGTCCCCCCGTCGAAGCTGTGAATTCAGCTTCAAAGAATAATTTATATCCGAATAGTTAACATGTTTATTATAATATAATGCCGGGAACCGCGCACTAACTGTTTGGCGGATGTTGCCCAGTAAACGTTAATATTCGAAAATAGAATATTAGCCAGTCGAAACACGATTTGTTCACGGCTCTGGGACAAGTTATGATAAGGGTGAGGATTAATAAACAGGATTAATAAAATAATTGAAACGAGGGTGTCAGGATGAAGCGAATTGTTGTCGGAATTACAGGGGCGTCAGGAACGATTTATGCCGTTGATTTATTAGAGAAGTTACACCAACTCCCTGATGTTGAAGTGCATCTAGTTATGAGTGCTTGGGCGAAGAAGAACTTGGAGCTCGAGACGGATTACTCACTTGCACAATTGACGGCATTGGCGGATGCGACTTACCGTGCTAACGACCAGGGGGCGGCAATCGCGAGTGGCTCATTTTTAAATGACGGTATGGTGATCGTTCCAGCCAGCATGAAGACCGTCGCCGGAATTGCTTACGGCTTTGGTGATAATCTGATTTCACGTGCAGCTGATGTGACGATCAAGGAGCAACGTAAACTCGTCATTGTTCCACGTGAAACACCCTTAAGTGTGATTCATTTGGAAAACCTGACGAAATTAGCCAAGTTGGGTGCACAAATCATTCCACCGATTCCGGCCTTTTATAACCATCCGACCACGATTCAAGACTTGGTTAACCATCAGACGATGAAAATCTTAGATGCCTTCCATATTCATAATGAAACGGATCGCCGTTGGGAAGGAGACTAGCCATGCCAACTTTTACGACTGAACAAGCGGGTTATCAGATGCAAGCGACCGTTCAGGTTATCGGATATGACTTATTGATTGTCGTTACGGGCGGCACCAATCCGCATATTGGTGATGTGACCACCATTACGGCAACGACGCCGGCCCAAACCGTCAAATTTCCTAGTCACGATGGCCGTTTTCACAAGGATAACTTTATTTCGGACCGAATGGCGAAGCGCCTGCAGTCGTCGTTGCCGGGAAGTTGCACGATTACTGCTGGAATTCATGTCAACCAGATTACTAAGGCACAGATTGCGGCAGCTGCACCAATGACGGATGATTTAAGCCAGCAAATTATTACTTGGCTACAAGCACACCCCATTCAGGCTGCTCGGCCGGAATACTACGGGGATGATGAACAGCCGAAGTAGGGTCAATATTTAAAGCTTTAAGTGCGCTAATTGTTGGACGAAACGGTTTGATAATTGGGCACTTTTTATTAATTAGTGAGCTTCATTTTAATTTTCGGAGGTAACACAACGTTCAAACCCAAACGAGTTATGTTAATATTAACAGCGGTTATCGGCCGTGTGTACACAATCTATCATCCAAGGGCGTCCTTTTAATGAATGAAAATCAAGCAGTTCTTGCGCATCTTTTAAAAATAGGTGTTAATGGCTTCAATAGCTTCTGGTCAATTGTTGATAATTCTGACGAAGAAGCTCATTTTATGCACCTGTTAGCGTATCGAGTCACAACAGCGTTTGACTTATTAAACCAACTTGGCGGGCTAGGGGTTGTTTTTGATGTTTCCTATGTCTCAACCTCCAAGTCTGGCGCCGCATCCTTACTGATTTCCAAAGACGAACCTATCGAAATTGAAATACGTGCCATTCCTGATTCGGTTATCCAATTTGATCGTTTGGGTCTGTAAAGAAAAAGCAAATAAAGCGTTAGCATGGCGTAGAATCCGTACTAACGCTTTATTTTTTATATGACGATACACATTATGCTAGTTAATTTATCATGAGCCATAAAATAAGCAAAGGACCATCCACAACACGGATGGTCCTTTTTACTGACTACAATCAACAATATGCCACCATGCCAAGTCACGCCAACTTACTGGCGTGCATCCTTCTTGGCCTGTTCGACCAGGATATTATCTACGACGTCTTGCAAGCTTGTTTTGGCTAGACGTGCTTCGGCGGCAGTTTGTGCTTCCTGATAATATTGCTTCAGGACGGTTTGAATATTGCCACCGACGATGCAGTCGGGATTGGTCTTGGGGTCGACAGCGAGCAGTGGCTTGTCGCCTTCGATGGCGTAGAAAATACTGAGTAGTGAGATTTGGCTCAGTGGCTTAGCTAGCGCGGGTTGGGCGGTGCCAGGAGTCGTTGTAAGCAGGCCAGCCTGGCGGAGCTTACTCATTAGACGGCGCACGACGACCGGACTGGTTTCGATACTTGCGGCGATGGCGTCACTCGTTAAGCGGGTGTCCGCGTAAATTTTAATGTAGGCTAATAGGTGGATCGAGTCGCTAAAACGGGTTGAAACACGCATGAAATCACTTCCTGTAACTTAATTGATTACTACGATTATAAATAGATTCGTTAATAAAAGCAATTAACAAGATTATGGGAAGGTATCATGTAACTTTTAACTTGAAGGTTGTTTCGGGTAGCCGAATCAGTTATGATATAAGTGCCAAAAATGAGCAGTCACTGCAAAAAAGGAGCTTATAACCATGAGTGAAATTGAAACCATTCAAGCCTACTATGCGGCCTCTTTGGGCAAGGATGGTCGGATTACCCGGACCCAGCGGCAGATTCTAGCCGCGGCCCTCGATTTATTTGCAGAAAAAGGCTATGAAGAAGTCGGAACCCGCGAGATTGCCGAACGGGCGGGCGTTGCGGAAGGGACGATTTTTCATAATTTTGTTAATAAAAACGGTATTTTAGATGCAATCATGCAGCCAATCGTGAAGAATATTTTGCCCACGATGTTGAATACGTTAGACCAAGCGGTGTTGGACAGTCCCAACCAGACGCTGGAAGCCTTTATTGTGGCGCTGGTTCGCGACCGAGTCAAGTTTGTGACGCGTAACCGAGCGTCCTTGGCGGTGATTCTGTCGCAGTTCTTCAATAACGCTGAGGACCGTGCTGCCGTGTTAGGGATGGTCTCACCGGCAATCTTAACACAGGCCACTGAAGCCATGGAGCGGCTGAAAGCAACTGGTGAGCTCGTTGAATGGCCCAATCACATGATTTTACAATTGGTCTTTTCAACGATTGGCGGGTACTTGGTCGAGCAAGTCCTGTATCCGCAAGCCGCTACTTTGAGTGACCAACAGGTGGTGCATTATCTCAGCGATTTCTTAGTTAACGGTTTGAGCCCACGGCGTATCCCCTTACAAAGTGATAACACCGCGTCGTAGCAAGCTTTAGGGATGCCAAATTAATAATTAATAATAGTTGACTAATAGGTTAATGGTGCTATACTACCAAGTGGAATTAAAGTGAGTGCTCAATTAAGGGCCGCACTGTTGAGGATCACATAGTAGTCCACAACCTGAATTCTAAACCAATAGAAGAGAGGGTTTCATAATGAAATCAGCAAAAACGAAGGATCACGCCAAGATGAAGACCGCCGAAGAAAAGGCGATTCATTCAACGGGTGCCGATAGTAAGAGCTTGGACGAAGTCAATGGGAGTGTCCGGGTCCCTAAGGATGCCAATTTCTGGCGAACCTTAATTGCCTACACTGGACCGGGCGCGCTAGTTGCAGTTGGTTACATGGACCCAGGGAACTGGATCACGTCAATTGCCGGTGGGTCACAATATAAATACGCGTTACTTTCAGTCATTCTGTTATCAAGTCTGATTGCCATGTTGTTACAAGCCATGGCAGCCCGGTTGGGGATCGTGACCGGTAAAGATTTAGCGCAACTGACACGGGAACGAACGTCAAAAGGAATGGGAATCTTTCTGTGGATCGTCACAGAACTCGCGATTATGGCGACCGATGTTGCTGAAATCATTGGTTCTGGGATTGCTTTGAAGCTATTATTCGGATTTCCACTGATTGTCGGTATTCTGATTACGACCGCCGACGTCTTGATTTTACTGCTATTAATGAAGTTAGGATTCCGGAAGATCGAAGCCATCGTGGCGACCTTGGTTGCGGTGATTCTGTTCGTCTTCTTGTACGAAGTAATTATCTCACAGCCTAACATTCCAGAAATGTTCAAGGGCTATGTCCCAACCAGCCGAATCGTCAGTGACCGGTCGATGCTCTTCTTGGCATTGGGAATCGTTGGGGCAACGGTGATGCCGCATAACTTATACTTGGGCTCATCGATTTCACAAACGCGGCAAGTTGACCGTAGTGATGAAAAAGAAGTGGCGAAAGCCGTTAAGTTTACGACGATTGATTCGAATATCCAATTATCAGTCGCGTTCGTTGTGAACAGTTTACTCCTGATTTTGGGTGCGGCACTGTTCTTCGGTACGAATGGTGACCTTGGTCGGTTCGTTGATTTATACAACGCACTGGGCGATAGTAAGGTCGTCGGTTCGATTGCCAGTCCGCTACTCAGCATGTTGTTTGCCATCGCATTACTGTCATCTGGGCAAAGTTCCACGATTACCGGGACGTTATCTGGGCAAATCATCATGGAAGGGTTCATCCGTTTGAAGATGCCACTCTGGGCCCAACGGTTATTGACCCGGTTGATCTCCGTGACACCAGTGCTGGCCTTCGCGATTTACTACCATGGTAATGAAGCGAAGATTGAAGGCTTACTAACGATGTCACAAGTGTTCCTGAGCATCGCCTTACCATTCGCGATGATTCCGCTGGTGATGTTTACCAGTAATCGCCAATTGATGGGGAATTTCACCAACCATGCGTGGGTCAAGTGGACCGCGTGGGTCGTGACCGTCATCTTAATCATTTTGAACATTTATCTGATTTTACAAACTTTGGGAATCGTTAAGTAACACCGGGCCGGCTGATTAAGTCAGCACCTGCGTGGGTTAATGGTACCGACTAAAAACGCGTTTCTGCCTTTAATTTGGTAGAAACGCGTTTTTAGTTGCCTGCATCGTGATGGGGGTCGCGGTGATGAGGTCGGTCAGGCAAGGGAGTAGCCCGGTTTCAAAATCGTACAAATCAGCGATTTGCTCGCGGGGGTGGCCGTGCTCAGCTAGCTTGAGCAATTGGGACTGGGTGAATTGCAGCTGACTGGCTGGGAGAATCAAGTCCGGCTGACTGTGGCGAGCGAGTGGCTGGGCGTGGTCGTGGACCAAGTAGGCGAAGTTGGGGGCGGTATTTAAAATCAAGGTCAGCACGCTGATTTCGCTAGGGTCAAGCTGGGTCGCCAGTTGGTTAGTCTGGGTCGGTGAATAGACCATTGCCGCGTAGACTTGCGGGGCGAGTTCGGGGAGGCGGGGACTCGGCGGTGTCAGGGTGATCGTCAGTCCTAATTGCCAACTCGCCAGGAGTAAGCTCGGAATCGTCATTGCTTGCATCGGACTCAGCAGGATTGCTTGACCCGCGTGGACATTTTGTTGTTGTAGGCTGGTTTCACACAACGCCAAGTCTTCCAAGATGTCGGCCCCGGTATACCAGGTACCATTACTAGCTTTGAAGACGGGCTCGGCGTATTGACGTTGTAGTTGGCGGGTGATTGCCTTAGTCAATTGACTCATCGCGAGGCCTCCTTACATGAGTTATTGTGATGCACACTTTTCTTGAGCGGGTTGCTAAAGACAGGGTGGACGCTTTGAAACGGGTGCCGGTTAGTGTGCGTTGGTCAGGTATTTCATCTTGGTAATGCTTTGGCTGCTAGCGTCGATCGTGGCTAACACCTGGTTCTGGGTGGATGCTTTGACCACTAGCCGCGTTGGCTTGGGCGTTAAAACGTGCTTAGGTTGCGTCGTTGTCCCACCAGTGGCGAGGTCCGTATCGCGGGTGACTTTGTTGACGAGGGTCGTGGAAGTCGTTTCAGAATGACTAGTAGCGGTGGTATCAGCGGAAGCGGAAACTGAAGTGGCAAAAAGTGTTCCGGCGGCCATTAAGGTTAACGTTAATTTTTTGAATGTGTTTTTCATGATGATCGAACTCCTTTTAAGTGATAATCGTGGTTGTGAGACGGACGGTTTACTGAGCGGCGGGCATTAACCAGTCGTTGGAAAGTAACTGATGAAAGTGACGGCCAAGTGGTACCCAGAGCTGGGACTTGCGAATGTTCTTTAACGTATCCCAGAATAAGGGATCTTGTAATTGGTCGTCGCTCAGTTTAACTTTGACGAATTCACCGTCTTCAGTCTTAGCAATGACCAACGGATAAGTCACCTTGACCAGTTGTACGGCGGTGATATTTTTAATTTTAGGGTCGGTATCTAATAACATATTTGATTTCTCCTTAATCGGTTGGCTTAATCGTTTTTAATTAATGAATTGATGTTTAAGCATCGGTTGTTTTATTTATTGAATGACTATAGTTTACCGGCAAAGTGCGGCTGTAACTATCGACTTACCATAAACTTTATCTAAGAAATTCTTAGATTAGCACTTAGATTCGACCAATCCCGCATCGTGACGGCCTTTTGACGACATAAAAAAACTAGTTTTAAGGCTAAAATAACCCTAAAACTAGTTGAGAAGACTTATTTAGCGACGGGCCAACTGATGGTAAAAATACTGCCAGTTGGGTGATTATCGCTGATTTTGATCGTTGCTTGGTTCAACGCAACTAATTGTTGGACGATGGCTAGGCCTAGGCCACTACCTTCGACGGCCTGCGAATGGGATTGGTCGACGCGGTAGAAACGCTGGAAAACGGCCTGTTTTTGGTCGTCCGGAATGCCATCACCGTGGTCGGCGACTGCCAGTTCAATTGCGGTGTCCGTTTGGTGCAACCGCAGCGTGATTGGCTGGTCATGCGGAGAATACTTGTGGGCGTTATCCAAGAGCGCCACCACGATTTGTTGTAGCATCTCGGCATTACCCTGAACGTGAATCCCAGCATCGATTTCAAGGTTGAGCGGTTGGTCAATGGACGGCTGGTAGTGTTCGGCCAGACTCAGTAGTAGTGTCGATAAGTCTTGGTCGGTCAAGATGAGCTTGGCGCGATCCGCACGTGATAAGTGGAGTAAATTCTCAATCAAATGCTGCATCCGCAATGATTCCTCATCGATAAATTGCAATGACTCGGGAATAACTTCCGGATGGGCATCACCACGCCGACGAATCAGACTGAGATTGCCACGAATCGCCGCAATTGGTGTCCGCAGTTCATGAGAAGCGTCGGAGATAAATTGGCGCTCGTGTTGCAGCCGCTGGTTTTGCGTCACAAGCAGTTCATTGAACGCACGCCCTAAATCATTGATTTCTCGAGGGCTGGCCGGTACATCCAAAGTCGGCTGGTCACTGTCAGGATTATTGGACGTGTAGCGCGTCTCGTGCAGGAGCTTGATGGTCGGTTCACTCAGACGACCAGCGAGCCGATGTGCCCACCAGGTTCCAAGCGCGAGTGCGGCAATCGTCACGGCAATCATGAGTAGAATCAAGATGAAGAGACTGTTGAAGAGTCGCCGCAAGCTGACCCACAGCTGGTACGTGTTATGGCCGTCCTTTTGTTGATAAGATAAGAAGAAACCGAAGTCCTGAACATAGACCAGTGGCCCGACCAATTTCGTCTGGTGCTTGGCGAAGAACGCTTTGGAAGACGGGGTCGTAATAATTGTCCGCTTAGTCTTGGTTGCCGTCGTCCAGGTGGCTTTTTTCGTCGTCACCCGGATGAATGCGGGCTGCTTGGTATTGCGCGTCGTCGTATTGTTCCACTGAACAAAGCTCGGCACGTCCTTGATGTTGGCTTGATTGAGGCTGGTCATCAAATCACGGGCTTCACGGGTCGTATTGAGCGTTTGTTGGGCGCCGACCATGATCAAGGTAATCAGACTGACGAGTAGTGTGATGGTCAGCATCAATCGGCGAATCGCTTGATTGATCAGTTGTTCGTACGTTGGCGTGTCCTTAGTTTTGGGCATTGGCGATCGACTCCCTTAGCTTATAGCCGACGCCACGCACCGTTTGAATCAATGGTGCCGCATCGGGTGTGGTAATTTTATTGCGCAAATAACCGACGTAAACGTCCACGACATTCTGTTGGCCGAGAAAATCTGCGCCCCAGACCTGGTCGAGTAGGTCATCACGGGTAAAGACTTCGTCCGGGTGCGCGAGGAAGAATTGTAGTAAATCATATTCACGATGCGTCAGAGTGACTTCTTCCCCAGCATTCGTGACGCGGTGGGCCTTGGTATCTAGTTGGATATCGTCAAGCTGATAGACCTGGTTAGGCTCGACTTGATTCTCAGCCCGCCGCTGAATGACCCGTATCCGTGCCAGTAATTCTTCAATTTCAAACGGCTTCGTAATGTAGTCGTCGGCACCGTTATCTAAACCAGCGACCTTATCGCCAACATAATCACGGGCAGTCATGATGATGACGGGGACTTGGTCGTGTTTGCGAATGCGTCTTAGGACTTCCATACCGTCCAACTTGGGCAGCATCCAGTCTAATAAGATGAGTAAGAGCTCGTTTTGGTGAGCCTGATAGGTGTCCATAGCGGCCAAACCGTCAGCGGCGACCAGGACGTTAAAATCTTCGAATTGAAGTTCCTTAGTGAGGTAACCTGATAGGCTGTCCTCATCTTCAACAATTAAAATCGTATTTTTCAATGATATACGCCTCCAGAGGATTCAATCACAGCTAGCAGGGTGGCGATGACCGGAAAATCCCAACTAGCCCATCATAATTTATCCTCAATTATAGCGGATATTTATGATGGTTTTCCGATATTTTGACTTATTTTTGTGGATAATTAGCATGCGCAATGAAAGCGCCTTAGAACTTATGCTAAAATTGGACTAATAAAACGGAAAGTAAGTGAGTAAGATGGGACTTTTTGGTGATGCCATGCAAGCACTCTATCATAGCGGGCACTATGGCTACAACGTCAACGTGAAGAAGTCGGCCCCGGCAGTCGACCCGAAGGAAGTGCCAGCAATCGCCGCACTCGGCCGAATCAATCGCACGCCGAACTTTAAAACCTGGTCCGTTGATTCCCCCTACAAGACCGCTGAATTCACGGCCAAACTAACGGCGGCGGTGGCCACTTGTGCCTTAGAAATGAGCGATATCGAGATCAAACCACAGATTGACGGCCGGTGGGGCGATAAATAAGCGGAATTTGTTCCTACTAATCCAAGTGATGACATCAATTTATCAGATAGACCAATCAATTTTAATGGGGTGAAACCATGTTTTCGTACGACCAAGTCCAACAGCTCAATCGGTTGGAGATAGAAATTTATAAATATATTGTGGGCCATCCCGTTGAAGTGAGCACCATGACGATTCGCCAACTCGCAGACCACAGCCACGTTTCGGCGACCACGATTCTGCGCTTTTTAAAGCACATGGGATACGACGGATACGCGGAATTCAAGTTCACGTTCAAGGAACAATTGCGGCAAGATGCCACCCAACCGTTGGCGCGGACCGTGATACCAATGCGGACCTTTTTTGACCACATGAGTTTACCTGATGTGACGGCCAAACTCCATCAGGTGGCGGAACTATTGCAGCAGGCGCGGATGGTGATTTTGACCGGGGCCGGGACCAGTGCGGGCTTAGCGACCTATGGCAGTCACTTGTTTGCCAACTTTGGCCTGTATAGTCTAATGCTGACGGACACTGGGCAACCACATCCGGTGCAACCGCAAGACTTATCGGACACCGTCTTTTTGGTACTCTCCGTCTCTGGGGAGTCCGAGGACATTAATGAACAGGGCGTCTATTACCAACAAAACGGCGCCAAGGTGGTCGCAATCACCGCTAGCAGTCACTCGACGTTGGCGGGAATCGCGGACGTGGTATTGAATTATGACACGCCAGAAGTGCAAGCTGTCAGCGGTGGAAGCACTTTGTCACAGCTGCCAGTCGTCTATTATTTAGAGCAATTAGCCATGATCGTGCAACCGTTGAATTAAGTTCGTGACCAATTTGTGAAACATGTTCCAAAAATAGAACAAGTTCCGATATCTGGAACGAACTTCCAATTTAAAGTGTAAGGGTATACATTCGCGTGATGACAGGTATAATGAAAATTGTAGGAAACGTATTCATGGGTACAAATGTCAGATGACAGGACGACTTAGTGAGAGCTGATTTTAATTTTGTAAACGGTTAACTGGCCATTGACCGTTTGGTATATCAATTATTCTGTCTTTTAAAATCAGCTGTCCGTTGAATACGTTAGGTTATTAAATTATTCTAGGGGGTCACGACATGAGCGAAAACAATAAGTCGAGCTTTGTTAATGACCGACTTGTCCCATTCTTTGGTAAAATCGCGGGTTCTCGTCACTTGATTGCGTTACGTGATGGGATGACACTCGCGGTGCCAATGATTATCATTGGGTCGGTCTTCATGATTATCGCGCAATTCCCAATCAAAGGCTATCAAACCTTTATGGCGAATACCTTTGGTTCGAACTGGGCAACGATCGTTCAATATCCAACCAACGCGTCGTTCCATATTATGGGACTGATTGCGGTCATCGGGATTTCTTATAACTTGGCAAAGAGTTATAAGGTCGACCCAATCTCCGCGTCAATCGTTTCGTTAGGCGCTTGGTTCTTAACGATTCCGTTAAACACGGATAAGGCAGGGGCACTGTGGGTACCCTTAACTCAACTGGACTCTGCTGGTCTGTTTACCGCACTGTTGATTGGGTTATTCATCACTGATTTTTACGTCTTCATGGTTCACCGCAACTGGACGATTAAGATGCCAGATAGTGTGCCACCGGCTGTCAGCAACTCATTTGCAGCCTTAGTTCCTGGCTTCATTATCTTATTCTTGATGTGGTTACTCCGGTTAGCCGTCGAAGCATCACCAATGCACAGCATTCCTAACGTGATTTCCTTCGTCTTGGCTAAACCACTGGGCTTATTGAGTAATACGTTACCAGGGGCCTTAGTTGCCGAATTCGTCGTATGTATCTTATGGATCTTCGGGATTCACGGTGCCAACGTGGTTTCTGGGGTCATGCAACCAATCTGGTTGGCTGCGATGTCACAAAACGCGCAAGCCTTCAATGCGGGCAAAGCTTTACCAAACGTTGTGACGCAACAATTCTTCGATAATTTCGTTCACATGGGTGGTTCAGGTGCGACCTTGGGATTAGCCTTCATGATTGCCTTTGTGTCGAAGAGTGCCGAATTTAAGACCTTGGGTAAGTTGGTGATTGGACCAGCATTGTTCAATATCAACGAACCAATCGTCTTCGGGTTGCCAATCGTTATGAACTATCGGGTTGCCGTTCCATTCATCTTGGCCCCATTAGTTAACGTTACGACGACCTACATTGCGATGTCGACCGGTTTAGTCGCTAAGACGGTTGGGGTCATGGTTCCTTGGACCACGCCGCCAATTATCTCTGGTTACCTAGCCACGATGCACATCTCTGGTGCGGTATTACAAGTTGTCAATATCGTGCTCGACGGTGCCATCTACTACTTCTTCTTCAAGGCCTTGGATCGTGACAAGGTTAAGGAAGAAAAGACCTTCGCTGCTAAGGAAGCTGCCGGCGAAACGGTTGAAGCTTAATTAACTGCTGAAAATAAATAACACCACGCTTAGACCAGTGCGACGGTTGTCGTAGGTTGGGCGTGGTGTTTTTGTGTGGTGGTGATTTTGTGTAACGTGTCTATAAGATTGCAGATATTATGACATGCTTCAAGTCATGGCACAGGCTGGTCTTGAATTAGTCAGACTTGTTAAGTTCATGATGGACACTACTTTGCCAGTCAGCCTCATTATTAAAGTGCTGAACTTGGTCGCTATAGGCTTCACGAATGGCCTTGTCAGTGTCGGTGATTAGATGTGGTCGAAAAGGTAATCCGTTTACCGCAATACTTTGTTTCAGGAAGAGATTGATTGCTGTGGTCATATCCATACCGAGCTCGTGAAATAACTGGTTAGCCGTATCATAGTCAGCTGTCGCTACAGAGACACGCAACTGGGTTTTATTGGTATCAGTTCTCGTCGTCATCGTGCACCTTCCGTTTCTAAAATGTTAGAAATACCATACTGACGAATTTTACAGATTCAAAGTTTGCCTGAAGATCCGGTCGGACTAGCAAGTTTTTTGCTGACGAACAGCAAGCCAACTAACACCTCAGATAGCAACGTCATAGCGAATTAATAAAGCTCACCGCGTATGAAACTGCGGGTGCAGCATCCGCGGATGACCATGATCAGCGCCTTTATATTGCAGTAACCAGTAGGCGTTTTGTGGCAAAGCGCTACGGGCGATGACGTGGGCGACGGTGTAGCGAATCGTGTCCGCGTTAGCGTTCGTCCATAATCGCCAAGTCGGGAGCTTAGCGGCATGGACACGCTCCCATTCTCCGAGGGCCTGTTCACTAGCAGTTAATGAGGTGAGTAATTCCGGGCGTTCGTTACCCGTTAATTCAATGTAGTAGCAGTAGGCTTGGGGATGCAGTGTGTCGAGCTGGCTCATGGTCAGGATGCTCCTTTATGATGGTTTCAATTGTTTAATATTAATCAGTAAATGTCATCAATTATAGTACAACCGTTTGACTAATTTGACTAGCTTTTTTACTTAGTGTTATTAAAATGTAATATTTGAAGTTTCAATTAAAAATAAATAAGTGTGACCCCTTGACCTGAAACGCGTTTCAGCGCTTATATTTAATGGTGAAAAATAGATGAAGGGAGTGCAGCGATGATGGAGACGGGGATTTTAAAACAAGTTGATTTAACGACGACCACTGAGCGTTATTTTTTCGTGCAAGCACAACGGTTAGCAGGCTATATCTGGATTCGCTCGGTTCAAAATTTCAAACCACTGGAATTGACCTTTCGGCTGAGTGATTTGCGGGTCAGTCAGCATCGGGCGGTCGCTGCTCGTGGCGACGTGCAATACGAATTCAATGATGATACCGGTGGCTTGGTCACACAATTGGCAGATTGGGTCAGCTAAACGAGTCGGGATTGTGACTGGGGCGTTATTGGCATGACCAGCACGGTCGTTGTGTTCAATAACCGCGCTATCATAATTTTGTGACATGTAAAGTAAATCGTGAAAGTTGTCAATGTTACTAAATATATACGCATTGTGCTAGTTAATTTGTCATGATTCAATGGTTCAATCATGACAAGTTGGCGTCCTGTTCGTCAGCCGATGCGCGCCCTAGTCCGACTTCCGGGGCCGGCTGACAACGCTGGAACAGGGCGGACATCGATTTGAACTCACGCAGAAGCCCGCTACGCAATTTCAAATACGAGTCTTCTTCTAGCCGGGGAACCCCACCCGGACAAGAAGAATTTCGCCCTTGAGCATTGTCAGCCAACCCCTACAGTCGGGAACCCGCTCGAATGGCAGATGAACGGCCACCTATCTGGGTACAACTGACCACTGAATATTAAGGACTGGTCCTTCAGGCAAACTTTTAATTGGCCTCAATAATGCTTTATCACACTTAATCACTAAAAAAATCAGTTGAATTTTCTTCGCAAGATTCAACGGACATTAGTCTTGAATTTAGTTGATAAATTACCTTCGTTTATAATTTGAGGCTTTGCTATCTCAAACGATTAGGGAAAGTTCTGACAAATTCAGTGAAACTGCTGATTTGAAAAGTTAAAACATGAGTTAGGAAGCTTAGCTATCATTAGAAACTAGTCTGACAGTTGAATGTCAAAATGACCTTGGACTATGAATCAACGACTAATCTAAGAAAAAGTTGAGTTCGCACGCGTCTGCCTTTCGAATACCATCCAGGCTGGAAGGTGTTTCTGACAATGCTCAGCGATGAAATTTCACTTAACAAGCATCTTTTGCTTGGTTAGTGAAAGACCAGTATTTAAGACGTGGGTTGTCGGCTTAAATCTGTGTCCATCGCGTTCCAGCGTTGTCAGAAATACCTGGAAGCCGGACTAGGACGTCTCTACAACAGCAGGTTTACGCAAACTCGCACTGTTCCCAGCTGGCAGCCTTTTGAACTTGGAAATAGCAGGGTCCGATCATCTTTAATGTTAAATAATAACTGACACACCGCGTAAATATATATGTTACTATATCGGCGACTGATTCTAATAATCAGTTCTAACGTCTTGTTTCTTACTTCAATGAAGAATTTTAACAGCTGATTGCACTAGAAAACGGATGGCAGTTCGAAGCACACGACTTCGAGCTGCCATCCGTTTTTTGAATCAGGGTTACTTTGTATTGTCAGTATAGGTGATCTTATCTAGCCCTTGCGTATCGTAGTTGAGATTGGTTTTACCGTCATATACCGTGTTAGCGGCATTTAACTTGGTCTCCATATTGCTGAGAGTCTGCGTGTTCAGTCCTAATTGGGTCCGTAAGCGATTCGATGTTTGTTGTAACGTCTTAGTCGTCAAAATCTGATAGGAACTAGTATTGATCCAGGCGGGCAGCCCAACGACCTGTGTGGATTGGATGTGCTTCATGTTCGCGCGGTCGTGGGTGGCCAGGCCGACCAAGTCGTCAAAGCTCAAGTCTGTTTGCAAGTTGCCTTTGAGCGACGTGAGCAATTGATCATAGCGGCTATAAGTCTTGGTCTGCGCGAGCTTGGCTAGGACAGCGCGCATGACCTGTTGTTGGCGGAGCTGTCGGCCATAATCACCCCGCGGGTCTTGGTAACGCATCCGCGTATAGGCCAGGGCCTGAGTACCGTTCAAATGGTGCTCACCCTTCGTGACGGTCACGTAGTCGAACGAGACGTTGAGGGGACTGGTAATTGTCACGCCACCGACCGCATTCACGATTTGCTTGAGGCCGCCCATATTAATGGTAGCGTAGTAGTTGATGGGAACGTTGAGCAGTTGGCTGACGCTGGCTTTCGCCATTTTGGAACCGCCAATGTTATAAGCGGCATTGAGTTTTTGCACGTTGGTGTCTTGGTCACCGACCATCTCAGCGAGCGTATCGCGGGGGATACTCGTAATGACGGTCTTTTTCGTCTTGGGGTTGATCGTGACGACCATGATCGTATCCGAATTGCCCTTGTCGATGCGCCCGTCCGCCCCAGTATCGACCCCGAGCAACAAGATGCTGAGGGGCTTTGTCGGATTGACTTTGGTATTACTGCTACCCGTGTAGATGGTCGACTGGTAGCGGGCCTGCGCCTGGCGAATAATAACGCCCAGTGCAATGGCGATGATGACAATGATAATGCCGACCGTGATGAGCACCGGCCGTAATTTTGAAGATGCTGAATGCCGCATGTTCAAATCCTCCCTTAATGAAGGTCGTTAAGGCTAATTCCCCGTATTAACGACCCGTTTGCAATGATTCACAATCACTAGCATACCCGGTTCAAACGCCGCCGGAAAATACTTATTTTGAGTGTACGCAATTCAAAAAATAGATACCACGTAAAAGTATTGGATTGGAAACTGTGCGAATAGACGGGCGGTTGTCTTGCGGACAGTATTAATGTCGAAAACGGATTCTTGGCTTATACTGACATTGAGCTTAAATAAATAAAGTGAGGTCTTGTATTTTGACAGTCTTTCGCGCGTTTTCAGATGAAGAAGTATTAGCGGATTTGACCGCCCAAGTGACGGATGGTCAAGTGTTCACCGATCAGGCAACACTGACGAAGTATTCCTTTAGTCCCCGGTTAACGGATGACGATAGTGGGCTGGCACTGGCCTATGTGGAAGCCCATTCCACGCAGGATATCCAAGGTGTGCTCCGCGTCGCCCGCAAATATCATTTGCCCGTGATTCCGCAAGACCAGACGACTAGTACGGTGATTGGTGCCGATGGCCTGACTGGGAGTGTGATTCTGTCAACAGCCAAGATGAATCGTATCATCGAAATCAGTAAGGCCGATTCAGTGGCGGTCGTACAACCCGGCGTTATTAATGGTGATTTAGACCAAGAAGCGCGCAAACAGGGCATGTTTTACGCACCTGATCCAGGCTCCAAACCAATCTCTGGGATTGGCGGTAACGTGGCGACCAATGCGGGTGGTATGAGTACCGTCAAGTACGGCGCTACCAAGGATAACGTGTTAGGTGTGAAGGTCGTACTGGCTGACGGCCGTGAAATCAAGCTCGGTGGTCGGACACTCAAACAAGCATTTGGCTATGATTTGACTCAGCTGATGATTGGTTCAGAGGGGACGCTGGGGATCATTACGGAAGTGACGGTCAAATTATTGCCGATTCCATTAGGGACTCCCGTGATGGGCGTGGCCTTCTTTGACAACATGACGGCGCTGGCCAAAGCGGTGACGGCGATTCGCATCTCAGGGGTTTACCCGACGATGCTAGAAGCGCTCGACGGCAATACGGTGGCCGCACTGGACCGCTATGAGAAGACGCATTATGCTAAGGATAGTGCTGCGATGTTGATTTTCAAACTCGATAATGGTGGCCAAGCTAGCATGGCTGTCGTCCAGAAATTATTGGCTGAACAACACGCTAGCAACGCTACGATTACGACTGAACCTAAGCAGCAGGCCGAACTCGAACAGTTACGGCGCGACATGCTACCAGCCGTTTTTGCGGGTCAGAACCATATTATGGAAGATATGGCAGTGCCGTTATCACAATTGGCACCGCTGATGGACTATATTCAAGATTTAGCCCAGCGCCTAGACGTTGAGATTTATACGGCTGGTCACGCGGGTGATGGTAACGTTCATCCGACCCTCGTTTGGCCAACGTCGGAGAAGCAGGTCCCAGAAAAAGTCGTCATCGCGTTACAGGAAATGTTCAAGAAGACCTTAGCACTTGGTGGCACGATTTCGGGTGAACATGCGGTTGGCATGTTGAAGAATCAGTGGAACAATGCCGAATTAGGCGAGGACGTGGATATGCTGCAGCACCAGATCAAAGCGCTGTTTGACCCGATGAACCTCTTGAATCCAAAACGTAAAATCAATTAAGTCGGACCTAAAGTTGTGTTTAAGAATTGCGGATGGCATCAATCAAGCATTGCGTTGGGTGCTACGATTGTCTTATTATTGAAGTAGTCCCACGTAAAAGGTTGGTTACAGCATCACTGAAATGGCGGTGCCTTGTGGGTTAACCGGAATAAAGGAGGCCCCAATTGATGCTGAAAAGTGTACGGATTCGGCTAGAATTTAATGCTGAAGTGTTACGTAATGAGATTTTTGACGTGCATGATTTTGCGAGTTTCCAAAATTTTTGGCAGCGGTTTGAAAATTTCTTAGCGGATCGAATGGTCGTTGGCCACTTGAACGTATTGGAAGGGCACGGCCTCATTCCGAGTGACTTTAAGGACGTAGATGGGCAATTGGCTTACCAAGTTGGTGAAGACGATTATCAGATTGCCTATGACCAGATTGCGCGTGAGTGGACTGTGACCATCCGCTAAGCAGGATCGAGAGAGAATAGAGTCTTATATTGGAGCGATATTGATTGAGCACAACAAAATCCCAAGCAAGTGCGGATAATGACCAGCTTCTGCCAGCACCCCCGGAACTTTTGCAAGCTGTTGATCAGTTGAAAGCTTATTCGTTACGGTATGAAGTGGCGATGAAGCTCGTTTTAGATAAGTTAGATTATATTAGTCGTGAATATGAGCTGCGTTACGGCTATGCCTTGATTGACAGCAAGCAGTCCCGAATCAAGTCGCCGGAAAGCATCGTCGGCAAGATGCAACGCAAACACTTGCCGCTGACATTGAACGCGGTCTTTAACAATTTACATGACATTGCCGGTATTCGGCTGATTGTGCGCTTCTTGAGCGATGTGAAAACGGTCGAAGATTTGTTGGCAACCCAGGCAGATATTAAAGTCTTACGGGTGAAGGATTATATCCACCATCCGAAAGCAAACGGCTATCAAAGTTTGCATTTGATTCTGGGCGTTCCCGTCTATACGGTCGATGGCCCAAGTATTGTCGAGGTCGAATTGCAAGTCCGGACGATTGCGATGAACTTCTGGGCGTCGTTGGAACATGAATTAAATTATAAAAAGAACGTCCCACATCAGGCCGATTTACGAGCCTCATTGACGAAGAAGGCGCAGCTAATTACTGAGCTGGATCAAGAAATGGATGAGATCAAACGTCGGATGTATCAACCGAAGACCCCTCCAAAGGAAGTCTGAAAAATCCCTAGTCATTTTGTTGAAAAATGGCTAGGGATTTTTTGCGCACTTGACGGCGGTCAAGGTGGTCAGGTGCGGTGATTAGTATGCTAATCATGGCTTTAAAATTTGTAAGTTAGATTGCTTTCGGATTGGTGGGGTCCATGTTACTTTAAATATGTCAGATAAATATCAAGGTATTGAAACAATAATTAATTTAATATAGTGACACATCAGTTAGTTTATTTAACTAGCGAGCCAGTGGACCCCGTCGAAGTTAGTGTTCCGTGAGGTTATTGATGGGCTTGCCCCGGTACCACCAGTCATTGATGAACCGGGCGAGTTCTTTTGGCGTCTCATGTAGACCAGTCTTTAGCCAGTAACGGACAACGCCGATGATGCCGTTGATGTAATACTCAAACATGTATTCCTTTTCACGGTTACCGATGCCGGCGATTTCGGCTTGATTGTGCGCCAAGATTTCGCGTTTCGTAGTTGCCATGAAGCTCATCAGGAAGTCTTGGTCAGTCGTTAAGATGAAGGAAGTCACGGCATGCCGTTTTTTAACGACTTCGAAGATTCCCGTCAGAATGGCTTGTAGTGAGTCGGGATTGAGATGTTCATCGATCACCGCCAGTAATTCCTCGGTGGCGTCTTGTTCCATCTTCTTCATGCAATCTTTGACATCTTCATAATGCGCATAGAAGGTCCCCCGGTTGATGTCGGCTGCTTTACAGACCGCAGTCACCGTAATCTCATCGAGTGATTGCTGCTGGAGCAGATTGATTAAGCTATCTTGAATTAAACGTTCGGTCATTTGCGAACGTCGGTTGTTTTTAGTGCCTACCACTGAAGTTCACCCCATTATTTGAACAGTACGCTGTTTATTTGTTTATTTAATGACGATTTTATGAAAATTGTTGGTTGAAATTACAACGGTTTTCATTTAACATGTTGTTATTATTTAAACACATTGTTGATTAAATGTCACGATGTCGTTTTAAGAATCTGAGTTAAGGGAAGGGATACAGAGTGAAAGGGAGCCGTAGACGCTTTACAATTCAAGCGATTATCTGGCTAGTCGTGATGGTAGCGGCCATCATCTTCTTGCCAAATATCAGCAGTCTGGTCCGCGACAAGGGTCAGACCAAGCTACCAAGTAGTGCGAAGAGTCAAGTTGCACAGGTTATCCAAAATCACTGGGGGCGCAATCAGAATAATACGCGCCAAGTGGTCGTGGTCTTCAATAATGGTGATTCACCATTAACCGCTGATCAGAAGCAGGCAATCGATGGGACGATTAAACACTTCAAAGATCAGAAATCGAAGTATCACGTGAAATCAATGACGGCAGCCAGCGATAATGCCGCTGCTAAGAAGCAATTGATTTCGAAGGATAAATCAACCGAATTGTTACAATTAATGGTTGGTAAAAAGCAAACTGTCGCGAATATGACGAAGAATATTACTGACGGCGCCAAGACCGCTGGTGTCAAGACGTACGTGACAGGGAGTGACATCTTAAATGATGACTTCACTCAAGAGACGGAAGCCGGGATCCAGAAAACGGAAATTATTACCGTTATCTTCATCTTCATTGTGTTGACCTTGGTCTTCCGGTCACCGATTACACCATTAGTTTCGCTGTTGTCAGTCGGGGTCTCATTCATCATTTCGCTGAGCGTTGTGATGAACTTAGTTGATAAATTTAACTTTCCATTGTCGAACTTCACCCAAGTCTTCATGGTCGTGGTGCTGTTCGGGATTGGGACCGACTACAACATTTTAATGTTCGATCAATTCAAAGAAGAACTCAGTCATGGCGATAGTCCGGTCGCCGCGACTGGGCGCGCGTTAAAGATTGCCGGACGAACGATCCTTTACAGTGGGTCGTCACTACTGATTGGGTTTAGTGCCCTAGGGCTCGCTAACTTCTCAATCTACAAGTCAGCGGTCGGTGTTGCGATTGCCGTTGCCATCTTACTGCTGGTCTTGTTAACCTTGAACCCATTCTTCATGGCTTTGTTAGGACCACGGTTGTTCTGGCCGACCAAGAAGTTTGCGGGTGGGAGTACGAGTAAGATGTGGCACGGTATCGCTGCTTCATCCGTGCGCTACCCAATCATCGCGTTGGTCGTTGTGTTAGGGGTCTCATTACCATTCATCCTGACTTACAACAATCAATTGAACTATGATACGTTAGCCGAATTGAACGATTCGATTCCAGCGAAGAAAGGTTTCAAAGTCGTCCAGGACCACTTCTCCAAGGGGACGGCCGAACCATCAACGCTGTATATCAAGACTGACCATGCTTTAAATAATGAAAAAGATTTGAAGCTCATCGACAGTTTGACTAAGCAGCTCCAAAAGGTCAAAGGGGTCAAAACGGTCGCTTCAGTCACCCAACCAGGTGGCTCAGAAGTGAGTCAATTGTACGTCAACGATCAATTAGGCACGGTCACTAGCGGTATGAAGAGTGCCGGCAAAGGCCTAACCAAGATTGGCAGTGGCTTGGACAGCGCCAACAGCAAGCTGAAGAGCGCGAATATGTCTGATAGCGCTAAGTCAGCTAAGAAGTTGGCGGATGGGGCGGATGAAGTCGCTAGCGGCGTCGTTTCCTATACCGATGGTGTTTACACGGTCAATAATGGCTTGAACCAATTGAATAGTAAGACTGGCACGCTCTCTAGTGGGGTTAATAAGCTGGTTAGTGGGTCTGGTCAGGTTACGAGTGGTGCTAATACCGTTGCATCCGGTAACTCAACCTTGGCTTCTAGTCTGATAACCTATACGAATGGTGTTTATACCGTCAATAGTGGCCTTAATCAGTTGAATAGTAAGACCGGCACATTATCCAGTGGTGTAAATAAATTAGCTACTGGGGCGAACTCACTATCTAGCGGATTAACCACTGTGTTCTCAGGAACCCAAACGTTGTCCAATGGATTATCAGAACTGAATGATAAGAAATCCTCCATTTCAAGCGGGACGGGTCAGTTAACAGCGTCAATTGCAAAATTACAACAGGGTTCTGCAAGTCTGTCTGAAAACCTCGCAGCCTTAGAAAAGTCAGTGAGTGGCAACTCTATTGATACAAGTAAATTGGAAACTTTAACTTCTAACTTAAATACGATCAATACGAATTTACAGAAGTTAGTAACCAGTTCAGATAGTGTTACATCTAATATCGCTAGCGTGAATAAGGCGGCCACCCTATTTAGTGAATCATCAGACAAAATGACAGAAGATATGGGTACCATGCAGAAAGCCTTATCAAGCGCGGCAAGTCGAGATGCTGCTTCAAGTTCAACGACGGCTACGGTTAATGCCAATTCAGTTGCTTCTGCTGCATTGGCTGCGGCCGGATCATCTGCAACCTCGGAACAAAAGGCTGCGATTAGTTCAGCAGTTACATCTGAGGTGAATGCTCAGAATAGCTCGAACGCTAATACGAGTTCAACTGCGACAACTAAAGCCGGTACCGTAACGGCGAGTGATGGTCTGACAGCATTGTCCGATATGCAACAGAGATTGACGGCATTAAAGAGTGCGACTGAGTCTCTGAATAATTTGAGTGATAATCTGGACAATTTAGCAAGTGTTAAGCAAGTTGCTTCCGCCGCTATTCAAGGAAACGATGCTTCGTTACAAGCCATTGAACAGATTTCTGCATCAGCAGCAAAGCTGAAAACGATGGAAAGTGCCGTTTCAGAATTGTCTAGTGGTTCTTCAGAGATTACCGCTAACTTGTCCCAGCTTCAGACTGGGGCCGAGACCCTTGCAAGTAAGTTGAATCAATATACGGCTGGAGTAGCGACAGCATCTGCAGGTGCATCTAAACTCAATACTGGTGTAAGCAGTGCTTCAACTGGTGCAAATCAACTTTCTAGTGGTTTAGGTTCATTGCAAGGTCAAATTCCAACGCTTACTAGTGCAATTAGTGCGTTAGATGCCGGGACTAATAAGCTTAATAATAATTCTGCTGCGTTAGTTTCAGGTGCAAATCAGTTAGCATCCGGTGCAACTCAAGTAGCTTCTGGTTCATCCCAAGTAACATCTGGTTTGACAACCTTGAAAGGTCAAGTACCAACCTTGGTTAGTGCAATCAGCGCATTGGATAATGGGACGAACAAGTTAGTCGCAAATTCGGCTACACTTAACAGCGGTGCCTCCCAAGTTGCCTCAGGTAACGAACAGATGTACACCAGCATTCAAAGCTTAGTTGGTCAGATGAAGACCCTCCAAGACGGTTTGAAGACTGCCAGTGATGGGACCAAGACGATCAATAAGGGTGTTGGCTCAGCTAATAGTTACTTGACTGGTTTGAAGGATTCTGCGGCTGCGAAGACGTACTACGTGCCAAAGAGTACCTTGAAGGGCAAGACTTACAAGTCTGCTTTGAAGGCTTATATGTCTGGCAATAACCATGCCACGAAGATGACGATCGTCTTGAATGAAAATCCAAGTTCGAAGTCAGCGATGAATAAGGTAACGGCAATTCAAAAACAAGCTGAAAATAGCTTGAAGGGGACTGCGTTAGACGGTGCAACGATTGCCATTGGTGGTCAAACATCTGAAACCAACGATACCCAATCAATTGCTTCTAGTGACTTTATTCGGACGGCAGCGATCATGTTAGTCGGAATCCTGATTGCCTTGATGGTCATCACGCGTTCCGTATTACAACCGTTCTACATCTTAGGGACTTTGTTATTGGCTTACATTATGTCCTTGAGTATCACGCGGATGTTGAGTAGTTGGTTCATGGGTCAAGACATGTTGACTTGGAACACACCATTCTTCGGGTTCATCATGTTGATTGCCCTTGGGGTCGACTACAGTATCTTCCTGATGATGAAATATCGTGAATTTGATAATTCGGCCGCTACACCAAGCACTCGAATCGTCAGAGCTTCTGCCGTAATCGGTGCCGTGGTCTTATCCGCTGCCCTGATTCTGAGTGGGACATTTGCCGCCTTGATGCCATCCGGTGTCTTGACGTTGATTCAAGTGGCGATGGTCGTTATCATTGGGTTGATTATCCTGGTATTCGCCATCCCAACGATTATTCCAAGTTTGATTCGATTAACTTACCCGTTGACCGATCGCATGGAAGACGAATCCGATGCTGAAAAGCAAACGAAGCGGAACCGTCACTAAAATCGATAAGTTATGCGATAATAAAGTATAACCAACTGGCGCCGTCCAACCGTTGTGTTGGGCGGCGTTTTGTATTTTGTATTTTGTATTTTTGTTTTGTTTTGTAATGAGGAGATGGGTAGATGGAACGATGTGCGTGGGCGAATTCGTCGTCAGTCATGCAAGCGTATCATGACAATGAGTGGGGCCGTCCCCAGCATGACCCGCAGCGGTTGTTTGAATTGCTGTGCCTAGAGACGTATCAGGCGGGCCTAAGCTGGCAAACGGTCTTGAATAAACGTGCGGCCTTCAATGAAGACTTCGCTAATTACGATATTGCGACCGTTGCTAAGATGACGACTGCGGATGTGGAGCGACTGCTGCAGGATGCACGGATCATTCGTCACCGGCAAAAACTGATGGCAACACTGAACAACGCACGCGTCATCGCCAATTGGCCCGCGGGCTCAGACTTTGCAACCTGGTTATGGTCGTTCGTTGATGGTCAACCGATTCGGCAAGCGTGGGCCTCAATTAATGACGTTCCCGCCACGAATGACTTGGCTCGCCAAATCTCTAAGCAAATGAAACAACGCGGCTTTAAATTCGTTGGCCCGACGACAATTTATTCTTATTTGCAGGCAGTCGGTATCATCAACGACCATGTCCGTGACTGCCCGTGTGCACCAGAAAATGAAGCTGTCTAAGTGTGAGACTAACCATCCTTATTCGCAATTGCGCGAGCGAGGGTGGTTTTTATTATTTTTTGAATTGCTCCGAATAACTACTGATTATCAGCGTCTATTTATAAATAAATACTTATTATAACTATAAAAATAAATTGACAATTACTAACGAACTTTGCTAAGATACGACGTATAAATAGACGGCAAGTTTCAGCAAAATTTAGGGAGCGGTATCAAGGTGAGAAAATTAACGAGTTGGGGATTGTTGGTCGGGCTGTTAGTCGTGATATTGGGATTATGGTGGTCGACGGTTGCGGCCACTGCGGATGAGTTGGATTCTTTACCTAAATCGGCATTGAACTTAGACGGGTTATTTGAAGTGGGCAAGTTTGAGCAGAACGCCGCTTCGAAGCTGGCTGTTGACCAGGGCGATGGTCATACGGCGAACGTCTTTGAATTGAATAATGATAATAACCAAGTGGGTGCGATTTGGTCGACACCCGTTAACCGGTTTAATTTAAACGTTGATAATAAGATCACGATGCTCGTTAATTTTGGCGACCGGGGTGCTGGGGAAGGCCTGGCCCTCGTGTTACAAAATGACCCACGCAAGACGGCTGCCATCAGTCGCTTTGGGACCAAACGGGTGATTGGCGAGAACCTCGGTGTCTACGGGACGGATACGTATAGTCGTAAAACGGCTTCATCAACGATTGCCAAGACGGCGATTCAAAAGAGCTGGGCAATTGAAATCGACACCAAAAATAACGATGGTGGCTTTTTAGGCTTATATCAACGCGGGAACTCCTTTGATGAAAAGATGCATGGTAACCACGTTGCAGTTAATTACCCCGCATCACCGGAAACCTATACGCAGCGTGGTGGTTTGACCAGTTCATACCGGTTTGAACAAAACCACTTAGCCGCACAGGAAAAGTTGAAGCTGAATAATGGGCAGTGGTATCGCCTCCAGCTATCGTGGTCAGCGAAGAGTAAGGTCATGACATACACCTTTGGCAATAATACGCCGCGGTTAGTCAAAATCGATACGAGTGTGTTCGGTAAGGAAGTCCGTAATCTGACTTGGGGCGTGACCAGCACTTCGACCAGTAGTAACTCACGAACGCTGGTGGCTTTTGAGCAACTGCCACAACCGATCGAAATCGAGTCTGAATTGAACGTGACGAACGTGAGCCAAGAGTTGCCCGTCCATGAGGGCAGTTGGGTGCATGGTGGCGACGACTTGGAATACGAGTATGTGCTGAGTTATTTGAGTGGCGACAATGGTTGGGAGAAGGTGGAAGCCAATATTCCACTGCCAGAATACGTGAAATTCTCGTCGGCCACGGTCCGTTATGAGGATGGGCATGAGGAAACGATTGAGCTGCCGGATGACGATCGATCTGAGGACCGACTGCAACACATGCTGAGCCAGAGTTTATCCAAGGAGAATCGGCATGCGTACATCACACTGCGCGGGGAAGCTGAGCGCGTCAATCAGGATACGAAGGTTCAGGATGATATCAGTTACTTTGTTGGCCCGGCGATGGAGATTGCGACCGCCACGCCACACTTCACCATTACGACCGGTAAAGCAGTCAGTTTGTCGGTAGACCCGGGTCAGCCAGTCAAAAAGGGTGCGTCCGCAACCGTCAAAGGCCAAGTTAAGCTGGATGATGGCTTGGACTTTGATAATGACGGCATGCGGGTCGAACTGAAGCTGAATGGCGAACGACTGGAAGACTACCTGCTAGACCCTGATGACGCACCTGGTTACGTGGAGTTAGAGTTAGATCCCGAAGACTTGAACGAGGGTGAAAATGAGTTGATTCTGCGCGCCAAAAGCCAGGATAATGCGACCTCAGATGCGGTGGCGGTGACGATTCTAGTCCTGAATGGTGAGCTCAAAATTAAATCTTCCAGCAAGACGAGTACGTTTGAAGCCGTGCGATTAACTGGGGCGGCGCAAACGAGTCGGCCTAAGGATCTAGAAGTCATTGTCGCGGATGAGACTGGTGGCAATACTGGCTGGCGCCTTGACGTGCACGCTAGCAAATTCGTGACGGCGCAGGGCCGAGTACTAGCAGGTGACCTCTACTATAATGATGGTAAAGAACTCAAATCGGTCACGGATGCGACCCAAACGGTGGTCAAGACGCAGACGAAAGCTGGGGAAGATTACAATGTCACCAAGGACTGGTCAGACCAGCACGGCTTGATCATCAAGACCAATCCCGCCGCGGTGCCCGGTCAGTACGAGAGCACGTTGACATGGACATTGAGTGCGGTTCCTGGGAAGTAAGCAATCGTCGTTAGCACAGACCGAATAGACATTGGGCTTATGGTGTGAGCGACTGGTGTGACGCAATAATCTTGCTGAATGTCCGCATTAACTCGGTTGCTGGCTTCCAAATTTAAATAGATGATAACTCATATCAAATACGACGCTTTGAGAATGGTCAGCCATTCTTGGGGCGTTTTTTTGAGCAAGTCTGAAGATGGAAGATTAGGCCCAAGTCCTGAGACTGCCATTCCCAAATAACGCCATTCGTTTCAAAACTTTTTTGATTGAAAAGTTATAAATTAGTATGCTACTCCGCCAAGAATTTTCATTTCTGAATCGTGATTTATTTAAAATGCGCACTTGAAAAAGAGTCTCCGATGAACCAGTTTTTAAGCGCGTCAATCACGAACACCCACTCCTTTAGAGTCCCCGTACAGGTGAATATAAAAATTTCGGTTACAAGCCTATAAATAACCTCATCGTGTTCACAAATTAGTCGGATTTCACGTGTACTTTAAAAGTTGTGAACGCAATTGTCATACTAATACTTTATCTGAAGGAGGGTTAAGCGTGAATTTTTTTAAACGCGCATGGCTTAACTTAACGGCGAAAAAGGGCCGTTCAATTCTATTAGTACTCGTGACCACTGCAATAATGTTGTTTGTGTTAGCGGGACTACTGATTAGGAATGCCGCTGATACAGCGACAAGCAATGCCAAGAAGAGTGTCGGTGCGACCGTCACATTGTCTGCTAACCGGGAGGCCGCATTCAAGAAGATGCGGAGTTCCACGTCTACTAGCAAGTCGAGCAGACCGAAGCTGACGACCTCGCCCGTTAAGTTGAGTGATGCCAAGAAGATCGCAAAACTCAACAACGTTGCCAGTTATAATGCAACGGTTTCAACTTCTGCCAATGCGAAGGGCTTTGATACGATTTCAACGTCCAGCAGTAGTGGCGGTATGAAAGGCATGGGTGGTATGAGTAGCAGTAGTAGCGGCGATATCGCGATTACTGGGGTAACGAATACCAGCAGTGTCTCAACGTTTGAAAGTAGCTCAAGTAAAATCACCAAGGGTCGTGGCATTACGGCCAGTGATGAAGGCACCAATAACGTGGTCATCGAAAGCGAATTGGCTAAGGAAGACAGCCTGAGCGTCGGTGATACGATCAAGCTCAAGGCGACGACTGGTGACAAGAAGACGTATACGATGAAGATCGTCGGAATCTACAAGGCTTCTTCAAGTGCAAGTACCCAACAAGGGCCTGGTAGCACCGATGTCAGCAACACGGTCTACACGTCATACACCTTTGCCAACACGGTCAAAGGCTCGAAGTACAAGAATACTGCAGATTCTGTAACCTTCTCAATCTCTAACCCGGCGAAGGTCAGCAGCGTCAAGACGGCTGGTAAGAAGATTATCAACACGTCGAAGTATTCATTAGCAACGGATGATAGTAGTTATCAGACGGTCAAGAGTTCGATGAATAACGTGAAGTCATTTGCGGATAAAATCGTTTGGCTGGTTGCGATTGCCGGTACGATTATCTTAGCTTTGATCGTTATTCTGATGATTCGCGAACGGCGCTACGAAATCGGTGTCTTGCTGTCATTAGGTGAGAGTCGCTGGAAGATTGTCGGCCAATTCTTCATCGAAATGGTGATGGTCTTGATTGTTTCCGTCGTCTTAGCTGGCTTCGGTGGCAAGTTTGTCGGTAACAAACTCGGCGATCAGTTAGTCTCACAACAAACGACTACGGCTACGACGTCAACTAGTTCGACGAGTCAAGGTCAGCCTGGCGGTGGCGGCGGTGCACCTAGTGGCAACACGGGTGGTAGCAAACCAAGTGGTAACATGCCTAGCGGTGGCGGTCGTATGGGCGGTGGTGCTAATAGCACGGCTAGTTCAGCGGCTGACACGGACCTCGATATCAACGTCACGATCATGGATCTGGTTGAACTTGGTGGGTTTGGTCTCGCCATCATGTTCCTGTCGATTATGTTAGCTTCGGGCGGCATTTTACGACTACAGCCGAAGAAAGTTTTAATTGATTAGGAGGGGCGGCAATGTTAAAAGTAAATGATCTTGGTTACTGGTATGACCGCCAAGAAAATAGTCTATTTGAACACGTAAATCTTGAATTTAAATCCGGCACGTCGTATGCCATCGTTGGCCAAAGTGGTTCTGGAAAGACGACCTTTCTCTCACTGCTTGCTGGTTTGGATAAACCGCGCGCTGGTCAGATTGCACTGAACGGCGAGCCCATCAATAAAATCGGCCTGACCAACTATCGGCGTTCTAAGGTGGCCATCGTCTTTCAGTCCTACAACCTGTTGACGTACATGTCGCCATTGAACAACTTGATGACGGCAATGGCGATTACCAATTCGGAACACCGTGGCGACAAGGATTACGCGATGAAGATGTTGCGGCGCTTAGGCATTAGTGACGACCAGATGAAGAAGAATGTTCAACGGTTATCCGGTGGACAGCAGCAACGGGTCGCCATTGCACGGACGATGGTGTGTGATGCCAAGTTAGTGGTGGCGGATGAACCGACTGGTAATTTGGATGAAGAGAACACGAAATATGTGATCGACCAATTCCAAAAAATCGCTCACGAACAGAAGAAATGCGTGATTATTGTGACGCATGAACCGGACGTGGCGGATGCGTGCGACCACTCGTACCGCTTAGAAAAACATCAATTTGTCTCAGAGACTTAGGTTGAGATAATTAGAAGCCGACGTATCAGGTGATTGAAAAATCACTTGGTACGTCGGCTTTTTGTTGGTCGAATTAGTGATGAGGATGATCAACCTGGTCACGAATCGTGATAGATAACGGAGCAATCAAGATGATAATAATGATGACTTCAAAAATTTGAAATTGGGCGGTAGTGGTGATGCCCGGTAGCTCAATGGTGGGTGCCATCGTACTGAAAAAATCATTGGCCGTATGGATGATAATTGCCCAGAATAACGACTTGGTTTGGACCGTGACGAGGCACAGTAATAAGCCAAGGACGAAAGTAAAGGCGAGTTGTAGTAGCGTTATAGTTAAGGTCTGATGACTGAGATTAAGCAGGTGGGTCAGACTAAAGAATACGCTACTGAGCAGTGCGCCTGGAAGCACACCCCAGGTCGATCGGCATAGTTGAAAGAGTAAGCCGCGAAAGCTAGTTTCTTCGAATAAACTGATCAGAACGGCTACGCTGAGTGCGGCAAAGGTGGTCGACCACTGGCGCGTGGACAACAAGGCTAGGCTAGCAATGAGTGCGGTCACCAGTAACGTTGGTAGCACGGGTTTGAATTGTGTCCAGCTGATGGGGACGTTGCGATAGTGCAGTGGCTGCTGAAACCAAGCGGCATTGAACAGGAGGACAATGCCTAACAACAGGCTTTCTTGTAGACCAGTGGTGAGGAGCGCTGACAACTGGTTGAAAGGCGAAATTCGCAGGAACAAGCTGACGATGCCCATACTTGCTAGAATGCCACCCCATAATATTAGGACGCTTTTGAGTTGTCGCATGTCTTCAACACCACCTTTATGGTATTAAGCATACGCCTTTTTACGAAATTTAGGCATAGAAAAAACGTGCCACGATAGTTCGTGACACGTTTTGATGGCTTGATTTAGTTATCTTATAAAGCCCAAGCAGCCATGCCTTGTGCTTTGTATAAAGAAACGGCGGCATTGACTTGGTCTTCAACAGAACCACTGCTGATGTGCATGTTTTGGAATAAACCATAGGCACCAGAAGTACTGTTCTTAACAGTGGTGTTCCAGCCTGATTCACGCGTAATGATCGTGTTCCAAGTTGATGCAGAAACACCAGTCCGTGATTGCATTTGGCTCAAGACGTAGCTCTTCAAGTTGCTACCAGTGTAGCTTGAAGTCGTTGAAGTTGAGCTGGCGCTTGATGAGGCAGCTTGGCTAGTCGTTGAAGCGGCACTTGAAGCTTGGCTTGCAGCAGAACTAGTTGAGCTTGCTGATGAAGCAGCACTAGTAGCAACGCTTGAAGTAGCGGCTGAACTAGCAGTTGAACTAGTAGCAGCAGAGTTAGTAGCTGATGAGCTGGCAGCAGAAGTAGCAGCTGAGCTTGAAGCTTGGCTAGCAACTGATTGTGAAGAAGCACTGGTTGCGCTAGCACTAGTTGCAGTTGAGGCTGCAGAACTAGTAGCTTGGCTAGTTGCAGATTGTGGTGCAGCACTTGTAGCAGCAGAAGTCGTTGTGGTCGTTGAACCGTTGACTTCCAGCTTATCACCAACGAAGATTAAGTTAACATTTGCTAACTTGTTAGCCTTTTCGATGGCTGATACTGAAGTGTTGTGTGCCAAAGCGATTTCTGAAACAGTATCGCCGGCCTTAACAGTATAAGTATCAGCGTTGGCAACCGTCGTTGAAATAGCGAATAAGGCTAAAGCAGCTGTTGATGATAATACAAGGTTTTTGATCTTCATAAGATTAATACACTCTCCTATAATTTTGCGTGTGTGCGATTATTTACAGATTCATTTTTTATTGGTCGAGCAGTTGATGTCTCAACCAATCAACAGAGACTAGTATAACTAGTGAGTGTTGCAGTGCAATAATCAGAAGATTACGTTTTTAGGGGTGTCTTGTAATATAAGGCCGTTTTTGTAATGAATTGTAATATTTGAGCCGGATTTCATGCAAAATAGCGCTACCAACTTGAGTTGACGACTTGTAATATCAAGAATACCAATGGTTAAACGTGTGAATTAATCTTGAAAATCAGTCAAATTAATCGCAAAAAACAGGAAAATCCCCCTTGATTTATGAAAATTTGGCAGTTGGCGTCGAAAATTTGGGCTATTTTGGGCTGAATTTTAGTTCAGTGGACACCTGGATTTTAAAAAATGATGGGTAAATCTGACGAAAAATAGGGTTGAATTGACTGGATGATTTAACGCAACGATGGGGAAATCCGGCGAAGATAAATCATTGAAGCTGATTGTGTCGTTTTTTTGAGTTGGCTGGTAACTTGGTATTAGTGGGATAGAGGCAATAATTGATGGTGATTTTTGAGTTAAAACTTCTATATTATATGCATTGTACTTGTTCATTTGTTATGAGCCATGATTAAATCACGCCGGTCCGTGCCATGGTCCGACTTTCAGGGCCGGCTGACAATTGCTGGAACGTAAGCCGACGCCGATTTGAGCTCACGCAGAAACCCACTGCGTAATTTCAAATACGAGTCTTATTCTAAGCCGGAAGAAGACCGCTTTCGACATAGAATGATTTGGCTACTGAGCATTGTTAACCGGCCCCTCCAGACGGGAAGCCGCTCGAATGGCGGATGAGCAGCCACTTATCTGGGTGAAATTGGTCACTGAATATTGGAAGGATGGACCTTCGGATAAACCCTGAATCTGTATTAGTGGTGCTTTATGGTATTTAGATGCTGGCAGGTGGTCTGAAGATTATTGTCAGTTTTAACGGAAACTAGTCTTCAAAGTTAGACACTAGAATTGTCATTCGCTTAAGATTCAGGACTTTTCCATCCTAATCAGCTATAAAATGCTTTGACAATATGCAGTAATGATCACAGTTCGTAGCCTCAAAACATAAGAAAACTTAGATGTTCGTAGAAACCAGTCTTACAGTTGAACATCAAAATGACGGTTACCAATAACCAACGACTAGTCCATTAAAAGGTTGAGTCTGCACACATCTGCCTTTCGAATACTGTCCAGGCTGGAAGGTATTTCTGACAATGCTCAGTGTTTTTCAGAGTGTGAGGTTCAGACGGGTTGGGACTGAGGATTAGCCTAGCTAGAGCGTTAAGCGGTGAATTTCCGCTTGGCGTTCTGGCGTAGCTAACCGGAAGTCCCAGTCTGACCCGAACACGTTTCATCCACATTGCAGCTAACGTGAAAGACCAGTATTTAAGACGTGGGCTGTCGGCTTAAATCTGTGTCCACCACGTTCCAGCGTTGTCAGAAATGCCTGGAAGCCGGTGTAGGACGCGCCTACCACAGAAAGTTTACGCAAATTCGAACTTTTTCCAGCGGTCCCAAGCTGGCGGTTTTGATTTTAAAAGCCACACCAATCAAGTCACCGACAATATGCATACAAAAAACCGTCCTCATCTACAAAAGATGAGGACGGTTGACGTTAGTTGATAAGTTAATTCAAGGGCAGTTTAGTACCAGTTGTTAGCTAACCAGTGACTCTTGGCGTTAGCCCATGAGCCGTAACGAGAGGCAACGTAATTGTTAGCAACTCGTTCTTGGTTGGCAGCGGAGTAGTCACCGTTTAAGTATGAGGCACTTAATTGATACTTACCGATGTATTGGCCGTTACGAGCTGAGTATGAGCCACCAGATTCTTTGTTGGCGATCCAAGCTTTAGCAGCACTTTCAGAACTGTTGTTGCTGTAGTTGGACGTTGAGCTAGTACTTTGTTGCGTCGTCGTCTTAGCAGCTGGTGTGCTAGTTTGGGTTTGGCTCGATTGTGTTTGACTACTTTGACTAGTTTGAGATTGGCTAGCTTGGTTAGTCGTCTGGCTGGATGATTGTGTCGTTGCAGCTGGTTGTGACGTTTGCGTTGTTGTCGTGGTGGTGGTTGTCGTTGTACTGTCATCACCGTTGACTTCAAGTTGTTGGCCGACCAGGATCAAGTTAACGTCCTTCAAGTGGTTAGCTTGTTGGATGGCGTCAACCGTGGTGTTGTGGTCAAGGGCAATTTGAGAAACGGTGTCACCGGCTTTTACGGTAACCGTAGCAGCTTGGGCGGTAGCACCAATGGCAAAGAGACTAGCAGTAGCGGCAGCAGTTGATAATAAAGCATTCTTAATCTTCATATTGTAATGTACACTCCTATTTTTTAGTCCGAATTTGGCTTGGCCCCGAGATTCTTTCCAAGCGCTTCAATGGTTCCTAGTATAGCTGGCGATTGTAACAGGAAAATAGCAGGAGTTTTACGAATTGGGCCGATTATTGTAATAAAAGGCGGGTTTTGTAATCTTTTGTAATATAACGCGGCGCGCAATGGTTTTATGAGGGTTTAATTAAGACTATCGACAAATAAAGCGGGCGTCTGTTGGTTGACATAACAAAATCGGCTGTCAATCATCAAACGCCCGTCTGATTAGGAATTGTATGATAAGTATCCAATCTGCAAATTAGTTTGGTCAATTTACAAGTTGGTTTAGTGGCAATGTAAACGCTTGCTCTTCTCTAAATTAGCTTACTTTTAGTAACTGTGAAATTAATCGGCTTTTAATTGAACGAGCCAGTTGTCATTTTGCTTCAAAGTCAGGAGTTGTTGTGGGCTAACTTGAAGGGTATCGTTGACCTTCTGAACCGTGCCACTAAAGGGCGTTGACAAGGGTTGCGGCCCTTGGTCTGTGAGTAACGTGACGAGCACATCGCCGCTATTCAGATGGCTGCCAATAGTTGGCAAAGTGACCTGACTAACAGTGGTATATGGCTGACGTCCTTGGTCACTGAGCCCTAGGATCAGTCGCTGATGGGACTTGGTCTTCAACCAGACATCGCCATAAAGCATGGGGGCATGCTGTTCTTCGTAATCATGACGATAGAAGTGGATCATTTGTTTCCAAGCAGATTCTTGTTTTGCCATATTAATCTCCTAATTGTTGTTCGAGTAACCGCTGCATCAACTGAAGGTGGTGCATGATGGTCAGCTTTTTGACGACCCCCAGACCGGGGAATTTGTGCTGGTCCGCATAGGCTAATAATGCCGTCAGCGCTGGCGTTCGATTGAGGCCAGTTAGATGCGTCGGTGCCCAAGCTGTGAGCTTAGTCAGTGCCTCGAAGAACTTCTTCTTTTGACCACGCATACTGTCATTACTGTCCGAAACAAAGTGATGAATGCGCAAGTCACCCTTAACCGTAACATAAATCACGTGTAACGCAATCGCGCGTGACGGCATTCCGTGTTCGAAATAGACGTGGCCCATCAATGAATAGTCGCCGAAACCTTGATAGCCCACCGGTGATTGCGACCAGTAGGCGGGGGCAAAATAAGTGTCTGTTAAATCTTGATAGTCCGCGACGTGTGCGGGAGAAGGCAGCGCGTCTGTTAGTAAAATGGCCCGGTCTGCCGCTAATTGATGCAAACGGGCTTCGTCTGGAATCAGAATGCCACCAACTTGTTGTAAGACTTGAGTGTGCTGATAAGCTTGAAGCAACGGATAGTTAGGCGCAATCAGCAGACTCGTTTGGCCAGGCGTCGTGGTGAGATAGTCCGCACTAAAATCAGCCGCGAGAATGGCTCCGGGATGGTAAAACGGATAAGCGTGCAAGTCGGGTAGCGGGTGTAATTTGACCGTATTGAGGCCGTACACGCTGACTTGGGGATTTGCAATCAGGCTGAAAGGTTGCGCGCTTGCAATCAGTGTCGTCACCGTCTGCTGGAGTTCTTTGGAATCACGGACCGGCTCAATGATGGGGACGATGTGCGGGCCTAGTTGACCTTGTTCACACAGGGCGCGTAACGCTAATAGGTCGTACATCCGCCCCCGAAAGTAAGGATAATAAGTGGTCATAGTTGGTCACGCAGATCTGGCGCCGTTAACGCCTGGTATTTTAGTCTGAGTGCCTGATATTCCGCATTACGGGCATCCAGTTCAGTTTGCAATGCCGCGATGGCGTCGCTTTGCGTATCATCGATGAACCGGTCGTATAAGTTTTGCTCCGGGTCGTAGACGTCATAACCTTTACGTGCGCGTTTTCGGAGTTCTTTAAATAATTGGTCGTCCGAATATAGCTGCAGGCCCTTCTTGACGCGTTTGGCTTTATCGACTTCTCGGAACAAGGAAGCGACAAAGTGGGCGGTCAGGGCAGTCTCGTCGACTTGCAAGTCTTGGTGCTGCGCCTTTTTGGCCACCGTCAAAAAACCGGGCGTTCGTAGGGGCTGTGGTGCTAAGGCCAGTGCTCGTGCGTCAAACTCACGATAAATCAAGACGCCGATGCGGTCAGGAATTTCGTCCTTGACGTCTTCATACAGGGCTTGCGGCAAGACGAAGTAATTATAGTGGCCGATAAAAGAGAGCTTGGCCTTGGAATGAAAATCAGCTTTCGTTACTTTTAGCTCGTAGCAACGCCATTCGATCTGCCCATCTGGCAGCTGCTGGTAGCTTAACGTATCGACGATGCCTTGCTCATCCGGCATGGCAACTTCTTCGACGACGTAAGCGCCCTGTTCGAAGCAATAATGGTAGAGCGTCGTTTCAAGTTGGCGAGTTAGTTTTGTCTTCATGGTGTGGGACCTCCATTTGGTGCCAAAAATTGGCGATGGTTGCTTCAAGTTGTGGGACGGAGCCAATCGTCTGGTAATATTGCCAGTGCGCTGGAAAGAGTTCTGTGTAGCGGCGACTGGCAAAACGCTGATCTAGTAAGAGGACGATGCCAGTGTCGTGCGCGCTGCGAATCAGGCGACCAGCCGCCTGTAAGACGTTGTTCATGCCGGGTAACTGGTAAGCATAGGCGAATCCCAGCCCGTTTTGATGGTCATAGTAGTCGCGAATCAAGTTGGTCTCTGGATTGATGCCAGGCAGACCGACGCTGACGATTGCGACGCCAATCAAGCGGTTGCCACGCAAGTCGATGCCTTCAGAGAAGATGCCACCCAGTACGCAAAACCCCAGCAGTGTCTGGGTGGGGTCGGCTTGAAATTGGTCCAAAAAGGCCTGGCGCGCACTGGCATCCATGGCCGCTGCCTGGGCTGTCGTCGCCACATCTGGATAGGCTGCTTCAAAGGCTGCCTTGATTTGCAGGAGGTAGCCATAGGATGGGAAGAAGACGAGGTAGTTACCAGGCTTGGCCGCCAGCATCGCGTGCAAACTCGCAATGATGCGGGGAACGTTGTGCTCGCGTTCGTGGTAGGTCGTTTGGACGTACTGGGTGACGAGAATCGCCTGGTGCTTGGGCGGAAATGGCGATGGCAGCTGGTATGCTAAACTATTGGCCTCGCCGCCCAAGACGCGTTGGTAATAGGCCATTGGTGTCAGTGTTGCTGAAAAGAGCACGGCGCCACCGCCTAATTCCAACGAACGGTTCAAGAAGTCACTCGGGTCTAAGCAGAGCTCCTTGATCGTCAAATGATGCCCTTCAAGGACGTAGCGGGTCTGATAACTGCCATCATATAAGTCACCGATTTTGACAAAGGTCAGGCAGGCGAAGAAGTAATCGCGAACGGCGTCCAGTAAGGGGCCAGGTTTCTGCTGAGCCAGCCAGTCGGTGACAAACTCGTTGAAAGTTCGGAGTGTGCGCAACAATTTGTCCGGTGGGTCTGGCAGGACTTGCTCGGTCAGATGGTCGTCGATTAAGGCCTTGCTGAGACGCGTGAAGCTCCGCCGAACTTTTTTGAGTTCGCGTTGTAGGTCGTCACTTGGCTGACTCTTATCGGGCTTGGCAAGCTTCAGTAGCGTACTGATTGGTTGGTCACTAACGGCTGCGGAATACATATCACGCGACCGGCTGACGAGGTTGTGCACTTCGTCGACAAGGAAGAAATTCTCGTCGTCACTTTCACTGAAGAAGCGTTGTAAGTAGACGAGCGGGTCGAAGAGATAATTGTAGTCACAAATAATGACATCGCAAAATAATGAGGTGTCGAGTGAGAATTCAAACGGGTCTAAGGTATGCTTGCGCGCATAGGTCTCGATGACAGCCCGCGTAATCTGGTCTTCATGGGTCAATAAGTCTTTGAGCGCTGGCTTTAACCGGTCATAATAACCCAGCATGAATGGGTTATCTTCGGGGAGTACGTCCTGTTCCTCGGGAAAACGAATCTGATCTTTGGCTGTCAGCGTGATACTTTTCAGCTTGAGCCCGTCGTGACTCATCAAAGTAATCGCTTCTTCCGCGACGCGCCGGGTACTCTGCTTAGCCGTCAAGTAAAATAGGCGTTCGATCACGTCTTCGCCCATCGCCTTAATCGCTGGAAATAGGGTGGAAATCGTCTTGCCAGTCCCAGTGGGTGCTTCCACGAAGAGTCGTGTTTGGTTACGGATCGTCTTGTAGACTGCAGCGGCGAGTTCGTGTTGCCCCGGCCGAAATGCTGGGAAGGGGAACGGCAACGTTTGAATCGATTGGTTGCGTTTCTCGCGAAGGTCAGCTCGCAGCGTCAGCCAGTATTCGTATTCGGTAATCAGGTCCTTGAAGAAGGCGTCTAATTCCGTGCGGTGCAGGATTCGCTGAGTTTTGGTGATTTTTTCGTTAATGACTTGAAAATAGGTCAGTTGGCCGGTTACCTGGTCAAGCTCAGGATGTTCTTGCAATAATAAATAACCATAGACCTTGAGCTGCCCCCAATAAAGTGTCTTCGTATTATCTGTCAGCTCATCAAACGGTTGGTCGGAAGTCTTGATTTCTTCAATCAGAGCGCCGTCATCGTTTAATTGAATGCCATCCGCTCGTCCGGCAATAATGTAATCGGTGTGATTCATCGTGACGAGTTGCTTCAAATAAACTTCACTATCATAGTCCTCACCACGGCTACTCTGCAGTTGCCGGTGAATCTTCGCACCATTCAGCGCAGTATTCTGACTGTTTTTGACTTCATTTAAATCGCCTTGTCGTAAAACGAATTCTACCAATTGTCGAATCCCAATCTTAGTTGCCATCGGAGCGTCCTTTCTGAATTTAGTCGTTTTCTATTATAAAACATCTGTTCGCTTTTGTCTGCTGTTGATTGCAAGCACACTAAAACACGCCAGCACCTTCCCGAACTGGGGCGTGCTAGCGTGGTATAAAATTGTTGTAGTTCGCATTAATGATGATTAAATTGTGCCAGTTGGTGAATTCCTGCTCGTCAGCCAGTGATCTCCTTATTCCGACTTCCGGGGCCGGCTGACAACGCTGGAACAGGGCGGACATCGATTTGAACTCACGCAGAAAACCACTGCGCAATTTCAAATACGAGTCTTCTTCTAGCCCGGGAAGACCACCCGGACAAGAAGAACTTCGCCCTTGAGCATTGTCAACCGGCCCCTCCAGTCGGGAACCCGCTCGAATGGCGGATGAACGGCCACCTAACTTGGTACAACTGACCACTGAATATTAGGCGACTGGCCCTTCAGGCATACTTTTCTGAATCGTTATCGATGGTGAGTTATAACATTTGTATGTTGAGGCGCTTGTCTAAGCATTATTCGCTAATTTCCAGTCGTTGAGCATTCAGGGATTTTTTCAGCTCAGACGGCTAGGGATGATGTGGCCATGTTCGGTAATGTTCCTGGCTTCCGAAAGACAAACACAAGTATGCTGATTTAGCGATTATCAGAAACAAATCTTACAGTTAAATACCAGATTAACTGGTTTCTAAGAATCAACGACCAGTTCATTGAAAGTTGGGCCCGCACATGTCTGCCTTTTGAATATAATCCCCTGCCGGAAGGTGTTTCTGACAATGCTCAGCGGCTCCTAGAGTGTGAGGTTCAGACGGGTTGGGACTGAGGATTAGCCTAGCTAGAGCGTTAAGCGGTGTATTTCCGCTTGGCGTTCTGGCGTAGCTAACCGGAAGTCCCAGTCTGACCCGAACACGTTTCATCCATACTGCAGCTAACGTGGAAGACCAGTATTTAAGACGTGGGTTCTCGGCTTAAATCTGTGTCCATCGCGTTCCAGCGTTGTCAGAAATTCCTGGAGGCCGGTGTAGGACGCAGCTATCAAATCAGGTTTACGCTAACTCGCCCTGTTTCCAGCGGTCAATAGCTGGCTGCATTTGAACTCAGGAACCGGGCATGCCTGAATTATGATTCAAATCAACTAGTGCGATGCGGCAATGTTAGTCGTACCAGTGGCTGTGATGTTGGCGAATCGTCTTGCGGAGGCTAAACCCATAGCTGATGATAACGGCAGTGATGATGGTTGCAAGCGTTGCGTATAGCCAGGAACCAGCTGTACTAAAGTAAGTGGCATAGCCAATGCTCAGACTCGCGAGTCCAACGATTGGCAGTAAAATTTTGGCGGGTGCGGGGTGCAAGAAGACGACACCCGCTAGCCATAAGACGGCTGCTGTGACCATCGCGTCAACGCTGATGGCCGTTCCAAAACTAGTGATGAGGGTGAGCAATGCCAGTAGCGTTCCAACGACGAGTAGGAGCGTTGCAAAGCCGTTGCTCAAAGTCCAAGTAATTCTTTTCATCATGATTCGCCTCACTTTCTGCTACCTATATTATAAGCTAATTAGTGGTTATGAAAGAAATAATATGCTGACGAATCGGTTTACAATGTTATGAAAATCATGAGTTTGTGAATAAATCCTTGAAAGCGTATGCATATTTAGCTAAACTGACAGTAGGCACACTTGATGATGGATGGAGGAAAAATAGTCATGGCAAAAATTTTAGCAATTAACGCCGGCAGTTCGACTTTAAAATGGAAACTTTTTAGTGTTCCAGAAGAAACGGTTATCGCATCAGGAATGGTTGACCGGTTGGGCTTACCGAATTCTGTTTTTACGATTAAAAAAGCAGATGGGAGTAAAGAGACCGAAACCAAGGATACGATTGACGCTAAAGAAGCTGCCGCAATGGTTTTAACGCGGTTGAAGAATGATAACATCGTCGACCAACTCACTGATATCAAAGGGGTTGGACACCGGGTCGTCGCTGGTGGCGAAGACTTCAAGGATTCTGTTGTGATTACGCCGCAAACATTGAAGAAAATCAAGGATTTATCTGAGTATGCGCCGTTACATAACCCAACGCAGGCTTACTATATTGAAGTGTTCCGTGATTTGTTACCAAAAGCGGTTCAAGTCGCGGTCTTTGATACATCGTTGTATGCGGATATGCCAAAAGTTAATTATTTATACAGCATTCCATACGACTACTATGAAAAATTCGGTGCACGGAAGTATGGTGCTCACGGGACTAGTCATCGTTACGTGGCCAACCGGACCGCTCAATTACTGGGCAAGCCCCTCGATGAATTGAAGTTAGTCACCCTGCACTTGGGCTCTGGCGCTTCGATCACGGCCTTTGATCATGGTCAAGCCATTGATACGTCAATGGGCTTCACGCCATTAGCCGGGATTACGATGAGTACGCGTTCTGGTGATATCGACGCGTCGATTATTCCGTTCTTAATGCGGCACCTCGGTATTTCAGACGTTGAGGACTTCATCGACATTTTGAACCACAAGTCCGGTCTCTTGGGTATTTCAGGCTTGTCACCAGACATGCGTGACCTGGATAAGACGCAGGATACACGTGAACAGTCGAAGCTTGCGATTGAAATCTTCGTGAACCGGGTTGTGAAGTACGTTGGGAGTTACATTGCCGAAATGAACGGTATTGATGCACTCGTCTTTACCGCCGGCATGGGTGAAAACTCATGGATGATTCGCGAACGTATCGCCAAGTCACTGGGTTACTTCGGTATCACGGTCGACGTTGACAAGAATCACATGCACGGCAAGGAAGAAGTCATCAGTAAGGAAGGCGAACCAGTTAAAGTAATGGTGGTGCCAACCAACGAAGAATTGATGATTGTTCGTGATGTTGAACGCTTATCTTCAGCTAAATAAATCATTTTGAAAGGCGCGGGCCTCGGAATTTTAATTCTGGGGCACGCGCCTTTTGCGATTTCACTTTTGCGATTTCACTTTTGCGATTTCACTTTTGCGATTTCACTTTTGCGATTTCACTTTTGCGATTTCACTTTTGCGATTTCACTTTTGCGATTTTGTTTGTTCGTCAAGATTACCTTAGTTCAGTTGCTTAGCTAATCAATGGCCTTAGCTCGCCGATTGGTCGGACGGCTGGTTTGCAGTATTTGACTGAGTCTCAGCGGCCAAGGCGGCGACCACGCTGGTTTTCGGCCACGACGGCGCGTCCAAAGGAGACGTGGTTTGCTTCTTTAAAAATTCGTGCGTATGCAACAATTTGTTGGTCGACGATTTTGAAGACGTGGTGTGCTTGTAAATCAATCGCGTCGACTTCTTGGTAGATTCGTTGTTGCTCGACGACGAACGTTTTGACGCGTAGTTCGTAGATGGCGTATAATTCAGTTGTTGTTAGTTCTGAGAATGTTTTGATTGACCACATGGTGAGACCTCCTTGGCGTTGACGTTAAGTTTATCACCAGATGATTGTATATGCAATAATAAAAAGGAGCGCTTATGATACCAACACTGAGATTGATGGGGACATTGTCGCGGATGGTGACGAATGAGGGAAACCAGCGCTTTGCCAAGTATGGGTTGAACAATAATCAATTCATTTACCTGATTCGAATCTGCGAACAGCCAGGGTTATTTTTTAGTCAACTTGCCGACCAGATGAAGATGGATCGGACAACTAACTATCGGGCAGTCCAGAATTTGATTAAAAAAGGGTATGTCCGCAAAACGTTACATCCAGAAAATAAAAAGGTCCGCTGCCTCTACCCAACGGCCGCGGGCAAGAAGCTATACCCAGAGTTGCATGCCTATGAACAGTGGTGTGCGGACTTGGTCGGAGCGCGGTTGACGGCCGGACAGCGGCAAGTTTTGTTCGAGAGTTTATCTCTCGTGACGGCCAATGTCGCCGACCAGTTGGACTGAAAGGACCCGGGTAAAGTCGCTGGACATAAAATTAATTGTAAGCAACCAAATTAACATGCCGTTTTAGCTGAATTTTATGTCAGAAGAGAGTAACATGTAGTTATCAAGTTATAACTGGATTAATGAATTGAACGCATGGCTAGCGTCCGTCTCAACAGACACATTAGTCTACGCTTATAATGAAAGGGGTTAATAAATCATGGCAAAAACTTTAGTGCTAGGTGGGGGTTACGCAGGGATGCGCGCCGTCAAATTTTTACAAAAGAGTCTTCCAACCGAGGACGAAATCGTATTGGTCGACCAGACGCCGACGCATACTGAGAAGACCAATTTACACGAAGTCGCAGCGGGAACCATCGCGCCGGACCGGATTACTTATCAAATCCCAGAAATTATTGGCAAACGGGTCCAATTTGTTCAAGCAACGGTCAACAATGTGGATATTGAAACCAAACAAGTCAGCTTCGATGACCATGCCGACATGACGTATGATTACTTAGTCTTAGCGCTTGGTTTTCAATCTGAAACATTCGGGGTTGAAGGCGCTGATGAAAATGCGTTGCCAATGGATGACTTGGCAACGTCACAAGCCGTTTATGAACATATCGAGGAACGGTTCAAGGTTTATCGGACGTCCAAGGATAAGAACGACTTGAAGATCGCCGTTTGTGGCGCTGGTTTTACGGGAATCGAATTACTGGGTGAATTGACCCAATCATTGCCAAAATTACAGGCCAAGTATCAGACACCAGCTGCCAAGGTCGTGTGTCTTGAACGGATGCCATCGATCTTGCCAATGTTCACCCAAGAACTTCGCGATTATGCCTTGAAGTTTATGGAGAAAAATAACGTTGAAATGCGGTTAGGTTCAGTGATTGAAGCCATCAAGCCAGGTGCCGTTGTCTACAGCGATGCTGATAAGAATGAGCATGAATTCACGGCCAACACCATTATCTGGACGGTCGGGGTCAGTGGCTCACACGTGATTGCGGATTCCGGCTTTGAACAACGTCGTAACCGGGTCGTAGTTAAGCCTGACCTTTCGTTAGAAGGCCATCCAGAAGTCTTCATCGTTGGTGACGTGGCCGCTGTGATGGATCCAGAAAGCAACCGGCCTTATCCAACCACGGCACAGATCGCCTTAGCAGCTGGTGAACAAGCCGCCAAGAACATTGGGGCGTTACGCCATAACCAAGCTACCACGACGTTTAACTACGAATTCAGTGGGACGGTCGCATCATTGAGTGACCGCGATGGTATCGGCCAAATCTTCAGCAGCAATAAGCCTGTGCACGGTTATGCGGCTTCTGCCTTGAAGAAGATTATTACGGACCGCTCATTGCTTGAAAGTGCCCACCTCGGCACCGTCTTCAGCAAGGGTCGTTTCGATTTGTATCATTAATCTTTAAAATGAATAAGTTGTCCGCGTTGCTGGAATAACGCGGGCTAGCGGCGTACTGATTCGAGGATGGGTCTCGGATCAGTACGCCGCTTTTTGTGTTGCGAATTGCGGCGATGATGTCTGATTGCAAGAGAAGATGGAGTTTGACCAGTAATCGTGTGGGTGGCGGGATTGGCAGAATAGATGTCGTTACGGACAATCTATCACTGGTTAGTGAGCTTGGATAAAATAATTTTGGCCAGATATTGGATTGTAAGCGCCGAAGTAGAGCCAGTTATGCCAGGCTGTGTGATAGAAGCTACGACTTGGAACGGCTGCCAAATATTGGACCAGAGAACTTGGAGCGGGTCGATTGGTTATGTAAACGGCAAAAGCGCCCTTGTTTACTGAAAATCTAATGTTGTTGGGTTTTTCGGTGGTAGCGAACAGATTTCCGCCGTAATACATTCCGGAACCCCAAAAATTGTTCGATTGGCCGTTATTCCGCCGTTTGACGGTTGTTGGTTGCTTTAGGCTAGTGTTTTCGCTAATTAGTTCTTGAGATGTTGCATCAAATGATGGCACCTGATTACCATTCTTGTCATAAATCACGACTGGTTCAGCTGCGACGCTTTGCTTGGTAGTGGGACTTGAGTTGATATTTACGGCATAGAAAGAAATTGATGCAATCAGCCCTAAAATCAATAACGGTAATGCACATAACACAATCAAAATGCGCTTTTTCATAATATCTAGCTACTTTCTTCTGGTTTGGGGAAAAACATCGGTGCTTTTACCCGAGAAGTATATGATGTTGAGCTCTAAATCGCAACTTAGCCAATATATTAATATTTCGTTGGCTTTGCAGGTGTAAATGTTGATATTTAATTTGCGCGTTCTGCTAATTAACGCTTTCCAGTAACTCATAGATATAATTGTGTTGATACTATAATCTTTACGTAATCTATGTGTTGATTAAATTTAATTATTCTAATCATAATAGACTTAATCCTACCATTCAATATTCTTTGATAAAATCAAATCTCTGTTTAAATGATTAATGCTGTTATTTTTTATAAAAAGGAACTTTTATCCCGCTAAATCAGCTTTTTAATCTTGTTTTATGAGATTGATTGAACCCAACGGTTTGTAGTATAATACATAGTCAAAACTCAAAGGGGTGTCCCGATTGTATAAAATTTTAGGCCTGTTAATTATATTGCTACTATCGTTTTTTTCTATACGATAATACTAATGCATAAGCGTAATGTACTTGTGCCCAAAAGGTATAAATACGTCGCCGGTATATTTATAGAGCAAGCTCATATTGGCAAATTTACGAAAACTTTTACACCTATTCTCCGCGACACAATAAAGCATTCTAAGCTGTTATACGCGTTACTAATTTTCTTGAAGGAACTGTACATTCTAGGCGTCGCCGGTCTTGTATGGTGCATTTTTTTATTCCAGAATTCCAAGCCGCTATGGGTGCCTGTTTTTGGAATTTCCTACCTTATTTTCAGTATACGGCCGCTCGTTCTTCAGATGTTTAGCTACGCTTTCTACAACAAACGCCCAAAAATAGATGACGCAATCATTCTTCCAAATAGAAGCACTCGTGCTAGATTTCGATGGCTGATGTGGTCACTATTTTATTGTTGCATCTCAATCGGGCTCCTGCTAATAACGATAATTTTAGGAATACAGCTAAGTACCATGCATTTTATAATAATGAAGTGAGTCGGCATTCTGCCATGTGGTGGTATTTTTTAATGTGATACCAATACGGTCAGATGCATTACAAGCTGCCGAAAAATGGACAAAGATCCTGCTGGGTGTCTATAACCCAGGTATGTCACAAAGAACGTTGATATGACGTGTTGGAGATTCAGGGATACTTTGTACGTACGCGCCAATATGGCTTGCTTGTAAATTGGTGCTATGACGATCCATTTGATCGAATATTTGCCGTCCCAATTGCGCCTTTTCAGCAGTGGAATCGTTCATTAGGGCTGCTGATTTACCATCAGTTATCAAAAGCGTTGTGCCTTCATTTCTAAAAGAAACCGAGACACAACGCTTTGGTTCAAAATACATTCCGAAAATAACGTCACCCGTTTTAGAAAGGTCGGGCCAAATTAATGACTTTATATCCAGAGCAACTCCTTATCCCTGTGTTTCAGAGCACCTTATTGAATCAGGCGCTTACCGTGGTTGGCTACGGTGCTTTGTACTGGCTAGCTGGGATCATTATGCGTCCAATCGTCCGTAGACAAATAGATCTGTTGGAAAAAGCAGGGTTACTCAAAACTGATCAAGAGGTAAAAAAGACCAAGCTGGACAGGATTCTAAAACGAACCAAAATAGTGACAGTGACAGTGGCTGTGAGTTTGTTTGTGAGCGTATTGGCGCTAAAGTACGATTATTACTACGTTATTTTTGTTATTGTATCGCTTAAAGTTTGCATATCACTACTATATTTGACGGTTCTGGTAGAGTGCTGGATTCCGGTAAGGATGCTAATTGAGAAAGGTTCTTTACTTCAAAAGACCCATAAACTGGGAGCTGAGACGAAACGCTTGGGAATTACAGTGATTAGGAAACTAGAATGGTTATTGATAACAGACGCCGCCTTGAAACTCCCCGTTGCGTTGATATGTCTAAGCTTACATCTCCCTCAATTGGCCTACTAGTCAAATATACGCCCAGTTTACCCGTTGCCACAGTTGCGCAATCAACCGCTGATTTGGACAATTAAGTTACCAGCTGTCGTTACTATCCGCCTGTGACCGATTACGCTTACAATCAAGGTAATCAAGGGGGGCGATGACAATGACAACGCCATTAGTGGTAGCACCAATTAAAAAGTGGTTCGTTAGTTTCGTGGTTGTCGTGGTAATAGTGACGCTCTGGTCGCAGGCAATCTGGTGGTTAGCGAGCAGTGCATTTGGATCATTGATCATACTCAATTTACAGTTCTTAGTCTTTCCGAATACGGCGGACCGGCACTGGCTGAATCGGTTGTGCCTCGGATTAGTCTTCGCGCTAGTCTTAATCGCTAATCTTAAGTTTATCATCGTTAGTGCAATGGTCTTTCACTAACACTAGTGACTGAATGGCGGCGTTACTCGATTGCGAGTCAGAGGGAGCGAGTCGCCGTGCAGCTAACGGCTGGCCTGACAATTGAACACGCGTGAGAATAATAAAAAAGTGGTGCTAGCTAAAGCTAACATCACTTTTTGGCGTCTCAGATTAATGGTGCATCTTGAATTCCAAGTAACGATCATTATATAGACCGACTTTGGCGGGTGATAAATCTTGATAGATTTGAAGGTGCTTGATAGTTTGGTTATCTGGGTAGAACTGCCGGTCATTGCGAATTGCTTTAGGCAATAGCGCTTTGGCCTTGCGGTTCGGGGTCGCATAGCCAATGTACTCGGCGTTTTGTGCGGCATTTTTGGGCTCGCTCATGAAATTCAAGAAGGCGTAGATGGCTTTAAAATGCTTGGCGGTCTTTGGAATGACCAAGTTGTCAAACCACAAGTTACTGCCTTCAGACGGCACGACGTAGTGGAGATGTGAGTTGCCGTCCAACATCTCACTCGCTTCACCAGACCAGTCAACCGCAATCGCCGCTTCATTTTGAATCATGTACATCTTGATCTCATCGGCAACGACCGCTTTGACGTTTGGCGATAACCGATTCAGCTTATTGCGCGCTGCCAGTAAGGTCGCCGGGTCAGTGGTATTCATGGATTTGTTCATAGAGGCGAGGGCAAAGCCCATCACGTCACGTGCGCTATCGATCAGCATGATCTTATTTTTGTACTTTTGTTGCCATAAATCGTTCCAATGCTGAATGCTGCCCGGTTGCACGTACTTGTCATTATAAATAATCCCCAGTGTTCCCCAGAAGTACGGCACGGAATAACGATTGTGCTTGTCGAAAGCGAGGTTCATGAAACGCGGGTCGTAATTCTGCATTCCGGTCAGCTTGCTTTTATCGAGTGGTAAGAGCAGGTGGGCCTTTTTCATTTTCTCAATCATGTAATCGCTAGGGACGGTCAGGTCATAGCTGGTACCGCCTTGCTTGATCTTGGTATACATGGCTTCGTTGCTGTCGAAGGTCTCGACGTTGACGTGATACCCGGTCTGCTTCTGGAACTTCGTGAGTAAGCTCGGGTCGATGTAGTCACCCCAAGTATACAAGTTCAACACCTTTTTACCGGTGCTACCGGAGCTCGTCTGTAAGCGTTGTGCGCCAAAAGCGAGCAGACCACAGACGACGAGCAGACTGACGATGATACCGAATAACTTTTTCATTTCCGCCGCCCCCTAACTGCTGGCCGCCGGTGCCGACTGCTGTATTGGTTGATGAAGTAGTAACCAATCACTAACACGAGTGCCATTAAGAACATGAGTCCGGATAGCGCGTTGATCTCCAAGTTGATGCCTTGACGCGCCCGTGAATAGATTTCAACTGACAACGTACTGAAGCCGTTCCCGGTCACGAAGAAGGTCACGGCAAAGTCATCGAGCGAATAGGTCAGCGCCATGAAGAAGCCCGAAAAAATCCCCGGCATGATGTACGGAATAATGATTTGGCTGAGTAGTTGCCAATTATTAGCGCCTAAATCCGCCGCGGCATCGAGCAAACTCGAACTCATTTCCTGAATCTTGGGGAGCACCATCAAGACCACGATGGGAATCGAGAAGGCGATGTGGCTCAGTAGCACTGAACCAAACCCGAGTGGGATTTTCAGTGCCGTGAAGAAAATCAGAAAACTAGCCCCAATGATGACATCGGGTGAGACCATCAGGATATTGTTCAAGGATAACAGCGTGTTGCGTGTGATTGGCTTGGTCGTACTATTGATGCCTAATGCCCCGAGCGTACCGATAACGGTTGCTAATAGTGAAGATAAGAGGGCAATCAATAAGGTATCCAGAAAAATCGCAATCAACCGCGTGTCGGCGAACAAATCTTGGTAGTGCTGCCACGTAAATCCGTGGAAGTTGTTCATGGTCGTCCCCTGACTGAAGGAGTAGACGATAAGAAAGATAATTGGCGCGTATAACACGATAAAGATGAACCAGAGGTATAGATTGCGCCACTTGAAGTTACGTAACGTCATTATTTCGTCAACCCCTTTCGTGTGCGTCGTTTGCCACCACTAGTCAGCCACATGATAATGACCATCGCGATAATCAGTACAACGCCGATCGTCGAGCCCATGCCCCAATTCATGGTCGTTAAGAAGTGCTCTTCAATGGCAGTCCCCAGCGTGATTACTTTGTTCCCGCCAATCAAGCGCGTCAACATGAAGAGTGATAGCGATGGAATGAAGACGGCCTGAATCCCAGCTTTGACGCCCGGTAAGGTCAAGGGGAAAATGACCCGACTGAATGTTTGCCAATTGGTCGCCCCTAAGTCACGACTGGCATTGATATACGAGGCGTTCAGTTCGCTGATCGAGTTGTAAATCGGCAGGACCATGAACGGAATTTGAATGTAGGCCGCAACAAAGATAAAGCTAAAGTTCGTGAACAGCAGCTGCTTGGGACCAATGCCAATAAAACTCAAAAATTGATTGGCGATTCCAGCTTGGCTGAAAATTCCAATGAAGGCGTAGGCCTTTAACAAGAGATTGATCCACGTTGGCATGATGATCAGCAGTAGCCATAGTTGTGGATGCTTGGTCTCGTTGAGCAAGTATGCCGTGGGATAGCTGATCAGAATGGTTGCCAAGGTGATCAAAAAAGCATACCAGACGGAGTTGAGCGTCATCATCAAATAAGTGTTGGACGAGAAGTAGGTCTGGTAATTGCCAAACGTGAATTGTCCATCAATGTTAAAGAACGATTGATAAATGAGCAATAGCACGGGCGCGATGACGAAGAGGATGATCCATAACATGTACGGAATGAAGTAAGCCGTGTTACGACTCAACCGTTGTTTTTGTTGCATGCTGGCCACCTCCTAATCATCTTCATATTGTTCAAGCCGGGCGTCGAAAGCCGCTTCGCTTTCGTTGAGGCGCATGACGTGAATGTCTTGCGGGTCAAAGGTCAAGCCGATTGGTTCACCTTCTGCCGCCGGGTTGGTCGAGTGGACGAGCCATTCGTTGTGGTCGGTATCGTAAGCCACGATTTCAAAGTAGTTGCCGCGGAAGAGTTGTGAATCCACGGTGACTACGAGCTTGCCCTGGTCCGCCGCGACGATGTCCAAGTCTTCTGGTCGGAGCACGACTTCGACGGGTTCGTCTGGTTGCATGCCGGCGTCAGCGCATTCGAAGGATTTGCCAACGAATTCGACTTCGAAGTCCTGCAGCATCTTGCCGGGAATAATATTACTTTCGCCAATGAAGTTTGCAACAAAGTGATTGATGGGTTCGTCGTAAATGTCGACTGGTGAGCCACCTTGCAGGATCTCACCAGCGTTCATGACAAAAATCTCATCACTCATGGCGAGGGCTTCTTCTTGGTCATGGGTCACAAATAGGAAGGTGATGCCAAGCCGTTGTTGCAAGTCGCGTAATTCATACTGCATGTCTTTACGAAGTTTGGCATCAAGCGCTGATAGCGGTTCGTCCAGCAATAAGACTTTGGGCTGCATGACCAGTGCCCGGGCAATTGCGACCCGTTGTTGTTGTCCGCCTGAAATTTCACTGATTTCGCGGTCGCCGAGGTCCGCCAGTTGCACCATTGCGAGCGCGTCTTGAACCCGAGTCTCGATTTCATCCTTAGGCACTTTATGGAGCTTGAGGCCAAAAGCCACGTTTTCCGCGACATTCATGTGTGGGAAGAGTGCGTAGTCTTGAAAGACCGTATTGACCTGTCGTTGGTTGGCTGGTAGTCCGTTGATGAGTTGCCCATCGAAGTAGACTTGTCCCGAAGTCGCGTCGGTAAAGCCCGCAATGGTCCGTAGAATCGTTGTTTTACCGCAACCAGAAGGGCCTAGTAAGGTGTAGAACTTACCGGCTTCTAGGTCGAGATTGATATTTTTTAAAACTTGATGTTCCCCGTAACTTTTTGTGATATTCGTTAACCGAATAATTGGTTGTGCGTTAACCGCCAAAGTAAAGACCTCCCTAAAACGTGTGCTGGATCGCGCAACGTGGCGCGCCAGTCAGTAGTACTGTGATTATAAGTAGGACGCGGTCGTAACCAAGGTGAACGTGCAGGACGTCGAGCCTGGGTTGCTGATTTGGTGCGTCTTAGTGGCATGAAATGACAAGGTGTCACCCGCCGTAGCGGTATACCGCTGTGTGCCTAATTGTAAACTGAGCGTGCCGGTTTGAACCATGATGAAGGTTTCCGCCGGCGAAGGCTCAAAGGATTTGAAGCGACCATTCGGAACCAGTGTAACGGTGACGGGCTCTAACTGGTTGTCGTTAGAGGCCGGTACAAGCCATTTGACACGGTATCCGAGGGCTTCATCGTCATAAGTCGTCTGTTCATCTGGATGGTAGACGACTTTATGGGTCGGTTGTTCCGTCGCGAAGAAATCAGCGGGGGCACAACCCAGGACTTCAAGAATCGCGAAGAAGGTCTCCATCGAAGGCGATGACTGATCGTGTTCCAATTGCGATATGTAACCTTTACTGAGATCAGTTCGTTCGCCCAGCTCTTCTTGCGTCAGTTGTTTTTGAATCCGCAGATTGCGGATGCGTTGACCAATATCCATGACATTCACCTCGAATCGGTAGTTTTGTTTAACTAAACAATAAGTTTAGCACGAGCTTTAATTATAATGAAAAATGGGGTGGTGGCAAGCCTTTTTTGCGAATTTTAACTTGCTAACTTTTACCACCAAATGACCGCGGCTGAAAAGGCTAATGCGGGTTGGTGTTTGGCGGATGGTGAGCGTTGTTCGGTTAATTAATCAATCCAGTCTTGTGCCACGGTTGCGTACGAGTTGCGCTTCAAACCTAGGAATTAAGGTTGATTGACCAAACTGAGTGAACGGCGGCATGTTAGCGGCTAGCCAGCATCCAGTGGCCAGGTTAGTTCAAGTGACATCATCAGCGTGCTATCGCTAGACGGTGCCAAACCGGTCAGCAGCGTCTCGTCGGTGGACAGTTTAAGTGGGATGTTAGCGACTGGCCAGAACCAAACGACTAGGTGGATTCAAGTTAATGATCGGCGTGCCATCATTAGATTAGTCCAAATCGACCAGCCGAAGCTCGTCATTGGACAGTTTGAAACGAATGTTATCATTTGGCACGGACCATTAAATCTGGCAGCAGTATCGCCCGGCACAGACTACAAACCGCCCAAGCGGCATTAAAAAAGCCCAAGACATCCGTCTCAGGCCGTCATCGTTGTTATTAATCCGCGCGGTAAACGACTTCAAAAACCTCGCTGACCATCGGTGTATCTGATGAAAGGTTTTTGCCGTGTTCTTCTAGCGTTGGGGTGAACTCATCGGTCTTGCGTTTCCGCCAATCGCCGATGCTGCGATCACCTTCGCCTTCATGATAAGCGTGTTCCGCGGAGATACGATAGAATGGAATCAATTCGGAGACTACCGTTTTGATGATTGCGACTGGTTTCATATCACCGTTTAATAACACGTTATAATCGCCGACTTGGGGAATGGCAACTTGTTCCGCTGTAAAAGTGTCCAACGGTGTCGTTGTGGCTGTCTTCGTTCCAGCCAGAATGGCATCAGTCAAAGCCTGAACTTCTTGAGGGTTATTTTGTTGACCAAACCAACGTGTCTGATAAGAGGCCCCTTGTGTGTCGGTCGTTTCATTGTAAGCTTTCCATAATTGTTCTGCTGATTGTGCTGGCATACCTGTCACCTAATTTCGCTTAGAATATTGAATTCGTCATCATGTAACCGAATTCACAATTCAAGTATAGCATGTCGCTTCATAAAACGACACGTTCGACACTGGATTCAATCGGAAAATTAAGTGAGTCAACAATTAAGCAAGATTTGTTATAATGGGCGTACGAATCGGAGGCGAAGATTGATGGAAATTACACCTGTTAAGATGACGGATTTGCCACAAATTATGGCGATTGAAAAAGCGGGTTTTTCGGAAGCCGAAGCCGGCAGTGAAGCTGCCTATCGGGAACGAATCGAGAAGTTGGGCGAGACTTTTTTAGTGGCGCGCGATGATGCGGTCGTATTAGGCTTTATCGTGGGGCCAGCTGTTGGTGCGCGGTACATTCAAGACGAGATGTTTGTCACGACACCGACGAACCTGCCACGTGGCGGTCACCAACTCGTGTTCACGTTGGCGGTCTCACCACTAGCCCGTCATCAACAGATTGGCAGCCAGCTACTGACTTGCCTTAGCTGAGAATGCACAGGCTCATGGTCGAACGAGTATGAGTTTGACCTGCTTGGAACGCTTGGTGCCATTTTATGAACAGAATGGCTTTGTCAATCAGGGGGTCGCTGAGTCAACGCATGCCGGTGAGACTTGGTATAACTTAGAGAAAGTTTGGGATTAAAAATGAAATTAGCAACGTTACAAGCACAATTACCGGATTTTGAAATTCGCCTGCTCACTTTAGCAGACCAGGAAGACTTACTGCGCTTAGAGCAGAGTAACCCGCAGTATCATCAGTATTTTTCACCAGAACCGTTGACCATGACGGAAGTCCAACATGACTTGACCGCCCATCCAGATGAGTTGGCTGCCGCGCAGAAACAAGTCTTTGGCTTCTATCTCGCACATCGGCTGGTCGCAGTCGTGGACTTGTTGAATCAGTACCCACAGGAGCAATTTCTATTTATTGGCTTGCTGATGGTCAACCGGGCATATCAGCGTAAATCAGTCGGTCGCATCATCGTCACCGGCCTGATGCAGGCAGCCCTTGCAAGCAATATCAAAGTGATCCAGCTGACACGGGTGACTGCGGATGAAGGCGTTGCGCGGTTCTGGGAAGGACTGGGCTTTGAAGATGGCAATCAACTCTTCTTACCGTTACGTGCCGGGGGCCGGCTGCCCGTGACGACCATGTCGCGACTGCTCCAATAGAATTCTCATGGAACTCTTAGCGATAAGGCCTAGTAAGCGATATCAGACGTGTTAAACTCGTGGTGACTAATAAATAGAAATGAGGTTAACACAGATGATTAAGCATTGGGGAAAAGCGGACACTGGGATGTTAATTGCATCCGTCTTACTATTAATGGTGATTTTCACGTTTTTCGAAATTACCGCTAGTTTGACAGTCAGTGCGATTGCTTTTCCGATTAGTTTGATTGTGTTGATGGCGATTATGGAATACGCCGCAACGGAACTACGGCGCAAATAAGTGACTCGCAGCTAAATCGCAACCTAAATAAGCGCCCGTACTTGTCATTGACAAGTGCGGGCGCTTTTACTCGTAAAAAAGTTGTTAACGCATTGTGATTGGCTGTTTGTCAGGAGTTGTGGGTAGAATGTGACAGTTCTTAAGTTCAAAAGCAGCCAGCTGAGAATCGCTGGAAAATAGAGCAAGTCTGCGTAAAACTGCAGTGGTGGTGTCGTCCTACGCCGGCTTCCAGGCATTCTGGTCAATGGCCGGAACGTGGTGGACACAGATTTAAGCCGATGACCCGCGTCTTAAATACTGGTCTTTCACTAACCAAGCAAAAAACGCTTGCTAAGTGAAATTTCACCACTGGGCCTTGTCCAGAATACCTTCCAGCCGGGGATGGCATTCGAAAGGCGGACATGTGCTAACTCAACTTTTTACAAACTGTTCCTTGATTTATAGTAAACATTCACTTTGACACTGAACTGTAAGGCTGGTCTCCAGTAATTTATAAATTGGCATACTCGTTTCTTTCATTCGACGAATTGACGGCATCATTTGACATTTTCGTCATGTTTTCTAGTCTACTGAGACGTCAAATTCCTGAGTTCTTCATGAATGGCCGGTCTGTTATTTTTAATGAGTATATTTTTTGCCGGATTTTCCTTGGGTTAGTCAATAACCTGTAGACAATCTTCTCAGTATTTACACACCATAAATCATCGCAGAGACAAACTCAAAGTTTACCTAAGGGTTCAGTTTTCTAATATTCAGTGGTCAATTGTACTCAGATAGGTAGCCGTTCATCTGCCATTCGAACGGCTTCCCGACTGGAAGGGCTGGCTGACAATGCTCAAGGGCGAAATTCTTCTTGTCCGGGTGGGGTTCCCGGGCTAGAAGAAGACTCGTATTTGAAATTGCGCAGTGCACTTCTGCGTGAGTTCAAATCGATGTCCGCCCTGTTCCAGCGTTGTCAGCCGGCCCTGTAAGTCGGACTAGGACGAGCAAACGCTGACGAACAGTAATCCCACACCCCGTTCATTTTCACAGAATATTAAGACTTTCTTACCTTGTCAGTAACTGTACTATGCTGTACTATGTTGTTTAAACAAAGCAGTCGTCGGATTGCAAATGGAGGTGGGCCATGCAAATTGACCATGGGAGCAGGCAGCCGTATTATGCGCAGTTGGTAACTGGAATTGAACAAGATATCGCGCACGGGGTGTTGCAGCCTGGCGAACAGTTGCCATCGGTGCGGGAGATGGCGCGCCAACACTTGCTCAATCCAAATACGGTCAGCAAGGCTTACAAGCAGTTGGAGGCGCAACAGATCATTCAGACGGTTCCAGGTAAGGGGACTTACGTGCAAGCCGCGGATTCGAGCCTATTGCAAGCGGAATTACGCGAACGGTTCACACAAATCGTCAAGCTAGCGTATCAGAGTGGGGTCAGTATCGCTGAACTTCACGACTGGCTGGATAAAACGGGGGAAATGTTATGAGTTTAGTGATTAATCAGTTAAGTAAACAAATCGATCATCACCAGACGTTGGATGAGATTAGTTTTGAAATTGGCTTAGGACAAATCGTCGGCGTGGTCGGTCGTAATGGTGTCGGTAAGACGACGCTGTTTCGGACCATCAACGGTCAGTATCTCAGCGACAAAGGGACCGTCACAGTCGATGGTCAAAACGTGGCAACGCAACCAGCGTCTCGTACGCAGTTGTGCTTCATCGATCCACTGACGAATTTCTTCAAGGGCGCGACGATTAAACAAATTCAGTGGTACTACCAAGCCGCTTATCCGGCCTTTGATAATGCCAAATTTGAGCAATTACTCGACCGTTATCAGTTGACTTCTAAGCAAAAATTACGGCATTTTTCAAAGGGAACCTTTGGCTTATTTACCATTATTCTCAGCGTGGCGACGCAAGCACCATACCTCTTTCTCGATGAACCGCTAGATGGTTTGGACGTCCTGATTCGCAAGAATATTCTGGGCATCTTGATTGATGAAGTCGCAACCGGCGAGCGGTCGATCGTGATTGCGTCGCATAACTTGGTCGAACTAGAAGGCGTGATCGACCGGGCATTGATGTTAAAGCACGGGCAAATCGTCAACGATTATCAGTTGGAATCGATGCGGCATAATGCGCGCAAAGTTCAACTGGTCTACCGTGATAAGCAGATTCCAGCGGTGATCAAGCAGCTGGGACACATCGTCCACGTGTCGGGACGGGTGATCGTCGTTGTTTTCGAGAATTTCGACGAAGCGCTCCAGACGCAATTGGCCGCGACTGAGCCAGTCTTTCAAGAAGAGTTACCACTCTCATTGGCTGACTTGTTCATGGCGAATTTGACGGACGAAGCGGATTTTGAATTATTATCTTAGGGGGCGGGGATATGACCAAACGAACATTATGGCAGTTGTTGTGGCGGCACTATCGCGTCATTGTATTGACAGGAATAGTGGCCTTATTGCTGGCTGGTATTAAGGAAGGTTATAGTATCGTGCAGCGTCCGTCCTTATACATTGCGGTGAATGAGACCAGTTTTACATTGACCAGTGCGAACGGTATTCGAATGGGGCTGGTCGTCAGTATTTTAGTCAGCCTAGTCATAGGCGTCGTGCTATTTTTGAATGATAATTTTACAAACTTTGATCAGTATTTATTTAGCTTGCCGGTTCCGCGGCGCCAGATCTATCGCCGCAAAATCGGACTCCTGATTGGGACGGTGGTGAGTGCGTACGTCTTGGCCGAAGCGATTTATGGCCTGATTACTTGGCGGGTGCTGGTCAATCGGCATGTTGGGGTGAACTGGGTTGGCTCGATCTATGAGGAAGTTGAAATTCTAGCACTAATTATCACGCTAAGCCTAGTCGCGGCCACGTTTGGCTTGTGGGTCGGCCGCGTCTTTGCAAGTGCCCTGGCGACGTTCGTCTTCACTTGCAGTCTGCCGTTTGCCTACGATGGCTTGATCAACATTGTGGCTGGAGTGACTGGTCAGACTTATCGCCAAGCGGATATTTTAGGGACGTTGTCGAGTCAGCACCCCAGCGGTCTGTTAATTGTCCTGGTGATTTGTGGCGTCATTAGTGGAGGTCTCTACTGGCTCAACCAATGGGCGTTTGACCACTTATCATTAGAAAATGGGCAGGACTTTTTCCGTTTCCCACAATTGCGCGGCGCTGTTCTGAGTTTTTCAATCGGCTATTTGATTATTGCCATCAGCTGCTCGCAATTCGGTGCTGGGATTGTTGGCTTACTGACCGACCATTATAAACCGCAATTACCGCTAGTTACTTTTATTCTATTGACGATTGCGGTCGCTTACCTCACTTGGAGTCTGGGTCGTTGGTTCTTATATCGACCGGACCGGTTCCGGGATGCTTGGACGTTCAAGAAGCTGGCGTAACAATTGAATCAGTTTGAACCTAAAACGTGCCCACTGAAGTGAAATGACTTCGGTGGGCACGTTTATTAGCGGCAGTTTGAATTCTCTTGGGTCTATTATCAGTGACCTGAATGAGTTATCTTATGAAGTTAGCGAATTTTATCCAAACGCTTGGCGACGGTCTTGATATTGAGCAAGTCCCAGTCTTCCAAGTTATGTGAAATCGAGTTATGACCCCATGTCCCGCAACCGAGTGTTAGGGAAGGCGCCACGTTGTCGTACTTGTAACCAATCGCCCCTTGTGAGGATGGGACGTTGATTAACGCCCGGCAAGCGGTCATTTCCAAGGCAAACTTGTTCATGACGGCTTCGTCAGTCGTGTGCAAGGCGGCCGTGTGACCCAAGCCACCCAGTGACAGACTGCGTTTCATCAAGTTGAAGCCCGTCTCAGTATCTTTGGCATGTACGACCGCGAGTACTGGCGATAACTTCTCACGTGATAAGACTTGGTCGCCACCGATGCTAGGTAGTTCAACGGCTAAGACCTTGGTGTCGGTAGGAACGTCGAAACCGGCCCATTGTGCGATCTGCCATGGCGTTTGTCCAGCAACCTTTGGATCAACGGCCTGCTTGTCGAGGTTCATGACGGTTGCTTCTAAGGCCTTAAAATTGTCAGGGCCAACGAAATAGACGCCCTGTTGACTGAGTTCGGTCTTGACCTGGTCATAAATCTGGTCGGCCACGATAAGGTTCGATTCGGACGCACAAATCATGCCGTTATCAAACGACTTGGACGTGACGACATCACTAACGGCTTGATGCACGTCAGCGGTCTGTTCGATAAAGCAGGGCACATTGCCGGGACCAACGCCGAGCGCAGGCTTGCCGGTGGAGTACGCCGTTTTGACCATGCCGGCACCCCCGGTTGCAATAATCGTTGCCACACCAGGGTGGTTCATTAAGGTGTTAGTTGCTTCCAGACTAGGTGTTTTGATCCATTGAATCCAATCTTTGGGTGCACCCGCGGCAACCGCAGCGTCACGGATGATTTTGCCAGTTTCGACACATGATTTTTGCGCAAACGGGTGGAAACCGAAGATAATCGGATTACGAGTCTTTAAGGCCAGCATCGCGTTGAAGATGACGGTCGACGTGGGATTAGTGACTGGCGTAACACCGGCGATAATACCGACTGGCTCAGCCACTTTCATGACGCCACTGACCGGATCGTCGTTAATGATGCCAACGGTCTTGTCATCCTTGATGTAATCGTAAATGTGTTTGGCTGCGAAATCATTCTTGGCGACCTTATCGCGATAATTTCCCCGTCCGGTCTCCTCAACTGCCATGGCAGCTAACATGCCACGAGCTGCGTGGGCTGCGCGAGCCATGGCGGCCACGGCTTGGTCAACTTGTTCTTGGTTCATCACTTCTAGCCGAGTGGCGGCTAACGAGGCGTTCAAGACTAACCGATCAATCGATTGTGACACGGTGGTGTGTTCATCAATTTCTTTCAACATTAACGGTTCCCCCTATGCAAAAACCAATTTGTTATTTCTTTCACAACCATTATTATAAAACCTTTTTCACAAATGTAAATAGCTGATTTGATATTTCATAATTTAGTCTTTAATTGTTAATATTGCTGTGTTTAAGGCGTTTTATAATGTAAATAAGTTGGCTGCTTACATTTTATAATCATTAATGGTTGTTATTTCTGTCACAAAATCCTAAACCTTGATTTTATAGCTAATTTTGACAGGAATTCCGACATTGGGAAATGATTTAAAAATCGATGGAAGGGTTTACAATTCGATAGGTATCAAAAAGACGGCAAATTACCGGCAATCGTTGGTTAAGAAATATGCCAAATCGGTTATCACTCCTATCTAAAATGTGCTAAAATGAATGTGATTCAAAAATCGTATCTCTTAATTAACCTAGGAGGGTTATTTTATGTCATTTGTAAATGCTGTTGATATGACACAAGACGCATACAAGAACCATTATGCTATTGGTGCGTTCAACACAAACAACCTTGAATGGACTCGTTGCATCTTGAAGGGTGCTCAAGACACTAACACCCCAGTTATTATCCAAGTTTCAATGGGTGCTGCTAAGTACATGGGTGGCTACAAGCTCGTTATGGACTTAGTTGCTGATGAAATGGAAAGCATGAACATCACTGTTCCTGTTGTTATGCACTTAGACCACGGTAACTACGAAGCTGCCAAGGAATGTATCGAAGTTGGTTACTCATCAGTTATGTTTGATGGCCATGACTTACCATTTGCCGAAAACTTAGAAAAGACTAAGGAAATCGTCAAATTAGCTCATGCTAAGGGCATCTCTGTTGAAGCCGAAGTTGGTTCAATTGGTGGTGAAGAAGACGGTATCATCGGTGAAGGTGAATTAGCTGATGTTGAAGAAGCTAAGACTTTAGCTGACACTGGTATCGACATCTTAGCCGCTGGGATTGGTAACATCCACGGCAAGTACCCAGAAAACTGGACTGGCTTACACTTCGATCGTCTTCAAGAAATCTCAGAAGCCGTTAAGATGCCATTGGTACTTCACGGTGGTTCTGGTATTCCTAAGGACCAAATCGTTAAGGCTGTTGAATTGGGTATTAGCAAGGTTAACGTTAACACCGAAAACCAAGTTGCTTTTGCCAATGCAACTCGTGCTTACATCGAATCTGGCGCAGACCAAATCGGTAAAGGCTACGATCCTCGTAAGTTATTGGCACCTGGTAAGAAAGCCATCGTTGATGTTGTTACATCACGTATTGGCTGGTTCAAGACTCCAGCTGTTAAATAATTGGATTTTTGATTCAGAAAAAGTCGACTCTTCGGAGCCGGCTTTTTTCATGCGTTTTTTTGGGGTTGGTATGGTGCAGAACAACAAAATTTGTATTCTGATAAAGCAGTTAGATAATGTTGGTGTTTAAGACGTGGGTTTCCGGCCATTGCCCAGAATGCCTGGAAGCCGGAGCAGGACGAATCCATGACTGCAGTGTTACGTTAATTCGCTCTGTTTCCAGCGTTTCTAAGCTGGTTGATTTTGAACTTAAGAACTAGCACACTGTTTGAAAACCACTCAACCAAAAACATGAGGTCCGCAACCCAACCAGGTGGATGCGGACCTCATGTTTTTAGTTATGCGTCAATTGCGTCTTGTAATTGGCGTTCATTATAGAAAATCAAAACGAGGAACATGATGACGTAGAGTAACAACGGGAGCCAAGCGTAGTTCAATGTAATCATGTGTTGCGTGGCGATGTTTTGCGCGTGGTTGGCGGTGTAGCCGCTCAGATGAAAGAGACCGGCAGTAACTAAGCCGCCCAGACCTAAGCCGACGTTTACGCCAAAGTCATCGGTAGAGGCTAAGATACCTTCCGCTTGAATGCCTAAGGCGGTACCGTAACGAATCGTGTCGGCAATCATGATGGAGACTAGCCCAATAATGAGCCCGTTACCCACGGCATTGATGAGGGTGCCACCGAAGACGAGCGTCAACTGATTGATGGCTGTTCCGAGTCCGAGAATGAGTTGGCCCACAGCCGCAATCGCGATACCGGCCAACATGGTATTCTTCTTGCCGTGGTGGTTCGCGAGTCGAACGATCAGAATCACGCCAATCAGTGACGCAAACGTGAAGCCGTTAACGACTGGAACCAAGTCTTCACGTTGAATCAGGTATTTGAAGTAGTAAATGGTCGTCTGGTTTTTGATTGCAGTCGTTAGCCAATAGAGCAAAATAACGCTCGATAAAATAAACCAGGGTTGATTTTGTTTGAGCATGCCCCAGACCGCGCTGAGTGATTGATGTGGGCGCTCTGGCTGACTAAAGCGTTCTTTAACTTGGAAGAACGTGTTCAGTATCAGCACTAATGAAATGATGCCGAATAAGACGATGGTGAGTAAAAAGCCCCGTTGCTGGTTGCCCTGACCGAATAATGCCACTAGCGGTAAGGTAAAGACGGCAACGATAATCTGGACACTACTGCCGAAAAATTGACGAATCACGCCGAGTAGCGTCAATTCACGCTCGTTTTTCGAGAGTGCCGGTAAAATGGATGTGATCGGTAAGTTAACGGCAGTATAAAAGAAGCCTAAGCCGAGGTAGGTGACATACGCCCACACGAGTTTACCAGTCGCACCAAAGTCAGGGGTGACGAAGGTCAGGACTGCAAACAGGACGTAGGGTAATGCGTACCATAAGAAAAATGGGCGACTTTTACCGAAGCGCGAATGGGTATGGTCAATCATGACACCGATAATCAGACTTTCGACGACATCGGCCAAGCGCGCAACGACAAATAAAATCGCGGCGGCACTAGTCGAAAGTCCGTAGACATCCGTGTAGAAGAATAGTAAGTAAGTGGTCATCATCTGAAAGACTAAGTTATCCGCGGCATCGCTAAGCCCGTAACTAATCCGCTCTGGCCAAGCAGTTTGCCAAGGTTGATTCAATATTAACACCTCTAAGTATGGTTTTGCACAACCTAATTCTAACCTAATTGACCGACGAAACCTAACGGAAAGGTTTACAAAAATGATAATAACCAGTTTGACGAAGCATGGTGGTGATGCTAATCGTTTGATAAGTCAAAAAAATCCTCAAGTGGCAGCACGCCATTTGAGGACTTCTAAGTTAAACAGGTGATAAAAAATTCAATTACTTCGTGGATTTACCGACTTTGGTGAGTGCGGGAATCAAGCCTAAGCTATCTAAAGTCTGGTTTGGTAAGACGACCGTGTTAGTGGAACCGTCCGCTAAGGCTTTGACGGCCTCGGTGTTTTGGAAGATGAAGTAGTTTTCTGACGACTGGGCCAGGGCTTCATTCAAAATGCGGGTCCGATAAGCATCGGCGTCGGCCTCAGTCTGGACCGCGGTGGCCTTCGCTTTAGCGCTGTTCACCAGTGCTTCGTTTTGCGCCTTGTTCGTCGCTAATAACGCGCGGTTGTTGGCTTCGTTTTCCAGCGTGATCGACTTACTCTTCCCTTCAGCGGTGGCGATGGTCGCGTCCCGTTCCCGGGTGGCTTGCAACAGCTTGTTCATTGAAGCTTGAATGTCAGCGGAGGGGTTGACGGAATCGATGTTGACCCGGTCAACGTTCAGCCCATAACCGGCAGTCACGGATGAGATTTCTTTGAACAGGGCAGCGTTGATTTCCTGCGTCCCATTCAAAACCTCGTTTAATTCTTTGTTCCCAATGATCCCCCGCAATGCAGCCCGCGTATCTTGAATCATACTGCGGACCGAGTCTTCGTTTTTGAAGACGAAATCTTCAATATTAGTGACGTGGTATTTGAGTGAGATTTTGACCGAGATTTCGGCGTTATCCTTCGTAATCACGACTTGTTGATTCAGGTCGACCGGCGTTTGCGCGGTGTTGACGGTGATGATGCGTGAAATGAATGGCTTGATGAAGTGGAAGCCAGAACTGAGTACCCGCTCGAATTTACCGAAAGTCAAAACGACCCCTTGATTAGGTTGCGTAATGATGCGGATGGATGCGGCGAGAATCAGGATGACTAAGCAAATGATGATGATTGCAACGATGATGCCTACCATAATAAAATCCCCCTATTGTTGTGGCGCGACGATCGTTACCGTTAAGCCGTGCGCGCTGACCGCCGTTATTTCAACGGTATCGCCAGCGTGAAGTGGCGTTGCGGCGTGCAAATGGTAAAAGATGCCATAGAATGCGACGCCATCGGTTAAATCGGTCGGTTTGAGAATGAAGCGCTGGCCGATTAAGCGCTGATCTAAGTATCCCTCTTGCATAGATGACCCACCTTTAATGTGATGATAATTAAATTATAAGCTGTTTTCAGTGAGATTGATAGGGGTGCGACTTTTAATCCCCCAGCGAACAGTGCGACGCTAGGCCGTGTTACTTCGGCTGATGCGAGAAATAATACGCGACATACTAATGAAAAAGGTGTCTCGCGGCAAGCTGCCAATCAAGGCCACCTATTATGGCCGCACTGTGATTTGGGCACAAAAAAACCTTCGTACGGGAATACGAAGGTCAAAAGGAGTAGGTCAGCATACGACGGGGAATCATATGCTGATAACTTGATGAGCGTTTATTCATATAAGCGGGGGGACGTTCACATGCCGCTCACCAAGCTGTCAAAGTTGTTACGCTTTGACGGATTTCATTACTTTGGAGGAGTAAATGAAAAGAATGTTAATTATTATAGTAGCAATCTTGGAGGGGGATCCTTAATTGCTATGAGTACATCATAACAACGAATTGTGAAGAAAATGTGATGACGATTTTTCAAATTTAAGAATTATTGATTAGATTACGAAAAGATTTATGGAATACGATAACTAATATGGTTCTTTTTGACGTGGATTATTATGGCAATCGATGGGGGTAAATGCAGTCGTGGTGCTGATTATGGCGAGTTGTGTCGGCCACTTAGCGTTAGTCACATTAATTTGTACAAACAAATTTACGAAATTAAATTGGACTGGCAAATAATTATCAGTATGGCGACTTGTGACTAACGTAATCGTTGAAAAAGTCGTGGACGGGAGATTTTTCTCGCAATTTAGGACAAAATCAGGTGTAATAGTGGTGGTCATTTGAAGTGGGATGAGCTGCAATGCTTGGCGTCTTGGCAGGCTTGGACGTTTGGCTCACTCAGATTGAAGCACAGTGTCATGCAGCAGTGATAGAAAGGTGATAACGAATGAGTAAATTGTTGATGTGGGCGAAAGCGCTCAGCAGATGGATTCTGACGACGATCATTGCCTTCGTGCAGCGATTAACAGGACGTTTTAAAGGGCATCGGGAACCAGCCAATACGGTTGAGCCCAGTGGCCGGCCAAATATTTTTAGTGACCCAGATTGGCAGAATTATGATTACCAGCACGATATGGCAACCGACCCGGAATTACAGCCGCTCAGCCCAGTCGGTCGTGAACACCTAGAATGATGGCCGTTAAACGGATGACTACTTTGAATGTCGATGACTTTTTATAAAATAGTGAGACAAATTAGTTATAAAAACGGTCAAAATATGGTAAAACTAAAGCATTCAGATTTTCTGAGTATTAACCGGTCATCGTTCAATGGAAGGTGAGGTCGCATGAAAGACAGCAAAGTAATTAAAGTAGATGATGGATTAGCCGTGACCATTCCAGCTGAAATGGCGAAACGGTTGCAGTTAACTGCTGGCAGTCAAGTTGAATTGGAACTGACAGCAGATAATAAATTAGCGCTCACGCGGGCTGAAGAGCCGATAAAGAAAATGTCTGATTCCGAGTTCTGGGCAGCGGTGGCGTATGCTAAAAAGAAGTATGCCAAAACGCTTCAAATGTTGGCAGAAAGTGATCGACAGTGATGGGTATGGCGTTGCAAGCTGAAGCAAGTCATTGATGATAACGAGGTAGGAAACTCAGCCTGCCTCGTTATTTTTTTACTTCAACAAACAAGTATGGCGCCTAAATATTTCGGTACACTAAGCGGCCTGGCCCCAGCAACCACCACCAGACCTTAAAATCCAGTCAAATTTAGTTGTCAGCGCTTCCGCAATGGTGGTTTTTTCGCGCAGAGCGTGTATCATTGGTATTGATAATCGATAATAAAAGACAGGAGAGATATGCTGATGTACGAACAAGCTTGTACCACCATTTTAGTCGGGAAAAAGGCCTCAGTTGACGGATCAACGATGATTGCCCGTAACGATGATACGTTTATGCCGATTACCCCGCAAAAGTTCATTGTTCACCCCGCCGTTCACGGTCGCCACGAGACGTTAACGTCCGGTAAGAACGGCTTTACTGCGCCACTTCCAGCGGATGGCTACCGTTATCAAGCGGTACCTAATATTGAAGTTGCAGAAAAAGGGGTCTTTGAAGAAAACGGGTTTAATGAGAAAAACGTGGGGGTATCGGCAACTGAAAGCGTCTACGGAAATGAACATACGTTGACCTTCGACCCCTTTGTTCCCAATGGCTTAGCGGAAGATTCCCTCCCAACGATGGTTACGCCATTCATCGATTCAGCGCGAGGCGGGGTCGAATATTTGGGCCAGTTAATTGCCAAGTATGGCTCACCAGAAGGTAACGGCGTCTTGTTCAATGATAAAGACGACGTGTGGTATATGGAAATTGTGACTGGTCATCATTGGGTCGCACAACGGATTCCGGACGATGCTTACGCTGTCGCTGCCAATCAAGTGGCGATTCAGTGGGTGGATTTCGATGATCCTGATAACTTCATGTGGTCAGACGGTATTCAAGAATTTGTCGAAGAACACCATTTGAATCCTGATAAGGAAGGTTTCAATTTCCGGCATATTTTTGGGACCGATAATGAAAAGGATCGGCACTACAATACGCCACGGGTCTGGTATGGTCAACGGTACTTCAATCCTGAAATCGAACAGGATCCACAATCGAGTGAACTCCCATTTATTTGTCATGCTGCTAAGAAAATCTCAGTGGCGGATGTCGAATTCGTGCTGGGGTCTCACTACAACGAGACGAAGTATGATCCGTTCTTAAATACGCCAGAAGCGAAGAAGTTCCGGCCAATTTCAATGAATCGGACCCAAAATTCGCACGTGATGCAGATTCGTAACGATGTCCCTGAAGAACAAAGCGCCATTATGTGGATGACCTTTGGGGTACCCGCGTTTGCGCCGTATCTTCCATTCCATGCCAACGTGACTGAAACTGACCCGAGCTTCGCTAATACACCGTTGAAGCACGATATGAAGAGTGCTTACTGGTTGTATCGGACGTTGTCAATGATCGTTGAATCACACTACGCTGACTTTGTTCAAGATGACATCGACTATTTGAAGGAATGCCGTATCGAACTAGGTCAATTTGTCGCTGAAACGGATAAGCAGGCTGCTAAGTTGTCTGGAGAAGAATTGACGGCCTTCTTAACGGAACAAGACAAAGTGATGGTCGCTAAGATGCGTGACAAGGCCCAAGCTTTGATTGGACAGCTGGTCACGAAGGGGTTGACGCTATCCAAATTAACTTATAACGTCGACATCAATCTTTAAACTTTCTTTGGCATGGTGCCAGCGTGTATAATTAAGATACTCAGAAAGGGGCTGACGGTATATGGATGAAAATGTCTTATTTAATCCCGGCGACGCAATTTCAGAATCCCACGATTACAATGAAGCGCTGCGTAGCGCGGACATTTATAATGCCCGCCATGGTCGTAAACGCGGCCTAATGATTGCGCGACCACTAGAACAGGACCACGGCTATTCAGTGTTTTATGCGGATGATCTCCTTTCAGCGGATACGCCACGACCAGAGGCACGGCAATATCATGTTGAAAAACGGATTCCTAAAGAAGAATAAGCAGGGCATCACAGTAAGTTAACTGTGAAATGTTAATCACAACCAGGATGGGTCATCATACGATGGCAGGTCCTGGTTGTTTTTTTGCGCTAATTAACTTGAATTTTGACGTGTTGGCTAAAAGAATTGGGACAATAATGTGTGTTGAAATGACCGGCAAACTGTTGTCACTTGGTTACCGGGTGTGCACTTACTTTGCGGCTAATACCTACTAACCTGACCGCTATGATAAGTAGATGTGCGGGCAAATGATAAGAAAAATTGCAATTAGATTAAAATATTATTTGATTATGATGTGTTTAGTGCTATTATAATCACATCTAACGCTAAAAGGAGTGGTGTACAAGCAGGCTCTTTATTTGAGAGTCTGAACTTTCAGAATAGCATCAGCGGATTGACCTGATTCTTGGTGTGGGGGCCTCAGTAATTATGAAAGTCACGCGTTGGTAACGTGCTTTTCTGAGGATTTTCGTTATCGGATTTAGTAGGTCATCTTAGAAAGGAGGACGACTAAATGAGCAACAAAAGAATTATCCTAGTTAGTCAGTTTATCAATAATTTTGGCACGGCATTTTCCCGAATTGCCTTAATTATCTTAGTCACGACTTGGTACAAGAATGCGATCTACGTCGGAATTTACTCGTTCTTCTTGTTTATTCCGCAAGTGGTCCTTGCAACGCCGATTGGTTATCTGATTGACTCGAGGCGTGATGAAAAACGTTTATTGCTGGTCTCTAGCTTCTTAGCGGCCCTGGCAATTCTGTGTGTGGCCGCCATGGACTATTTCCAAGTGCATTCATTCGTCTTATTGGTCGCGTTGGCGGTGGTGTATTCAGTGATTTCTGACATCTATGCGCCATGTATTACTAAGGTGACCGTGTATTTATTTGATAAGTCAGACTTTAATGATATCAATGCGTCAATCAGTGGTGCCATGACTGCCGCTAATCTTTTCTCGGGAATCATCGTCACCTATTTCATCAGCTTTTTACCATTTACAGCATTGTTTTTGTTTGATTTTGTCTCGTACATAGTAGTGATGGTGCTGTTGATGTTTTTACATATCCCACCCACCAACACGGCTATGGATGGCGTTGCAGCAACTGCAGCCCAATCTACCTCAATGTGGAATAGTTTTAAGATCGTTAAAGATTTTTTGTCGATGTTTCCTTATATCGTTCCCGTCTATTTTTCAGCAATCCTGTTTAATATTTTACTGGCGCCGATGAATGTTTATTTAACCCAAGTGGCCTATCAGATTTTTGACAATGCCAAAACGACTGGGCTACTGGAATCATTTTATTCGCTGGGCTTCTTAATTGGGTCGTTAACGTATAAGTTCCTGTGCACCAAATTCCCGATGAGTCGCTTGATTCAAACGTCGTTGCTGTTAGTGCCAGTCACCTTGGCTATCTTCGGGAGTGCCCATTCGTTACCAGTGGCGTTACTGGGGCTAGCTGGATTGGGAATCGTCATTCCGTTCTTCAATATTTCATCGAAGACAATTATTCAAAATAAGGTGCCACAAGCGAAATTAGGGGTTATTTTTAACAGCTACTTTGCGCTGATGAACTTGTCACAGCCAATTGGGCTACTAGGGATTCCCGTGTTGATTGGCGTGTTCGGGGTGACTAGTGTCTTGCTGGTCGGCGGCGCATTTTACTTGATTGCGGCAATCATGCTGGTTCTGTTCAATCAGATTTCTGTGGAACTGAATGAATAACTAATTACTATGTGGCACGAGGTTGGACGATAGCTTTTTTTTTGAGGAGGAGTTTATGCCTATTTATTCGTATTTATTTCGGCACAAGTTAGCGGTTTTGGGGTTATTGATATTAGGTGTGTTTTGGATGGGATTTCAGATGATCGATAGCATCTACTTTGGAAATGCGATTACGGCAATTGCTAATCGTGATTACCAATCGTTTATTCGTGACATGATCATTGCGTTCAGTGCCATTACGCTATTTGCAATTTGTATTCCCATCAATGATTATTTTCGCGAACGGTTAAAACAAACGATGGAAGCAGAATTACGGAACGATATTGCAGATTCGATTAATGGATTGCAGTATGCGCAGGTCAAAGAAAACGATACGGGTAAGTACGTCTCGTGGATGACTAATGATCTAACCATTATTGATGAACAAGGATTTGAGAATGTCTTTGATGCAATGCAGACGATGACAGCTGTATTGATTAATGCCATTATGATTGTCAAATACCATTATAGCCTCCTGATTCTGACGCTTATCTTGGCGGCGTTGATGATTCTAGGCCCTAAAATATTACAAGCCAAGCTTGAACGCGAATCGAAATCATATAGTCAAGCTAATGAACAACTGACGGAAACCATGACGGATACCTTTGATGGATACAATGCGCTCTATATTTTGGGGCAAAAACATTTGATTAACCAGCGTGTTCAGTATGCATCTAAGCGGTTTGGTAAGCACAAGGTCGCTTTTGTGACTGCTAAGGCAGAGAATAATGGGCTGATTAATTGGATCAGCTTTCTGAGTCAAGCCGCGATTGGTGTCCTAGCTGGTTGGTTGGCTCTCAGCGGCGTCATGAAGGTGGGGAGTATCATCACGTGCTCGTCATTGGCCGGGGTGATTTTTGGTAACTTAACGGCTTTGAGTTTTGCGATTGTAGGCTTGCGGACGGTTAAACCCATTATTAAGAAGTTTCGGCTAGCTTCAAGCAATTCAGCAACCCAAGCGACATCTCAAGCAACAACCCAACCAACGGCTAACTTGACGAATTTCCAACAAGCCATTGATTTTGATGACGTGACTTTTACATATGATAATCAAAGCACCCCAACACTGTGGAAGCTTAATTTACGGCTTGAAAAGAATCATAAGTATGCCTTGGTTGCGCCATCTGGGTTTGGAAAAACGACAATTTTGAATTTGATTTTTGGCATGTATACGGATTATCAAGGGACTTTGACGATTGATGGTCAAGATTATCGTCAGTTACCAGAAAGCCAGATTCAAGCGCAAATGTTATATGTAGACCAGCATCCCTATATCTTTACCGGGGATTTACGGGAGAACATCTTAATGGGACGGACGGTCGATGACCAAACGTTCGCCGCGGTTTGCCGGATCTGCGGTATCGATGAATTTGTCGACGAGCTACCAGATGGATTTGCGACGCAATTACGACATGGTGGGGCCAATTTGTCCGGTGGTCAGATGCAACGGGTGGCGATGGCGAGAATGTTATTAAGTGATCGACCAATCTTGTTATTAGATGAAATTACCTCTGCGTTGGATCTGGAAACCGCATTACGCGTGGAAACGAATATTCTACAACAGTCGAATAAGACGGTAATCATGGTGACCCATAATCTTCATCAGCAGACCAAACCCTTATTTGACGAAATCATCGATTTAACCGCAGATGTACGCCAAGCCTAGCCGTGGCAAGTCATTGCAATTGCGGTGAGCAAATCATTTGAGACGAACAATTAGTTAATCAGTCGGCCAGACAACGAGCTTTGGTCGACTGATTTTCATGAACAGTTGTTTGGATTACTGTTCGTCAGCGATGATCTCCTTAGTCCGACCTCCAGGGCTGGCTGACAACGCTGGAACAGGGCGGACATCGATTTGAACTCACGCAGAAACCCACTGCGCAATTTCAAATACGAGTCTTCTTCTAGCCCGGGAACCCCACCCGGACAAGAAGAATTTTGCCCTTGAGCATTGTCCGCCAGCCCCTACAGTCGGGAAACCGCTCGAATGGCGGATGAACGGCCACCTATCTGGGTACAATTGACCACTGAATATTAGGTAACTGGTCTTTCAGGGATACCTTTCTGAATCGTTATCGATGGAGAGTTATAGCACTTGTATACTGAGGCGCTTGTCTAAGTACTATTCCCTAATTTCCATTCTTTGAGCATTCCGGACTTTTTTCATTTCAGGCGGCTAAAGATGATGCGACTCATGTTCTGGAATGTTACTGACTCCGAAAGCAAAACATGAGTATGCTGACTTGGCCATTTTCAGAAACAAGTCTTACAGTTAAATACCAAAATAACTGGTTTCTAAGAATCAACGACCAATTCACAAAAAAGTTGGGTACGCACATGTCTGCCTTTCGAATAGAATGCCTGAAAGCCGGCGAGGACGATCCTAGCACTGCACGTTTACGCTAACTCGCTTTGTTTCCAGCGGTCCATAGCTGGCTGCTTTTGACCTGAAGAACTGCCACGTTCTAGTCATGTTGCATGTTAATTTGAACAGCACGTATCAAAATAGTAACCCATACTATTGATTTAAGGTTACTATTGGTGCATAATAGCGGTTAAATTGATTAACTAGGGGTGCAGGTATGACAAATCAACAGACAGTCAAACATTTGACGCAGACGGCGATGGTAACGGCGCTAATCATTGTTCTGGGGTTCTTTCCGGGGATTCCGGTGGGGATTATCCCGGTGCCAATCGTGCTGCAAAATATGGGAATTTTCTTGGCAGCTGAATTATTGGGTCGCAAATATGGCACGATTGCCGTGGCGTTGTTCTTGGGCTTAGTGGCATTAGGATTGCCACTGTTGTCAGGTGGTCGCGGTGGGGCGGCCGTGTTCTTAGGACCAACCGGTGGCTACCTCGTGGCGTGGTTGTTGGCGCCCATCTTAATTGGGACCTTAATGAAGTTGACGCCAGCAACGACGAGTGGCTACTGGTGGTTGGAAGTTGGCATCGTGTGGTTAGCCGGTATTGCGTTTGTCGACATCGTCGGGGCGGTCTGGCTGGCGATTCAGTCCAATATGACGCTTTCGGCTGCTTTATTATCGAACTTGGCCTTTATTCCGGGAGATATTATTAAGGCGACGCTAGCTGTCTTGATTGCGCGGCGCGTCCGGGCCGTCATCGATTTTGGCGTTGCAGCATAAGCTGATGGTCGAGCGATGAACAAAGCGCCGAATAAGATGAGGAGTGGCAAAATGACAACGAAAGAACAGGTCTTAATGACATTAGTGGCACACCCCGGGACATGGCTATCGGGGGATCAATTGGCTCAGCAGATTGGCCGCAGTCGTGAGAGTGTCTGGAAAGCAATCAACGCGCTCAAAAAGCAGGGCCATCAGATTGAGAGTCGTAAAAATCGCGGGTATTGTTACCGGGGTAGTCAGCGGTTGGACGCGACGGCGATTCAAATCCATGGTCAACATCAGTTTCCAGGGCCGATTGAGGTGGTGGCCGAGACGGCATCGACGCAGCTGCTGGCCAAAGAATTTTTAAGCCAGCACCCCGCCCAAATCGCGGCGTTCTTGGCGGATCAGCAAACGGCCGGCTATGGGCGACAGGGCCGCCATTTTTATTCACCAGCCAATACGGGGCTCTATCTGAGTGTGGTTATTCCCAATCCGACGCAAGCCTTGGCTAATGTCGGGCTACTGACCACCGGTATCTCGGTGAGTGTGCTGAAAGTGTTACAACAATTTTACCCAACTAAGGACTTTCAGCTGAAATGGGTCAATGATATTTATCTGGACCATCATAAGGTCGGTGGCATCATTACCGAGGCAAGTCTTGAACTAGAATCGAGTTCAACCATGGCTTTCATTGTCGGCATCGGTCTGAATTTGACGACGACTGATTTTCCACAGGAACTGCGAACACGTGCGCAAGCCGTCGATACAACGGTGGCGGTCAATCGTAATCAGCTGGCCGCGGCGCTATTGGCTGAAGTTGTAGCGCTATCGAAACGCTATACTAGCGCTGACTTCTTGCCAGCGTACCGGGCTAAATCTGCCGTTCTCGGCAAACAAGTCACGTTGCAAGTGGGACGGCAGGTCGTGACGGGGCTGGCCGAAGATATCGATGCTCATGGTGGCTTGGTCTTACGATTACCGTCTGGGGATCACCAAATCTTTACGAGTGGTGAGGTGGTCAAAGTCGGTGTTGAAGCATGAGGCAGTCGTGGCTTCAGATTGACGGGTTAAATCTCGACCAGGCGGGGCGCTGCCAACATTATCATCAAGCAACCGACATTGCCGCCTTGTGGTGCTCGCAATGTCAACGATATTATGCGTGCTATCACTGCCATGATGCATTATGTACGCATCGTTTTGTCCCGGCCAGTCGCCAGTCGCTAGCCGTGATGTGTGGCAATTGTCGCTATCGAATGACCGTTGCACAGTATCACACTGGGGCTTGTCCCAATTGTCAGGCAGCGTTCAATCCCCGTTGTAAGCGCCATGATACGTTGTACTTTAAGCCTGACGAGTGAGGCCCGTTGCCTCCTGTTTGCGTTCAATTGCCGTATTTTAGGGCCGTTAGTGAGGACAGTTTGTAAGGACTTGAAGTCGCGATTGGAGATTTTCGTGAAATGCTGTGAGTGCTGTCATTTCAGCGTATCGTCAAGTTCAATACAATCATTGATCTCATTTTTAATTAATAAATTCCTTGACATATTCTAATCTAAAACTCATAATGTGACTTATCACGAAAGATGAGTAGCGATTGCGCGCCGGTAACAGAGAGTCATCAACTGCTGAAAGATGATCCGGTAAACGTTGTGAAGATGGTCTTTCTTAATGAACGATCGGTGAGCAGTCATGTTAAGTGGTCGCGGTTAATGCCCGTTAGCGCAGCAGTTAGTTCTGCATGAGTTGGTGTCCAATTGGATACTATTGAGGTGGTACCGCGGCGACAGTCGTCCTTGTTATGTAAAAGCATAACCGGGGCGACTTTTTTAGTTGTCGCATAAAAAAGAGATGGGGTATGGATAATGAGAAGAAATACAAAGTGGTTGTTAGCGTTAGGCGGCATTCTAGTCGTATTGGTCGCCATTATTGGCTTGAGTCGCGGTGGCGGTTCTCAGGCGAGTTCCAACAAATTGACAACGGTGAAGATTGGGGTTGCGCCTGGGCCTTACGGGGACATGGCGACTAAAGTGATTGGGCCGTTACTAGAGAAGAAGGGGTACAAGGTCGTGACCAAGGAATTCAACGATTACGTGCAGCCCAACAAGGCTTTGAATTCTGGTGAGATTGACGCTAACCTGTTCCAACACACGCTGTATCTCAAGACATTTGCCAAAGCAAACCATTTGAAACTATCAGCGATCGGTGAAACGCCCACGCTAGGCATGGGGATCTATTCTAAGAAGATTTCCACACTCAGCGATTTGCAACGCGGCGACACCGTCTCGCTACCGAATGATCCGTCTAACTTGGCGCGGGCCTTACAATTGCTGGCAGCTCAAAAGTTGATCACGTTGAAGAAGAATATCAACGTGGCCACAGCTAGCACCGCTGATATCGCTTCGAACCCGCATCAATTGAAGATTAAAACGCTGGATGCGGCGCAATTACCACAATCAATGAGCAACGTGACGATTGCCTTGATTCCCGGAAACTATTCTTGGAATGCTAAGTTGAAGCCATCCAAAGCGTTGGCGCTTGAAAAATTGAAGGAAGATTACAAGGAAGTCTTCGTCGTTAAGACGAGTCAACGCAATTCCAAGTTTGCAAAAGCCGTTAAGTCAGTCTTGAATAGCGCGGCTTTCAAGAAGGCCATCGCCAAATCTGAATTTAAGGATTTCGATAAGCCCGCATCGTGGCAGTAGGAGGTCAATGGGATGAGTCAGATTGAATTAAAACATATTGATGTAACCTTTCAGCAGAAGAAGCGGACGGTCCAAGCGGTTAAGGACGTGTCACTGACGGTTGAAAAAGGAGAAATATTTGGCATCGTCGGCTTATCCGGTGCTGGGAAGTCGACCCTAGTACGGACGATCAACTACTTGCAAGCCCCTAGTCACGGACAAGTTGTGGTCGATGGTCAGGAACTGACTAAGGCCAACCGGCGAGAGATTGCAGCGATTCGCAAGAAAATCGGCTTTATCTTCCAAAACTTCAACTTGGTTGGTAATCGAACCATTGCCCAAAACCTCGCGTTTGCATTAACCGCGGGCGGCTATCCGGAGAAGCAACAGCCGGCTCGGATCCAAGAATTATTATCGCTAGTAGGCTTAGCGGAGCGTCAGGACAACTATCCGAGCCAACTCTCTGGTGGTCAGAAGCAACGGGTCGGGATTGCCCGCGCATTGGCGAATGATCCTGATATTTTGCTCTGTGACGAAGCGACCAGTGCCTTAGACGTTGAAACGGCCGAGGAAATCATTCAGATTCTAAAAGACATCAACCAACGTTTGCACATTACCATCGTCTTTATTACCCACCAGTTGGAAGTTGCTCGGAGCTTATTTGACCGCGTGGCAGTCATGGAAGCGGGCCGATTAGTCGAACAGTCGGCGACGTATGATTTATTTGCCGCACCACAGTCGGACATGGGGCAGCGGTTGGTCAATCGTTTCTTAGATACCCAGTTACCGCCAAAAGTCGCCGCGCAGCTCGCTCAACAGGAAGGCCAGTTACTAGCGTTACGCTACCGTGGCAGTGACTCGCTGACGCCGATTATCACGGAAATCGCCAAGGCGACGGATGTGGATATCAACATTATTCAAGGACGCATCGAATTTATTCAGGAACGCGCCATCGGGGTGCTGGCCGTGTACTTAACGGGGCAAACCGAAGCGGTGAAACGGGCGATTGCTGCGTTTCGGCAACGGGTCGATTACGTCGAGGAGGTCAACGCACATGAATGAGACATGGACGATTTTACAACAGAATTTAGGAACCGCCTTATGGGATACCGCTAAAATGGTCTTCATCTCGGGTTTTATCGGCGTGGTCTTCGGCACGATTATTGGCTTATTACTCTACTACTATGCCAACCCGTTATTTGCGCCCCATCCGCTAGTCAATAGCGTTGCGGGCTTTGTCATCAATGCGATTCGGTCATTACCATTTTTGATTTTGATGGTCGTCTTGATTCCATTTGCCAAATTCGTGGCGGGCGATCCATATACGCCATTAGGAGGCGCCGTCTCACTTTCAGTCGCGGCAATTCCGTTTTTTGCCCGGCTGGCGGAAGGGGCCTTTGCGGATATTGATGCCGGGGTCGTGGAAGCTGCCCGGTCGACCGGGGCTAACTTCTGGTTGACGTTTCAAGAGGTCTTATTCCCAGAAGCCTTACCAGCTTTGATTCGAGGCGTCGTTTTGACCCTGATCAGTTTGCTGGGCTATTCCGCCATGGTCGGGACGATTGGGGCGGGCGGTATCGGTGATTTAGCGATTCAATATGGCTACAATCGCTATAATACCGGCGTTTTGATTAGTGTCATCGTTATTTTGATCGTTATCGTGCAGATCGTTCAGTGGTGTGGCGACCGTTTGGCAGACCACTACACACGGTCGTAATTAGGAAGGAAGCTTTTTCAATGAAGTATGCAGTATTAGGCGCAGGTGCTATGGGATTACGGTACGGGGTATTGTTACAGGAGGCTGGCCAACACGTGGATTTTGTCGATACGTGGGACCAACAAGTCCAAACGATTCAGGAACAAGGCGGCGTTTACGTGGCGCGTGATGGACAGAACCGTCACCTAGTCCCGATTCGAATTAGCACGCCAGAAGATTACCACGGGACGCCGGACGTGTTGATTATCTTCACTAAGCAAATGGGCTTAGCGGAAATGCTGACGCGTTCAGCGCATTTCTTCAACGCAGACCAGTACGTGGTCACTGCCATGAACGGCATGGGCCATATCGAAAAAATCAACCAGTATTTCAAGCCGGAAAAGGTGCTCGGCGGAACCGCGCTGATTGGGACCGTTTTGAAGCAGGCCGGCGATGTGGACTTTATTGGCGCAGCGGGTGCCGGTTCAATGAATATTGCCAATCAGACGGAACAACCGGATGAAGTGACGCATCAAATCGTGGCAGACTTGCAGGCGGCCAATTTGAATCCGACGTTAACGACCAATTTCCTCGGAACGTTGCTCGCTAAGGTGATTTTCAACTCGGTCATCAATACGCTATGCACGATGTTTCAGATCCAAATGGGCGAATTTATTCAGTCACCGGTCGCTCAGAAATTGGGACGGCAGCTGATTGATGAAGCCTTCGATGTCTGTGAACGCGCTGGCATTACGCTGTTGAATACCCGCGAAGAAGAATGGGCGACTATCGATTATGTGAGTCGCAAGACCAATCCGCTACATTTTCCTTCCATGTATCAAGATATTTCAAAACATCGGCCCACGGAAGTTGATTATATCAATGGTTATCTTTATGATTTAGGCGTGCAGTATCACTATGAAGCGAAGACCCATGATTTCTTACGCAACTTGGTCCACTTGGCAGAATTTGCCGGGACCTTTGACGTTGCTAGTCTGAAGCCGTTAACAGAAGGGGAGCACTAGGTTTGAAATTTGAAGAATCCAAGATTTTACAGCAGTTACCAAAACAGTTCTTTGCGAATTTGGTTCGCAAGGTCAATGCGAAAGCCGCGTCGGGTGCGGATGTGATCAATTTAGGGCAGGGAAATCCGGACCAGCCCACGCCAGACTTCGTCGTGAAGGCGATGCAGGCTGCGACTGCCGACCCAGCTGACCATAAGTATTCGCTATTTCGCGGGCTACCGCGTTTCAAACAGGCCGCGGCAGATTTTTATCAGCGCGAATACGGGGTGCAACTGGATCCAGAGACTGAGATTGCCGTTTTAGGTGGCAGTAAAATCGGACTAGTCGAATTACCTTTTGCACTCCTGAACCCTGGCGATACCATGATCTTACCGGACCCGGGTTATCCCGATTACTTGTCAGGAATCACCTTAGCTCAAGTCAAACTTGAATTATTGCGGTTAACTGAACAACATCACTTCTTACCAGACTATTCTCAGGTCGATCCACAGGTGGCTGATGCAGCGAAATTGTTGTACTTGAATTATCCAAATAACCCGACTGGTGCGGTAGCCACGCCGGACTTTTTCCGCGATACGGTCGACTTTGCTAATGAGCATCAGATTGGGATTGTTCACGACTTTGCTTACGGGGCGATCGGGTTTGATGGGCAACGTCCCGTCAGTTTCTTACAAACGCCTGGCGCCAAGAATGTTGGCATTGAAATGTACACCTTGTCGAAATCCTTTAACATGGCCGGCTGGCGAGTCGGTTTTGCGGCGGGTAATCCAGATATGATTGAAGCCTTGAACCTCATTCAAGACCATTTATTCGTCAGCGTCTTCCCGGCGATTCAGGATGCCGCCATCGCAGCCCTAAATAGTGACCAACAGACCGTTCGTGACCTAGTCGGGTTATATGAACGTCGGCGCAACCAATTCTTTGCGGCCGCACGCAAAATTGGCTGGGAACCGTACCCCTCAGGCGGCTCGTTTTACGCGTGGATGCCAGTTCCAGCTGGCTATACGAGTGAAAGCTTCGCTGACCTGTTGCTCGACCAAGCAGCCGTCGCCGTGGCGCCAGGAAATGGCTTCGGTGCCGGTGGTGAAGGCTATGTGCGCGTGGGTTTACTGATTGACGAGCCCCGATTCACGGAAGCTTGCCAACGAATTGCTAAGTTGCATTTGTTCGATTAGCGACGTGGTGGTGAGTCCGATTGTGCGACAGTCGAGGTTTATTATCGGCCGGTGAAGTCGTATAGAATCACTACGAACAGGCCCTATCAACCAGTAAAAGCCAGAATCAGTGCAAGCAGAATCATTGAAAATGTTGTTAAAATGGCGTGACTAGCAGAAATCCTGCGAGTCGCGCCGCTTTTTTTGGGAAATTGGTCAACACGCCAGTCTAGTTGGGCCAAACTAAAAAAACTAGCAGCCATTCCGCTAATGAAATGGCTGCTAGTTCAGTTTTGCCGCTGATTGGTTACAGATTTCCAGTACTCTTCAAGCGTTTCTCTAGCAGGTAAGCGTCCATGTAACCGAATGATAGTTCGACGACTTGGTCGAGTTCAATCATCGTGCCAACGTGATTGATCTGGTTATCGTCATCGACGTTGTAGAAGATGAAGTGGCCATTAGTCAACGCGCCCGGATAACCGGTCATCGCCGGCAACATTGGATTCTCAGTCGTAATATGGACGAGATTATTGAAAGTCGCGGCTTGCCGTAAAATCGACTCAAATAAATCAGTCGTGCCGTCAAAGAGGCGTTCGTCGTTTAAGACCGGCTGGACATTTAACTCATACTGACGGTTCAATTCAATAAAACCGCGCATCGTCTGCAAGTAGTCCGATTGAGTCGTGACCGATTCAATCAGCGAGCGTCGGCACAGCGTGTAGCCACCAAATTGGCCGGTCATGTCAATCAAGTTGAGCAAGACGCTATCGGCGTTTAACGTGTTAATGAAGCCGACGAAGAACATATCGGAACCATCTGCCGAGCGGATTGCAATCAGCTGATGTTGGGCCAAAGCGTTATTAAGCGTTGCATCAACGTCATCGGGTTCGCTGACTTTGACGGTTTCCTGGTGAGCGTGAGCAGTTTTAACAAAGGCACTTTCCAGCAATAATTCATTGCCGCAGAATTCGAGAATTTGAATCGAATCTAGCGGAATGACTTGCTGAGTCTTATTTTTAAAATCAAATTTATCAAAAGTTGTGAACGTGATCGTCTGATCGGTGATTGCTTGAACTTGACCTTCAAGGTAATTGTCATTGTCCGCTAACACGAGCAGGACGACTTGGTGGTCAGAATGGGCGTGGTCGACTAACTGAGCGAGTGCTGGCTGTTGGTCATCGATTGCCAGCGCTGGTTGTGGCACACTATTTAATCCTTCAGTCGTTGCATTCTTGAGTCGAAAGGCCATGTTATCGAGGTCTTCGCTCATCATTTCAACTTCATCGATAACGTCGTAACGCATGAAGACGGCGCCGTCCTGGAGCCCTGCATCGTCGTAAGTGTTCACGACAACGCCATCGGGTGCCAGACGGTCGATGTAGCCGGTATAAACCACTTCGCTATTGGCTTGATATAGGTTGATGAGGTGAACCTGTTGTGCGGCTAATTGTAAATTTTCAATAATTGAACTCATCGTGTCTAACCCCCTTAGTTAATGTTCCCTCATCATAGCACTTTTTGGGCCAAAGACGCCATTATAAGTCATTATTCAGCTGGTTTGGTAAGTGTGTTATGACTACGCGGATGAACGAACGGTGTGGGGGTGGATTGTTGTTCGTCAGCCGGGGCGCTTCATACTCCGACCTCTGGGGCTGGCTGACAATTGCTGGAACAGAGCGGACATCGATTTGAACTCACGCAGAAGCCCACTGCGCAATTTCAAATACGAGTCTTCTTCTAGCCCGGGAAAACCACCCGGACAAGAAGAATTTCGCCCTTGAGCATTGTCAGCCAGCCCCGCCGGTCGGGAACCCGCTCGAATGGCAGATGAACGACCACCTAATTAGGTACAATTGGCCATTAAATGATAGAAGACTGGTTCTTTGTGTAAACTTTGAATCAGAATCGCTAATGATATATGTCAGTTAAATACTAAGAAAATTATTGGCTAACTCAATGTGGATTGTCATTCACAGGTAGATAACAGCATTGCTATTTGAGTCCAATTCAAGATTTTGAACTCAAGAACAATTATCTATCCCCAATGGTAAATAATAACGGCCGCAACGTGGTTATTATATAATCAAGGTATTAACAGAGAGAGGGATGGTTGGCATGACTCGAGTATCAACTTCTATTCGTATAGACGCTGATTTGAAGCAAGCAGCTAGCAAGCAACTTGCAAGTATGGGGCTATCAATGAATACCTATCTGAACATGGCGTTAAGGCAATTAGTCTTGCAGCAAGCGGTCCCGTTTGAAAGTGACGAGCCGTCGTGGGTACCAAATGAAGAGACGGAAAAGGCCCTAGTCCTGGCGCGCGCCGAAGAATTAGGGCTCATTCCTGATAACGCGCCCGCCTTCGATGATCCCAAGCGTGCGATTCGCTATCTCAACGATGAACAGTAAGCCTGATCGGGTGTTGTCATGGATAAAGTGATGGTGGCTGAACGTAAGCTGATGTAAAATTCAGATTTAATCAGCCGCTGATTGCGTCAAATGCCGCCGATTGACTATGTCATATTCCAGTTTGCAGGACTCAAACGCTGAGTCCTTTTTTTGTTTTCATTAATAATTACGCAGCAATAATGAAATTCCGCTAAATTCAGTCAAAAATCGCGCTGATTGCAGCGTTTTTTACCAACAAATCGGTAAGGGCTTACTTCATTGACCGCACACTACTTTTTAGCACTAAATACAGCGCGAGAAGAAGTAAATATTTGATAAAAAATGTTATTTTCTATGCTATTCGTCGGGTTTATCGTTATAATGTAAGCTGCGGTTCACCTTGACCGTAAATCTGCCATGACCTTTCAAGAGGCGCTTGATCGTGTTGTGACATTCAATTAAGGAGCGCATTATGTTTACGATGTTTAAGACGATTGGTGATCAGTTCGCCAATTTCAAGATTATTCGGCGAATGGCCAAGTATGATGACCGAGCCACATACCAAAGCCATTACCTTGGGTTAGCATGGGAATTTCTGAATCCACTGATCCAAATCGGAATTTACTACTTAGTATTCGGGGTCGCGTTAAAACGTGGCGATCCGATGCCTGGAATCCCGTACCTACCTTGGATGGTTGTCGGGATCGCACCGTGGTTATATATGAACAAAACGACGCTGGACGCGTCTTCTAGTATTTATCGGCAAGTTGGGTTAGTTTCCAAGATGAAGTTCCCAGTCAACGTGTTACCGTCCATTAAGATTTACGGAAATCTCTATAGTTTCTGGACGATGATTGCTTTCGGGATTTTCCTGATGTTTCTAAATGGCATCTGGCCATCACTTGCCTGGTTCCAGTTTATTTATTACTTCGGGTGCATGATCGTTCTCATGTATTCGCTAGGGATTCTCAATGCCACGGTCAGTGTTCTGATTCGTGACTGGCATATTACCTTGCAATCCGTATTGCGGATGCTGTTCTACATGAGTGGGGTATTGTTCAACTTTACGACCTCTAACTTCCCAGCCGTCTTTGTCCGGTTGCTGGAATTGAACCCATTTTATTACGTCCTCAACGGGATGCGGGAATCGCTATTGAATCGTGGTTGGATCTGGCAACAGCCGAACATTACGTTGACGATTGTCTTCTGGTTGTTCAATCTCGTCGCAATTCTGCTTGGAACGTATCTCTATAACAAGTTCCGTTCGAACTTTGTGGATTTGATTTAGGAGGCGGAACTGATGGAAAACCAATATAAAGTTGAATTGCATAATGTCACTAAAGAATATGATTTATATCGTAGTAACAATGATAAGTTAAAACACTTTTTTAACATTGGTAACGTTGAAGTCCCGCGGTTCTGGTCACTTAAAGGGGTCAGTCTGAATGTCAAACCCGGGGAAGCACTCGGGATTATTGGGATCAATGGTTCTGGTAAATCGACCATCTCCAACATCATTTCGGGAATCATTCCTCAAACGACGGGGACGGTCGATGTGCATGGTGACACGTCGATTATCTCGATTGGTGCCGGTCTTAAGTGGAACTTGACGGGTGATGAAAATATCCGGTTAAAAGGGCTCATGCAAGGCTTGAGTATTAAGGAAATCCAAGAAGTCCGCGATGATATCGTTGATTTTGCGGATATCGGTGATTTTATTGGCCAACCCGTTAAAGACTACTCAACTGGGATGCGGTCGCGGTTAGGCTTTGCCATCGCGGTTCACATCAATCCAGATATCATGATTATTGATGAAGCGTTATCCGTTGGTGATGATACTTTCTATCAAAAGTGTGTGGATAAAATCATGGAATTCAAGAAGCAAGGCAAGACGATTATCTTCGTCAGCCATAACTTGCGCCAAGTTGAATTACTATGTGACCGGGTGGCTTGGATGCACTTTGGTGACCTGCTAGAAGTCGGTGATACCAAGGAAACGGTCGGCCATTACCGGAAATTCTCTAAGGACTTCAAAGCGCAAACGGCCGCTTATCGTAAGAAGTACCAAGTTGCTAAGAAGAAAGAACAAGCGGACTTTGATATTGAGGCTTACGAGCGTCAATTAGTCGAAGAACGTGCTAAAGATAGCGATAAGAGCAAGCAAGCGATTAGTCGGGATGTTCACCGGACGCTGTACAAACAAATCTTGCCAGAAAAGATGACGGTCACGACCAAAATCGTGATGTGGGTGGCAATCCTATTGTTCATCTTTACTGGACTCGTCAACATTTCGGGGCATTCGTTTACGTCCGCAATTGAGAATCCGACGGTACTGTTACATCCAGTTGACCACTATATTAAGAGTCAGTCGGTCTTATTCAATAATAACTGATGCTGGCCTACAAGCGACTGGATTAGCTGCTTAATCAAAATATGGGTGATTGCAAAAGCAATCACCCATATTTTTTACACTAATGGCGCGGTTTGCGTCGATGCGATTGCTGCATGCGGTTGTAGCGACTTCAATCGTAGGCTTCAGGGTAGTGCAATGTCTAGATTGTGTTAACAGTTTGATAGGAAAACAGCTGAACAACAAACCTCAATTTTTCAGCTGATTTCGAACTGATTGAGGTTTGTTTAGTGGCAGTGTTACTGTAATCAGGTTATATTAACGATAAGTATTAGACTATTTGTTGCTCAGCATTAGAAAGGGGTGTCATGCGATGGATCTCCCGTTACCATACAGTGTTGCGGCCTATGTGCTTCTAATATTGGTGCTGCAATATATCAAATATAAGTTTCCAGACAGTGCTTTTATCCGTTTCTTCCAGAAATACGGTTGGTGGCTAATTGGGATGTGCTTTGTCGTCATATTGGTGCTCGCGGCCGGGCCACAATTTGAGCATCCCATCAACGCGCTAGATGTTCCGATTATCGGCGTCATGTTGGTATTTGGGTACTTCTTCATTAAAGACAACAAGTCAAAACGCCAGTAAACAAAAAAAGTCATGTTTCAGAAAAGCGGATCGCCGCCTTCTGAAACATGACTTTTTAATTGGTATTTAGTGTGGCACAGAACCAAGTAGCACCCGTGTGCAACGATTTTGCAACCAAATCTAACGAGTGGCTGTTCTTGGTGAGCTTGAAACAGAGCCTGGCGAGGACTCGTTTTTAGCAAGTTTGAAGGCGCCGCTAACGGAACCGTTCCTGCTTATTCAGCAATTGCGCGAGTTGTCCGCGGAATTCATCGCTGTGGTGTTGGATATTAGTTAATTCATGACTCATTTGAACCGTGTAATCGGCAACTTCGCCGTGTTCGCCTTGGTCTAACCCCAGTTCTTCTTCTTGTTCGTCAACGCGCATTCTAATGACCCGTTTCAATAGCACGATAATGACGATGCAAGCGATGGTGGTAAAGATGATGGTAAACGCGGTTGCGAGTAGTTGTAGGCCGAATAGTTTGAAGCCACCGCCGTAGAACAGACCGTTGAGTGAGATGGAACTGTTGACGGCTTTGCTGGCGAAGAGGCCAGTCATGATGCTGCCGACCATCCCAGAAACCCCGTGGCAACCAAACGCATCGAGGGTGTCGTCAATTCCTAAACGCGGTTTGATAAACGTGATGAAGCCGTAACTTGTGAGGGTCGCAACCAAGCCAATCCAGAAAGCTCCAGAGACCGTGACGTACCCACAAGCTGGCGTAATGCCGACTAACCCACACAGGGTCCCGGTACAGACGCCAACGAGGGTTGGTTTGCCCTTGGTCAGCATATCAACGACCATCCAAGTCATCATGGAAGTGGCAGTCGCAACCGTCGTGGTCAAGAAGGCCTGAATCGCGATGTCATTCATTGCTAATGCGGAGCCGGCGTTGAATCCGTACCAGCCGATCCACAAAATCGCCGTTCCGAGTAAGACCCATAAAATATTGTAGTGCTGCGTCGCGTCCTTGCCATATTTGTGCCGAGCACCTAAAAAGGCAGAGAGGACTAACGCAGTAATCCCGGCATTGATATGGACGACCGTTCCGCCGGCAAAGTCGATTACGCCGAGTTTCGCAAGCAACCCGTTATCCCACACCATGTGAACCATTGGGTAGTAGATCAGTAGTGACCAGAAGATGATGAAGGTCAGTAGGAATTTGAAACGAATTCGCCCAACGACGGCTCCCACGAATAGGGCCGGTGTAATAATGGCGAACATCATTTGGAAAATCAGGTATAAGCCGTTTGGAATTTTAGTGGCCGTTAGTGCGGTTAGGTCGACACCATGCAACCACAATGCCTTGAAGTTACCGACCACGCCACCAATATCACCAGAGAACGACAGTGAGTAGCCAAAAGCTAGCCATAATAGAATTGCTAGGCCACAAATCATGAAGACTGATAGCATCGTGTTAACAACGTTACGTTTGGAGACCAGCCCACCATAGAAGAAGGCCAATCCGGGCGTCATGAATAATACCAATATACTAGATAAAACTAAAAACGTTGAATTTGCAGCGTTCATACTCCCAACCCCTATCCATACCATTTGATGTTAGGAATTATAACATTGATTATTAATGGACGCACTACTTTTTTATATTTAGGTTAAATTCCAAACATACAAAAGGGCGGGAGAGGGCAGTGATAACTAGCAATGTTAGATTATATTACATTTATGTATCGTGCTGGTTAATTGGTTGTGAGTATGAATGAAAGCACCAATTTTCAAAAACAGCCAGCTTAGGCCCGCTGGGAAAGAGCCCGAGTTGGATTGCTGTTCGTCAGTGGAGGCGCGCCCGATTCCGACCTCCGAGGCTGGCTGACAACGCTGGAACAGGGCAGACCTTGATTTGAACTCACGCAGAAGTTCACTGCGTAAGTTCAAATACGAGTCTTCTTCTAGCCCGGGAGCCCCACCCGGACAAGCCGAACCACAGTTAAGTTTGGAAACCGACCAATCGCCCGAATCGGCCACGGAAGTTAATTATATTAAGCTAATTTCGTGAGTTACTGCATAAAAGCTGGAAAATTCATTAAGATAATGATGATTTTAAAGCTGAACCGTTTTCATGGATTGACGTTATGGGGATCCAGCAGTAAAGTTATCACCACATAAATTAAATAATGATGAGACGTTACATAATATTCTTAATAATTAAAACATGGAGGTTCAGCTTATGCGGAAATATGCGATTATTGGGGTCGGTCACGTTGGTGCAACGATTGCTTATACATTGGTTTGTAAAGGAATTGCGGATGAATTAATCTTAATTGATACGAATGTCGGTAAGGCCCGCGCGGAACAATTAGATTTACAAGATGCCCAAGCCCGATTAGATAGTCGGACAATCATTAAAATCAATGATTACCATGAATTAGACGATACCGATATTTTATTCGTGACTAGTGGCAATATTCATGCCCTTGACCATGCGTCTGGCAACCGCTGGGCGGAGTTTGAATATACCAAGCAGATCGTGCAAGACATTGCGCCTAAGGTTAAGGCCACGAAATTCGATGGTGTGGTGATTGATACGATGAATCCGTGTGATGCCATCACGCATTATTTCCAACGTGCGACCGGATTATCCCGGCAACAAGTCTTCGGGACGGGGACTTTCCTCGATACGGCACGGATGCAAAAAGTCGTCGCAGAAGCGTTTGATTGTGATCCGAAGAATATTAGCGGTTACGTCTATGGCGAACATGGCGAATCTCAATTCAGCGCTTGGTCAACGGTTCAAGTGAACGGCATTCCAATCACGTCGTTAGTCGACAAGTATCACTTAGACTTGGATGCGCTGGAAGCCGCCGCACGGCATGGTGGCTGGGCCGTTCACTCCGGCAAAGGCTATACGAGCTTTGCCATCGCAACTTGTGCGGTCAAGTTAAGCGAAGCCGTCTTCGCCAATGCGCGGTTAGCTTGTCCAGTCTCTGCATATAGTGAGACGTTCGGCACCTACGTCGGTCAGCCAGCGATTATTGGCAAGGATGGCGTTGAAAGTGTAACGACTTTGGCCCTGACAGAAGACGAACAAGCGAAGTTCCGGAATTCAGCGGATACGATCATTGAGAAATTCCACGCGTTTGATGACGTTTTAAGCGAACAATCTGTCCAAAAACGTCAACAAGCCTAAAAAGTGTCGGTTGTTAATTGTCTTGTTTGGCAAATATCTCCCAAAATGTTAAAATTTTACTAAGCAGAACGTTGACTGCATTAACTATATGGTGGGATGAATATGCGCCGACAATTAACAAACCGTCAGCGATGGTTAGTGATTATCGTCGCGACGATCTTGGGAGTGGGCTGTGCCTTGCTAGGTCAATGGGGACAGTTACTCGGGGTCGTTGCGGCGGCACTGGCACTCATGTTGTTGACCAGTGGCTGTTTGACTTTTTGTCATCACCGCGGCTGGCAACCTGGGAGTGGCATGCTACTAGCATTAGCTATGGCGACTGGATATGTCATTATTATTTTAGGAAGTTACGGCTATTTACTACGCAGCTAATAAGCAGAACACCTTGAAACGAGCATTGAACTTGTTTCAAGGTGTTTTTTTGCGCACTGGTCAGTTGACGGGATCGGGCATGATGTCAGTACTACGCTGGCAAGTGTGCCTGTCGAGTTGCCATGCTGCCCGTTGCGACAGTACTAAACCAACGTGCACCTGTTTGCACAATCCGTAGCTAAGTCACGTGCACCTGTTTACATCAATCCGTAGCTAAGTCACGTGCACCTGTTTACATCAATCCATAGCAAAACCAACGTGCACTTGTTTGCAACAATCCGTAGCTAAGTCACGTACACCTGTTTGCAGCAATCCGTAGCTAAGTCACGTAAACTTGGTTGTAGCAATTCATGGCTAAACGGCAGTTCGTCTTGAATTTGCATGGCGCATCGCAATCAATTAGAGTTAGCTGAGTCTAAGCATCCCAGCCGGCACTAAAAAAGGTCCCAACTCATCATCGGGGCCTTCTCGGGTATTGTGTTGATTAAGAATAACCAAAGTGGGGTCACCATACCCAAGGCATCAATGGCAAACCTAGTTGTTAGATTGACAACTTTGCCTTACAGCCTGCCAACCGGTAACCGGTAGCGCAACCGGACAGCGGTACTGTCCGCACTGCTGATGCCGTTATAACGATTATCGGCAAGCATGACACTGTGGCGATCACGGCTGTGTTCGAGGCCAATCGTATGGCCGAGTTCGTGTTCCGCCACGTGCACCTGATCTGAATAGGAATAATGGTAGCGTGTGAAGTTGCGAGTTAATAGATAGACTTGGGCTTTCGTATAGTAGCCATTAGGATAGCCAGTCGAAAACGTGATACCGGCCAGGCGATAGTATTGTCCGGTCGTGGCGTTACTCGTTCCCAGTGTCACTTGATGGTGAGCAGTGGTCCCCTGAACGAATTTGAATTGACCGGTGGCATTCCAAGCGCGAATCGCTGCTTGATAAACGCGCCGCTCGGAAGCAGACGCTTGAATGACATAGGTGACCTGCGCGTGTGGCCACCGACTACGTGAGATTGGCGTCGCAATTGACTTGGCGTTGGCAATCGGAGTCAGCCCAATTCCGACGATAATCGTTAACGTTGTTAAACCTAACTTTGCACGATATTTACGTTTCATTGTTGTAACCCTCTTTCCCCCAAAAACGAAGGTCGCCATCAATGATTGTATTTTAAGCCGATAACCCGGAGAAGACCTACTCAATCGTTCGAATTAATGCGGAAATTCCTCATTTTTTAGTCGCCAGCAGTTAGTTAAATAGGTTATCGCGTGCTATGATTAAAACATCTTATGATGAATGGAAGGATTTCAGATGACGATCAAACAAGCAATCGTTCAGCAGGCGCTCACGCTAATCAAACCGCAGATGGTAGTTGGTTTTGGTGGGAGCACGACCGTGGGGGAACTCGTCAAGGAGGCGGCCAACTTGGTCAATGACATTACGGTCGTGACCCCGTCGCCCACGACACGTCAATTGGCAACGGTATTAGGATATACGGTCGTCGATACGGCTTATTGCGACCGCGTTGATATTGCTTTTGACGGCTGTGATCAGTTGGACCATCACGGTAACGCCCTCAAAAGTGGTGGTGGCATTCATGCGAACGAAAAAATTATTGCCAGTCTGGCGGATGAATACTGGCTACTGACGATGCAGGACCGCTTAGTCGATCAATTTGATATCAAAACGCCACTCGTACTGGAAGTCTTGCCGGGTGCGCTATCATTAGTGATGCGCAGTGTCAGCGACCTTGGTGGCCAAGCCACTATTCGGACCGCTGAGAATCGCGACGGCTTTACGCTGACCGACAGTGGTAACCTCTTAATCGATTGCCATTTCCCGACCTATGCTAACTTACCAACACTCAATACCGCGTTAGCAACGCTGGCTGGTGTAGTTGAGACCAGCTATTTTGACCGGCTAGTGACGAATGCCTGGCTAGGCGATGCAGCCACTAATACCGTGCGAGCGTTATTTTAAGGACGAACGGTTCATTATTTAGATTGCTGTTCGTCAGCGGGGGACGCGTCCTAGTCCGACCTACGAGGCTGGCTGACAACGCTGGAACAGGGCGCAACCGTACTGCAAGTTCACGCTAATTCGCTTTATTCCCAGCGGGTTTCAGCTGGCAGTCTTTGAACTGAAAAACTAGCACGCGTTAATCATCATTTTTGACAACTAACTATCAAAATGCGCGCCGGATTATCTTTGACTAGTGCGCAATCGAGTTTGACACTCTTTTAAAATAATTCTAAACTGAAGGTGACGTGTAAAAGCGCCACCATTTTTAATTTAGTAACTTTAACGATATAAGGGGATGTCAAGATGGCAAAAAAAGTCTATACTGATTATTTTTTTGATGAACCTGCTTACAACACACATGACGGTGGCTATATTCCGTTAGTGACTTCGAAAGTCGACCCACAGCCGTTAGCGATTCCGCCGCTACTGCAACCGGACCGTCAGACCGATACGGATGACTATTATACGGTCACGGCCCAAGAGAGCGAAACCCAGTTTTTGCCGGGGAAGAAGACCAAGACTTGGGGCTACAATGCAGGCTTTTTAGGTCAAACGATCGTTTTTCGGAATGGTAAGCAGACCCATATTGACTTACAGAACAAACTCCCAGAATTAACCACCTTCCACTGGCACGGATTGAACGTTCCCGGGCCAATTACGGATGGTGGCTGTCATGCACCCGTTTATCCAGGTCAGACGAACCACATTGATTTTAAGGTACACCAACCTGCCGCAACCACTTGGCTACATGCCCATCCATGTCCATCGACTGCGACCCAAGTCTGGAAAGGGCTAGCAACGATGGTCATTATCAAGGATGACGTTGAAGACCAATTGCCATTACCACGCAACTACGGGGTCGATGATATTCCAATGGTCCTACAAGATCGTGAATTCCATGAAGATAATCAATTTGATTACCGTGCTGACTACGATCCTGATGGTGTTCAAGGCCATACTGCCTTAGTTAACGGGACGGTCAACCCATACTTTGATGTCACCACCCAACGCGTCCGGTTACGGATCTTAGACGGTTCCAACCGGCGTGAATGGCGGTTGCATTTTAACGATGACTTGGAATTTGCACAAGTTGGTTCTGATGGCGGGATTTTACCAGCACCTGTCTATATGACCAAAGTAATGATGACTTGTGCCGAACGTGATGAAATCGTGGTCGACTTTGGCAACTATCAACCAGGTGATGAAGTGACATTGATGACTGACGACACGCCACTATGCCGCTTCAGAATCAAAGCCTTTGAACCAGACGATACCACGTTGCCAGACCACTTAGTCGATATCCCAGACGAAGCACCAACTGCTGACTTGCCTGTTCGGAAGATCACGATGGACGGGATGGACGATGAAGTTGCGCTCAACGGCAAGAAGTTCGACATGGAACGGATCGACGCCCGTCAAAAAGTTGGCGACGTTGCCATTTGGGAAATCCGGAATACGAATAGTACCGAAAATGGTATGGTTCACCCATTCCACGTCCACGGGACACAGTTCACCGTGTTATCCAGAAACGGCGGCCCGGTCTATCCAAACGAACATGGTTTGAAAGATACGGTGGGCGTCAACCCTGGTGAGACGGTTCGCATCAAGGTCAAGTTTGAATTGACCGGGGTCTACATGTATCACTGCCACATCATCGAACATGAAGATGGTGGGATGATGGCCCAAATCGAATCTTACGACCCAGAACATCCACAAACCTATCATTTAATGGATATGGACACGTTACGGAATGCCTTCGCTGAAGAGCAAGGCGTCAAACCCGAAGATGTCTGGATGCCAGGAATGTAACCACTTCATTCAATCAATTTTAAAACCGGTTGCGAAACATTGGCGACCGGCTTTTTGGTGGCCAAATGCGTTGCCTACGTTTGGAATGGCGTCAACCAAAGCGCCTCGTATTTCAGTTAGAGGCGCGTCCCACAAATCCCTGGGCGTGTCTGTTTTCAGCTTGAAAGTCCGTATGGTATGATGAAAATAACCATATCGGTCCGTTGCGTTGCGAATTCGGCGACAGCCAGCTGGCCGGTGATCCGTGACCTAATGGGTTGTGTTAATTAATGTTAAAAAAGGGGGCGTCAAACATGCATATTGCAGCAACAATCATGGCGCTAGTCGTCGCCGTTGAACATCTCTTCATTCTGTGGCTGGAAATGTTCAATGCGGATAGCGAACTGGCGTCGAAGTCATTCGGCATTCCACGACAAACGCTACAATCACCAGCCGTGCAATTATTATTCAAAAATCAGGGACTCTATAATGGCTTTTTGGCCGTCGGAATTCTATATAGCTTATTTGTCATTCCGGCAGTAGCGAGTGCGGGAGCGACGTTGTTCTTCCTAGCCTGCGTGATGGTAGCAGCGGTTTACGGCAGTATCACGGTCAGCCGGGCCATCGTCGTTATTCAAGGTTTGCCAGCACTGATCGCCTTTATCTTAATGTACTTTGCTTAAGTGAGATGGAGGCGTGTCAGTCACCTTAATCATTGTGAGTCGCGATGGCCTGATAATTAGGCCCCAGACTAGAGTGGATTAGTGCGACGGCGCGATTCGTGACACTTTAGTGAGTGCAAATGCGAGTGCAAAATAAAAAGTCGTTTCAAGCATGCGAAAGTTGCTTGAAACGACTTTTTGAATGTCTTCATTGGGTACGGTGTATTAAACTCGACCAATCACAGTGGTCTTCGCGGTTGCGAGTACGTGTCCGGCGATGGCGTCATGGAATTCGTTCAGCCAGTAACCGGGTTGTAAATCTAGTTCAGTATCCAGTGCAAATAGCTTGAATGAATAGCGATGATCCTTGTCTGGCGGGTAAGGGCCGACATAGTGCTGGCTGACTTTCGGGTCAGTTTCGTGAACATAGCCACCGGCAGTTGAGTTATTACCCTGGACCATTGGAATCGCACCAGTTTGGCTGGCGTTTTCCGGAATATGGGTCGTCGTTGCGGGTAGGTTGGCCGCAATCCAGTGAATCCACGTGAAACCACCCACGGGAATCGCATCGTGGTCGACAAAGGTGAAGGCTAGTGAGTGCGTCCCAGCAGGCACGTCACTGATATCGACTGGAAATGAGATGATGGGGTGGCCCTTATAAATTTGCGCGGGTGCCGCTTGCTTTGAATAGGTCGCAGCTAAAGCACCGTCAGTGGTCGGAATTGATAGTTGCATGGCAGATTCCTCCTCATGTTGTTAGCTCAATTATAACGCTAATAGCCGCTCACGTAACGCAGGGTCCACCGCATAAATGTAAAGCCCGTAGCGCCCGCGTTTCATCAAAACGTTGATCGAGTTGAAGATGATTTGTTGCTTGAGTGGCTCGAGGTCACCCAAGTCGGCGCGTTGCTTGAAGGCTTCCTGGTCTTCATAGCGTTCGGGACGGACGATGATTCGGTCGTGGACGGCGTCGTAGCCAACCGATGGCCCGAGAATCACACCAGCGTAGTTCAAGTCAAAGCCTTGGATAGTGTAAATTGACCCCACCTCATTCAGCGTTTCTGGCCGTAAAGCCCACGGGTCGTCGGTCAAGTTGACTTTATCCCAGGGGAGTTTGAGCTGACCAGCCGTGACGTACCAGGTGCCGTGATTGACGACGTATGGAAAATCAGCGGTGGCGACCATCCGTGCCAGCCCGAAGCGGTGGTCCTGTTGACGGATGAGGTCGTACATCGGTTGGCCGTCATCGAAGAAGCGCAGGTCAAAATCAGGTGTGGCCGGCTTTTCAAGCAATTGGCCATGAGTAAAGTGATCGATCCAGTTGACGACTGCTGGGCCACCGGTGACACGAAATTGCTCGTCGAGGTTATAACTCGCATGTGGATAATGGGCCAAAAATGGCTCCAGGTCGTTCGTATGCCAATAACTCTTGAGCTTCAAGACTTGGCGGGTATCGAAGACGAGCACGACCACGTGCGCATGCTGAATCAGTTCTGTGAGTTGATTATGCCCGTCGAAGCGATTGTAGCGGTCTGGTTGCGTCAACAACAGGTGCGCTTCATCGATAAAAATGACATCCGCGCGCTGGTGCGTCTTGGTGAGTCGATTAATGAGTGGCGTTGGTTTTTGAAAGTCCTTTTTGCGCAGGTCGGGATCGTCGCCTGCCAAGCGTTTGTAAATTTTGAGCATTTCGTTATGATTGACGACCAAATAATTCTCCGTGGCTTGGAGGTCGTTAGCGGTCGTACTGCGGCTAAGGGCTTGAAGTCGGCCGAATGCCGCAGCGAGGACGGCACTTTTACCGGTCCCCGCATCGCCATGAATCACGAAGAGACTGGATTGGTCCTGATGGCGATGCGACCGAATGAAGGTGAGCAGTTGTTGCTCCAAAGATTGTTGTGCCGGCGATAACGCAGCTTGTTCGTTCAGCTTGAATGTCGCGGCACTAATTGTAGATGACATATAATTCACTCCCGGCCCTTATTATACCTGGATTATCGTGTGAATTGAAATGAGTCTCATTACAGTTGGTGGTAAAATGGAGGTACGACAAATAGTGGAGGAAAGTAAATATGAAGCTTGATTTTTCGGTTGCCGTGCATAGCATTTTGTACCTGGATGCCCACCGTGATAGCAAAGTTGCTAGTCGCGAACTGGCCCAATCATTGCACCTGAATCCGGTGATGATTCGTAATATCTTGTCAGTCCTACATAAACACGGTTATTTAACCGGAACAGTGGGCAAAAATGGGGGTTATCAGCTAGATTTGCCGCTAGTTGAAATGAACTTGGGGGATCTCTATGATTTGACGATTCCACCAACCATCAGTTACGCCCGCTTCATCACGGGACCGTCCAAGACGGATGAACAGGCATCCCAATCACCAATTGCTGCGAATATTAGTGAAACGTTGACGGACTTGTTCACGGTCGCGGATCGACAATACCGAGCCTATTATCATCAATTCACCATGGCTGATCTGCAACAAGATTTGAAGCAACATGGGCTATTTTTGAAACGTGAACGTGATTCAGAATCTTAAGTAAAACTGCGTACTTGATTGGAAAATAAGGCTGCTGTGATTAAGAACCTTAATTTGAAACGGGTTGGTCGTTAGGGATTGTCAGCGGGACGTCCCGGTGCTATCGTGAATGCCAGGATGTAAGTGGCATGGTGATAGAAAGGGGCCAGGACAATGGCAGCACGGTTAGTATTGATTCATGAAGTTGGACGGTATCAAGAATTATCGGAACCCCGCTATTGGTTGGAATCAGCTGATTTTTGGGGTGTTGACGGGCGCGGCGAGACGGTCAATGAAGCAGTCGGAAATTTTTTGACGAACTTGGTACAGTATTGCCGTGACTACTACCAACGGGGCTTATGGCAATTAGATGACCGACTACTGCAGTTAGACCACGTGGATGCCGTGTTGGCGTACGCTCAGGCTGGTCAATCGCCAGCGCCGTTGTTTCATTTTAAAGTGGTTCCCGCGCATCAACAATTAGCCTCCGCTTAGCAAATATTGACGAATTCTTAAAGAAGCGTTCATACTTCCACCACACTCCTGCGCTAAACTATGCGGTATAATCAAAGCGTTAGTTCAGGTCGCGCCTGATATTTGCCGACCGATGTTTACTGGAGGGTATTGTATGGAATTAGATAAAATCTATCAGTTAATGGACAAGTTTGAACAAAGCAGTCTCACGAGTTTTGAATATCGTGACCAGGATTTTGAAATCCAAATGGGCAAGAAAGGTCACAACAGTAAGGCGACGACAGCGGCTTCTGAGCCAGCGCCATTGCCTAATCAGCCGGTCATTGATCCGACACCGGTCACGCCAACGCCAATCGCAAACGCGAGCGCGGCTTCAGTGGTGGAACCAACGCCAACGGCTACGGTCACGAGTACGGCTGCTGCGACGCCAACTAGTATCGCACCGGAATCAACACCGGAACCGGAACCAGCGCCAACACCAGAACCAGCACCGGTCCAAGTCGATCCAAAAGAGTGCGTCACAGCACCGGTTGTCGGAATCTACTATCCAGCGCATTCCTCGGAAGAAGCCCCGTACGTCAAGTTGGGTGACCACGTTAGCGTCGGCCAACAAGTCGGCTTGATTCAGGCCATGCAGATGATGCGGCCCGTCGTTGCTAAGCAAGCTGGGACGGTCAAGGCGTTCCTCGTTAAGAATGGCGAAGAAGTCAATTTCGGTCAACCGTTGATTCAGTTGATTCCCGATACACCGGATGATATTTAGACCCGGCACTAGCCGTTAAATCGCGCGGATAACGATGCGTATCAAGCTTCGGTGGGCAGTCAGTGAAGCTAATACAATCGGATGATAAGAGCGTATCAAGCTTCAGTGGGTAGCCAGTGAAGCTAATACAATCGAATGATAAGAGCGTATCAAGCTTCAGTGGGTAGCCAGTGAAGCTAGTACGATCGGATGACAAGAGTGTATCGAGCTTTAGCGAGACAGCCGGATAACGATAATTCACGATAATCAAGAAAAGCGGACCTGTCAAACACTGAATAATGGTGTTTGGCAGGTCCGCTATTATTTATTTTGATTAAAGTTGTTCGTCGATTGCTTTGACGGTTGTCAAGAACCACTTGTTGAACGCTGCTGCGTCGATATCAACACAGACGTTGGCGTTGGTCTTGCCATCGTGGTAAGCACCACGAATATCGCCGACAGTCTCACCATTAGCTGGACCGTCCGTCTGAACGTCGATCCACATGGCTTCGGTCGTAAAGGCTTCCGGATGGAGTAGGTAGAAGAGCGTGTTAACGTCGTGCATGGCCACGCCAGTCTGGTTGCGGTCATTATAGTGGCCGAAGAGGGCGTGTAACATCTCGCCGGTCTTGCCGAATGCTGGCAGTTGTTCGATGGATTCGCGAGTTAAGAGTGCTTTCATCGTGACGTCCAAGCCAACCATCGTGATGGGAACGCCGGATTGATACATGATTTCAGCGGCATGGGGGTCGGTGAAAACATTGAATTCAGCGGCACTGGTCATATTGCCCTTTCCTAGCGCGCCACCCATTGCGACGATTTCCTTGATGTGAGGTAACACTTCAGGATAGGTCTTGAAGAGCAGTGCGATATTGGTATACGCACCAGTTGGCACTAACGTAATGGGTTGCTCGGCGGCCATGATGTAATCACGTAAAGCTTCAACGGCCGTTTCAGGTAATGGGTCGGCCAAGTCAGTTGGAAAGTCGTAGCCCGGCATGCCAGAAACACCGTGAATACGGACGGCGTCTTCAAATGGTTTGATGAGCGGCTGAGGTGCGCCACCCGCGACGGGAACGTCACTATTGAAGAAGCGCGTGAGTTCCAGCGCATTGAGCGTCGTTTTATCGACGGTCACGTTACCGGCGACCGTTGTAATTAATTGTAAGTCCAAGTCAGGATGATTTAATGCAATCGTGATCGCAGCGGCATCATCAATACCAGGATCAGTGTCCATGATAATCTTTGTTGACATGTTCATTCCTCCAATTAAATAGACGTGCTTGAAATTAGTTCTATTTTAGCATACTACGGCCAATGAATTCGATTGCAATTACATGGGGTTTGACGTAGCATGACAGTAAATACAGTTAACGATGGAGGAACGGATTATGAGTCAACCACGGGTTATCTTAATTACAGGGGCGTCTTCAGGGATCGGTAAGGCCACCGCATTAAAGTTACAAGCACAGGGCAACATTGTGTACGGTGCGGCCCGACGAATCGAGAAAATGACGGATTTAGCCGCTGCCGGCGTGCACGTTTTAAAAGTCGATGTGACGGATGAAGCCACGTTGATTGCGGCTGTCAAAACGATTCAAGTCGAACAGGGCCGCATTGATGTGCTGATCAATAATGCCGGTTATGGGTCGTACGGCGCGTTGGAAGACGTGCCGGTCACAGAAGGTGAGTACCAGTTCAAGGTGAACGTCTTTGGTGTGATGCGCTTGACCCAACTCGTCTTGCCATTAATGCGTGCGCAACACCGTGGCCGCATTATCAACGTCTCTTCGATTGGCGGTAAGATCTACCAGCCGCTGAGTGCATGGTACATGGGGACCAAGCATGCCATCGAAGGGATGAGCGACTCATTGCGGATGGAAGTCGCACCATTCGGGATTGACGTGGTCATCATTGAACCAGGTGGCATTAAGACTGAGTGGGCCGGCATCGCCGAAAAGAAACTGTTGGCGGTATCTGGTGAGACGGCTTATCGCGACCAGGCCATCAAGGTCGGTGCAATGCTCTCGTTGTTCGACCAGTTCGCCTCTAATCCAGGAGTGATTGCGAAACTGATGGTGCGTGCGGTCAATGATGTCAAACCTAAGACGCGGTATCACGCTGGAATGGGTGCTAGTTTGTCACTAACCGGCCGCCGCTGGTTGAGTGATCGCCAGTTTGATCGCATGATGACTTCGGCCGTCAACGGTGCGGCCAAGTTATCCAAAGTGACACGCCGCAAAGACCGGCGCGCAGGTAGCCGTCATTATCAACATGGCAATTCAACGAACGAAACCAATTAAGACGTTTGGGGCCTCGTTTCACCAAGAACGGTGAGACGGGGCTTTTTTCGTTCTCCGCTACAGTTTGGTCATCACCGCCGTTAGTGTCGTCGTAGCCGTCGTCATGGTCGGGTCGTCGACTGGATGGTACGTGACCTGCAAGTCCGGGTAAGCCTCAATTAGTGGCACCAGCTGTTGCCATTGTGTGAGATTGTCTTGCTCATCGTCCGGTAGCTGCCAATCATTTTGACGCCAGGTCAAGTAACGCTGCTCGCTGATGATGGTCGCCACGATTTCAGTAGTCGTATGCACGTGGACGGGTAAGTCATGACGTTTGAGTGTCGTCAGGGCTTCAATGAGTGCACTTAACGTCAACTGGGTTTCGGTATGGCCGTAACCAGCGTCGTTCAGTGCTTTTTGGTGATCTGCATAGCGCAAGATGACGACCCAAGCCGCGGGAGTTGTCGCGGTGATGGGGGTTGCTTGATGCATCGTACTGGCCAAATAGAGATGAATCGTTGTCATGGAGGTCCTCCTCGTAATCGTAATGGGATGTTAGAAGCATGGTTCATTTAATAAATACGGCAATTCGCTGGATTTCCGTTAAAAAAGTCCAAATTAATGCATTGTGGTAGTTAGTCTTACTGTTCGTCTGCCGGTGATCGTCCTAATCCGACTTCCGGGGCCGGCTGACAATTGCTGGAACGTAAGCCGACATCGATTTGAACTCACGCAGAAGACCACTGCGCAATTTCAAATACGAGTCTTATTCTAAGCCGGAAGTAACCCACTTCCAGCTAAGAATAATTTGGCTACTGAGCATTGTCAGCCGGCCCCTCCAGTCGGGAAGCCGCTCGAATGGCGGATGAACGGCCACCTAACTTGGTGCAACTGACCATTGAATATTTAGGTGTTTGGTTTTTCAGGCAAACCTTTAATTGGTATCGGTGATGCTTTATGGTATTTGAGTACTGAGAGGATTATCTAAATATTACTCACTCATCTCTATGCCACTAATTTCAATGGCAACTAGTCTTGAATTTAGTCGATAAAATGGCCTGCACTCAGAATTCAAGACTTGTTTATTCCAGACAAATAGAGAAGATTCTGACCAGTTCAGTGAAATTACTTGTCTGACAGCATGAATACAGAGCTTTAGCTATCATTAAAGACTATTCTGACAGTTGAAAGTCAAAGTGACCGTGTACCAAGGAACCAACGACCAATCCAACAAAAAGTTGGGCCCACACATGTCTGCCTTTCGAATACCATCCCGGCTGGAAGGTATTCTGGGCAAGGCCAAGTGGTGAAATTTCACTTAGCAAGCGTTTTTGGCTTGGTTAGTGAAAGACCAGTATTTAAGACGTGGGCTTCGGCTTAAATCTGCGTCCACCACGTTCCGGCCATTTCCCAGAATGCCTGGAAGCCGGCCTAGGACGCAACTATCAAATCAGGTTTACGCTAGCTCGCCTTATTTCCAGCGGTCCTCAGCTGGCTGCTTTTGAATTTAAGAACAATATGTCTCAATCAACCCTATGTGAAACCACAAAAGTTACAATCAGTTGCGATTTTGGGTGCGTATTACTATGATTTTGGTCGGAGTATGCTACGATTAAATACATAGATAATCAGGAAGTTATCATGATTAAAGCTGGGCACTGGGAGGTACTTATGCAGACATTAATACAGACATTTATGGATCGGCGGAGTGATTTACTCACTGCGTTGTGGCAACACTTGGGGATTTCTTTGGCCGCGCTAGTCATTGCAATGGTGATTGCGATTCCGTTGGCCATTTGGGTCGTTCGCCGACCACGGTGGGCCGAGGGGTTGTTGCAACTGACCAGTGTTTTGCAGACCATTCCGTCGTTGGCACTATTGGGATTGCTGATTCCGCTAGTCGGTATTGGCACGGTGCCCGCGGTGATTGCGCTAGTGATTTACGCGTTGTTACCAATTTTTCAAAATACTTATTTAGGGATCTCAGAAATCGACGCGTCAATTGAAGAGGCGGCCGATGCGTTTGGGATGTCGCGGATGCGCAAGCTGTTCAAGGTTGAACTGCCGATTGCCTTGCCACAAATCATTGCCGGGATTCGGACCGCCTTAGTGCTCATTATCGGGACGGCGACGTTAGCGGCTTTGATTGGCGCTGGGGGTCTAGGGACGTTTATCATGCTTGGAATCGACCGTAATGACACGTCGTTGCTGTTGATTGGGGCCATTTCGTCAGCGCTATTGGCGATTCTGTTGAGTGCACTCGTGCGCTGGTTCCAGACGGCCAAACCCCGCCATGCGCTGATTGTGTTCGTGGGTATTTTGGCGTTACTCGGTGGTGGTGGCGCGTACAGCGTTTACGCCAATCGAGTTGAAACAATTACAATTGCAGGTAAACTCGGTTCGGAGCCTGACATCTTGATCAATATGTACAAACAGTTGATTGAGGCTGAAGACGACCACATCCACGTGAACTTGAAACCGAACTTTGGTAAGACGACCTTCTTATTCAGCGCTCTGAAGAATAATCAGATCGACATTTACCCAGAATTCACTGGTTCCGTCTTGGAAACTTTGGTGAAGGGCAATAATCCGGCCAGTCAAACGGCTAATCAGACTTATCAGTTAGCTAAAAAGCGGCTAGCTAAGCAGGAACAGATGACTTACTTGAAGCCGATGCAGTACAACAATACGTACGCCCTGGCCGTCACTAAGAAGTTTCAACAAGAACACCATTTGAAGACCATCAGCGATTTAACACAAGTCGAATCAATCCTCAAACCAGGGATGACACTTGAATTTATCGACCGCGATGATGGCTTGAAGGGAATCAAGAAGACGTATGGCTTGGACGTCACGGCCAAATCGATGGAGCCGGCGTTGCGCTATGAAGCGATTAGCAAGGGGAAGATCAATCTGGTGGACGCCTACGCGACGGATAGTGAATTGCGACAGTATAACTTGGCGCTGCTGAAGGATGATAAGCACTTCTTCCCGACGTATCAAGGAGCGCCACTCATGAAGACCAGCTTTGCTAACAAGCACCCGAAAGTCATTCAAGCATTGAATAAGTTAGCTGGTAAGATTTCTGAAACCGATATGCAAGAGATGAACTATGAAGTCAACGTCAAAAAGAAATCGGCTTCCACAGTCGCACACAACTATCTCGTCAAACACGGCTTGTTAAAGGAGGGACGCTAATGACAACGGCAATTGAATTTCAGCACGTCCAAAAAGACTTTAACGGGCAAACCGTGATTCCAGACTTGAATCTAACGGTCGATCAGGGTGAACTGTTCGTCCTAGTGGGCACTTCCGGCAGTGGTAAGACGACGTCGCTTAAAATGATCAATCGTTTGGAACCCTTAACCGCCGGAAAAATCCTGGTCAACGGGGCCGACACCACCACGGTACCAGTACGTGATTTACGGTGGCAGATGGGGTACGTCTTGCAACAAATCGCCCTATTTCCAACCATGACGGTGGCACAAAACATCGCGGTGATTCCCGAGATGAAGGGGACGGCGAAGAAGACCATCAATCAAACGATTGACGAGTTATTGACGGAAGTCGGCCTGGACCCCCAAGAATACCGCGACCGGATGCCATCAGAATTATCTGGTGGTGAACAACAGCGAATCGGTATTTTGCGGGCAATCGCAGCGCAACCCGATATTGTGTTGATGGATGAACCGTTCAGTGCGCTGGACCCAATTTCGCGGCAACAATTACAAGATCTAGTCCTGGGACTACATGCGCGCTATCATAATACGATCGTCTTTGTGACCCATGATATGAACGAGGCGCTCAAATTAGGCGACCGCATTGGGGTCATGCAACATGGACAGCTCGTCCAAGTCGACACACCAACGGCACTGGCCCAACATCCGGTCAATGACTTCGTGCGGGACTTCTTCGGTGCGAGTCGTGCGAAAAACGTGTATGACGTTTACGTGGGCCGCGTCGGGCTCGTCCAAGGCTATCTCAAAACTGCGCCGGATGTGGCGGATGGCCGTATTCAGTCACTAGATATTCAGGCGACGTTGCGGACGGCCTTTACCGCCTTGACCGACCATGATTACTTGGCGGTCACGGAAGATGATCACGTGGTGGGTTACCTGGACCGACAACGAGTCGTCGCTTATCTGAGTCAGCATGAAGAAGTGTCTTAATCGTCAACTAGCCCGGATTACTTTAGACTAGGGGCTAGCTTAGTGAACAATAATTTGATCATGAGAATTTAAGAGTCAATTGAGGAGGTCTCAGTAATGACAGAACAGTATGATGTCGTTGTAATTGGTGGTGGCCCGGCTGGTAATGCGATGGCAAGCGGCTTACAGGCGCAAGGTAAGTCGGTGCTGATCGTTGAAGCTGATTTATGGGGTGGCACTTGTCCGAACCGCGGGTGTGACCCGAAAAAAATCTTGTTGAGCGCCGTTGAAGCCCAACAGGCAGCCCAACATCTCCAGCATCAAGGCTTAACGGGAACACCGACGATTGATTGGCCGGCCCTGATGGCGCATAAACGAGGCTATACCGATGGCATTAATGATGGCACGCTCAAGGGACTGCAGAACCAAGGCATCGCGACCTTACATGGTCAGGCCCATTTTCAAAATGACGGCCAACTAGCAGTCGGTGACCAAGTCGTAAGTGCGACGGATTACGTGATTGCGACCGGACAGCGCCCAGCGATTTTGCCGATTACCGGGCAGGAATATTTCAAGACTAGTACGGACTTTTTAGACTTAGATGAGATGCCTAAGCGCGTGGCCTTCGTGGGTGGGGGCTATGTTGGCTTCGAACTGGCAGCGATTGCGAATGCTGCCGGCGCCGATGTCCACGTGATTCATCATAATGACCGGCCACTCAAAGCCTTCGATGCGGACCTCGTCCAAGATTTGATGGCGGCCATGACTGCGGACGGTGTTACTTTTGACTTGAACACGGACCTCCAAGCCATTGAACAGACCGACGCTGGCCTACGATTGACGGCACCTGACTTTGAGCTGACGACAGACCTCGTGATTAGTTCAGCGGGGCGGATTCCGAATGCGGACCAGTTAGGACTCGAAAACGTCGGTGTCACGTTTAACCGTCATGGGATTCAAGTGAATGATCGACTACAGACGGCTAATCCGCATATTTACGCGATTGGTGACGTGAGCGATACGCCCGTGCCTAAGTTAACGCCAGTAGCGGGTTACGAAGCGCGCTACTTGGTCCAGCAACTGACCCATCCGGGAGCGGCAATCACGTATCCCGTCATCCCGACCCAAGTCTTTGCGGCACCCAAGCTGGCACAAGTGGGCCTTAGTGCGACGGATGCGGCTGACCAGCCGGATAAATATCGCGTGAATACGCTGGATATGACCAAATGGTTCTCTTATTACCGTTTTGGCGCACAACAAGCACAGGCCAAGGTCATTATTGATCAGACTAGCGGGCAAGTCGTCGGTGCGACACTGTTGAGTGATGTCGCGGATGAAATGATCAATTACCTGACGTTACTGATTGAAAAACACGTCACGTTAGCCCAATTACAGCAACTCGTATTAGCCTACCCAACACCAGCCAGTGACCTGCAGTATCTGTACTAGCTAGCGAGAACTGGTTGTGATACGGTCATGAATCGTGATTGAAATGGGCTAGTTCTTAAGTTCAAAGGCGGCCAGCTGAAAACCGCTGGAAAAAGTGCGTGTTCGTGTAAACTTGCAGTGATAGACGCGTCCTACGCCGGCTTCCAGGCATTCTGGGCAATGGCCGTGACGTGGTGGACACAGATTTAAGCCGAAAACCACGTCTTAAATACTGGTCTTCCACTAACCAAGCACAAAACGCTTGCTAAGTGGAATTTCACCACTTGGCCTTGCCCAGAATACCTTCCAGCCTGGGATGGTATTCGAAAGGCGGACATGTGCGGACTCAACTTTTTGTTGGATTAGTCGTTGGTTCTTTGGTACACAGTCATTTTGAAATTAAACTGTCAGACTGTTTTTAACAATAACTCAATTTTTTTACCCTTAAGACATCTGACAAACAACTACACTAAACTTGCTTGTCATAATTTTCTCCAGTTGACTAAGATAACAAAATTTTGAGTTTTAAACGAAGACCGTATTATCAATTAATTTCAAGATCAGTGTCCGTTGAAATTAGTAGCATTGAGATGATAATCTCCTCAGTACTCGAACAAAAAAAGTATCATCGATTCCGATTAAGCCTGTGCCTGAAGAATCTGTCACCAATATTCAGTGGTCAATTGTGCCAAGATAGGTGGTCGTTCATCCGCCATTCGAGCGGTTTCCCGACTGTAGGGGCTGGCTGACAATGCTCAAGGGCGAAATTCTTCTTGTCCGGGTGATCTTCCCGGGCTAGAAGAAGACTCGTATTTGAAATTGCGCAGTGGGCTTCTGCGTGAGTTCAAATCGATGTCCGCCCTGTTCCAGCGTTGTCAGCCGGCCCCGGAAGTCGGACTAAGACGCGCACCAGCAGACGAACAGGAATCCACTAACTGGCCCGTTTCAATTATATTTAATGCTAAATGACGTCTATTGAACAATTCAAAACGTTGTGACAAGAACTAATTCTTCCTGCCACAACGTTTTTTGCACTATTTTCAAAATCAGTATGTGAAATCATCCTCAGAATGAGCGGTGCGCCGCGAAGTCAAGTGAGTCTAGCTGCTCGTAAACGACCGCCGATTTTCATTTTATCCGCCGCTTGTGATTGTAAGCCTAACCGTTATTTTTCATGCAGAACCGCTTGGCGACGAGGCTAAACGTTAGTAAATTAATTATTTTATAAAACTAAAAGCCGCAGCTTAATCGCGTTGATGCCTGGTGTGTCGGGATTGAGATGTGTCATAGTAAGAAATAGTTTTAAAGTGAATTCAATTGTGCAAAATTTAATTTATGCAAATCTATTCACAAATCGTCCACGACATGTTATGATTCAATCATCAATTATGACAGCGTTTACATTTAGCCGTTATTACTAAGGAGTGACACACAATGACCGACAAGTACATTATGGCGATTGACGAAGGGACGACGAGTACCCGCGCCATTATCTTCGACCACGCAGGCCATAAAGTGGCTGACTCGCAACGGGAGTTTCCACAGTATTTCCCACAACCGGGTTGGGTCGAACATAATGCGAATGAAATTTGGAATGCAGTTCTGTCTACCATTGCGAATGCCTTTATTGAATCTGGAATCAAGCCGGCTCAGATCAGCGGTATCGGAATTACGAATCAGCGTGAAACGACGATCGTCTGGGACAAAAAGACGGGCTTGCCGATTCACAACGCCATCGTTTGGCAATCACGGCAAACGGCGCCAATTGCTGAACAACTCGTGAAGGACGGTCATGGCGACCTAATTCACAAGCATACGGGATTAGTGACCGACGCCTATTTCTCAGCTACGAAGATTCGTTGGATTTTGGATCACGTCAAGGGTGCGCAGGAACGGGCTGAAAAGGGTGAACTGCTCTTTGGCACGATTGATACTTGGTTGGTGTGGAAGCTGACGGGTGGCGCGACGCACGTTACGGATTACTCCAATGCCAGTCGGACGATGCTTTATAATATCCACAAATTAGAGTGGGATTCGGAGATTTTGCAATTATTAAATATTCCAGCCGCAATGCTGCCGGAGGTCCGGACGAATTCAGAAATTTACGGCAAGACTAAGGATTACCATTTCTTCGGCTCGGAAGTTCCAATCAGCGGTATGGCAGGTGATCAGCAAGCTGCACTGTTCGGACAACTGGCATTCGAACCAGGGACCGTCAAGAATACGTATGGTACCGGGGCGTTTATCGTGATGAACACCGGGGAACAGCCACAATTGTCAGATAATAACTTGTTAACGACGATTGGTTACGGGATCAATGGCAAAGTTTACTACGCGTTAGAAGGGTCGATTTTCGTTGCTGGTTCAGCCATTCAGTGGTTACGCGATGGCATTCGATTAGTCGAGAGCGCTCCGGATTCAGAACGGGCCGCGCGTGAATCACATAACGAAAATGAAGTGTACGTCGTGCCGGCCTTTACCGGGCTCGGCGCACCATACTGGGATTCGGAAGCCCGCGGGTCGGTGTTTGGACTGACGCGGGGGACGACGCGTGAAGACTTTATCAAGGCGACCTTACAAGCCCTGGCCTACCAGACGCGTGACGTGATCGAAACGATGAAGAAGGACTCAGGTATCGAAATTCCAGTGCTAAAAGTCGATGGTGGCGCTGCTCGTAATGATTGGCTGATGCAATTCCAAGCAGATATCTTAGATACGCAGATCATGCGTGCCGCTAACCTGGAAACGACCGCGCTCGGGGCAGCGTTCTTAGCTGGTTTAAGCGTTGGCTACTGGAAAGATTTGGACGAGTTGAAAGCATCCTACAAGCCGGGGACCAGTTTTAAACCGGAAATGGGTGCAGCAGAACGAACGAACTTATACGACGGATGGCAGGCAGCGGTCAAGGCGACCCAAGTCTTCAAGCACATCCCTTATCACGCAGCGAAATAGAGGAGGACAACAACATGGCATTTTCAGCAACGACGCGTCAACAAAATATTGAACGCTTACAAAATGAAACGTTAGATCTATTAGTAATCGGTGGTGGTATCACCGGTGCCGGAGTCGCTATTCAAGCAACGGCCATGAACATGAAGACCGGTCTGATCGACATGCAGGACTTCGCTGAAGGAACGTCGTCACGGTCGACCAAGCTCGTCCATGGTGGGATTCGTTATCTGAAGACTTTTGATGTGGGGGTTGTCGCCGATACAGTTAAGGAACGGGCAGTCGTTCAAGGTATCGCGCCCCACATTCCTAAGCCAGACCCAATGTTACTCCCCATCTATAATGAGACGGGTGCGACTTTTGACCTCTTTTCAGTCAAAGTGGCGATGGATCTCTATGACAAGTTAGCGGAAGTTAAGGATCCAAAATTCACCAACTACACGCTTTCTAAGGAAGAAGTCTTACAACGCGAACCCCAACTGAGTCCGAAAAACTTAGTCGGTGGTGGGGTCTACCTTGACTTCCGCAACAACGATGCCCGTTTGGTGATTGAAAACATCAAGAAGGCTCATGAAAATGGCGGTATCATGGCCAGTCATGTCAAGGCCACTGGGTTATTACATGACGATGAAGGCCGTATCAACGGGATTACCGCTGAAGACTTGTTCACCGGCGAAACCTTTGAAATCCATGCCCGGGTCGTCATCAACACGACTGGCCCTTGGTCCGACACGATTCGGAAGATGGACCATGGTGAAACTTATCAATCACAGATGCGCCCAACTAAAGGGGTCCACTTGGTAGTCGATGCTGAAAAACTACCGGTGCCACAACCAACCTACTTTGATTCAGGCGACCAAGATGGCCGGATGATTTTCGTGGTACCACGTGAGAACAAGACCTACTTTGGGACGACCGATACTGATTATCACGGTGACTTGGAACATCCAACGGTGACTCAAGAAGATGTTGATTACCTGCTTGAAATCGTGAACCGGCGCTACCCAACGGCGAAGATTACTTTAGACGATATTGAAGCAAGCTGGGCTGGGTTACGGCCATTGATCGCCGCTAACGGGAGTTCAGACTACAACGGAGGTAATTCTGGCAAAATCAGCGACAAGAGTTTCAAAGAAGTCATCAAAGTAGTCGACCAATTTGAAAATCAAGAAGCGAGCCGCGAAGATGTTGAAAGCGTGCTGAATGATCTCGAAAGTTCGCTGGCTGAAGACAAGTTAAGTCCATCGGCGGTATCACGGGGTAGTTCATTAACCAGTAGTCCGGATGGCCTGTTAACGTTGGCCGGTGGTAAGATTACCGATTACCGTAAAATGGCCGCGGGTGCCATGGCGTTGGTCGCCAAAATTCTGGCGGACAAGTTTGATGCCCACTTTAACGAAATCAATTCTAAGAATCTCCCGGTCTCTGGTGGCGATATTGATCCGCACAACGTTGATGCGACGATTGCCTTTTACGCAAAACAGGGGACGGATAACGGATTGACCAATGATGAAGCGCTACGGATTGCGAATATGTATGGCTCCAATGCGGCTCGGGTCTTCAGTCTGATTGGTAAAGTCGAACCGACACACGGGTTGAGCTTAGCCGAAACGATTAGCCTGCGCTACGCTTTGGATGAAGAAATGACGTTGACACCGGTTGATTATCTACTTCGGCGTACGAATCACCTACTCTTCATGCGTGATACGCTGGATGACCTGAAGGACGGTGTCATTGCGACGATGGCCGATTACCTTGGCTGGGATGCCGCAACGACGAAGGAACAAACGGATCGTTTGAACCAAACGATCGCTGAATCGGACTTAACGGCACTCAAGCAGGGCTAAAGAATGGGGTGGTCATGATGAAAGATCCATTAGCATTACAATTATTGGGGGAATTTCTCGGGACCTTTATCTTGATTCTATTAGGTGATGGGGTCGTTGCTGGGGTAACCCTCAACAAATCCAAAGCGCAAAATGCGGGCTGGGTCGCGATTACCTTAGGCTGGGGTTTTGCCGTCACGATGGGCGTCTATGCGTCCAGCTTCATGAGCCCGGCACACTTGAATCCCGCCGTTTCGTTAGGTATGGCGGTTGCGGGCAAGTTTCCATGGGCATACGTCTTGCCCTATAGTGCCGCTCAAATTGCCGGTGGGATCGTCGGTGGCCTGGCAGTCTGGCTACACTACTACCCACATTGGCAAGCCACAAAGGACGCCGGCGCCATTCTCGGAATCTTCTCGACTGGCCCTGGTATTCGGCAATATTTCTGGAACTTCATCAGTGAAGTGATTGGAACCTTTGTCCTAGTTTTCGGCTTGTTAGCCTTCACGAAAGGCCAGTTCACCGCGGGTTTGAATCCAATCGTCGTCGGAATTCTGATCATTGCGATTGGGTTGTCACTCGGTGGAACGACCGGGTACGCCATCAATCCAGCGCGGGACTTGGGACCACGGATTGCGCATGCCGTCTTACCAATCGCGAATAAAGGCACTTCTGATTGGGCCTACAGCTGGGTGCCAATTGCTGGACCACTGGTTGGTGGTGCGTTAGGTGCACTGTTGTTTAATGTATTGCCATAATTTTAGAACTGATTGTGAGAGTCAGCTAGGTGGAGCACTTGGCGCTCAAACGTCAACTAGATAGATATTAAATAAACACGTCGTATTGACCACGATTATCGTGATTACGTACGACGTGTTTATTTGATTTGACATTAATCCAACAAACTCGGATCAATCTTACGGTCCTTAAAATAGTATTCACGGTCATGATCACTGACCTGGCGTAAGATATGAGCCGGATTGCCGACAGCGACGACGTTATCAGGCAAGTCTTTGGTGACGATGCTGCCGGCTCCCACGACGACATTATCGCCGATCGTGATTCCAGGGAGCACGATGACGCCGGCACCTAACCAACAATTACGGCCAATATGGACGGGCATGTTGTATTGGTAAGCTTGTTCACGGAGGCTCGGCAGAATCGGATGGCCCGCGGTCGCAATGGTGACGTTTGGCCCAAACATGGTGTAGTCGCCAACGTAAATGTGAGTATCGTCAACCAGTGTCAGGTTGAAGTTCGCGTACACACCCTTGCCGAAGTGGACGTGGTGACCGCCAAAGTTACTGCGCAGTGGCGGCTCGATGTAGCAGTTAGGACCGATTTCGGCGAACATCTTGCTGAGCAGGATTTGCCGCTTGGTCAATTCACTTGGACGGGTCTGGTTAAAGTCATACAGTTGATCCAGGTAGCCGAATTGGCGTTTTTCAAGTTCTGGGTCGTTGGGTAGATAGAGTTCGCCTGTATGTAGGCGATCATTATTAGATGTCATGGTTTAAACTTCCTTTCGAGAATGGTGGGTCGCGGTGAGGATGGCTAGCCCACCTAAAATCAGCATGATCCAGATTAAAACATTGGCTGTGAGGGACTGAGGCCCCAACTGGCCAAGACCGTTCCAGACGAGGGGCGCGAAGAACGCACTGATGATCGTCGCAATCGTCAAGTAACTGCTCAAAACGTTGACTTGTGAGGCGTCTAAGCCGGTATTGCTGGTAAAGACTAGGTACGGTCCGGTGTAAGAATAAATAAAGTTAAAGAACACGGCCGCACCAATCGCAGTCGTCGCGTTAGGCGCCAACCATAGGACTAGGACTGAGCCAGCCGCCCCCGCATAGCCCAATGTCAAGGTGTAGCGATGCAAGATTCGGTGTAGATAGCCAAAGGTCAGCCCGGCCAGCAAGCCACCAATGTTCATGGCGGCCAGTGTCAGATTGATCGTGGCAGCGTTGCCAAAATGGCGGGCGGCAAAGAAGCTGGGCAGTTTGAGTTGGACGCCCCAAATGAGCAGGTAAGTGATAAAGGTCAGTCCTAATAAAAGCCATTGATGACGTGGCAGACTGGCCTGTTCCGTGGTGGTCACGGGGGCCGCACTGGTCGGTTCCGGGACAAAACGGGCCACTAATCCCGCAATGATGACGAGCCCACCGTATAACCAGAAGACCGCGTGCCAGCTGATTCCGATCAACAGGCCGGCCAGACCGAGCAATACCGCGTTACCTAGTGCCGACAGTCCGGTCTGATACCCCAATAGTCGTGCCCGCAACTCACCCGTAAAACTGTGTGTTAACAGGCTGATGGCGTGCGGTGAGAAGAGGCCCACGCCTAACCCGAGACCTAAACGACTCAGCATGATGACTGTAAAGTTGGCGGTGAATACTGGAATCAAACCCATCACCGCACTGAGTAAGAGGCCACTAATGACAACCGGCCGCAACCCCCAGCGATTCGTCAAGCGGGGATTGAGTAGCAGGGTAATCAGTGCGCTGCAATTCGCAATCGTGACGACCCATTCAATCAGCGTTGTCGGGACTCGTGGAAAAGCCCGTTTGAGCTGGGGAATGATGCCCGTAATGGCGGTCGTGATCCCAGTCACGGTGGAGAGGCTGAGAATGCTGACCGTCGTGGTTAACCGTGGTTGCATGACCTACGCCTCCAACCAATGATTGATCCATTGTAAGACGCCTTGTTCTTGGTTTGACCCTGTCGTGGCGTTGGCGACCGCCGTCACGTCGGGTTGGGCGTTAGCCATCGCGACCCCGCAGCCAACTTCCCGCAGCATTTCTAAGTCATTACCACCGTCACCAAATGCGGCCATTTCGGCAAGGTCGATGCCTAAGACTTGGCCTAATTCAACTAATCCGGCAGCCTTATTCATCCCCGGCTGGATAATGTCGATATCGCCGTGACCACTACTAGTTGGTTCGCCGAGGCCCACTAAATGGTCGCGCAATGTCGCAACGATGGCCATTGTGCGTTCAGGTGGGCATGAGATGGCGAATTTCAAGATGTCATCATCGATCTGGGCGTAATCATCGACGACGGCTAAGTGGTGATAATAGTGCCGCATGTTAGCGACGTGGTCAGGGTCAGTCGTACTGAGTGTGTAGGCACTCTTGGCACCACAGACGAGTATTTTTAAATCTGGAATTGCTTGAATCTTATCTAGAATCGTTTGCACTGCCGCGGGTTGAAAGGCGTGTTGGGCGTAAACGCGCTCGGCGTCACGAATATAAGCGCCGTTTTCCGCAACGTAGATCATTTCCGGATAGTTCTTGAAGAAGGACTTCAATTGAAAGTATTGATTACCACTAGCGACGACGAAGCGGACGCCCCGCAGCTGTAGTTGTTGATAAAGTAACGCAAAGCGCGCCTCATCGTAGGTCATGTCATCGCGAAGAAAAGTCCCATCCATATCAGTTGCCATTAATTTAATCATTGTCAAAACTCCCGTCATTTATTTGATAGCCGTAGCTTACCACGGAATCGGCACAATGAAGGGACATTTTTAGAGGCAACTAGTATCAATTCGGTGATAGCGTGCGTAGGCTTGGCGGTAATCGGTCGGTGTCACGCCCTTCCAGGATTTAAAATTACGATTGAAGGTCTTGCTATTGGGAAACCCGCACGCCATCGCGATGTAGGCGACTTTGTGGTCCGTCTCTAACAGCAAGCGCCGCGCGTTCATCAATCGAATCAAACGCAGGTAGCGGTTGACGGACATCTGGACGTTGGCGTTGAATTGCTGATTCAATGTCGTCAATGAGACGTGAAATTGGTCAGCTAAAGTATTGCCGTCGATCGGGTCAGCATAGTGTTGATTGATGGCCGACATCACGGTATCGGTCAGCGTCTGGTTCGGGTTGACCGCCGGAGCACTGATTGGGGCCGTGAACGTTTCCCCCAGCGTAGCGACGAGCTGATAAAAGTGACTGAGCACTTTCAGCCGGACTAGGTCAGTCGTGGGCGTTGCGAGCAGGTCGTGAATGGCGACTAAGTGTTGACGTACCTGGGCGTAAGCCTGTGGGTGTTCGCTCGCCGAGGACGCGCCGTGTAAGGTCAATTGCCAATTCGCACTGGCGGGGACCTGATGCTGGAGAAAATCATCGTCAATAATCAAACCAAATTCGACCCAGTCCACCTCGGCAGGACCGCTGGCACTGTGTACGACGCGCCGATTAGTGGTCCAGAGGTCGCCCGGTCGATACTCGGCGGTTTGTCCATCAGTGACGAACTTGAGCACCGTCCCGCTGACCAGATAGTTCAGCTCGATGCCTTGATGCCAGTGGGGTGCCACCGTAATGTCGGTCAAGGGGTCGTGTTCATAGTATTTAAAAGGGAGGCGGGGAATCGTCTGGACCGCCTCATGTAAGATTTCCATTGTTAGGCCTCGTTTGAATAGTTTGTAAAATCGCCCCGCCTCCTTTTAAAAATCGACCATGTTGATCGTTCGGCTATGCTATATTGGAAGTAGCCCATCGTGGAAGCGGTGGCATAACTTAATTGTAACCGTATTCGCGGATGAAAGGAACGATAATTAATGACAATTAAACTAATCGCAATTGATATTGATGACACCTTGTTGAATTCCAAGGGTGAACTGTTGCCGAGTACGATTACTGCGGTCAAAGCTGCTCGGGATGCCGGCATCAAAGTCGTCCTCTGCACGGGGCGGCCGTTAGCTGGTGCCAAGCCATATCTGGATGCACTGGGCCTAGCCGGCGACGACCAGTACGTGATTACCTACAATGGTGCTGTGATCGAGAGTATTGACGGGCGCATCGTTGCCAAACACCTGATCGACAACGCCCATTACCGACAAATGACGGCGTTTGGTCAACAACACCACGTGCCGTTCAACGTCCTCGATGCCGATAGTACGATTTATACCGCTGACCGGGACGTCAACTGGGTCACGGTCGTGCAGGCATGGGAGAACAAGGCCGGTCTGTTAGTACGCGACCCTGACGACTTGCCCGCTGACTTTCAGATTGCTAAGGGATTGTTCGTTGGGGAAGGTCCCCAACTGGATGCGGTGGAAGACCTAGTGAAGACGACCTTTGGTGATGAGCTGTACGTCGTTCGGGCCGCCACGAACTTCTTAGAATTGATGCACACTGGTGTCAATAAGGGTCAGGCGGTGCAGGATTTGGCCGCTGAGTTGCAGATTCAAGCGGATGAAGTGATGGCCCTGGGCGATGAACAAAATGATTTGCCGATGTTTGCCTTTGCCGGGACCGCGGTCGCGATGGGTAACGGGAGCGCGGTTGCCAAGGAACACGCGGATGCGGTGACGGCGACCAACGATGCGGACGGGGTCGCGAAAGCCATCCGCAAATGGGCGTTGACCGATTAAGCACGTGATTTGCGAAAAAAGTGTTGACAAGTCCGCATAATGAGTTTATGATTGCAAATATTAAAAATAAATGAGATCAAACGTGATGATCAGGAGAGTATAGTCAGCCTAATCTTAAGCGAGCCGCTGGATGGTGTGAAGCGGTGATGACACTGACTAGAAAGTAACCTGAGAACTGCTAATGCGACGTGATGAAGTGTTAGCTGGGTGCCCCCATTAACGGGCCAACGTATCGTGAGTCCTAGGCTGATGCCCGACTGACCGTACGCGAAGGTGACGAGTGTGAACTCGTGACGAAGACAGGTGGTACCACGCGGAAGCGTCCTGACAAAATCAAATGATGATTTTGTCAGGACGCTTTTTTTAATCTCATGAGAGGAAGATGAACATGTTAGTAACGAGTAGTGATGGTGGTTTGTATCGAGTGTTAATGGTCACAATGACACAAACGGATGATTGGTGACCACTTGTAATGGAGGAAATGCGATGCAAACACAAAAATTAACGTTCAAACATTATCTGATTATTGGTTCCATGCTCTTTGGAATGTTCTTTGGCGCCGGTAACTTGATCTTCCCGATTCACTTAGGGCAACTCGCGGGCAGTCACTGGCTAACGGCTGGGTGGGGCTTCCTGTTAACGGGGACGCTGCTACCACTATTGGGCATTATTGCCATTAGTGTGACACGCAGTAGTGGGATCTACGACTTGGCGCGGCCAATTGGCAAACGTTACGCGACGATTTTTATGGTGTTAACTTGTGCGACGCTGGGACCGCTCTTTGCGACACCTCGAACGGCGACGACCCCGTTTCAAATCGGGATTGCGAGCCACGTCAGTACCAGTCAGGCGCCGTGGTTCCTGTTCGCCTACTCGTTGATTTTCTTCAGTATCACCTACTGGGCGGCGCGGCGACCAACGCGTATCATTGATACGATTGGCAAGCTATTGAACCCAGCATTTCTGATTCTGTTGGCGCTGATCTTTGGGATTGCGTTCAGTCGGCCACTGGGGCGGGCGGATGCAACGCCAACTGCCGCCTACCAACACGGGGCCTTTCTAAATGGGTTCTTGCAAGGTTACAACACGATGGACGCATTAGCGGCCCTATTATTCGGGATTGCAGTCGTTACGGCGATTCGAGGCATCGGCCAACGTGATGCTGGGGCGATTGCGAAGACTGCGGCCAAGTCTAGCCTGCTGAGCATTAGCCTAGAAGCGGTGATTTACTTAGGGTTGATCTGGATTGGTGCGACCTCCTTGTCACAGTTCAAGTTGTCAGCGGATGGCGGGATTGCATTTGGCCAAATCGCGAATGCCTTTATGGGGGTTCCAGGTGAGATTATTCTCGCCATCATGGCGACCTTAACTTGCCTCACGACATCGGTTGGACTGGCGACGTCTTTTGCGGAAGCTTTACACGCCAAGTTCCCCAAGATTAGTTACGCGACTTTCAACCGGCTTGCGTGTGGCGCTTCGTTCATCATTGCCAACATTGGCCTGGATCAAATCATTGCGTGGTCGACGCCAATGCTGATGTTTCTCTATCCATTAGCCATTACCTTGATTATCCTGGCAATTGCGTCACCACTCTTCCAGCATGATCCAATCGTTTATCGGTGGACGACGGCGCTGACGTTGATTCCAGCCATTCTGGATGGGATTGCCTCCGCACCGACCGTTATTACCAATATGCAGTGGGTCCAAACGCTATTGGCCTGGGACCAGCAGTACCTGCCATTGGCCAAGCTAGGCTTTGACTGGGCATTGCCGGCAGCACTCGGCCTGTTGATTGGTCTGGGCTGGCACGTGGTTCGGCGGATGCAGACGGCTCATGCCTACAAAATTAGTCAGGATTAAGGTGTATGATTAGACTAAGACTTTTGATGGATGGGTGAGTGCATGGATTTTTTAGGAATACTTTGTTTGTTGATTTTGGCGACGACCTTAGCGGGACACTTTGCACATCGCGCGGGAATTCCGGCCGTGATTGGTGAGATCCTAGTGGGCGTCATTGTGGGTCCCGCAGTTCTGAACTGGGTCCATCTGACGACGCTTGTTCAGACGTTTTCGGATATTGGGGTCGTGGTGTTGATGTTCATCGGTGGTCTAGAGAGTAACCTCGCGCTGTTACGTAAATACCTGCGACCGGCAATCATTGTGGCGATTATTGGGGTCATCTTCCCGGTCATCATCATGGGCTTGGCAAGTCGCCTGTTCCAATTCAGTTGGTTCGAATCGTTATTTATTGGCGTGATTTTCTCAGCCACCTCGGTCTCGATTTCCGTGGAAGTGTTGAAAGAGTTCAAAGTACTCGACACGAAGGAGGGGGCGACGATTCTAGGCGCGGCGGTCGCTGACGACATTATCGGCGTGATTCTGTTGAGTATCATGATTGCGATGATGGGCGGCCAGGGCGACGTTGCGCAGACCAATCTCGGTATCGTCCTCGTAGAACAAGTCGGTTTCTTCATCGGTGTGTTCTTGGTGATCAAATGGGTGGCGCCATACTTGATGGCCTTGAGCGACCATTTACTAATGGCAGCCAGCCCGACAATCATGGCAATCATCATTTGCCTGGGTCTAGCTTGGTTAGCAGAACTCGTCGGATTGAGTGGCGCGATCGGCGCGTTCTTTGCCGGCGTCGCGATTGCGCAAACGGATTACCAGCACGTGGTGGACGTTAGTATCGAACCAGTGGGCTACACGACGTTTATTCCATTATTTTTCGTCAGTGTGGGTTTGAATATGACGTTCAAGGGTGTGTGGCAATCGCTCCCGTTCATCGTGGTCATGACGGTGCTCGGGGTCCTCACCAAACTGTGGGGCTGCGGCCTCGGCGCTAAGGTCAATGGCTTCAGTCGCCGTAGCAATTATCTAGTCGGCGCGGGCATGATCTCACGTGGCGAAATGGCGCTGATAACCGCACAGATTGGCTTTTCAGCACACTTACTATCAAACGATTACTATTCGGATATCATTTTGGTTATCATTGTGGTGACGATGATTGCGCCGTTCGTCTTGAAGAACGCCATTCATCGTGCCAGTCAGATGACCGCCACACATAGCACCATTGAAGATAATTAAACACATAGATTGGGCGGTAAATTCCGCTGGAGACGTCGTGGCTGTGGGGCTGCGGCGTTTTTTTGAGCGAGCGAGAGTGAACAGAACGCGTGCGTTGTGAACTTAGCGTGCTGACTGATTGTAATGTGATTGTGGGTTAACGTTGCATGGGGGACTGGTTGTACGATAATCGCTAAAAAGGTGACGTTTGAAGGAAATCGCGCAACAATTCAGTTCGACGTTATATGATAAGCATGGAAAGTAATTGATCGTTCAGGAGATTAAAATAAGTGATAGGAATTGATTTTAAAAGAAAATATTATCCGCTAGTATTAGTACTTTTCGTAGCTGGTTATATGGGTGCGATTTTTCTTAATCGTTATTTCGATTGGTTGGCAATGTTGACCGCTGGTATGATCAGTTTGGTCATTCTATATGGCTCTTCGAACTTAAACCGATTTTTCCAACCGCTACCCTCGCCAAAATGGCGTATCGTGTTGAAGTATGTGCTTTTATTGTTTGTCATGGAAATTGTGGCGATTGTGGTTGTCGCAATTGTCTATCCAGATGCTTTATTATCATTTCGCAATACGACGATAGCAGCTCGGTCCACTGGATTAGATGTGCCTTTAATTGAAAGAATATGGATCGCCGTGACGCTGTTAGTCTCATTAGTTGGTGAGGAAGTCGGAATGGCTTCGATTTCAATCCCGTTAATTCAATTACTATCGCACACAAGACTAAGAAAATTTGCGTGGCCAATTATCAATGTATTGGGGTGTGTCTTGTTCGCGTTGATGCACCTACCACATTATCATTTTAATTGGATTTATCCCGTAATCGTCGGTCTGACGCGTTATCCAATCACTGCTTCATGGCGGTCTGCCAATACTTTACGGAGTGGCATCTATGTCCATTGGATCTCAGACGCTGTGTTAATTATCGGGACGTTAATTTGAATATAAAAGGTGAGGTAGCTATCAATGTTCAATAAAACTATCAACATAATTAAGAAACATCCAGTGAGTAGCGTGATTATCGCGCTTGTCGTCGTCTTTGTCATCTATGTGATTAGTGATCCGTCATTTATTCCTTCATTTACTCAAGGTTTTAGCGATGGGATCGCTGATAAGTAACGCGTTGGATTAAGGCGTACCAACGATTATTCAAATAAATACGACTGAGTTTGGCGGCTGTTTGTTGAACTGATAAGTGGCATAATTGCGGTTGGTTAGCCGGCGTCATTGTGGTGTTCACCATGGTGGCGCTGGTTTTTGGTGTCGTGGCGCAGGCGTCGGTGAGAAAAGAGTGACGATTATATGGAAAAATGGAACGTTAATATCCAGAATCCATCGAAAACGAAATGAAGGTGTACATTAGAAGCAGGGAGAAAGTGAATTGAAGCCAAGTTTCCAACAGTGGCGGTGACCCAATGCTGAAGTTCTGTGGCGTCGCGTTTTGAGATGGATACGGTGGCTGAGGTAGGTGATTAATTTGAAGAAGACGGTATGGGTCAAAGGCGGTGCGATCTTGATTGCGCTTGTGTTTGTGGTCTTAATGTTTCGAGTGGACAAAGACATGCTGTGGCTGGCGTATGCTTTTGCATTGTTGGCCCTGCCTCGACCCAGACAGAAGTACCCGAAAAGCGCTGATAACTGGTACTACCTCGCCTTTTTATTATTCTGCTTTGCTTACTTATTAAGAGAAAACGTTGTCGGTAATATAGGGATTATCGTGGCAGTAATTGCTTTTAGTCCAGCGCTGTTAGTGAAGCGAAATAACCGTGATAAAAAATAACGTTCATCCTAGGTGCTGCGTGAACGAGCGATTAGCTGGCAGTTAGTGACGATACGCTTAGTGAAGCGTGTGCTTATCTCCGTGGGGATTAAGCGGCGTGAAAATCTTGCAAGGTGCAGCGGATTTGTGCGGCAACCGGGTCGGGAATTGTCACGGTAGCGGGACTAGGGACATGCGGTTTAGCTCATTTCTGAAATATTTCCTTTATGTACAGGGGATTTTACTGAAAAACACTGTGCAGTCATGTGGATAAGGGGTATATTTAGAGGTGAGAGAGAAACTGAAATGCTGTTTTGAAGCAAATGTAAGCGGATTCTTAAATGCTAACCGAGATAAACGAGTTCCAATCAGGTCCCGATAAAAATACTCCAGAAGATGGCAGAATTTATTCGGCTAGGCGTTGCTATTCAGAAAATGAAGCTGATATTTCTGTAAGCTGGAGTCGCAACACGCTGGATTGGGGCCAATCAGGATGGTCATCTATTATTGGCAGTTCAGCTGGCGTTAACATTTTACCCGATTAACGGGCTTATTTTAAAGTGGGGATGGTATGTTGAAGAATAAAAAACTAATGATTAAAATTGTGATTTGCTTCCTACTGGTCCCCGTCGCCCTAATGACCGTGCCGTACCTAATTAGTCCGATAATTCCCGAAAAATATGGACAAATGACCGTGGACTTGATTATTTTCCTAATAGTGATTATCTTGAGCCGCAACATCTGGCACGTCCGAATACATTTTTTTAGCGGAAAAAGGATTGGAAATCAGTTATGTCAGCTCATCCCCGCAGTGATTTCTCTGATATTAACCCGGTTTGGTACGCTTAGTTCGATTGCGCCACGCCTAATAAACGTTCGGATTATACTGACGGTATTATTGGTTGCCTTGGCAGAAGAAGGCATGTTTCGAGGTCTGTTACTACCCTTAAGTTTAGAACTGACCCGAAATAGGCGCTATACGGCGGTCATTATTAGTAGTGTGGGATTTGCGGTCGCTCACTTGGCTAATATCGCCAATAGTTCCTGGTCGCTTGTCTTGCTGCAGATGATAGTGGTTTTTGGAAATGGTCTGCTGTGGGGGAGCGTCTATCTGAAGACTGACAATCTGTCGTTAACGATTTTGTTACATTTCTTAGATGATCTGCCATTATTTATCACTAATGGCTCACTTAAGTTAACGACACCGACCAGCTCGCAATTGATGACGGCGCTAGTGATGTATCTACTAATGATCGGGATAATCGGCGTTGTGACATTTTTACAAGTTAACGGATTACATCGCCGGCCGACACGTTAATCGGCCAGTAACCCAGGGGACTGAGTTGGAAGCTTAGGCTACGTGTGATGGAAATTATACCTAGAGGAGATGTGAAATATGGGATTAAATGATGTCTTGTATCGACGGCAATACAAAATACAAACTGAACCATCCGTACCACCCTTAGATTTAAAACAATTGAAGACGCTGGGCTTGTGGATTAATCCAATCAAGGGGCACTACGTCGTCACATTAACGAGCGATAAGGATCCCAATAATGATATCGCTACTTTTACAACTAATTTCAAAAAAATCACGCAATTAGCTTCGACGGATTTTAAGATTGAACCGCAATTTGGGCCATTTACACTACAAAATGCCGTGGATTCGCCCTGGTTCTAGAAAATCCGGATGGCCATTAGGAGGTGTCTAACATGCTTAATGCAAATTTTTACAAAGAGCTAGATTTCTGGGGTTGGCTGATTGTCTTAGCATTGAGTATTCGCCCTGCGCTAAATGTGAATTTGAATAGCATGGACTGGATGATACAAGCAGTTTTCGCGATTGTTAGCATTATTGGGATTTGCCGATTGCTATTTTTCAAACGGACTGCTGAATAACCAATGATTTTTCTCAAATGGTTTAGGATAAAAACTGACTGACTAAAAATTTTATAGTCGGCCAGTTTTTATATTATTTTGTCCGGTTACGCGAAAAGGTTGGTTACCCCGAATTGTCAGTGGCTATGAGTAAGATATAATGGGATTATCGATATAGTTGAAGGTTGAAAGCTTAACCACTTTTGGAATACTGCATGGTTAAAAATTATCGTTTTGTGCGATAATCGCAGAAGGCTAAGCAACCATCTTGGCAGCTATTTGGAATTGACCATAGCTATTTTGGGATGCAGGAGGACCGCGTTTTATGAGAAGAGAAATGATTAACCAACTTGCTTATCGGACCTTTTATATGATGGTCTGTGCAACGGGTATCGCAGCCATTGCAATCTTTGTCGCACATTGGTGGCAAGTCCTTGTATTTGGTGTGGTGGTGGGCGCTGCCGCCGTCTTACTGGACACGATTCTTGAACATTTTAATGTCCCAGACACCAATCGCCAGGTGCCCAAAATACCGACGTGGCTGAAATTGATTCAATTGTTGGTATTGGTGCTGGTAGCGGGTGTGACAACGTTATTCACGATCCGTGCTTGGTGGGTGGCAGTACTGATTGGTATTAGTGCCGGAATACTTTCACTGTTGATCGAATTGCTTTCTCGGCGATTGGTGACCATTGATTAGGCTGTAATTGGGGCGAAGTGTGGGTGCGTGATGGATTTTTTCGGGCAATTACGTAATACTAGTGATGGCGAGATAAGTGCCGGATTTGAATGAATATTGACGTCGAAAGAAAATAGCGTAGGTTTGCACTCGTGGACGCAATTCTCATTAACTTCATAAAAGGCGCACAATATAAAAACGGTTAGGTGGATTGATATGATTGTCCTTAGTGTTATGGACTCATTTTATCAAGGGTTGGCTTGTATGCTCATCATCTTTATATGGTATTACTACATAATTGGTGTGTTAAGGTGGCGCACAGTTATTTTAGCGGCCCTTTTGGCGTTCATATGGGCAATTATAAGTGTGTTTTTGGTAGATGCTGTGTTCTTTGCAATTATTGCAGTTAATATTTTATCGCAACTTATCAGAAAACGACGTCTGAATTATTTTCAGACTGGTACGTTGATGTTAGTAAACAGTGTTCAAATTTTATTTTCAAACATCGCCATATTTATTGGAAGAATGATGATTCTGGCATATGCTCAGATAAATAATGGGGATGTTAACTCATCGCACTATTTAATTTTAATATACATCATCATGTTGATTATCATGAATGCGACAATGTTTTTTGTCCTAAAGAGGCGCATCTCCATAGTGATTGCACGAATTAATGAGTTGAACTTGGGCAAGCCAATCTTTGGAATGTCGTTGATTCTATTTATTGCTGTAGAGGGGATTATACTGCTCAGTTTTTATAAAAAGATTACAGCAACGATTCAGGTACCATTGATTATAGCGTTTTTCATTATGATGATAATGATGCTATGGCAGATGTACTTCTTTATTAGTTCATACACCAAGAAGCAGGCAGCCGATTATCAAGCACAACAAAATGCGCAACTCAACGATTATTTAAAGAGTGTGGAGCGGCAATACCTCGAACTGCGAAAGTTCAAGCACGATTACAAGAACTTGATGCTATCGCTACAGGATTCGTTAACCAACGGAAACTCCCCAGAACAAACGGCATACTTCAAAGAATTAATTGCCCAAAGCGCGGTGGAGACTTCACTGGATAGTGGGAAAATTGTCAAAGTTCAACATTTAGGCAACGAAACGCTACGTGGCTTGATTGTGCAGAAATTTCTAGACGCACAGTCACAGGGCATCAATTTAACTGTCGAACTCAATACCGAAAATTTTGTGATCCACCATGAGTTAGTAGATATAATCAGAATTGTTGGGAATCTATTGGATAATGCAATCGAAGCTACTCAGGCGACCGCGGATAAGCAGGTGATTTGTGCTTTTAACACGTTAAATGGGACCAAAGAAATTTCGGTAAGAAATCCCACAAATCAAAAAATCGATGCGAATAAAGTGTTTGAGTTAGGCGTGTCTACCAAGGGGGCTCAGCGCGGTTTCGGCTTGTCGAATATCCATCAACTAGTTGCACAGCACCGGAACTTCTTCCTGGATATGAATAGTCAGGATAACCAAGTGGTGATGACGTTAACGGTAGTGGAGGAAGATTGAATCATTTTGGCAGAGAAAACGTGGTATGAGCTGGCTTTGTTAGGTAAAAGCCATCCGTCGTGTCAGGCAGAGTTGAATCAAAAATGAAATTATTAGGACGCATAAAAAGACGGGCTCATGGTTAAATTATTGAGCCCGTCTTTTAGTATAGATTTGAACAGCATCTGAGTTTTAATGCTTAACTTCTGGATGACGTACTAAAAAGCCGCTTTGAACGTGGAGATGTCCAATAGATCGTCTGCCCATTGACTGACATGGTCATCATGAGTGGCGACGATGACTAGCTTGCCCTCATCAGCCATTTTACGCAAGCTTGTGAGCACTAATTCTCGGTTTTGCTGGTCTAGTGCTCCGGTCGGCTCATCTGCGAGTACGATAAGCGGGTTCTGTAAGCTTAGGCGGGTCAGTGCAACACGTTGCGCCTCACCCCCAGAGAGGGTGTATACTTTGCGCTTCAGGTAGGAACCGTCTAAACCGTACTGTTCTAACTGTCGTGATAGTTCAGCGATACGATGATGCTTCACCAAGTTAAGATTTTGCTGAACGGACGCTTCATCGATGAGTGCATAGTTCTGGAAGAGATACCCGATAAAATGACGGAAATATTCTAACGTTGGGATAGTGTTAATATTCCGATTATCTAGTAGAATCTCACCGGATGTGAGCGTTTCAAGCTGTCCAATGCTATTTAAGAGGGTCGTTTTGCCACCTCCTGAAGGCCCAACCAGGGCATAGGTTCGACCAACCATGAAGGTGTAGTTGACTTGATTGAAGACCGTGTAATCATCAAATCGTTTTTCACCATTAACAATTTTTAAGTCGTGCATGTTAGTTATTCTCCTTTAATCGTCTTGGCGACATGTTTGTTGAGCGAGTTGTTTTGGATGACCAATAATAGGCCTTCACCAATGTTTGACGTTATCAATAATGCAGTTACGATCACTGTATTCTTAGTGATCAACCAGACGATGACTGCTTCGAGTACACTCAATGCGAATGTGAGTGCCAAAAACGGGCCATAGATGGTTGTAAAACGTGTGCCTAAAAGTCGACGAATAGCGATTTTCTTTCGATTGTTATTAAAGTAAATATGATTAAAAGCGATGTTTTCTATCATGATAATCAGCAATGAAATCAGAATGACAGTCACAGATAGGTGGAGACTATTTTGAATTTTAGACAATTCTTTTAGTGCCCGGCTTTTAGTGTTAACAATTCCACCAATTGTTCGAGTTAAATGCGTCTTATTCAGGCCATGCTTAATCGTTGCAACATTAGGACTTAAAAAAGCTTGATTAGACAAGTAAGTGGTCCAAACGCTGTTGGCATCAACGTTGCGTTTCGAGGTTCCACCGAGTGATTCACTAGACAGGACAACAATAACCGGATCCTGGGCGTAACCGTCATAATACCCCATATCTAAAGCGTCCGCACTATAGGTAAAGAACTGCTGATGGTTCTTGATTTTAATGGCCTTAATTGGTAAGCTTTGGCCGGTTTTTGCTTGGGCGTTGTTGAGATATAAATAGTCACGATAATTTTTCAGAATCGCACGTCGATTCGCATAGTCACTTGCGGGTATAAGTACATAGGTTGTCTTAGATTTTGCCGGTACAGACAGCTGATGTCCATTAGATGCGACAACTTGATTAACTTTTAAATATTCGGCATTTACTGTCAGCACATTGCCATTGAACATATCCATAACATCACTTTTACCAGCGTCCCAGCCACCATAGTTAACCAGCATACCGTGATGATTCTCGAGGTATTTGAAAAATAATGCAGTGTTATGATTCTCTTGATTGCTTTCAGTAGATTCGGTTCCGGTGAGTGGGGCTAAATTCATCGTGTAGTAGTTCTTGCCCTGCGTCCAACTGGAAAGCTGATGATTAAGTTGGCGCTCTTGCTGAATGGTCCCAAGGAGTGCAACAAAGGCAGTACAAGCAAATACTTCAACAACCACTTTGATGACCATATTGATATAAAAGGATAATTTACTTTTTGAATTTCCTTTGATAGCGGCGGTGATTGTTTTCTCAGAATGCGACTTAGCTCGGATGATTGCGGCAATCAACGAGACGATCAGTGCGAGTAAATATAGAAAGCCAGCGAAATAGAGCATAATGCGGTAGATGCGAGTATAGTGAGCGAACCACATGTAACCAGCGATGATGGTCAGGCCGACTAGATAGATGCTTAGGAAAGCTGCTTGGTCATCCAAAAAGCTATCGCATGCATCATCAAAGTTAGACATACCAAGTAATCTGCGGATGTTGGCTTTTTTTAAATCTGTTAAGTTAGCAAGAATTAAGACAATGCCCATAACTAAAAAGGCCAGCACTAACAGGCTGAATATCTGATTAGTGTTTAAAAAGTTCCAGATGTTCCAATTCCAGCTCTCATTAATATGAGTATAGTGGATACCATTACGTGCAAACATTTTCTCAATGGAAGCTTGATTAGTCTTTCCGATAAAATAGAGTGGGTAGCGAATATCACTGGTTAGCAATTGAGATTTGGTCGCAACAGTCCCAGTTGGCAAAGAGAGGTGTTTACCATAAACATACATCTTAGTGTTGGTGGTATTACCGCCATCAACCATTGGTACATTAAAAACTTTAATCGCTGAGATGTTGTGCGACTGCGTATAATTTTGGATGACTCGATTAAATTTGTCAGCATTGACACCGTTTGTCATACCAGAGATTTCATATGAAACGTGGCTCGTTTCGATGTATGTTGACCCCAAGGATCGAACAAACGCAAAAATGAGAATTAAACAAATTGAACTAATAATACCGATGACGATTCGTCTTACTTTATTCAAGATACTGCCTCCAGTGGCGTGGTAGTGGTCACTGCTATTCGATAATCAATAAATCAATATTTTATTAACGAACAGGAACAGTGAGCAAGTTGAACATTTAACCTGTATCGTATCATAATGATACATGCTGGGTCGATAATTCTTTTAATACAGTCACTAGTGAAGGTAGGCTGGCCAGGTCGTACGATGAAGCGAAAGCGCACGCGCTGGCATAACCAGCCGGTAGGAAGCTAAATTGCTTTTATGGTATTATCAAATCAGCAGAAATTTATAACTATCGTTCGTTAGCGTCAAAAATAAATTTCATCATCGTCAGTCTCAGCGCACAAAATGACATGGCGACATTGAAAACTGATCTAGAGGATGCGACCGAGAATCAGGGGTTAGATACTAGTCTCAATGATGTCAAAATGGCTCAGGTACAACCTCTAAAAGACGAGTCGGTGCGTGGCTTGATCGTCAGGAATTTTTTTACGCGAAAAGGTGTGGGGCTAATTTAAGTCTTGGAATTTCCAGTGAGGCCTTTCAAATTAAAGTTAATATTGCGGTAGTTATCCGAATTATCGGGAATCTATTGGACAATGCAATCGAACAAGCACAGAAAAGGACTGATAAGACGGTTACTGTCGCTTTTAATAAGATTGATGGTACGACAGAAATTTCAATTAATAATGCGATTGATTCGAATTTTGAGCGAAGCAAGCTATTTCAGACGGGTTACTCCACCAAAGGGATTAACCGCGGATTAGGGCTTGCCAACGTACGTGAATTGGTCAATCAGCATCATGATTTTTATTTAAATATTGATAGTGAGCGTGGTTATGTCACCATGACCTTAATCATTAATGGAGGGTAAATAAGTGTTTCCAATATATTTATACGAGGATAATCGTGAACAACGTGAAAGTTATCAAAAAACAATCAATAACACGGTCATGATTAATGAATATGCCATGGAATTAATTGTCGCAACGACAAATCAGCAAGAGATTCTCGCGGATATGAGTCAGCGGCGGGATGGCTTGTTCTTTCTTGATATGGAGATTGGAGAAAATGAACAGGCGGGATTGGAACTTGCCAGTGAGATTCGGCAGCAGTTGCCACTAGCAAAAATTGTCTTCATCACGACCCATGATGAATTGTCGTTTGTCACGCTAGAACGGCGAATCGCGCCACTTGACTATATTCTGAAGGATCAATCAGCAGAGCAGATTACGCAGAAAATCGCCAAAGATATCAAATTAACGCAACAGATGCTTGAGAAGACCAGCGACCAGTTGCCCGAGGTGTTCAGTTATAAAATCGGGACGCGTCTTTTCACGTTGGCGCTGGCGGATGTGATTATGTTGAGTACCCATAAGGATCGGCCGGGAAATGTGACGCTCAGTACGGCCAACAGGTTAGCCGAATTTCCAGGAAATTTGAGTGCAATTGCTGACAAGCATCCGAGCCTGTTTAGATGTGATAAAAGTGCCTTAGTGAATTTGAGCCATGTTCAAAGTTTTGATTCTCAAAAACGGGAGCTCTTGCTGGATGGCGGCATCAAGTGTGACGTCTCTTTTCGGCGGACCCGTGAATTGAATAAGATATTAAAAAATGCTGATGGTGACTGTTTGAAATAATCATGCGAGAGATTCATTAGCCAAATAAGCATCGTGACATAGAAGTAAGCCTTCTTTGCCACGATGCTTATTTTCGTGTGAATGGATTTTACCATCTATTTTTGATTATTTGTTTTTTTAAAATTAGCCATGTGAATAATTACAGCTAATCGTATATTTATAGAGCCTATTTAAAAATGGTAACGAGATCTGCTTGAGTCGTTGTACTCAGGCAAGTCTCGTTTTTTGGGGGATGCTGAGTCAAATAAAGAGAGGATGCATAGCTCGTATTGAGCAGCATTTCGTTGATTGCAGGCATTGAATAAATTGGATGCAGCCTTAGTATAAGCGCCTCGAGTTGGTATCGATTTACAAATCCAAACGCCACCGTCTCCTACACCAAACATAGCGGCATTAATATCTATAGGGGAGTTTTTTGTGGACCTTGGTCGTATTATTGTCGAATATTAAGTGCGAATTTACGTTTGAAGCCCAAAAGTGTACGTTAATAAGAATAACAAAATTTTAGATTAAAATTGCTCTATCATGGATATGTGAGGTGATTGTTGTGAAAATTAAGATTGGCCATGTAAAGCAGTGTAAGTAATCACGAAATGCAGAAAATCGTTGGTGGGAAGAGTAGCACGTATTCGTTACAAATGGATCGGTTGTACGTACGGCAACAAAAATATTTAAAAACTGAAATGGTGAATTGATGTGTTGAGTGTCTACTCTTCTAAGGTGTAAATTGTTCGAATATCGCTAGTCCAAGTTGGTTAATGAGTCACAGCTCTTGAAAAAAATACTGTAAAATGATAGCTTGCTAATAAAGTAAATTAACAAATATTATTTTATATTAGCTAATGAGACGATAAAACACTTTAGGGGGAGTACTGTGATTGAAGTTAGCATTTTGGATGGCATTGCACAATCGTTTTTTATTTATTTTGGGATAATTGTGGTATACAATTTTATTTTTGGTAATACTGGTGTGAAAAACATCGTTTATTCATTGATTTTGTTATTGATATTATCTTTAATAGGAATCTTTTTAGGCGACATTACATCATTTTTCTTAGCCTTAGGAATGATAATTAGAGAAAGACGAAAGCCAAAAATCAATTATTACCATTTAAATGTTTTTTTGATGTTGTTATCAAGTCAAATCGTAGTTTTAGCACTGGCAGCTTATTTCAGTAGGGGATTGTTGTATCTTTTTCTTGACCTTCATCAAATCGCTGATTTATCAACACACAGCCATCTTTTTACTGGAGTTGAGATTGTTACGATGTGCATCATTGATCTTTTAGCGCTTCAATTTGGTCATGTCATGATAAAGCGGTATGCTGGATCGCTAGACATAAGTAATGACGGAGAAGTTAATAAGCATCTATTTACTATATTGTTGGCTGTTTTTGGATCAATCGAGCTGCTACTACTAATTAGTAATTTTCAAGGAGTTACAGCTACAATTCAGTTAACGCTGTTATTAACATTTGTTTTAATGCTTGGTCTCATCAGTTGGCAAGCTTTAGAAACCACAAGAGTGTATATTTTGCAGAAAAAAGTCGCAACTGAGAAGCTCCAAAATGAACAGTTAGATAATTATCTTAAGAGCGTAGAGCACCAGTATTTGGAATTAAGAAAGTTTAAGCACGATTATAAAAATTTAATTGCTAGTTTAAATGCTCAAAATGATATTGGTGAGATTAAGGACTACTTGACTGATTATACAAATAGTAAAGCGTTTAAAATAACTTTAAATGATGGGAGTATCGCACGTATTCAGCATTTAAAAAATGATACATTACGTGGGTTAATCGTCCAAAAGTTTTTTTATGCTAAACAATGTGATGTCAAGCTAAATATTGAAATAGGTGACACTGATTTTTATCTCAGTCATGGGGTTGCTACAGCAATGCGTATCGTGGGTAACTTGTTGGATAATGCAATTGAACAAGCAATATTAATGGCCGATAGAGCGGTGACAGTTGCTTTTAATGTAATTGAAAATACATCGGAAATTTCGATTAGTAATTCTGTTGGTTCAGATTTTGACCAGCACAAGCTCTTTGAGACTGGCTATTCAACCAAGGGCAGCAATCGTGGCTTAGGCCTCGCAAATGTGCAAGAGCTTGTCGAACAGCAGCATGGGTTCTACATGGAAATTGAAAGCACAAAAGGCTATGTCACAATGAGTTTAATTATTACGGAGGATAACTAGGTGTTACCGGTTTATATATTAGAAGATAATGAAGCTCAAAGAAGCAAATATACAAGTATCATAAACAATACCATCATGATTGAAGAATATGATATGCAATTGGAAGTAGCAACTGACGATCCGCAAGTTCTGCTGGACAGCATTGCAAGCTCCGAAGAAGGGTTGTTTTTTCTGGATATGGAAATTGGCAGTCAGCCCCAAGCAGGTCTGAATCTCGCAGATGATGTTCGCCATCGATTGCCGTTTGCCCAAATTGTATTCATTACCACTCATGAGGAGTTGTCTTTTTTAACGTTAGAACGGCGCATTGCACCGCTAGATTATATTTTGAAAGAACAAGGTCCAGATACTGTTAAGACGAAAATAGAGGCGGATATTCGTGCAACCATAGATATTCTTAAGTCGGAAGCGGAAGAACACAAGAACATTCTGGGATATAAGATTGGAACGCGCTTTTTTTCAGTCCCTGTCAAAGATGTTATTATGCTAAGTACTAGCAAAGAACGGCCTGGTATCGTGAGATTGACTGCTATAAATAAAGTGGCCGATTTTCCCGGTAATTTAAATAGTTTTGAAGGTAAATATAGTGACTTCTTCAGGTGTGATAAAAGTACATTAGTTAATCTGAATCATTTTCGTAGTTTTGATTACCAGAGAAAAGAGCTGACCATGATAGATGGTATCAAGTGCAGCGTTTCGCATAGGAAATCGCGGGAACTAAATAAAATTTTAAAAGAGGATGAGTAGCCTTCCTGGTTATTCAGAAAAAAGAGTTGTTACTTGTTGGTGGTTTTAAATGTAAAATTTTGCTCGAAAAATCACTGTGAAAAAGCGTTGTCGTGTATGGAAATTATAGAGATTAATATGTCTATATTGAATGGGTAGGCGACATCCAATATGGAACTGATAACTGTCGATTGTATTCAAAGGGGATATTAGATATGACCAAAAAAATCAGTATTGGACTGTGTGTATTTTTATTCGTGTTTATGGTGGTAACTTGGATTGTCTATCGAGAACTGCCATCTGAACTGGATGTGTTATTATTTTTTATTTTCTTAGCAGACAGTCTCAGGTTAACATTCAATGGCAAGAGCGTTCAGAAATAGCCGATAAAAACCATACTTTGTTTGTAGGCAGTAAATGCTGCAACTGATCGTGCGGCTTTATGTTTATTGCAAAAGAGTGTCTCAAGCTTCTCAAAAACCGAGAAGTTTGGGACACTCTTTTTGTATTGAAAATAATCTGAAAAGCATCAACCAATACGGTCAGCTATTTACTGCATACACGGGATCGCCCTGTCCTTAATAATTAAATTGGATAATCTCTCATTTCTATTTAATCGTCGATGGCTAACAAACACTACTGTCTATTTTTATCACTGATAAGTATAATTGCTATTTAACATATAGAACACTTGGAAACAAGTAGTATCAGCGATTCGAGACGGTTGATTTTTAGGTTGATTAGTTATCTTAATCGGATGATTAGATTAAAATATATTGACAACTTTATAATCTAGTTTTAATGTTAATAACATCTAAAAGCTACTTACGATCTAAGTTACAGTGTTAGTCGTGCAAGAACGGGATGGGGTAGGTAGTGGATGTAAAGGCGGGCGCCACATTTCAGATTAACTGGTTTGTGTTTAGTGTTCATTTTGATGAGCGCTACTGATTTAAGGAATCAGCAATGTCTGCCTTGGATGCAAAAGGGAAAGGGGGTGGTGCTGTGGAAAGCGAACGCGTAGAGCTACAACTAGCAACTTCAAAATTTTCGTCGCTGGTCGGTACCAGTATTTTCAACGTGTTTATTAATGTGTGGGTGATTGACACATTTGGATCGGCACGGGTGTTGTCGCACGTCTTAAGTATTGCCGGTGTTTCATCGCTGCTATTTTCGTTTCTAGGGGCCACGATTTCCAAAAAGCTTTATTTCATTAAGGCCATCAGGTACGCGGATGGGTTGTCGGCAATTTTTTGCTTAATTGCCGATGTGTTGCTGCTGACCACTAATTATCGACTGCCGATATTGTTGGCATTAGTCTTTACCTTGAATATGAACGTCGCGATGACCGGGCCGTCACTGAAAAGATTGATTGGTATCGCCGTATCGAAGGATAGAATCATCGGGTTTAACGCTGTGATAAGTACGGGGACAGAAACAATCAAGGTGGTTATGCCGATGCTAACCACGTTCCTTTACACCAATCATTGGCTGTCGCTAATTGGGACGATTACCTTGAATGGTATCTCGTTTTTTATTTCATTTTTATTTATCCGTGGCATCTGGTGTGAGTCTGAATCATTATCAGATGGGAACGGGGTGACTTATAAATCGGCTTTCGTCTATATGTTCAAAGCACCCTTACTAGCCTACTTGATCATCGCTGGATTTTTCTCGAACATCTTTTTGTCGGGATACACGCTAATTATTCCAACGATCGCGATTAATAATTTTCATGATCATTCTTTATATGGCCTAATCGTGAGCATTGAATCCGCTGCGGCAATTTTAGGATTGCTTTCGATTCGATATATCCATATTGATGAGCAAATATCGCGAGAGCGTTGGGGGCTAATCGTTGGTGGGCTCAGCGTGGGTGTTACTGGCATCTTTCTAACAAAAGAGGCGTTCATGCTGACTTCGTTCATACTTGGATTCTTCTATGCCAGGTATAATGTCGGCTTGCAAAGCTATATCCAAATTAATGTGAGAAATGAACTCATCGGTTATTTCTTTTCAATGATTTTTATCTGTGCGAGTATCGCAGTTCCAATTGGGAGCACGCTTTTCGGGTTGATTATCGACCAACATGCCATCGAAGCGCTGGCAATCATTAGTGCTGGCATTACCGTCATTAATGCGATTTGGTTCGTGTTAATCAGTAGACGATGATTCCAAATTGGTGTCAGGCTGAATGAGGTGAGAATTGGACTGTCGGCTGTTCCCGCAGTAGCCCCGATATTGAGTAAGGGTGATAGAACCAGCTAGTGGTGGCGTGAAAGGTGCTGGTGGCGCATATGCTGGTAGCGCGCGATTGATGCCGTACTTTGTTGAGGTAAATCTGTGGTGGGTGGCAGAAAGTCGGAAATATAAAATCGATTGGGTTTCAATTACATAAATAATTTGTCAAAGTCAACATTGATGTTCTGAAAATGAGTCATGAAGCGATTCGATACTGAATTAAAAAGATGGACACGACATAACGGAATTGATGACGGTCGCAAAACCAAGCGACGGGTCGTAACACGTTAAAACTACTTGCTGAAGTGAGGAGGTTGATATAATGAGAAAACAAGTTTTAGTTATCCAAGGCGCCGACTACACGCATCAGTCACTGGCGCCCTACGTTGACGTCAGTATTATCTGTACGAAGGCGCATGCTGAGACCTTAGCTGCTAAGCAATACCGGCATATTTTTATTGTGGATGATCTAGCTGATTTCGATGAGATTGAAAAGTTGAACCTCGGCGATTTTAGCTTTGACTTTGTCTATTCGTTTTCAGAAAGTTATCAGCAGTTGGCCGCCAAGATTGCCGATACCTATGCCATTGCGGGCTTTACGGAGGATGATATTCGTTTCTTGAATGACAAGCATCGTGTTCGTAATCTGCTAGATGAAGTCGGGTTAAGTCACTGTAAAAGCCGATCAGTTCATTCTAAACAACAGATTCTGAATTTGATCAGCGCCTTTAATTATCCGTTTATTCTCAAGCCTGATCATGGTATTGGCGGCCATGGTGTGCGAAAGATTAACTCATTACAGAATTTGCAGGATCTAGATATAGAAGATTTATCAGATTATGTCATGGAGACGTTTATTGATGGCACAGAATACAGTGTTGAAACTTTTTCAAACTTAGGCCAACATCACGTCTTGAACGTAACGGAAAAGATCAAAGATTCAAATATGAATGAAGTCGGGCACATTATTCCCGCGCGCTTAACGGCTGATGAGACGCAACGAATTGCCGCGTACATGACGCAAATAAATGATGCGTTAGGAATCAAGTCAGGGGTTGGTCACACTGAAATTATTGTGACTAAAGACGACCATATTGAACTAGTCGAAACGCACATCAGAATGGGTGGTGGCATGATGGGCGTCTTGATGAACAATGTCTATCACTGTGACGTTGTCGCTTGTTGGGGCGATTTGATTGCCGATAACAAATCCGTGAGTCACCTTCCTGATTGGAATGGCAGCTATAGTTCAATTATGTCAGTTTTTCCGACCAAACGTGGCGTAATTACGCGGCTGGACGTTCCGAATGATGACTCTTTTAAGACGATAATTCGAAAGCAGGTCGGTGATACTGTGGACGACATTGATAATCAGAATCGAATTCTTCAAATGATGGGCACAGATACCGACCCAGATCGGCTAAAAATGAATTTATTGCATCGGCTCAAGCAAGTCATTGTGGAAATCGGGTGATGGTATGGAAATTGTTATTTTGGCGAACCTGTCGATAGCGACCTTAAGACTTGATGAATGGTTAACGGCAGATGATAATCACTATGACGTGGTGACGACCAGTAAGAAACGGGCGGAATATGCGGCCGCCAATTTTGCCGCCAACGTAACCCTGACTTATGTAGATGATTGGTATGCGGAAGCAGCGCTAGTCGGACAGATCCGACGCATTAACGACCATAATCGGATTCAGAAGATTATTTCGTTTAGAGAAAGAGATGTGCTAATTGCGGCTAGGTTGAGAAAGTTATTCAAGGTGCCTGGTCAGCGCATTGAAAACGCGATTTTGTATCGTGATAAGGTCAAAATGAAAAGTTACCTGCGTGAACATGGCATTCCGGTAACTGACTTTCAGGCGATTGACGATTTACTGGATGCGCTCTGTTTTATTGAGGCGCATGAAAACCAGTATCCGTTTGTCATTAAACCCGTTTCAGGCGGTGGCTCTGCAGATACGAGCGTCGTTCACAATGTCGCTGAAGTGATGGCAGCGGTGGCCCATCATTCTGGAGAGCCGCAAATGATTGAATCCTTTGTTGACGGGAAGATGTACCATATTGATGTCTTACGAGTTGATCATCAAGTCCGATATATTTCGACGGGAAGATACCTGACCGACTGCTTGGCCTTTCAGCACGGGGTGTCCACAGCGTCTGCTTTTTTACCGTATCGCACGAGCGAATCAAGTCGAATACTAGCATTTGCTAATGCAACGCTGGACGTGATGCCAGTGGAAAAAGACGCAATCTTCCATATTGAAGTATTTGAAAATTCAGCGGGGCAACTCGTTCTCTGTGAAATTGCCTGTCGGGCTGGGGGCGGCAGAATTGTGCCGTTGATTGAGCATAATAGTCATATTAATCTCTACAAAGAACTGTTGGTACATCAAATCGAACGCGATGAGTTAAGTGATTTGCGTGAAGGCCAGATGCATAATGATAAATATGTGGGCTTTGTGCTGACGGCGCCACGCCAAGGAACAGTAGTGGCGGCGCCCAAGCAAGTTCCGTTTGAGTATGTCGATGACTACGAGATTTACACTCAAGCGGGTACGGTGTATGGTGTTCCGAATTCCTCGGTCTTTGCAACCGCATTTTTCGATGTGCACGGCAGCAGTGTCGACGAAGTGAGCGAGAAACTGGCAGCGGTCGATAATTGGATGCAGCATAATTTGGCGTATCAGTAGCTGTTTGGCGTATGCTGCGGGAACTGATGAGTATGCTGGAAAGCCTAAGCATGGTACGTCAGACCTAGGTAAGTAATGATTAAAATAATCCGATGTTTACGCGGCTTCATCGTCTTGATTTGCGATGAAGCCGCTTTTTGATGGCCGGCTCAATTTAATTGAAAAAAGTGGCTTTTCTTGGCAAGGTTGATTTTGTCTAAGCATCACGATTCGTGGACTAGCATGTCTCGATCGCGAACCGTTCTCATTTAGTGGCATCAGTTTTTTTATGACGATTAACTGGCATAATGCTACGTTACTATTTTTTTTGTTAGAAACAGTGACAGGTGAGTTACAATTTTATCTATAATCGATAAAGTTTCAGCCATTAGCCACACTTGGGGAGTGAGATGAAAGTGATATTGGCCGATTCCTAGGTCGAGGATGCTTTGAAGGCTGACGTTGTGCGGATGACTATGGATGCGCTGATGGAATTTATAGGGTCAAAGTGGTTGGGATAGTTCGTAAGAATGGGCGCGATGTGGTACGCCTGTTTTAGGATGCGAGGAGAATGTTGAATGTTAATCAAGACGGGAAGATGGATTAAGAAGGCCTTCATCGGGATATTGCTCTTTATGTTAGTTCAAGTCCCTGTTTTGGCAGATGGCTATTGGCCTTGGTGGGGAGAGACTCAGAGCGACGTTCAGGTGTGGCAACATTGGGGTGCCCTGATAGGCTTAACCGTAGTTGTGGGAATTGTGCTCCTCATAATTTATAAAAAAGTCAATTTTGAGGATATGAGCGTTAAAAAAATAACAGTATCGATGGCTGTAAAAGCAATTGTGGTTGCAATCATCCTCGTATTGCTTGAAATGGTCATTGCCGTGGTCTTTTCGAAACAACCTGAGTCAGAAAACTATGAAATTGTTCAGTTGATCCGTAGCCCACTGGGAATCCTAACGCTAGTCTCTAGCAATATCGTGAGTCCAGTACTTGAAGAACTGTTATTTCGAGGTGTGATTCAAAGTGTTTTGCGTGAATCATTACCTGGCGTTCTGGCTATCATACTGACGAATATATTATTTGCTTTGGGGCATGGCTATCAGCTGGGAAGTACATTGGGGATTTTTGTCGTCGGCTGCGGTTGCTCGTGGTTATTGATCAAAACTAAAAATTTGAGCGTGCCCATACTGAGTCATATGACGATTAATTGGCTGGTCACGCTTATCAATCTGGTGGCGATATAGTTGGTAGCTGAAATAACTGGATTTTGATAAATCGATTATTGCCAGTCAGTGTTTGCAGTCATCGGTTAAGATGTGGATAAAATAGCAAAAAATATTTATCCACAGAGGATAACTTGGCGGGATTGGGTTAGTTAACAATGTAATCGCGGCTTTGAGTTATTCGTTGAGCGTAAATACAGTGCATATTTATTCAATAACTGGTTTTGGCGGATGTTGAGACGGCCAATCGGTTCACGGCAGCGTAGTTATTAACATTGAGTGGGGATAACTCGTTGGGCAAGGTGAAAAGTTCAGGTTAATGGGGATAATCAGAACTTGTGGTTGGATAATGGCTGAGGGGCTCCTTCTATTTGTCGATATTTATTGGTCGCGAATAAGGTGTAATTGAAATCGCGACACTATAATTGAGATGTATACGCAATACGTGTATAATCTGTCCTAAAATAAGATTAAGTGAGCAATCAATTCATTGATTAAAACTTTCGCGAATAAAGTGACTCAAAAGGTTTTTCAACAAGAATTTGCTAAAACGTTACCACCAACCGTGCAACGCGTGGCACTACGTAAGTTGCTAATGATTGACCATGCTGAAACGATTAATGATTTGAGAATGCCACCCGCAAATCATTTAGAGAAGCTATCACAAGATCGGCTGGGACAGTACAGTATTCGAATTAATAACCAATATCGAATTTGCTTTACGATTCAGAATGGCAATGAGTTTTATGATGTTGAGATTGTAGATTACCATCGTGGATAGGAGATTAAAAGCTATGACTGAGATGCCAACACCTAAGATTAGTGAAATCCTCGAAGAAGAATTTATGGCGCCGTTGCAGATTTCTGCGTATTTTTTGGCCAAGCAGATTGGGGTGCCTACTTCACGAATCCAAGATTTGTTACATGACCGTCGACAAATTACTGCAGATACCTCATTGCGATTAGGCCGGTTCTTCGGGGTATCAGACCAGTATTTTCTAGCGATTCAAAATGACATTGAAATACGTAAGCTAAAGCAACGCAATAGTGCGGCCTATGCGCAAATCAAACAATATCAAGTTAATTAATCTGACCCGCCACCGCCGCTAGTACCAGTCATAGACGCAGCGCACTATCTAATTGCCGGATACGGATGCACTTAAGATACCCACTTGTGGATAAAACACAGCCCTATTAGTTATACACAGGTGGACAAGCATGCATAACTGAGTCCCCACTATCCACAGTGACCTAATCAATAGTCGTCAGACGTAAAAAAATGACATTTAACACAAGCCAAGTGGGCCGGTTAAATGTCATTTTTGAGTATCATAATTTTACTAAGTTACACGCGTACTTGATGTTCAATGGTAAATAGCGTCGGGTCCAGTTGGGCAATCAGCGGTGAGACGTCCCCGATGCTGAGTAGCGTCAAATGATGCATTGCGCGGGACGCAATCGTGTAGAGAATCCCGATTGAATTAGCATCCGGGTAATTAGCCGCGGAGACATCGTAAGCAACGACCGCGTCAAATTCTAGCCCCTTCGCGAGGTAGATTGGCATGACGATGACCCCCTGCGGCATAGTGCGGTCGCTATCGGTCATTAGCGTCGTCACCGTATGATGCTTCAGATATTGGTAGACTTGCTTACTTTCCGCGAGGTCTTTAGTGAGAACAGCGACTGTATGCGTCGTTTGAAGTTGATGGTCAACTTCGCTACGCAGACTGCTAAGCGCTGCGTCTTCACCATAGCGAATCATGACTTTTGGCAAGTCACCCTTACGCGTAAACGCCTGAATCTGGTCACCGTCGGGCAATAGCGCTTTGGCAAAGTTCGTGATCTGTTCAGTCGAACGGTAGCTTTTATTCAAGGTAATCAAGTTTGCTCGGCGCACGTTAAATGCCGCCTTGAGTCGTTCCAGCAATTGCTGCGGCAACTCGATACCTTTGAACAAGGCTTGTTCACTGTCACCTAACAGGGTGAACTTAGCCAGTGGAAAGGCGTGCTTGATGTAGAGCAACTGAGCCAATGAATAATCTTGCATTTCATCGACGAAGATGTACTGCATCCGCCGATTCTGACCACTACCAGTTAAAACGTCGCGTAGTAATAACAGCGGCGCACAGTCGACCAGTGCAATGCGGTGGTATTCCACGGCAGCTTGGTAAGCCTTGATGCGTTGCTCCCACTGTGCGGCGGGAATGTCATTAGGCCGGTCGACTTGGGCTAAGAAATCATTATATTGTTCATAAGTGTCTAAGAAATAGCCGTTATAGATGGCATCGTATACTTGTCGGAGCCGCTTGGTCACGATTTGTTTACCAATATAAAAGACTTCATCGTCGAGCGATTGGAAATCCCCGCGGCGCTTGTTGCCCAGCAAGTCGTGATAGGCTTCGTCGCTTAATTGGTCGATAATATCGTTGACCCAGTCGGCTTGAGCCTCGTCATCGATGCGGTGTTTTAACCGTTTGATCAGCGTATTCTTGATGGCGAGGAAGCGGTCAGCCGGTTGCATCGCTTTAGGAAGAGCTGCCGCGATTTTGGTAATCACTTCTTTGGCGAAGAACACCTCGCCGTTGAAGACGATGTTCGTGAAGCGCAATTGGTCGGCTGGTAACTGGTGACAGTAGTCATCGACTTGGCGCATGAAGTCGGCACTTTCTTGGAAGTCACGAATGGCCGGCGTCAATTGCGTATTTTGCCGGTCACTTTCGTAGCGTTCGAAGAGGCTCTCGACAGTCAGGCCTTGAAAACGGGCGCTGAGAAATTCCGCGAGGGTCACTTGCCGCATGTTGCGCTCCCCGAGACTAGGCAACACTTCAGAGATATAGTGACTGAATAAGCGGTTCGGTGAGAAGAGCACCATTTGGTCAGCTTCCAGTGACGCCCGGGAATGGTAGAGTAGAAAGGCGATGCGCTGCAAAATTGCCGAGGTCTTCCCCGAGCCCGCGACACCTTGGACCACTAGTAGGTCGCTGGTCGTGTCGCGAATAATATCATTTTGTTCTTTCTGGATGGTTGCGACGATGTTTTGCATATACGCATCATTTTGTTCACCCAAGACGGCCTGCAAGATTTCATCGCCGACAGTCTCGTTGGTATCGAACATGTTTTTGATTTCGCCGTGATTGATTTGAAATTGGCGCTTTTTGACCAGTTCGGTCGTTTGTTGTCCGGCCGGTGTCTGATACTGAACCTGCCCGAGTGTCCCGTTGTAGTAGACGGATGAAATCGGGGCGCGCCAGTCGTAGACCAGGAAGTTCTGTTCAGCATCTACAAACGAGGCGGTCCCGATATATAAGCGTTCCGCGTCCTCATCGGGGCTGTCTTGAATATCGATCCGACCGAAGTAGGGTGAATTACTGAGGTCCTTGAGCACGCCGACTTGCCGCTTCAAGATAGCTTCAGATTCGACTGCTCGTTCGACCATTTGCTTTTGCTGTTGCAGTTCCGCGTTCGTTTCGATACGGTCATCGACTTCAAACGTGTTGACGGAATTATTATCACCATAGTTTTTCTGAATGACATCAGTTTCGTGATGGGCCTTTTCCAACAAGTGGTCGGTCTGTTTTGCCCGTTCCTTAACTTGCTCGATAACTCGATCAACCCGCTGTTGCTCGTGTTGTTGTTCTTGATCTGATGTTGCCACGTCGAGGGCCTCCCGTCTTAAAATCCATTAAATCGCTTGAACAATTCTAGGCGGGTTTGGCAGGCATGTCAATCAAAGCGCCTGCAAAAGACCATAATAATTGCGGTTGGATGCACGGTGTTAGAACTTGTTCGGCGGCCGAACGATTACTGACGCGAAACTTGCAATGTATTCCTATTTATTCTAATATGTTTTTAATCATTATAATAAAAGTAGGTGGAGCAAATGCGTGTCGCACTAGCACAACTTGATATTCAATTCGGCGATCCAGATGCGAATTACCAGCAGGTCGAAGTCGCGATTCAACGGGCAGCGGAACAAACGGTAGATGTGATCGTGCTACCAGAAATGTGGAATACGGGGTATGCGTTAACGCGGCTAAACGTTGTGGCGGATGACGATGGTCAGCGGACGCGACAATTACTCAGTAAGTTGGCCCGCCAATTTCGCGTCAACATTGTCGGCGGCTCGGTCGCAGTCGCACGCGACGGTCATTATTATAATGAAATGCTGGTCATCGATCGGCACGGTCAACTCGTGAGTCAGTATGACAAGGTCCACCGGTTTGGCTTAATGGCGGAAGACCGCTATATTACCGCTGGCGCGACCGAAAATGTTTTTGAACTGGACGATGTCGCGGCGATGGGTGTCATCTGTTACGATATCCGGTTTCCAGAATGGTTACGCAAGCAAGCGGCACAAGGCCCCCGGGTGATTTTTGTGAGTGCCGAGTGGCCAACGCAACGCCAGATGCAGTGGCGGCTATTGCTCCAAGCGCGGGCGATTGAGAACCAAGCGTTTGTCGTTGCCGTCAATCGGGTCGGCAGTGATCCAGACAATCAGTTTGGCGGGCAATCATTAGTCATCGATCCGCTAGGGGATTTGTTAGCGATTGGTGGCGCCCATCCGCAGTTAATTACGGCGACCTTGGACTTGGCCCAAGTCGAACGTGTTCGCGGCCAGATTCCCGTCTTCGAAGACCGCCGACCGGAACTTTACTAACCGGCAGTCACAATGATGATTAGTGGCAAGGGGCGTTTTGCTAGGCCGTTCTTGCGAATTGTAAGTGGCGTGCTTTTTTACAAGTTCTCAAGTCGACCCAGCTTGTCGGGATTCCGTTTGAATTATTTTTGACACGGTTCAGTAGAACCAGTACACTAGACTTAATTAATCGTTGAAGAAAAGAACAGTAAGGCGTCCAATGACAGAGATCTAGTTGAGGCTGAGAGCTAGAAGGGACTAATGAAATGGCTTTTTGGAGATTCGGTGAACGCCGGGGCCGCCGCCCTTATCGGTCAATGAGTGGTAGAGACTAGTCTCTGCAATTTAGGTGGTACCACGGTGATGCGTCCTAATTAACGAATAATGAGTTAATTTGGGCGCTTTTTTCGTGCCAATAGAAAGGGAGAACGAACATGACAAAAAAAGTAATTTTAACGGGGGACCGGCCAACCGGTAAGCTGCATATTGGACACTATGTCGGCTCATTGCGTAACCGGGTCGCCTTACAGAACTCTGGCGACTACGAATCATACATTATGATTGCGGATAACCAGGCGTTAACGGATAACGCGCATGACCCTGAAAAGATTCGCAAGAGTTTGTTACAAGTGGCGATGGATTATCTGGCAGTCGGTATTGATCCAGACAAGTCAACGATTCTGGTCCAATCCCAAATCCCAGCGTTGACGGATATGATGAACCAATACCTGAACTTGGTCACCGTTGCGCGGTTGAACCGTAATCCAACCGTTAAGACGGAAATCAAGCAGAAGGCGTTTGGCGAAAGTGTTCCAGCCGGCTTCTTCGTCTATCCAGTCAGCCAAGCCGCCGATATTACGGCGTTTAAGGCCACGACGGTTCCAGTTGGCGATGACCAAGAACCGATGTTGGAACAAACTCGTGAAATCGTTCGGAGTTTCAACAAAACTTATCAAACGGACACGCTGGTCGAACCTGAAGGCTACTTCCCACCAAAGGGCTTGGGTCGTATCCCAGGGCTCGATGGCAATGCCAAGATGAGTAAATCACTCGGCAACGCCATCTACCTTTCTGACGACGCGGATACGTTAAAGCAGAAAGTAATGTCGATGTACACCGACCCAGACCACATCCATATTGAAGATCCCGGTAAGGTCGAAGGCAACGTCGTCTTCACTTACCTCGATATTTTCGATGAAGACAAGGCAAAGGTCGCTGACTTGAAGGCCCAATACCAACACGGTGGCCTTGGGGATGTCAAAATCAAACGTTATTTGATGGACGTGCTTGATGGCGTACTCCGGCCAATCCGGGAACGCCGCGCCATTTATGAAGCCGACCCAGCGCAAGTCTTACAGATTTTGAAAGATGGCACTGCCAAAGCCAACGTGGTCGCAGACCAAACGTGGCGTGAAATGCAAGCTGCCATTGGCATTAACTATTTCGATTAACCACTTATTTTGATAGATGAGGCGCCACTGACTGGCTTTTTACTGGTCGGTGGCGCTTTTTTTGCGTGCGGGAAGTTGAGGTGGATTCTTGGTTGGCTTATTGTTCGTCAGCCGGAGATGCGTCCTAATCCGACCTCCGGGGCCGGCTGACAACGCTGGAACAGGGCGGACATCGATTTGAACTCACGCAGAAACCCACTGCGCAATTTCAAATACGAGTCTTCTTCTAGCCCGGGAACCCCACCTGGACAAGAAGAACTTCGCCCTTGAGCATTGTCAGCCAGCCCCTCCAGTCGGGAACCCGCTCGAATGGCAGATGAACGACCACCTATCTGGGTGCAATTGACCACTGAATATTAGGAGACTGGTCATTCATTCAAACGTTGAGTTCGCATTCATGATGATTTATAGCATCTAAATATTAATGAGATGATTTGAAGATTATCTATTCATTGGCAATTCATTTTAAGATAGACGATTGAATTGAAATGTAGAATTACCTTTGAGTTTGTATTTAAGATTCGACCAATTTAACGTCTAGAGAAAATCTTGATAACGTAAAGTAAGACCGAGGATTCGACGATCTAAAAGCACGAGTGACGAGCCATAAATCATCAGAAGTCACCCTTACCATTAAAAATTATTCTGACTGGTTACTAAGAATCAGCAATCAGTACATTAAAAATTGGGCCCACACATATCTGCCTTTCGAATACCATCCCGGCTGGAAGGTATTCTGGGCAAGGCCCAGTGGTGAAAGACCAGTATTTAAGACGTGGGTTGTCGGCTTAAATCTGTGTCCACCACGTTCCGGCCATTGCCCAGAATGCCTGGAAGCCGGCGTAGGACGTCTCCGCAACAGCAAATTTACGCCAACTCGCCCTATTTTCCAGCGGTTCTAAGCTGGCTGTTCTTGAACTTGAAAATTGGTATGTGTTAATCATTTCTCACGCTAAACAATAACTTGCACAGTATATCCCATATGCTATATCTAGTTTATGTGAGAAACTCTCATTATATGGCGGGGGTAACTCATCAATTTGTCAATATAATTATCATAAATATACCCCTTCGTATCGGCAATTAACGTCAAATCGGTGTTTGCTGTCCTATAAAAATAATTAAATTAAGATTAAAATTAGATGTTGAAATATAGCATATATTATATTATTATTAAAACACAGCTGATTAGCATTTAAGGAGATGGATCTATGAAAGGAAAAAAGAGTTGGCTTGCTGTGACTTTTTTGGCAGGGGTATTACTTTTAGCGGGTTGTGGTTCTCAGAAATCTAGTTCAAGTAGTAGCAGTAACTTAGCATCGAGCTATAGTTATGTTTATACGGCTGATCCAGATAATTTTGATTATACCGTTTCGTCACGATCGACGAATAGTGATATTTATTCAAACTTTGAGGACGGGTTGTTGGAACGTAATTCTTACGGCCAATTAAAAGGTGCGCTGGCAAAGTCATGGTCAGTAAGTAAAGATGGTAAGACGTATACATATCACCTCCGTAAAGGTGTCAAGTGGGTTGATAGTGAAGGAAATCCCTATGCAACAGTTAAGGCGCAGGACTTTGTGACCGGGTTAAAGCACGCGGTGGCAGCTAAGTCTGAGACGCTATATGTTGTTCAAGACAGTATCAAAGGTTTGGATGCTTATGTCAATGGTAAGACCAAGGACTTTTCGACTGTTGGGGTTAAAGCAGTCAACGATTATACGGTCCAATACACGTTGAACAAACCAGAAAGTTATTGGAACTCGAAATTAACATACGGGGTCATGTTCCCAGTCAACGCGAAGTTCTTGGCACAAAAGGGTAAGAACTTTGGGAAGGCTTCTGCGGACGGAATTCTCTACAACGGGCCGTATGTCTTGTCGAACTTTACGTCTAAGTCAGTGATCGAATTCACTAAGAATGCGAGTTATTGGGACAAGAAGCATGTCTACTTGAAGACGGTTAAATTGACTTATAACGACGGGAGTAATCCTGATGGCCTCTACAAGTCATTTAAGAATGGCGACTATAGTGCCGCACGGGTCTACCCAAGTTCTGCTGGTTATAAAGATGTTGTCAAAGAAAGCAAAAACAATATCATTTGGTCAGATCAAGATGCGTCGACATATAACTTCACCTTTAATCTGAACCGGCAATCATATACGCAAACATCGAAGACGACTTCAAAGCAGAAGTCCAATACGCGCAAAGCAATTTTAAATCGTGATTTCCGGTTAGCCGTTCAGTTTGCCTTTAATAAGACCGACTACACCGCACAACTTAATGGTAAAGCAGGGGCAACTAAGGCGCTTCGTAATGAATTTACGCCACCGTCGTTTGTCACGATCAATGGTAAGAATTTCGGGACCCAGGTCAAGAAGGACCTCGCTTCGACGGCCTTTAGCAATGTGAACTTAGCGGATGCACAGGATGGGACTTACAAACCAGCCAAAGCGAAGGAATACCTTGCTAAAGCGCTCAAGACGTTGAAGTCTGAAGGCGTTACTGGGACGATTCACCTTGATTTACCAGTTGATGAGAAGTCAACGATCAACTTGAATGAAGCTAAGTCGTTTAAGAAATCAGTTGAAGCAACGTTAGGCAAGAAGAATGTCACGATTGACCTTCAATTGTTGAGCGATGATAAATTCAATGCCATTACCTACTATGCAACGACTGGTAAGGCGAGTGATTACGATATCAGTAATGCATCTGGCTGGTCACCAGATTATGATGATCCATCGACCTACTTGGAAATCTATAACCCGGCTTCTGGTTCTAACCTCCATACGTTGGGACTTGATCCAAGTACCAGCAAGAGTGCTTCCAACACTGCCGCCATCAAGGCAACTGGGTTGGATGAATATGAAAAACTGCTAGATAAGGCTGAGGCAATTACTCAGAATACCAATGCACGGTACAAGGCATTTGCCAAGGCCGAAGCTTGGCTAACGAATAGCGGGATTCAGATTCCAGTCTACTCACTTGGTGGTTCGCCATCCGTAACGAAGGTTGTGCCATACACGAAACCATACGCACAATCTGGGTTGGGCTCCGCACGCTTCAAGTACATGAAGGTCCAAAAGACGGCCGTAACGAAGGCACAATATAACAAAGCCAAGACCGCTTGGGAAGCCAAGCGAGCTAAAATCGCTAAAGCTGACGAAACCAACTAATAGTTTTTACGTTTATAGAAGAAAGGCTAGCGCGTAACTAGCCTTTTTTCTATACACGGGGAGGAGTTATGCATGAAGAAATACTTGTTATTTCGGGTCATTCGTTCACTGGTGAGTATCTTTCTAGTGACGACCCTCACATTCATTATCATTTATTCATTGGTACCCCGTCGTGATATTTTCAAATCAGACACGATGATCAGTAAGCTGAACGCGCAGCCTGACAAGCTAGTCGATTATAAAAACAACGCGTATGACAAGATGAATTACATCGAGTATCTAGATACCAAGTCATTAGTCGCTAAGGTTGAGAAGACGGACAAGTCGGTTACGTCCGCCCACACGGCAGCTAATACGAAGCTTATTAAGAAGTGGGCGAATAACCACGGGTTTAGTGTGCATCGTTATCCCAAGAGTAAAAATTATTATGCGACGCGCAATCTGCCACTGATAGAACGCTTAACGAAGTTCTATGCTGGTTTGATTCAAATCGATACCCCGTGGGCCGTGCATGATAAGGATAACCCCAACTTGCCACGATACTTGAAGATTGAGAAGGATAAGATCGTTGGGTGGGCCCTGGTCGGTTCTGGGACCAAATATCGTTACCAGATCTACTTCAACAGTGCTTTTCCGTATATTCACCAGAATATCATCCATCTTGATCTGGGGACTTCTTATCCGACCTACGCTGGAATCAGTGTGGATAACGTTATCGCGAGTCGTCAGGGGCAAATCAAGTTGGGCCAATACACCTTCAACGGTAAGCAGCAGTTGAATAGTGCGGATAATGTTTATACCCGCCAATATCAACAGCGCAGTAAGCAGGATGCGATGACCCGCGAACGCTATGGTGATAATTATACGAATACCGAGCAGCAGCATCAGGATCCGTCAATGATTGGGACGTCGTTTAAGGCTGGGCTAGGTGCGCTAGTCATCTCCTACTTGATTTCGATTCCAATGGCAATCTTAATGGCCCGTTATAAAGGCAAGTGGTTTGATAAAGTCGGCACTGGGGTTGTCACTGCGCTGATTGCGGTGCCAAGCCTGGCGTTCATCTATGCATTCCGGTATCTAGGCAGTGCCGTATTCGGACTACCCGATTCTTTCCCAACTAAGGGTGCTGAAGCCTTCTCCTCATGGGTCTCGCCAACGATTATTCTGGGCTTGCTATCCGTTTCCGGGCTCATTATCTGGTTCCGGCGTTACATGATTGATCAGCAGTCATCAGATTATGTCAAATTTGCGAAGGTCAAAGGATTGACGGAAGGGGAAATTTATCGGAAGCATATCTTCAAAAATGCGTCGATTCCAATCGTTCAAGGCTTGCCCGGGTCAATTATTGGCTTGATTGGCGGTGCTACGATGACCGAGACGATTTTTGCGATGCCCGGGATGGGCAAGATGCTACCGGATGCAATTTTGGCCCACAACAACCCGATCGTGATCGCATTAGTCTTTATTTTTACGACGATTGCCGTGTTCTCGATTTTACTGGGTGATATTTTGATGACCATTGTTGATCCGCGAATCAAACTTTCAGCGTCTGGAGATGATTAGAATGACAACAAATGATGCACAGATTCGTGATAGTGATTTTAAGATGGTCACACTGGACGATAAGGCAGCGGAAAAAATCGATACGCCAAAATATTCATACTGGAAGTCAGTGGCGCGGACGTTTTTCGCCAACAAAGTGACCATCGCCATGTTTGTGTTGATGTTGGTTATTTTGTTAATGGCCTTCATCCAGCCATTGTTCAGTGGCTATAACATGATGGATGTCAATAATATCAATGATTTTGGCGCACGTTACAATTGGCCAAATGCCAAGTACTGGTTTGGGACGGACGCCGATGGAAAGTCCCTGTTCGATGCCATTTGGGCGGGGGCTCGGACGTCGATTTCAATCGGGGTCGTGGCCTCGCTGATTACTACCGTGATTGGAGTGGTCGTTGGTGCCTTTTGGGGTAATTCCAAACGATTTGACCGTTTGATGCTTGAAATCTACAACGTTTTTTCCAATGTGCCCACCTTATTGATTATTATTGTGCTTTCATATACGTTCGGAAATGGCTTTTGGAATCTGATTTTTGCGATGACGGTGACGACTTGGCTGGGAACGGCGTACTTCATTCGTGTCCAAGTCATGTTACGCCGTGACCGAGAATATAATATCGCCTCCAAGACCTTAGGAACGCCAACCAAACGCATGATTTTTCGTAACGTGCTCCCGTACCTGACGTCCGTGATCGTGACGCAATTGTCACAACTATTGCCATCCTTCATTTCTTATGAAGTGTTCTTGTCATTCTTGGGGGTCGGCTTAAGTTCGAATGTGCCGTCGCTCGGGCGGCTGATTTCACAATATTCGCCCTATATGACGAGTTATCCCTATCTATTCTGGTTACCGGTGCTCGTGTTAGCACTGATTACCGTTTCGCTATATATCGTCGGGCAGAACTTGGCGGATGCCTCTGACCCACGGACACACATGTAAGGAGGACAGTCGATTGGAGAATAATGTTGTACTATCTGTTAAAAATCTGTCTGTGAACTTCAAGGTGCGCGGGCGGGAATTAAAAGCAATTCGAAATGTGACTTTAGATTTAAAAGATCAGGAGACCCTGGCGATTGTTGGGGAATCCGGTTCTGGCAAGTCGGTATTAACGAAGACCTTTACTGGGATGCTCGAAGCCAATGGCTATATTGCCGATGGAACGATTCAGTATGGGGACGTCGTCTTGAGCGATTTGAAGAAGGATAAGGACTGGGACGGAATTCGTGGTAAAGAAATCACGACGATTTTTCAAGACCCGATGACCTCGCTAGACCCGATCAAGACGATTGGCTCACAGATTTCGGAAGTGATCGTCAAGCACCAGGGCAAATCAGCTAAGGAAGCTAAAGCATTAGCGATTGACTTGATGACTCGTACTGGTATTCCGGATGCGGCCAATCGGTATAATGAATATCCCTTTGAATATTCCGGTGGGATGCGGCAACGAATCGTCATCGCGGTCGCCTTGGCCTGTCATCCGAAAATCTTGATTTGTGATGAACCGACCACGGCCTTGGATGTGACGATTCAGGCACAAATTTTGGCATTGATTCAGAGCTTGCAAAAAGAGTATCACTTTACGACAATTTTTATCACCCATGATCTGGGGGTGGTGGCGTCGATTGCGGACAGAATTGCGGTGATGTACGCTGGTCAGATCGTTGAAATGGGAACGTGTGACGAGATTTTCTACGACCCACGGCATCCGTACACCTGGAGCTTACTGTCATCGTTGCCACAGTTAGCAACGCAGGAGGCCGGTTTATACTCGATTCCGGGAACGCCGCCGTCACTGTATAACGATATTACTGGGGATGCCTTTGCGCCCCGCAACTCGTTTGCCATGGCGATTGATTTTAAGCGTGAGCCACCTGAATTTGCGGTGACGGTAACGCACTGGGCCAAGACATGGTTATTAGATCCGCGAGCGCCCAAAGTTGAGAAACCTAAAATCATCCAAAACTTACATGAACGATTAGTAAAGCTGTAACAGACAGCCACTGATGCGGAAACGGGGGGAGACGCAATTGGAAACAACTAAGGAAGCTTTGCTGAACGTTCGTGATCTTGAGATTTCATTTGGCGCCGGCAAACGTAAATTTACGGCTGTTCAAGATGTGAATTTTGATATCTATCCCGGTGAGACCTTGTCACTAGTGGGCGAATCGGGGTCTGGTAAAACCACGATTGGTCGCGCGATTCTAGGCATCAACCCCACGGCTAAGGGCACGATTAAATTTCATGGCAAGCAAATCAATCAAGCCATGCCTGCGAGTGAAAAACGCGCTTTAACGCGGAAAATTCAAATGATTTTTCAGGACCCATCGGCTTCGTTAAATGAACGGGCGACCGTCGAATATATTATTTCGGAAGGCCTCTATAACTTTCATCTGTACGACTCCGAACAAGATCGCTTAGATAAAGTTAAGCACATCATTGCGGAAGTCGGGTTATTGCCAGAGCATCTCTACCGCTATCCACATGAATTTTCTGGCGGACAACGGCAACGGGTCGGTATTGCGCGCGCCTTGGTCATGCGTCCGGAACTAGTTGTGGCCGACGAACCGATTTCGGCGCTGGACGTCTCGATTCGAGCACAAGTCCTGAACCTATTGAAGAAATTTCAACGGGAGCTCGGCGTCTCGTATCTCTTTATTGCGCACGATCTATCCGTCGTGCGGTTCGTCTCAGACCGAATCGCAGTCATTCATAATGGCCGAATTCTTGAATTAGCGCCGACGCAGGAACTGTTCGCACATCCGATTCATCCGTATACGCAGTCGTTATTGTCGGCGATTCCGGTTCCAGATCCAATCTTGGCCCGTCAAAAGCAACTGATCGTTTACGATGCGAAGATGCATCATTATGAACATGACAAGCCGAGCTTTGTAGAAATCAAGCCGGGACACTTTGTTTACGGCAACACCGAAGAACTCACCAAATATCGGCAACAATTACACCTAGACTAGGCGATTTGGCCCACGTCATTGCCTGTTAAACTATTCTCGCCAACCCCGGGTAGCTTGACAGGTAATGACGTGGGCCAAATTTTTTGGGCTTCAAGTACTGCTAGTTGACGTACTGTTCGTCAGCCGATGAGCGTCCGATTCCGACTTCCAGGGCTGGTTGACAACGCCGGAACAGGGCGGACGTCGATTTGAACTCACGCAGAAACCCACTGCGCAATTTCAAATACGAGTCTTATTCTAGGCCGGAAGAAAATCACTTCCGACTAAGAATAATTTCGCCCTTGAGCATTGTCAGCCAGCCCTTCCAGTCGGGAAGCCGCTCGAATGGCGGATGAACGACCGCCTATCTGGGCGCAACTGATCACTGAATATTAAGTGACTGGTCCTTCAGGAAAACTTTTTAATCAGCATGGATGATGACTGATGGCATTTAATTACTGAGAAGATGACCTGAATATGATTCACCCATTTCAATACCACAAATTTCAATGACCACCATTTGAATTAGCCCTAAATTGACGGAAAAATACGATTTTTTAGCTCCAAATTGGGCGGTAAGGGTCTACTGAAGGCTAGTGACGCGGGTGGTTATCAGGGATATAAATTCATTGGTATAAAATTATGAAAAATAAAGCGTTTTCATAAAGAATGTGCTAATATAATTTGTGGGCACAAGTTTTACAAGCACCTACTAATTTTGAGAAAGGAGGGTCAGTCATGTATCAGGCAATTGCGCAGGCAATCATTAAATCGATAATGGCGGATGAATATCCGACGAAGCTACCGACCGAGAAAGTGTTGATGGCGCAATATCATGCAAGCCGTAATACGATTCGCAAGGCGATCGATGTCGTGTTTCGGCACGGACTATTACGCCGGGTCCAAGGAAGTGGCAATTTTATTATTAAGCAACCTCAGGATACGAAGAAGGTATTGAATTTATCGATTGGATTTGACCAGTCCGCGATGGTCGATGGTGGACCACTGGTATCAAAAGTGATGACTTTTGATAAGGTGACGGCGGATGACCAACTGGCACAGCAGGGGAATATTGCTGTTGGTGATGAAGTGTATCGCGTCGTTCGGCTGCGGTATTTGAAAGACGTCTTGTATGATTTGGAAGAATCTTATTTTCCACGAGCCGTCGTGCCATTCTTATCCAGTGATAGCGTGCAACATTCGATTTTCGCCTTTTTACGCGAGGCGTATGACATCACGGGGAGCACGACAGAAAATTACGTTCATCAAGTACGGGTCAACGCGGAACAGGCTGCGCTGCTCGATTGTCCAGATGGTGACAAGACGTTGTGCTTGGAAGCAATCAACTATTTGGCGAATGGGACGGTGTTCAACTTCTCGAGAACGTTCTTCGTTTATCCAGATTTAGAACTCTATTACCATACGGAAAATATTGATTTGCAGAACTAGTACGGGGGTGCCACAACGAGTGGGTTGGGCACTAACTAGCGAAAACTTACATTAGGAGCGAGGGGTATATTATGAATTCATTTATCGAATGGCTTAATAAACACTTGGTACCGATCGCAGCGAAGATTGGTGCAGTACGGTGGTTGGTCGCATTACGTGACGCGTTTATTGCAATTATGCCAGCCATGATGGCCGGGTCGATCGCCACAGTACTGAACGCCTTAGTTCGCGATATTCCAACTAAGTTTGGTTGGATGGGATTTGTTAACTCGATGCAATGGTTAATCGGCATCAACGCGATGGTTTGGACGGGGACGTTAGCCATCTTAGGGTTGACATGGACGACGCCTGGACCGCTGATGCCGTTCTTAGGAACAGGTGGTAACTGGCTTGGTCTGATTATTGGTTTTCTTTGTTTAGGAATTTCTGTATTAACGTACATGCCGTTTGTTCTGGCCGCGAATAAGATGATGGCTTCGGATAGCCAGTCTGACAAAAATACGCAGGATGCAGCAGACGGTAGTACGGCAGAAGCAGCTAAGGCGTAAGTTTAAAGGAGTAGATATGACAATTAAAGGACGAGCATTTCCCGATGGTTTTCTATGGGGCGGTGCGGTTGCAGCACACCAACTAGAGGGTGGTTATAACGAAGGTGGAAAAGGGATTAGTACAGCCGACATTATGACGTTAGGTACTAACGAGCAGCCACGAGAAATTACGGATGGCGTGGTCCCAGATAAGTATTACCCGAATCATCAAGCAATTGATTTTTATCATCGTTATCCCGAAGACATCAAATTATTTGCTGAAATGGGCTTCAAGTGCTTTCGGACATCGATTGCCTGGACGCGAATTTTCCCGAATGGTGATGAGGATGAGCCTAATGAAGCTGGACTTCAATTCTATGATGATTTATTCGACGAATGTCTCAAGTATGGCATTCAGCCGGTAGTGACACTTGCACACTTTGAAATGCCATATCATTTGGTGAAGCAATATGGCGGTTGGCGTAATCGGAAGCTGATCCAATTCTATTTGAAATTTGCTAAGGCTTGTTTTGAACGTTACCACAATAAGGTCACGTATTGGATGACATTTAATGAAATCAACAATCAGACTAATTTTGAATCAGATGGCGCCATGTTGACAGATTCAGGGATCATCCATCAGCCAGGCGAAAATCGTGAACGTTGGATGTACCAGGCAGCACATTATGAATTAGTCGCCAGCGCGATGGCCGTTCGATTGGGGCATGAGATCAATGCTGACTTTCAAATTGGTTGTATGATTGCGATGTGCCCGATTTATCCATTGACGGCGGCACCGGCCGATGTGCTATTCGCTCAGCGAGCAATGCAGACACGCTTCTATTTTGCGGATGTGCATTGTAATGGTTATTATCCGCAATGGCTACAGAACCGATTTGAAACGGAACATTTTAACCTGGACATTACTGATGAAGATTTGCAGATCCTTCAGGCGGGGACAGTAGATTATATTGGCTTCAGTTATTACATGTCATTTACGGTAAAGGATACGGGTAAACTCGTGTATAACGAAGAACACGATCTGGTCAAAAATCCGTACCTTAAAGCGAGTGATTGGGGCTGGCAAGTTGATCCAATTGGTCTACGGTATGCCATGAACTGGTTTACTGATCGTTACCACTTACCATTATTTATCGTCGAAAATGGGTTAGGTGCTATTGATGAAAAAACGGCGGATAATCAAATTCATGACGATTATCGCATCGATTATTTGACGAATCATTTGCGGCAAATCAAGCTGGCAGTCTTAGAAGACGGGGTCGATTTGATTGGGTATACGCCGTGGGGCTGCATTGACTTAGTTGCGGCCAGCACTGGTCAGATGTCCAAACGCTATGGCTTCATTTACGTGGATGAGAATGATGACGGTTCTGGTAGCCTGAAACGCTATAAAAAGGACTCGTTTGCTTGGTATCAGCATGTCATTACAACCAATGGTGCTGAGATTGAATAGTTACTGTTGGAAATAAAGATGAACTTTGTGACTAAGCTAATCATAAATAGATGTTGTGCACGGCCAGCTTAGATAGCTGGCCATTGCACGTTAGGAGGAAGATTGAATGACAATGTATATTGGAATTGATATTGGTGGGACCTCAATCAAGTGTGGCTTGGTTGATGGCAATGGTCATATTAGTCGTAAAGTGACCCGGACAACTGCGACGACTAAATCTGATATCATGGCTGACTTGGTTGCGATGGTTCAGGAGTTACAAACGGATGGCCCGGTTGCGGGAATTGGCGTCAGTATGCCTGGTGTTGTTCAAAGCGATGGCTTTTTGACAACCGCTGGTGCAGTGACCGCATTTGAGCAGATTAATTTACGAGACGAGTTGCAGGCCCAAACTAAGTTGCCGGTGATTATTGAAAATGATGCGAACGCGGCAGCGATTGCCGAGCAATGGCTGGGTGTCGCACAAAATGTTCCTAATTATTTAAGTCTAGTCTTAGGAACTGGCGTTGGTGGGGCACTGATCATCAATAATCAAGTTTATCGTGGGGCACATGCACGTTCAGGAGAATTTGGCTGGATGGTGGTTGATGACGATGACATCGATATTGAGATGGGGACGCTTAACTTTCGCGGGGCAACGGTAATCGGTTTAATCCGTCGCTATAATCAATTTAGCACGGACACTGTTAATGATGCTCGCGAAATCTTCAAGCGTGCGGCCGCTGGTGAGACGCTGGCCGAGCATGTTTTTCACAGCTATTACTATAGTTTGGCTAAGGGGATTATTAATTTGATGGTTGCGTTTGACCCAGAGATAGTCGTGATTGGTGGTGGCATTAGCGCCAATGAAACGTTTATGACGAACTTGAATGCGACAATTGCTGATTTGCATGCTAATCACAATAGTATTAAACAGTTAAAGTTAGCGCCAGTTGTTCCAGCACGGTTGCGAAATGATGCGGGAATGATTGGAGCGGTGTATCAGTTGATTAAACGCGGGTAAGAATTGAGGGGTGTCTAGCGGATTCATGGGCTAGACGCTTTTTAATTCTAGCGGTAGAAAGACTGAGCTAAGATATTTTTCTAATTAGTCATTTGTTTTATGGTAATCTAGTGGATAGATTATCAGATAGGGTGGTGGCTAACGATGGCATTCTTTGGCTATAAGGATATTGATAAATTGTCTGGGGTAGATCTTGCAATTTATCGTTTTATCGTGGAACACGATGAGCAAATTCCATATATGCGAGTCCGTGAATTAGCACGGGGCGCACATGTTTCTAATTCGTCGGTCATGCGATTTATTCATAAAATTGGGTATGATAGTTTTCCAGAATTTAAAGTCTCGTTGCGCAGTGAGACGCCAATTCAAAAGACTGATGCGCCGGGAATTCAATTTGTTCAGCCTAGCGCCTTTCCGGCCGATATAACAAAAATTATTCGATTGGCGGCACAGTTGATGGTTAACGCAGATAACATTGTGTTTGTTGGAATTGGCGCTTCTGCAGCGTTAGGGGAATACGCCTCACGACAGACGTCATCTTTGGGGTTCAACAGTTACGTTGTCAAGGATCCGTTCTATCCATTGTTGCCGCAATTGCGTAATACGAGTAACAATGCTTTTGGTAGCGGTGTCAGTATCCGGCCAAACCACGGAACTTGTTGAAATGCTGAATGATTTTGTGAATAATCCTGAGGTGAATATCGTCAGCATCACTAGCAATATCGAAAGTACGATTGCGCGGATGAGTCGATATGCTTTAACTTATCGAGCAACTGAAGAACGGATTCACCAATATTATGATTTAACTAGCCAAGTTCCGTGCCTATACATTATTGAAGCCTTACTTCGCGAGCTACGTCACCAAGAGGTCATCCAGCATCGTTTTGAGTAGGTGATTTAGTTGGTTGAGTCAGGAAGCGTCAAACGTCATTCCTGCAAAACGCGTGAATCAATGCTAAAATTGAAAGCATTAATTTGAAATCAAGGTATTTGATAAGGAGTAAGAGAACGTGACAGCAACACCATTTTGGTCGCAGATTGCGGCGCAAGCAAAGGCTGAACAGCGGCCGTTTTTCACCATGGCACCCATGGAAGCTGTTAGTAATACGGTTTTTCGGCAAGTGATTGCCCATGCGGCAGCGCCGGATATGTTTTTTAGTGAGTTCGTGTACGCTAAGAGTATCACGGATCCGAATACGAAGTTCCCAGTGCACGGGCGACTTTACGTGGCGGCCGCTGAATCGCGTAAACCGGTCGTTCAGCTGTGGGGCAATGAAGCGGCTGATTTTGCAACGGCGACTGCTGAGCTGAGTCAGCGGGGATTTGAAGCCGTTGATATTAACATGGGTTGTCCGGATGGCACGGTCATCAAAAATCATGGTGGCAGTGATTTGATTCGAAATCCACAGTGGGCGGCGGATGTGATTGCTGCGGCGAAGACTTCGGGACTGGCAGTCAGCGCCAAGACGCGCTTAGGCTACAGCAAGGTCGCCGAATACCATGATTGGATTGCAACCCTGTTGGCACAACACGTTGCCGTTTTGACCGTGCATTTACGGACGAAGCAGGAGATGAGCAAGGTTCCTGCGCACTTTGAGGTCATCGATGATCTCATTAAGATGCGTGACGAAATTGCCCCGGAGACGTTGGTGCAAGTTAATGGCGATGTGGCTGACTATCAAGCGGGGGTCGCGCTGGCCAAAGCCCACCCTGGCTTAGATGGTATCATGATTGGCCGGGGCGTCTTCGCCAATCCATTCGCCTTTGAAGCACAACCACAGCCGCACGATTTGCCCGAACTATTGGGCTTACTGAATATGCAACTCGACTTGTTCGACGATTTTGCAACGCGCTATGACGTTCCGCGTTTTCCATCATTAAAACGGTTCTTCAAGATTTATGCGCGGCCAGAATTAGGCGCCACCGACCTACGCAATACGATGATGGATGCCAAATCAACGGACGATGTGCGCAAGATTTTGGCGGCGTATCAGGCTAAAGAACGGGTCTGAGGTGTGAATTATCACCGGCCTGACGCGATTGTAAGGTTCCGATGTTACAATCGTTTTGAGCGGGTTACAATCAATGTTCGGCCATCGAAAGCACTACGTTAAGTTGATTCGTTGGCTAACGAGATTAGTCCAGTGTGAACGGACAAAATTGATTGATTATTTGAAATACAGTGTTACTAAGCGGTCTCCTGTTTATCTGGGGACCGCTTTAGTTTGCACTAGTAAAAATGGTTCCGCCAATGAGGACGCGAATAAATCTGAGCCAAATACAGTTAAGAATTGAATGAGTTTATGCCGATTGTAAATGGCCAGCATGCTAGTTGACGTATTTATATCGTAGTGGCAATTAGTTGCCATTGTGCGATGACTGATAATTGGATTCCGCATTTCGTGAGTTCGGAGGTGACGACCTAAATAGCGGTTGCCCAACAAAAATGAACTTTGCTTGCGACGCGCGCCGTGGTTGAAAAAAAGATTGTAACTTAATTTTTGATAATTGTAACATTGCGATGTTACAATTGATTAAAGCAATGTTACAATCAGTGAAAACGACTGCGAGGAGGGCGCAAACGTGGATCGAATCATTAGTCAATTACATCAGATTAGTCAAGGGACTGGGATACCGATAACGGTCGGGGAAGCAGTTGAATCGTCGACGGTTGCAATGGGCCTGTCTGATCAAAAAAACACACTGCTTGTGCAGGGAATGATACTTGATCAGGCTGTCTTATTCTTGGTCTACAATGGTCAGCGCGCACTGCGGCCGGTGGTGTTGTTTCCGCAAATTAAGCAATCAACGAACACGCCAATCGTATTGCTAGCAACGCAACTGTCTACGGTTGAACGCCGTGAGTACTTGCGACACCTGCTGCCATTTATGACTTCCGATGGTGAGATGTTTCTTCCGTTCATGGGAACGCGCTTATTGCCCGGGCTGGTCACTGAACAACAAGTGCTGCCCCCAGACAAGCTAGCCCCTGCTGAGCAACGACTAGCGCTGACCCTCGTTATGGCACAGTTGATTTTTGAACGCAGTCCTGAGCACGCACAGACGCGACCTGAACTCGCTGCGTTTAGCACGGCCAATGATCGGTTCCTAATTAAAAGTGGCCAACGATTTGCGGATACGATTGGTAAGCAGGTCAATATTAATAATCGAGTGACGTTTAACCGGGCAGCTAAGCAACTCGTTGCACGTGGTTGGCTTAAGGCGTTAGGGGAGACTAAGGACCGCGTCTATGCTTGTCAATTCAATAGTCGTCGGCTGTTTGAGCAAATCGCGCCATTCCTAACTTCACCCGTGCAAAATGCCAATCGTGTGCAGTTTGCTGAATTTCCGACATCAACGATTGCCGATGATTTTCTTTATTCTGGCGTTAGTGCGCTATCAAAAGTGACGATGATTAGCGACAATCAAGCGCTACCCACCATTATTATCGACCGTACACAGCGTCAAAAGGTATTGTCGGCGGGCCAATCTCAGCTTGGGGCCGCGTCGGGCTGTGAAGTTCAAGTTTCAAAATATCAGCTTGATGGGTTCAACCGATTGTTTAAGCAAATTCAGGATTATCCAGAAAATGTTCTGGATCCGTTTCATTTGTATGCCTTGTATCAGGATGACCGTGATGGACGGACACAGGGCGAAGTAGAAGAGCTAGTCGACCAAATCTGGAACGGCGCATAATTTTCTTAAACCTTCCCAACGAGCGTCACTAGCCCACAACCCTAGTGACGTTTGTTTTGATAGTCTTACAATCTTTTTGTGCACAATCTAACGCGAGAAGCCCCCGTGGGACCGCATAAATGTTAGAATAAAGCTAATCGATATTCCCAAAAGCGAAAAGTGAGCGTGGTGTTATGAGAAACTTAGCAATTGTGGATTTGGGTTCCAATTCAGCGCGAATGGCGGTGAGTCGGTTGCACGCAAATGGCACCGCTCAAGAAATCAAGCGGGTCAAGGAAGATACCCGTTTGTCTGAAGGGATGGGGGCGTCACACGTCTTACAGCCAGCTGCAATTGAGCGTACGATCAAAGCGTTGCTGAACTTTCGGCGACTCTATGAGAAGATGCCGGATACGGATGTCATTGGCATTACCACGGCGGCAGTCCGGATGGCTGAGAATCAGACGGCCTTTCTGAACCAAGTGAAGCAAGAAGTTGGCTTAGACTTGCGGGTGCTGTCTGGTGACGATGAAGCCTACTACGACTACTTAGGGGTTGCCAATTCGTTAGTCATCAATAATTGTCTGATTTTGGACACTGGTGGCGCGAGTTGTGAACTGATTTTAGTCAAAAATGGGCGTAAGCAGCAGCTGATCAGTATTCCGTTTGGTGCAGTGACACTATCTGAACAATTTGGCCTCGATGACCTGGTGCCGTCTGCCAGTCTATTTCGTGCCCAAATGTTTTTACGCAATCGGCTCGCGGATATTTGGTGGTTATCGGAAGCGTTACATGATCCAATCATTCTACTAGGGGGTGCCAATCGGACCTTGGCGCGCATCAATCGGCGCAAGCAACAAAAACTTAAGGTCGAAGATATCCATGGTTACCGGTTGAAGACCGAGACCGTCTTTCATACCTTCTTAGATTTACTCTCGCGCTCTAAAACGGGTCGTCAAGAAATCTCCGGAATGGAGTACGACCGCGCGGATATTATTGTTGGTGGCATGTTACCACTTGTCACCTTATTGCAGATGCTCGATAGCGACCGCGTCATTTTCTCTGAGAGTGGCGTCCGCGAAGGCATTATTTCTGAACACCTAGCACAGTAACCTAAATAAGAGGATGGAATGAGAATATGACAGCAGATTTTCGACACTTTTACCAAAAAAATTGGGATGAACGCGTCGCGATCGTCGCGGAACAGGCCCATTTGACACCCGCTGAACAGGCGCTATTCAAGCAATATTATGTCCCGCAACACCACGAGATTATTGAGAACTATTTGACTGATTATCCATTACCAATGGGCTTAGCGGTCAATTTCGTGATTGATGGCATCAACCGGATCGTGCCAATGGTGACAGAAGAACCGTCCGTGATTGCGGCGGCTAGCAATGGCGCTAAAATCATGAAACGGGGCGGTGGCATCACCACAACGCTGAATCAGCGCGAAATGATTGGACAAGTTGTCTTGGAAAAGGTGAGCGATCCGGCTGCGGTGGCGGCGATGGTGACCAAGCATGCGTCCACGTTGTTGACCGTGGCGAATGAAGCCCATCCAAGTTTGGAAAAACGGGGTGGCGGCGCACGACGGATTCGGCCACGGGTCCTCGGTCAGGGGTACCTATCGATCGACCTCTTCGTTGACGTTCAAGAGGCCATGGGCGCCAATATGCTCAACAGTATGCTGGAGGCCGTGTCCAAAGCGATTGCCGTGATGACGAAGCAGGATTCGTTGATGAGCATCTTGTCGAATTATGCGACCGCTAGCCTGGTCAAAGCCGCCTGCGATATTCCGGTCGAATTACTCCAAGCGGGACGCTATTCCGGCGAGCTGGTGGCGCAAAAGATTGCTTCGGCAAGCATGGTCGCGCACATTGATCCTTACCGTGCGGCGACCCATAACAAGGGAATCATGAACGGCATCGATGCGGTGGCAATTGCCAGTGGAAATGATTGGCGGGCGCTTGAAAGTGGTGCCCACGCTTATGCGGTCAAAAACGGTCAGTACCGCGGCATGAGTCGATGGATGACTAACGGTAAGATCCTTCACGGTGAACTTGAAATGCCGTTGCCAGTGGGAATCGTTGGCGGGTCAATCAAGATCAACGAATTAGCCCAATTGAACCAACGGCTGTTAGGCGTCAAAAGCGCGGGTGATTTGGAACGAATTATGGTCGCCGTTGGGTTGGCACAGAACCTAGCAGCGTTACGGGCACTCGTGACGACCGGGATTCAACAGGGCCACATGCACTTACAATTGAAAACACTCGCAATGGCGGCTGGCGCGACCGACGATGAGTTGTCGACGGTTTTACAACGACTCGAATTAGCGCCACAACAAGATCTCGCAACGACGCAACGCATCATTACCGAGTTGCGACAAGCAAAGGAAGAGACTGATGACTGAAATTAAATTAAATCAAACGGTAACGGACTTACTAAGTACTGCCAATTCCCTGTACCCAGGCAATATTAGTGTTAGTTTTGGTGAAGACCAGGTCGGCTATGTTTGGCACGACCAAGCACAACAAGTTCTGGACAATGGTGATTTGACAGTTCGCGTGAATGACGTGACTGCCCCGAATTACACGGCGTCGCATGAATTGTTGCACCTGCTCTTGCTATTACAAGGCTTTCCGCAGGTGACGTTTAATTTAACGACGCGCGACGAACAACTTGATGAACAACTGATGGCGATCGCCATGGAACTCTACGATATGGTCAGCCATGTGCTCGTGGTGCGCAAACAACGGGAACATGACTTGATCGACGACCAAATCGAGGACTGGTACATGCAGGGCGTGGCGGCGACCATTGACCCTGAACAACCAGACAAGGCCGATGCCATGATGACGTTAAGGTTATTGACGTTGACTGACCTGCTCGTCTTCTTCAACGGGGAACTCTCTGCTGAACGTGAGCAACAGGTCGCTAAGGCCTATCCACAAGCCTGGCCAGCCGCACAACAATTATACGCGGTGATTAGCAAGAAGCCTGTTGATACGCCATTTGCGATGCGGCGGACCGTCGTCAAATTGTTCAAGGCCTTCGATGACCAGATGACGGCTTGGCACTTACCCGTCCTGCACGGCACTGAATTTGTCACGGTTCAAAGCGTCTTAAGTGAACGGCAAGAACGGCTAGAAGTTCGCCAACTATTTGATGTGTACCATTCAGATTTATTAGATAAAAACAAGCATACCCGGGCGTACATTGGGTTATACAAGAGTGATCGCCAGAATGCCTTTGTGCTACCAGCACCAGCGCAAAAAAAGAGTGATGCCTTCTTCAAGGAAGTGTACGACAAGACGGTCAAGGAATTGTTCCAAGAAATGAACTTACCCTATACGTTACGGTGATTTGATTGGGGGAATGTCGTGATGAACGACACAGCAGCACAGACAGCATTACAGCAAGCACAACACATTGTCTTTATGACGGGTGCGGGCGTTTCGACGCCGTCTGGGATTCCAGATTATCGCTCGAAAAACGGCTTATATACGGAACATCATAACGCAGAGTATTATTTAAGCCATGCTTTTTTAGCGAGCCATCCCACGGAATTTTATCAGTATTTAAAATCAAATTTATATTATCCTGATGCGCAACCGAATGTCATCCATCAAAAGATGGCGGCCTTGACGCAGCAGGGGCGCGCCAGCGTGATTACTCAAAATATCGATAATTTATATGTGGTGGCGAAGACGGCTAACTTGGTGGAATTTCATGGCAACTTATACCAAGTATATTGTACGAAGTGTGGTCAGTCGGTAGCTTGGCAGGACTATTTGAAGGCACCCACGCATCAAGCGGACGGCGGTTACTTGCGGCCCAACGTGGTGCTCTATGATGAAGGAATCGCACCTGAAAACATTGAACGCGCTGTTCAGTATTTGCAACAGGCGGACCTGGTCGTCATCTGTGGGACGTCGTTTCGGGTCTATCCATTTGCCGGCTTGATCGATTACCGTAACCCGCAAGCCCAAGTGCTCGCCGTTAACGCTGAACCGTTGCAACTACCATTTGATTTCACAATGGTCCAAGAAGATGCAACGACCTTCTTCGAGGAGGTGCAAGTCTAATGATGACGATTGGTCTGACAACTTGGACGGAACACCCCAGTCTACTTGGTGGCACGGATAAGTTGACTTTAACTGAATATTCGGGTGTGTTACCCGTGGTTGAGGTCGACACGCCATTTTATGGGATTCCCAAGGTCGCGACGGTCAAGAAGTGGCAAAAAGCGGTACCAGATAAATTTCAGTTCATTCTGAAAGCCAATCAAGTCATGACCTTGCACGACACTTACGATGAAGGTGTCTCGATGGATGCACTCAAGACGGCCTATCGAGAATACCGTGCGATGCTCAAACCACTGACGCAGCATCACCAGCTCAAAGCCGTGTTGTTCCAATTCCCACCATTCTTTGAACGCTCCAACCGGAATTTTCACTATCTTCAGCGGATGGTGGAATGGCTGCCCGGCGTGCCGATTGCGGTTGAATTTCGTAATCAGAGTTGGTATGAGGATGGTGTGAAGGATGCTGTCTTCAGCTTCCTCCACGACTTGGGCTTGATTCACGTCGTCGTCGATGAGCCCCACGCAATGAACGATGGCGTCAGCTTTGAACCAGTCGTGACGAATGCCAAGTTGGCTTTACTGCGCTTGCACGGCCGTAATCAACAGGGCTGGTCTGCTAAGGGGCCCAACTGGCGCAGCCAACGGACCTTGTATCGCTACAATGATGCTGAGCTGGCCGAATTTAAACAAACGGTGGAACAGTTGCAAGCCCAAGCCGATGAAGTGTGCGTCATCTTCAACAACAATGCTGGTGGCGACGCTGCAGATAACGCGATGGCGTTGAAAGAGTTGCTCGGCGTTTCTTTTGGTGATTTGGGACCGCATCAGTTGGATCTGTTTTAGGTTGAATACACAGAAAACCGGGCGAGCCGCTTGATGATTGCAAGTCACCACGGCTCCATGCCGGTGCAATACGAGTTCATCAAGTCTGCATCATAATCAGTTGCTGGGGAGGACATTGGCTCCTGGCTGAACTTCATGAACAAGATAATCTAAGACCTTAGCGTCCGGCTTAGCAGTCGCTGCGCTAAGGTCTTAGTGGTCTGAGCAACTCTTTTGTTATCGTTTCTTAATCTGCAGAGGAAATATGATACAATATAAGAGATTCTACACATTGTGTCTAGCGTGTGTTATTTTGGATAAATACGATCGTCTGGCACACGGTGTGATTTGTTCATGGATTTTTAAAATAAAGACATGTTTAACGATTGATCAAAACCAGTTTGAAGGGAACTTACGTCATGGCAGAAACAAAACCAACTTATTACATTACGACGCCGATTTATTATCCTTCGGGGAAATTACATATCGGTAACTCATATACGACCATTGCGTGTGATACGCTTGCACGGTACAAACGGGCGATGGGTTACGATGTCTATTTCTTGACCGGGACAGATGAACACGGCCTGAAGATTGAAGAAAAAGCAGAAAAATTGAATACTGATCCTAAATCATACGTTGATGGGATGGCTAAACAAATTAAAGATTTATGGAAATTACTCGAAATCTCTAATGACAAGTTTATCCGGACGACGGATGATTATCACGAACGTGCGGTTCAAGAAATCTTTGACCGTTTATTGAAGAATGGCGATATTTACCTCGGTGAATATGAAGGCTGGTACTCAGTTGACGATGAAGAATACTTCACTGAGACGCAGTTAGCCGAAGTCTTCCGCGATGATAATGGCAAAGTAATCGGTGGGAAAGCACCAAGCGGCCACGAAGTCGAATTGGTCAAGGAACAGTCCTACTTCTTTAAGATGAGCAAGTATGCGGACTGGTTGTTAGATTACTATCAGAAACATCCTGACTTTATCGAACCAAGCAATCGGATGACTGAAATGATCAACAACTTCATCAAGCCTGGTCTGGAAGACTTAGCGGTTTCACGGACCAGCTTTACTTGGGGCGTGCCCGTTAAGAGTGATCCTAAGCACGTGGTCTACGTGTGGATCGACGCATTGACGAACTATATCACCGCATTAGGCTATGCAACGGGTGATTCAGAGGACTTATTCAACAAGTTCTGGCCCGCTGATGTCCAAATGGTTGGTAAAGAAATCGTGCGTTTCCATACGATTTACTGGCCAATCATTTTACACGCACTCGGCTTACCATTACCAAAGAAGGTCTTCGGCCACGGCTGGTTACTGATGAAGGATGGCAAGATGTCCAAGTCAAAGGGTAATGTTATCTATCCTGAAACCTTGGTCGAACGCTATGGCCTCGATGCATTGCGCTATTATCTCGTTAAGGCCATGCCTTATGGGAACGATGGCTTATTTACACCTGAAGACTTCGTGGCGCGGGTCAACTATGACTTGGCCAACGACTTAGGTAACTTATTGAACCGGACGATTGCCATGATCAATAAGTACGAAGATGGCAAGCTCCCTGCTTTCAAGGCCGGTGTCACTGAATTTGACGCTGATTTGGAAGCCACTGCAGCCACGACTATCGAAAACTTCAACGCTTGCATGGATAGTTTGCACTTATCCGATGCACTCGGTGAAGTTTGGAAGTTGGTCAGCCGGACGAACAAGTACATCGACGAAACGGCGCCTTGGCAATTAGCTAAGAGCGACGACGCGGCGGACGCTGATAAGTTGGCGAGTGTGATGGCCCACTTAGCAGCTAGTTTACGAGTCATCGCTAGCTTGATCAGCCCAGTAATGACGCATGCGCCAAAGGAAATTTTCACCCAATTGGGCTTAGACGTGGATACTTTGGCAATCGAAGGCTTACAACTCGCTGATTTACCAGCCGGAGCCCAAGTCGTTGCGAAGGGGACACCAATCTTCCCACGGGTTGATATGGATGAAGAAATTGCCTTCTTAAAGGCTAAGATGACGAAGTCCGACAAGCAGAAGGGACGTAAAGCAATGGAAGCTGCTAAGCATGAAGCTGAAGTCGAACAAGGTTGGAATCCAGCCGAAACTAACTTAAACTTGACCAAACCAGAAATCAGCATTGATGATTTTGATAAGGTCGAACTAAAAGTTGCGGAAGTTATCACGGTCCAGAAGTTGAAGGGTGCTGACAAGCTCCTCCAATTCCGGCTAGATGCAGGTGACGCTGACCACCGTCAGATTCTGTCTGGAATTGCCAAGTGGTATCCAGAACCAGAAGAATTGATTGGTAAGAAGGTTGTCATTGTTGGTAATTTGAAGCCACGGAAGTTACGTGGTGAGATGAGCCAAGGCATGTTATTATCTGCGGAACACGACGGTAAGGTCCAATTGATCACCGTGCCAGATAATATGGTCAATGGGTCATTAATTTCGTAATTAAAAGGATGAATCGTTAAAAAAGTGAGCATCGCCAAATGTTGGTGATGCTCACTTTTTTAGCTTGTAAAATGAAGCCAGTTAGTTCGAGGTGGACTGTAAATCGTTGAGGACATCTTGAAAAACGGTGTCCCAATATTGGACGTGCAAACAGCGAACAATCGCGAGGGCTTGCTTGCATGCATCCAGCGATTGGTCTTGTTTCGTCAGGTCATCCACAATTCCACGGCAGAATTTCAATAGTAGCGGTGGCACAAGTTGTTTGGTAGGCAATGTGAGCGTCGTCATCATCTGATAGATTTGGGTGATGAGTTGCGGCTGGTTATTGTGGACAGCACTAAAGAGTTGATTGGCTAAAAACGTCATGAAGGTCAACGATTCATCGGTTAATTGCTGATACTTGTGGAAGCTTTTGTGAGCTGCCGTTAACAAAATGGTCTGTCGTGCTGGTGTTAAGCTGGTGAAAATCTGGCTGCAGAGCATTAAGTCGTATTTTGACCAGAGTTGTAGATTCAAAAGGTCTTGAATCAGCGCATTCAGGGCCGTTTCTAAAGACTGAGCTAACGGTTGGTGCGGTGTTGTCAGGTGATGCAAAGCTAGCCGCGTCAGCGTGGTGAGCTGGTCATAACGATGTGCATGCGTCGCTTTGGCTAGTTGACTAGCCCGGGCCTGTAATTGGCGGAGTTGGTGACTGTCCTGTGCACCAATCGCTCGTTGGATTTGTTGTAAGAGCTGTTCTACTGGGGGAGTTGGTAATGGTGCAGAATGAAGTCGAATTCTTGAAGCGTCAGTTCCAACCGTCCTAAAAGCTGCATGAAGCGGTCAGCTGGGATATGACTGGTTTCATTAACAAATCGATAATAGGTCGATTTTGAAATGATGCGTTCATTGTCAGTAATCGCTTTTACTGACAGCCCCTTGGCACGTTGTATCATTTGAACGGTTGCGCCGATTGAAATTGTGTTAGTCAAAGCAGTGCCTCCTAAATCAGTTAACAGCAACATTCCCACATTTGGGACTTTTGCCCAACTAAAATGATTAATGTGGTACATTAATTTTAAATATGTAGTTAACCCAGTGTACTATTCTTGCTAGGATAGTATCACTATATTAATTATTCTGGCTTAATGGTAATTGATAAAACCCAGTGCAGTATGAAAAAGATGGGAACAATGTGTGAATTTTAGAAATGGGGTTCAGAAGTTCAGCAATGCTGGTGATGATTGTCAAAAGAGAGTGGGCTTACTTTGATGGAACGATGGAATCAATTTCTACAACGTATACAAGCGAGTTATGGCAAACTATCAGCGTATCGGACTTTGAATTTTATACTGGCTTATGAAATTGTGATGGTTGGTATTGTCGCTTTTTGGGATATTAAGCCAGGCTATTCATGCTAAGAAATGATTGAATATTCAGACGATTGTCACTAAAACCAAGTCGATTCATCGTCAGTAACCAAGTGGAGGTCATAATGAAGAAAGACCGGCATTACAAACTAGGCGACAATTTCATTAAGATGGCGCCTGATCAGTTGATTAAGTTAAATCGGTGGTTGTTAGTGCTATTTATGGCGATCGAGGTCGTGACATGGTTGGCTCGTCGTGGGTCACATAACGTCATGGTGATTACGCTGCCGTTGTTCTGTTGTGCTGTCATCATTTACCCCATCATGCGTTGGGGCAAGTGGCGTAAAACGACGTCGAAAAGCCATTTTCATTTTTCTAAAGATGATTTTTCAGGGGGTGAGGTGCTCGCTTTTTACATTGCGACATTTTTGACCGTTTATCCATTAACTGTCTATTTAGAAGCGTTGGCCAATCTCACACTTGTCTGGCTGTTATTTCATAAATTTTTCCAGTATAAGTTGGACCGGTTATCTACCTACCGAATGTTGGGATTAATTTTGATGCTGCTGACGATACAAGTGGTCTTTGTGCTCGTTTTTGGACCAGCATATCTCTGACCAGTTCATATAAGCCGTTGCCAAGTGCAGCGGCTTTTTGTGGTTCATCATTCCGCCTCCCAATCACTACTTAACGCAAAATGCCCCCCATTCAGCCAGCTTCTTTTCCGAAAACTTGCGTCCCATGGTAAAATCAACTAAGATAACAAAAGTCGAAAAGGGGTTATTACATGCGGATTTTTGATTCTCACACCCATTTAAATAGCGAAGAATTTATCCAGGAAGTGCCACGTTACTTGCAACAGGCGGCTGACCTCGATGTGACGCGGATGGCAATCGTTGGTTCGAATACACAACTGAACGCCGATGCGATTAAACTGGCGGAGACCTATCCACAGCTCGTCGCCATCGTGGGCTGGCATCCAGAAGATTCCAAGAATTATGATCAGGCAGCGGAAAAAGTCTTGATTGACCAGCTACAACAGCCAAAAGTCGTTGCGTTGGGTGAGATTGGCCTGGACTATCATTGGGATACGTCGCCACAAGACGTGCAACGAAAGGTGTTTGCACGCCAAGTCGCGATTGCCAAAGACATGCAACTACCGATTTCTGTGCATAACCGGGATGCTTTCGAAGATACGTACAAGATTTTGAAGGCGGCTGACATTCGTGATACGGGTGGTGTCATGCATAGTTTTAATGGTGATCCGGAATGGCTGAAACGCTTCTTGGATTTAGGCATGCACATCTCTTACAGTGGGGTGGCGTCCTTCAAGAATGCCCATGAAGTCCACGAATCCGTCAAACAGACGCCTCTGGATTCAATGCTAGTGGAGACGGATGCCCCTTATTTAACGCCGGAACCATACCGTGGCAAGCAGAACGAACCCGGGTACACGCGCTATGTGGTTGAAGCGATTGCCAAGTTACGTGAAATGACGCCAGAAGCCATTGCGGCGCAAACTTATCAAAATGCAGAGGAATTTTTTAAGATTGAAGAAGATTAAAGAAGTAATCGTCGTCGAAGGCAAGGATGACACGAAACGTCTGGCCCTCGCCGTTGATGCAGATACATTGGAAACGAATGGCTCAGCCATCTCAGAAGCGACGTTGGCCCAGATTAAGACGTTACAGGCAAGTCGGGGCGTGATCGTGTTTACCGACCCAGATTTTTCAGGGGAGCGGATTCGCAAGACGATTTCGGCGGCCGTTCCGGGGGTCAAACACGCCTTTTTGCCGCGTAAAGCTGGAGTCCCAACTAAGGCTGGTGGTAGTCTGGGCGTGGAACATGCGAGTCCAGCGGCGATTCAAGCCGCACTTGCCCATTTGTATACCGAACAAGTCGATGAGGCCCAACCGTTGATCACGCAACATGACCTGATTCAGGCCGGTTTGTTGGCGGGCCCGACTGCCCGTAAACGGCGTGAACAACTAGGCGAGCGGCTCGGTATTGGCTACGTGAATGGGAAGCAATTACCCAAACGCCTGCAACTATTTCAGATTCAGCCCGCTGATTTTTGGGCGGCGGTGGATCAACTGACGACAGAGGAGTAACTATGAGTAGAGATTTAGATATTGCTAATCCCGCCCGCACGCGGGCCATTATGCACACGTACGGCTTACAAGTTAAAAAGAGTCTGGGTCAGAACTTTTTGACTGACCAGAACGTTTTACACAACATTGTTGCGACGGCGGACATTGGCGCCAATGATAATGTGATTGAAATCGGCCCGGGGATTGGGGCGTTGACTGAATATTTGGCTCGTGCAGCCCACCATGTCTTGGCGTTTGAAATTGACGAGCGGTTACTGCCAATTTTGGATGAGACACTAGCTGATTATGACAATGTAACGGTCGTTAACCAAGACATTTTGAAGGCTGACCTGGCAGCGATGATCAGTGAACATTTAGATAACGAGCGGCCATTGAAGTTAGTCGCCAACTTACCTTATTACATTACAACGCCAATTCTGATGAACCTATTGGCGGGCGACGTTGCTTTTGAAAACATCGTGGTCATGATGCAAAAAGAAGTCGCTGACCGGTTAGCAGCGGAACCAGGGACAAAAGCGTATGGGGCGCTGACGATTGCGGTCCAGTATCGGATGGCTGCTGAAATGGCGATGGTCGTTCCGCGGACTGTCTTCGTCCCAGCGCCGAACGTTGATTCAGCAATTGTGAAGTTGACGGCGTTACCACCGCGGACCCATGTACCATTTGACGAAGCAGCCTTTTTCAAGGTGGTCAAAGCTGGGTTTGCCCATCGCCGGAAGAATTTGTGGAACAATCTGCAAAGTTTATTTGGTAAGCAACCTGACACCAAGACGGCAATTCAGCAGGCACTTGAGATTGCGGCCATTGACCCGAAAATCCGGGCAGAACGGCTAACAGTCGATGAATTTATCACGCTGACGGATGCATGTCATCAGGCTGATTTACTCTAGATTGTTCTGTTATAAAATGGTTGCACATTAGAAAACCTTGTGATATAATATTGACTTTTTTGTGAAAAGCTAGTATAGTGTCTTTCATGAGGAGGATTCTCAATGCCAATTTCACTAGCTGCAATTAAAGATAAACTTGACTCACGGATCGGCCAACGCATGAAGGTCGTTGCCCAGGCCGGCCGCAAGAAGACAACTGAACGCCACGGTGTGTTAAAAGAAACTTACCGTTCCGTATTTGTTGTAGATTTAGATCAACAAGAAAACGCATTTGAACGGGTCTCCTACAGTTATACCGATGTTCTGACAAAGAACGTTCAAATCGCTTTTGACGATGAAACAACTGAAGCTTAATTCGCGTCTCGTGAATTCTCAATATTAAGACCCCCAGCAAGGTCTTTTTATTTTGCCTTGATATTAGTATAATTGTATCAAAGTAAGTCAGCGACCCCGGGTAATCGCGGTCATGGAAGAGGGTGAGACGCGTGCAAATCGTTGAAAAAGCACCAGCCAAGATTAATTTAGGGCTGGATACCTTATTTGAGCATTCAAATGGTGACAAAGAGTGGGATATGGTGATGACGTCGGTTGATCTGGCCGACTACGTGATGTTGGAATCCTTGAATTCGAATCGAATCGAGGTCGTCACCGATAGTGGCTTTTTGCCGAATGATCGCCGTAACTTAGCTTTTCAAGCGGTGAGTGTGTTGAAACGGTATTGTCACGTTGATTGGGGTGTGCGAATCAAAATCAGAAAGGCCATTCCAGTAGCGGCTGGTTTGGGTGGCGGCTCATCGGACGCTGCGGCAGTCCTGCGCGGGTTGAACCGCATGTGGTCGTTAGGATTAGACTTAGCGACGTTAGCACGGCTAGGATTGCAGGTTGATTCGGACGTGCCGTATTGTGTCTACAGCCAGACGGCGCACGTCACTGGCAAGGGTGAAGTCGTGACGCCGTTGCCTAAATTACCGCCGATGTGGATTGTCTTAGCAAAGCCAAAAATCAGCGTTTCCACGCCGAATATCTTACGGCAAGTCAATTATGACCGAATCGCAGCGCATCCCCATATTGATGGACTGCTATCAGGCATTCGCAACCAAGACTTTGAGGCGATCTTTGCCAATATGGGCAACGTGTTGGAGCCGATTACGGCCAAGCGCTATCCAGAGATTTTGCAAATCAAGCAGCAGTTATTGACGTTTGGGGCGGACGCCGCTCAAATGAGTGGCACGGGTCCAACGGTGTTCGGCGTCTGCCGAAAGCAGTCACGGGCACAGCGCGTTTATAACTCGCTTAAGGGCTTTTGCCGTGAGGTTTATTTGGTTAGACCGGTGAATTTGACGGAAAGAGTGTGAAGGGCTGCTAAAAAGAGTGTGGAGTCGAACGGTTTGGGTCGAGGATTAGCCTAGCCCCGGCGTTAAGCGGGGGGTTATCCGCTTGGCGTCGGGGCGTAGCTAACCGGAGGCCCAGTTCGGCTGAACACGTTTCGGCAATGCGGCAGGAGTGGGCGCCAGTCACACTAATACGAGCAAGTTATCCGCTTGGCGTCGGGGCATAGCTAACCGGAGGCCCAGTTCGGCTGAACACGTTTCGACAATGCGGCAGTGGATACCGCCCCGTGCTATGGTTAATCCCAAACGCCCTATTCAGCCACCCATCGTAACCAATATGTCCCAAACCGGTCACGAACAATCATAATTTGAGCAATTTTCAAAGCAATTTTGGCTAGATTATGCTTAAATAAAAGGTAACGGAGGTGTTGGGATGAAGCAGTCGACGAAATTCGGATTAAAGCTAGCAGGTGTCGTGGGTGCCGCAACCTATGCAGGAACGTTGTTTGGCGGGTTAGTGGCGTACAAGTTTGCCATGCATGTGAGTGATGCTCAGAAGCAGAAAGGGCAGGAACGGTCGCATGCTGAAAATACGGAGATTGAAAATTTCTGGTATTTGAAACAACCGAAGCAACAGTGGATGATTCAGTCATTTGACGGCCTTAACTTAGCGGCAACTTATATTCCTAACCCTAAAACGGTGGGACGGCTGGCGATTTTAGCGCACGGTCTTGGACATTCACGTGAACAGATGATTCCGTATGCTCGGATTTTCATGAGCCTGGGCTATGATGTGCTGATGCCGGACGCACGGGCATTTGGCGACAGTCAGGGCCACACGATTGGTTATGGCTGGTTGGACCGGTTAGATTATGAACGATGGATCACGATGGCGCTCAACCAGTTAGGCCTCGATATTGATATTGTGTTGATGGGAATCTCAATGGGCGCGGCCACGGTGATGGCGACCAGCGGGGAACCACTGCCTGCTAACGTCAAAGCCATCGTTGAGGATAGTGGTTATGCGGATTTGTACGATGAAGCCAAGTTTCGGCTAACCCACAAATTCCATCTACCGGCTTATCCAATCATGCCGGTCGCAAATCAGTTGGCACACGTGCGCGCGGGTTATGGCTTCAAAGACGGCCGCATTTTACAGCAAGTATTGACGAGTGGTTTGCCAATCTTGATGATTCATGGGTCCAAGGACCAGACCGTTCCCGTCCGAAACGCCCACGCGCTGTATAACCAGTTGCCACAACAAAAGGGGTTGTACATCGACCCAGATGCGGGCCACGTGGAAGCAATTCGCACGCATCCTGACCGCTACCAAGCCGTTGTTGATGAATTTTTGTGAGAACAAGTTGGCTTGAGTTAGCGTGAGGACTTTTAATTGAATAATGATGACCAGACCTTGCTCAGAATAGCTAGGTCTTTTTATTTTGAAAAAATGTGGCGGGCGTCAGTTGCGAATTAAGCTTGAAGCTGCGGTGATGAATCCGCTTTCCAGGCGATTGAAATAGTACCAGTGGCCCTATTGACAAATAATGGCTTTCAGGTAAACTAAAATAGTAATCATTACGATTTACTTTAATTGAGAAAGTTGGGGTAGTGTTATGACGGAACCGTTAATTGCCGTCCAACACCTTGGAATTAGTTTTCCAAATAACCAGGTGTTTAAAGATTTAGATTTTAAAATTGAACAAGGCGACTTTTTGACCGTGATTGGCGAGAATGGGGTCGGCAAGACCACCCTGATTCGGGCATTGCTCGGCATGTTGAAACCAACGGCGGGACAAATCACCTATTATCCGAATAAAAAAGCCATCAAGATTGGCTACGTGCCCCAATTTCGTAATTTGGACCAAGAATATCCACTAACGATTGAGGATTTTGTCGGCCTGAATTTGAAAGGGTGGCAGCCATGGCTGTCGAAGGCCGAACATCGCCAGGTCACAACGGCCTTAGCAGTCACCAACCTTAAAAAGTTACGCCATCGCCCACTTGGTATGGCTTCTGGTGGTGAAAAGCAGCGGGCCTATCTCGCCCAAGCCATCGTCCAGGAACCACAACTCTTGATTTTGGACGAATCGACGGCCAGTCTCGATAACGAAATGAAGTACGAACTCTTAGATCTAGTCCAGAATTTAAACCAGACGAGTCACATTACGGTCTTCTTTGTCACGCACGACTTACCATTAGCGAAGCAGTATGCCAAACATTATTTGGCGCTAAAACCGGGCCAGCAACAGTTTGGCAACATCGCTGATATGTCGGTCGAACAGCTCAAGGAGGTCACGAATGTCAATGTTTAGTTTAGTCTTCATGCGCAACGCCTACTTGGCTGGGACATTTATTGCGATTATTTGTGGGACGATCGGGGTCTTTGTGATTGCCCGAAACCTATCATTCTTAACCCACACGCTGTCTGAAATCGGCTTTGCCGGAGCGGCTTTCGGGATTTTCATGGGCTGGACGGCACTGAGTGGGATGTTGATTTTTACCGTCATCAGCTCGGTCATCGTGGGGCAGATGAGTGTGAAACAATCACGGCGCGAAGCCTCGATTTCTGCGATTTCCGCACTGTTTATCGGTTTAGGCATCCTATTCCTGTCGCTATCTAATCAGACCTCGAGCTATGCGACGAGCATTCTATTTGGGAGTGTGATTGGGATTGCTAGCGCGGATGTCATTCGGGTCGCAATCTTGTCGGCCATCGTCTTACTCGTGATGTTGGGCTTGTACCGGCCACTCAAATTTGATTCATTCGATGCGATTGGTGCCCGGGTGAGCGGCTTATGGACGACCGGCATCTCAGTGGTCTTCTTAGTCCTCGTTGCAATGAGCGTCAGCGTTGCCGCCCAAATCGTGGGGTCACTGCTGATTTTCATCCTATTGACGTTACCCGCTGCGGCGGCGCGTTACTTCGTGCACACCGTCAGCAAGATGATCTTCCTCGCAATCAGTTTTGCACTGATTGGCGTCTGGTTGGGCTTGTACTTAAGTTACATCACGAACCTGCCCGTCAGCTTCTTCATCGCGGCCATCGAATGCTTGTTCTACTTTGCTGCGCTGGTCTATCAGCGGCTCCGGGTCGGAAGCTAGTTGGGCTGTTTTTGTTCGGTGATATGAGATTAAAAACGGGCAATCTGCGGAATTTAAGCAGGTCGCTGTGATACGTTAAAATGTTACTAGTCGTTTCTGGAATTCATTGGGAATTTGGGGGACGGCTAGTTTTTTGTTTGTGTTATAACTTCCCGTTTGTGATAGGAGAGTAATGAAAATGCTTACAAAATATAATGATTTGGATTTGTTAGAATTATTCTGGTCAGAATCTGAAAGCTTAACGGGCGAAATAGATGATGGAGAAGTTTTATACAGAAGAGAAATAAGTGATTTCAAATTGATGTTGTTCATATACACGTATGAAATGAAATGTAATGTTTTTTTGAGCTACAAAGATGAGAACATACTGTCTATTGAATTAGACAATATTTCCGAATTGAAAAGAAACGAAAACCAACTATATTTTTATCATAATGGAAGTGTAAAATTGTCTGTGATTTTTGGAAAGATTTTTTCGATAGATTTTCAAGATGAATAAACTCACAATATTTCTATTAGTTAAGTTGGATTCAAATTTTTGAGGCTGATGAGGGCAGTGGATATTAAATCTGTTTAACGATATAGCAAACAAAGATCTTCTATCAAAATATAGAGGAGTAAATATGGTGCATAAGATATTACCAATAGATGATGCTGTTGCCACGAGAAATTTAATGCTGCAGAATACTGAGACGAATACAGTCGGAAAAATTTTTGGTGATTCGGGTTTGGTAAATGAGGGGGAAACTTTTATCACCCTGGTGGTGGTCACCATGGCGATTCACCTTATTATGAAGTTTCTTCTCCAGAACATGGAATTATTAGGATTTATACGAATGGGAAGGTTGTGAAATGATGACTGAAGATGTAGAAAAGTTGACAATGTTATATGACAGGGTTATCGAGAATCTTCAAGAATTTTCAATGTCTCCAGAGGATCAGATCAAACAATTAAAAGGTTTTTCGGTTGCTGATGAACTAGCTTCTGATTTTTCTGATATTACATTAAATTATGCAAAGGAATTATTTGAAAATACTTGGATAACTACAAAACAGTATCAGCAATTCCTGAGTATTGATGAAAGATTAGATGATATGAGTAAGAATAAGGCACTTTGGTGTAAAGAAGCGCTTAAAGATACTAGTGAGTGGAACAAATGCAGGAAAACTGGAGCAAAACTGCTAGCATCTTTGGAGGGCGGGCGCTCAACCTATTCTTAAACAATAATCTAGTTAATCAAGGCTTTTGGGAGCTGGTAGTAGATTTAGATACAAATAAAATTGTACATTTCAATTTTACTGAGTAGAAAGGAAAATACATGTTTGAAGTCATTGAATCAAAAATTAATAATTTTGGAAAGCTGATTTATCTAGAAAGCTCACATGAGTTTGTGTCAGAACCAAGTGTAAATTCTGATATAGTGGGATATATATATATTGGTTTTGATTCGGAGAACAGTGAGTCTACGCAAGTTTGGGGATTTCATCATAATTTTAATTGGAAATCGAGTATATTGATACCTCCGAAAGCCCATCAAGGTAAAGTTGTTTTGGATGAAGACATAAATCCTGGTGATAGCAAGAGGATAACTGATGCAAACTCATGGAAAACTGATTACGATATAAGCAACGGTTGGCTTAGATTTGGGGGAGAAAATAACTCTCTTAAAAGTAGTTATGTGGAATTTTTTCCAGGCACTATAATGGGAATTGATGATGATGGAAATATTACGGAATTGTGGTTACACCCTATCCTAAAATAAAAAAATTGGGCTGGTAAGGTATAAACTTACTAATTGAATTGACAAGTCTGACAAAATCTAGATGGATTTATTGGTACCGAATAAATCTCGAGATGCGGAACGTTTTTTGATAGATAGCAAAGGGCATGTATATTATACGAGTAATCACTATGCTTCTTTTGTGAAAGTTAAATGAGGTAATAACAATGAAAAAAAACACCATTTCTTATGTCGATAAAAACAAACTTTCGTCTTTGAAAAAAGATTTGAAGGCTTTGGACTATTTTGTCGTTGAAGTTCCTGGTGATAAGATTCACACCGCTCGACAATATTTGAATTTTATGGGAAAAGAATTTAAAATGCCGGACTATGCGGGCTTTGACGCTTATTTAGATTGGATGACTGATTTGAGTTGGATTCCTAACCATAGGATTGGTGTAATCATAGATGATTACGAGTCTTTTTTGAATAAGGATCTCAGGGCAAAAGAAATAGTAATTGAAAGTTTTACGGATGATGTTTTACCTTTTTGGGAAAAGGATGTTGTCAGGATTATGGTTGGTGGTAAGCCAAGGATTTTTGAAGTTTATATTGTAAAATAATACTTTATCTGAGCTTCAGCTTAGATAAAAACCTTAATTTCGGATAGTTAGGTTGAACAAACGGCTGAAGATTGAAAAGTGACGCTATCATCGGTATGAAGTCATCTTAAGGAAAAACATCAAGATTAGTAGGGGGTATCGTTGTTAATTAGTGCAACTATTGGTGTGTTAGTAATGGTTATTACGCTGGGCTTAGGAGTCTGGAGTTAGTTACTGGGAAAACGCAACAAATCGAATTTAGTTGGTAGTATCATACCAGCTGGCTACTTTATTGTACGGTTAGCCTTTGCACTAGTACTGGGCGAAGGCGTTCGAGAACTGATAACCAGTTTAGTCGGTAATTTGGTAAGTACTGTCGTCTATATCCTATTGTTTGTTTGGGGACGACAACGATTCAATAAGCAGAAGCCAATAAAATAAAGTGCTTGAAAGCTCAGAACGATTCCAAAATTACACGTTCTGGGCTTTTTAGGTGTAAACAGAGGCCACCCAATCGAACCTTTTTGCGCCTCTACGTCGTATAAACGATGGATCTTCCTGGCACACGCCATTAAGTCGCCCAAACTTATTGTTCTCGAATTCGCCAAATCTGAGCTGTACAGACAAGATAATTGGCAATCTTATTAAGAAATTCCGATGGTTTAGTAAAAAAATGTTAAAAAGTTAGCCTATTTCCGAACGTTTGTGTTATCATTTTGCATAGACTTTAAAAATGATGATTTAGGTTGAGGTGGAAGATATGAAAGTACGTAGAAGCGAACGTTTGATTGATATGACGCGTTATTTGTTGGAACGTCCCCATACATTAGTTTCATTGACATACTTCGCGGAACGGTACGCATCCGCAAAGTCGTCGATCAGTGAAGATTTAACGATCTTAAAGAAGGTTTTTCAGGCCCGGGGAACAGGAATCTTGGAGACCATTCCCGGTGCTGCTGGGGGCGCCCGCTTCATCCCATATATTTTAAAGGAAGAAGCGCAGACATTTATTGAAGAAATGACGACTAAGGTGGCGGACAAGAGCCGGGTCTTACCTGGGGGTTACGTCTACCTGTCAGATATTTTGGGGCAACCCGATATTTTACGCCAAGTTGGCCGGGTCATTGCGACTCAATATTTGAATCAAAGGATCGATGCCGTGATGACGGTGGCAACCAAGGGAATTCCGATTGCACAAAGTGTCGCAACTTATCTCAACGTGCCATTCGTCATCGTACGTAATGACTCTAAGATTACCGAAGGCTCCACAGTGAGCGTGAACTATGTCTCTGGTTCTTCAGAACGAATCAAGAAAATGGAACTTTCTAAGCGGAGTTTGACGGAAGGCGCCAATGTGCTCATCGTGGATGATTTCATGAAGGGCGGCGGCACGATCAACGGGATGAAGACGCTGATTGAAGAATTTGACGCTAATTTGATTGGTATCACTGTTTTTGCTGAAGCAAGTTTCGTCGGCAATCGTTTAATCGATGACTACACGTCGTTATTACGAGTGACCAACGTGAGTGATAGTGACAAGGCCATCAAGGTCATTCCGGGGAATTATTTGGAAAAAGTTTTCGGTGCGGAAGCCTAGCCGAGTATGTTATCCCAAGCGTTTTTTTGATATGATTGACTTATCTGAGGACTAAGGAGAAATTTGTAATGACAACCAAAAATGCAATCATCATGGCCGCCGGTAAAGGGACCCGGATGAAATCCAAGCTAGTCAAAGTTTTACATCAGGTATGTGGTAAATCAATGGTCGACCACGTCTTGACCCAAGTTGAAGCCACACACATGGCCAACATCGTCACGGTCGTGGGTCACGGTGCCAAAGACGTTGAAGCAGCCTTGGGCGACCGGACTGAATATGCCGTTCAAGCGGAACAACTCGGAACGGGACACGCCGTCTTACAGGCTGAACCATTGTTGAAGGACGCCGACGGGATGACGCTGATCGTTAGTGGTGATACGCCGCTATTTAAAGCTGAAACTTTTGAAGAATTATTTGAATATCATCAAGCCAAGGGCGCTGCTGGGACGATTTTGACATCACAAGCCCCAAACCCTCAAGGCTATGGCCGGGTCGTTCGTAACCGGTTAGGCATCGTTGAAAAGATTGTTGAACAAAAAGATGCTACTAAGGAAGAACAAGAAATTCGCGAAATCAACACGGGGGTCTACTGCTTCGATAATAAGAAGCTGTTTGCCGCCTTACATCAAGTGACGAATGACAATGCGCAGGGTGAATATTACCTGACGGATGTGATTCAGATCATGAAGAACCAGGGTGACGTGGTTGCCGCTTACCAGATGGATGACTTTGACGAATCCATGGGGGTCAATACTCGCGCCGCATTGGCACAAGCAACGAAGGTCATGCAACGGCGCATCAACGAACAGCATATGGAAAATGGCGTTTCAATTATCAATCCTGAAGACACCTACATCGATGCTGGCGTTAAGATTGGTGCGGATACCATCGTGGAACCAGGTGTCCTGATTAAGGGCAAGACGACGATTGGTGAAGATTGCTTTATCGGTGCTCATTCTGAGATTCATGATATGGTCATCGAAGATCGGGTTCGGGTTACGGCCTCCTTCCTCGAAGATTCGATCATGCATGCTGATAGTAATATTGGCCCATACAGTCATTTACGGCCACAAGCTGAAATCGGCGAACACGTACATTTAGGGAACTTTGTTGAAGTTAAAAAGGCCCAAATCGGTGCACGGACTAAGGTTGGTCATTTGACCTATGTGGGTGATGCAACGTTAGGTCAAGATATTAACGTTGGTTGTGGGGTCGTCTTCGTCAACTACGATGGCGTCAACAAGCATCATACCAATGTCGGCGACTCAGCTTTCATCGGTAGCAATTCCAACATCATTGCGCCGGTCGAAGTGGCGGACCATTCGTTTATCGCGGCCGGTTCGACGATCACCGACGATGTCAACTTCCATGACATGGCGATTGCCCGGGCCCGTCAGACCAACAAGCCGGACTTCTGGAGCCGGTTACCACACGAACCAGAAAACATGTAATATCACGACTGTGTAGCGGTGAGGGGTAAGCCCTAACGCAAGCGGCGGTCGAAATAAATTTATTGATATCGATAGTAAGAGTCATTCACACGATGGTGCTTGAATGGCTCTTTTTCGTATAAAAATATTGATGGTGAGTGCGTGTCCATTTCTCGTAAAAGTTGGTATAATTAGCGTGGAAACGTGATACGAGCGTGATTTGGAGGCGAAGGAATGCAAATGAAACGGTGGTTGCGGGGACTCATCTGTGGGCTGGTGCTACTCGGTGGCTTGAACTGGGCGGTGACTGCTCAAGCGACGTCGCTTAAACATGAACGGGCAGCCGTCAAACGACTGGTCAAACGCGACTTACAGCCACTGGGCGGCCGGTGGTCAGTTAAAGTGACTCGTTTAGGCCAGAAACGGGGACTGACGGTGAGAACTGGTAATCAACGGGTGACACGGCAACGGTCTGCAAGCACGATCAAAGTCTTCGTGATGCTCACGATTTATCGGCAGGTACAACAGAAAAAGTTGCGGCTTACGCAACAGGATCGGCGTGACTTGCAGTTGATGATTCACAATTCAGATAACGCCGCGGCGAATCGTTTGATCGACCGCGCCGGCGGGTTCAAACCAATCAATAAAACGATTAAGCAGTTCAAATTTCGGCACACGGTACTACAACGACACATGTTAGACACGGCTGCACTTGAACAGGGTCGTGATAATTACACTTCAGTCGGTGACTTGACGCGTTTTTTGACCCGCGTTTACCGGCACAAGTTGTTAGGCAAGACTTATGATAAGCAGATGCTGACGCTATTGAAGGGCTGCCGTAATCACAGTAAGCTGCCCGCCTTAGTCAAGCATGCGACTGTCTATAACAAGACCGGTGAGTATCCGGATAAGGGCGTTCAAAATGATGCGGCGATTTTTAAAACCAAGCATGGGACGTATAGTATCGTCGTTATGGCGCAAAATGGCCAACAAGAACAACAATATCAGGGCATGCAGCGCCTGGGCCGAGATGTCGTCAACTATCTGGACCACCATCGATAATCGGTGCGTCAATTTGGTCTGAGTTATTATCGAGAACTAGTTGTTTCTATCAACTATAGCTGATAGCGGTACCATTTCGGCTTCATGAGGTACTGAAGGGCTAGAAATGGCGCTCACGAAACTTTAATCTTTAGTTGTGAAGGGGCGTCAATCGGCGAAAGTCGTGCTTCCAGCCCAGTCTCACGCATTTTTGCGCCGTTGTTGGGACTTGATTTTCACTAGCAAAATGCCTATTATTTAGTAAGTAATAAATTTTCGAATGGAGGAAATTATGTCAGAACAGTATTTTGATCCAAAGTTAAAAATTTTTGCTTTGAATTCAAATAAACCATTGGCAGAAAAAATCGCGGACGCCGTTGGGGTCAAATTAGGTAAGACTTCGGTCGATCGCTTTAGTGATGGCGAAATTCGCATTAACATTGAGGAAAGTATTCGTGGTGATCAAGTTTACATCATTCAGTCAACTTCCGCTCCTGTTAATGATAATTTGATGGAATTATTGATTATGATTGACGCGCTTCGGCGGGCCAGTGCTAAGACCATTAACGTGGTTATTCCTTACTATGGGTACGCACGGCAAGACCGGAAGGCACGTTCTCGTGAACCAATTACCGCTAAGTTAGTTGCCAACATGCTGGAAACGGCCGGTGCAACCCGGATTTTAGCACTTGACTTGCATGCTGCTCAAATCCAAGGCTTCTTCGATATCCCATTGGACCATTTGATGGGTGCGCCACTGTTAGCTGACTACTTCCTGAACCACCACTTAGATGAGAATGCTGTGGTCGTTTCACCTGACCACGGTGGTGTGACTCGGGCACGTAAATTGGCTGAATTCCTGAAGGCCCCAATTGCCATTATCGACAAGCGGCGTCCACGGGCGAATGTTGCTGAAGTCATGAACATCATTGGTGATGTTAAGGGCAAACGGGCCATCATGATCGATGATATGATCGATACGGCCGGGACGATCACGTTAGGTGCACAGGCCTTAGTTGATGCTGGTGCAACGGAAGTTTACGCAAGTTGTACCCACCCTGTACTTTCTGGTCCAGCCATCGAACGGATCGAAAAGTCACCAATTAAGAAGTTAGTTGTGACTGACTCAATCGAATTGCCAGCTTCAAAACGTATCGACAAGATCGAAGAAGTTTCAGTTGGTCAATTAATGGGTCAAGCGATCAAGTTTATCCACGAAAATAAACCAGTTAGCCCATTATTTAAGAATCGGTTCCATAACGAAGAAAATTAATGCGTTAAATATAAATTGCTCTCTAAATAGTCGCTTCAAGAATGAATTGTTCTTGGAGCGACTATTTAGATTCTGAGGACTGTGGGCGGAAATGATGATTACGCGTTGTGTGCGGGTTAGTTGGTTTGCTGTTCGTCCGCATTGATCGCCCTAATCCGACTTCCGGAGCCGGCTGACAATTGCTGGAGCGCAGCCGATTTGAACTCACGTAGAAGACCGCTGCGCAATTTCAAATATGAGTCTTATTCTAAGCCGGAAGAACCTCACTTCCAGCTAAGAATAATTTGGCTACTGCGCATTGTCCGGCAGTCCGGACAGTCGGGAAGCCGTTCGAATGGCGGATGAACAGCCACCTATCTGGGTACAATTGACCACTGAATATTAGGAAACTGAGTCTTCAGGGAAACTTTAAATCAGAATTGATAATGCTTTATGTCAGTCAAATACTGAGAAGATTATTGGCTGGCTCAATTGGGTTTATAATTTACAGTTAGACGTAATGTTGCCATTTGAGTCTGATTCAAGACTTTGTAGTCGCAATTAACTAGAGAAAACTCTGGTGATGTCCAGTGAAACTAATGATACTTAGCATCAAAATATGCATATGATAGCTGGAAAATTATTAGAAACTCGTCTTAAAGTTGAATTTCAAGATACCCTCTGTTAGGAACCAACGACCAGTTTACCAAATAGTTGAGTCCGCAAATATCTGCCTTTCGAATACTATCCCCGGCTGGAAGGTATTCTGGGCAAGGCCCAGTGGTGATATTTCACTTAGCAAGCGTCTTGTGCTTGGTTAGTGAAAGACCAGTATTTAAGACGCGGGTTGTCGGCTTAAATCTGTGTCCACCACGTTCCGGCCATTGCCCAGAATGCCTGGAGGCCGGCTTAGGGCGCGTCTATCGCAGAAGATTTACGCTAATTCGCTTTGTTTCCAGCGGGCCTCAGCTGGCTGCTTTTGAACTTAAGAATTGACACATGATTCAAGACAATGATGCGTGTTCACCACCTGTAAATAACTGGTAAGTTGGCGCAAAATGGGTACAATGGATAGATAGGGGGTGGTTGCCATGACACCATTTTATTGGGGCAGTTTAGCCTTCGTCAGTGCGCTGACGTTGCAATTGACGGACCGCCGTCACTGGTTGACCGGCCATTTATTCTTACTGGCCATTATCGGTATTTTATTAAGCGTTTACAAGGAGTTTAGTGCCCAGGCTAGCCCCGCGTGGCAATTCATGCTAGTTGGGGCGAAGGTGTTGGCGTACACGCTCCTGCCAGTCGTGATTCTAATCGTGGCTATCAGTTTCGTGCGCTATAGTTATCGGCTGATTCGCAAGGAGGGCTGGGCGCTACACTACAGTTTGCTCGCAATCGTGGGAGTGATCCTGCTGTTGATGTTAGTGCTATCCGGTCTGAACTTTTGGCTGTGGCAAGTGCCGCGCGTCTGGCAACTCTTGGGCTTAGCATTGCTATTGACGGCGTATTTCGCCTTTAGCTTTATCGCCTATCTGGTCGCATGTGTGACGACTCGGATGGGACGGCGGCGTCAGATCGACCACATCATTGTTTTGGGCGCTGGCTTGATGCCCAATGGCCAACCGACTCGGACCTTAGCTTTCCGGTTGCAGGCCGCGGCTAAGTACTACCACGCGCAACGGAGCCGCTACCACCAACCAATTACCATCGTCGTTTCTGGTGGTCAGGGGGATGATGAGGTGATGGCCGAAAGTACCGCGATGCGGCGCTACCTGGTCGCTACGGGAATTCCGCGTGATGCGATTCAAGAGGAGAACCGGTCGACGTCCACGATTGAAAATCTGAAGTTTTCGCACGCACTGCTCGTCCGCACTGATCCGTTTTATCGCGCGGTCATCGTTACGAGTGGCTATCACGTACTCAGAGCCAATATTTTTGCCCGTCAGCTCCACCTGAACTTGACGGGTATTGGGGCCCGGACGCCGCTATATTACTTGCCATTCGCGATGTTTCGAGAGTACCTGGCGCTGATCGTCATGTATCGCTGGTCGAATCTCGTGATGGTACTGCTTTTAACGGCTGGTTACGTGCTGGCGTTAGTTCGGTTAGTTTAGTAATGCTCGACCTCAGAGCTTTGAAAAAAACGTCATCGCGATTAATGGTATAATGAGGGATGATAAAAAGGAGGGGTTTGCCGTGGATCATGCCTATCGATCGTCTTGGCCACTGATTCTGATGGTTCTGATTGGACTCATCACACTATCAGGCTGTGCCAAAAATACCGGAGGCGTAACCGCAAGTTCGGCCACGACCGCTACTAATAATAGTACAACGGCCGTTTTAACCAAAGCTGATCAGCAAATTTCGCAAACAAAAATCGCCGCTGCTCGGAAGACGTTAGCCAGTGCTGCTAATCCGAATGCGGCGGTCAAAAATCTCGCAACGGGCTTAAAGTATTATCAAGAAGCCGAAGAAGCGCTTGAAAATAACCAATTGAGTTTAGCTAAGGGCTATTTTGAGACATTAAGTAGCTATGACGGCACCACTGATGCCAGCTTTATTGCTGCGCGTCAGAAGTTAGTCAAGCAGTATCAAGCTGTCAAGCAAGCTAATGGTTATTATAATGCCGCCCGCGATGATTTGAGTGTTCATGATTTGGCCACTGCGAAGGCCAATATTGATAAGCTGGATCGGGTCTCAGACTCCCATCCGGTCATCAAAGAATTACAGAAGAAAGCTTTGGCAATGAAACAAGCCATTATGAATTATGAGGCGTCGCAATCAACGAGTTCCGGTAGTGAGAGTTCCACCGTTGTTAGTTCAAGTTCGTCGTCCAGTTCATCTGATTCAAATTCAGCAACGAGCAGTACGGACAGTACCAGTTCGTCTTCATCGACTGCCACGAGTTCGTCAGATAGTAGCACGTCGAGCAGTTCTTCGTCGACGTTAACGACTTCGGCCATCATCAAGCAATTTCAGGATGCCGCTGGGGTCACATTTGCTTCAGATACAGAGTTCAATATCACTAAGCAGACGAGTGATTATTACCAGATCACCGCAGTGTATGCGGCGGATGAGTCGTCTAGTTCGGCTTCTAAGACCGTCACTGACACGTATCGCTACTATCCCGATAGTGGTAACGTGACCAAGGAAGACAGTGCCAGCGGGACGTTTGAATAAAACGGTCTGGTGGGTCTGAATTGATCATTCAACGACTTAAGCTTTAAGTCTTTGAATAACCAGGATTACCGATGAGGTTCAGAATCTGGCACGAGTTGCTTAGTCACTAAAAATCGCTTCAAGAATTCAATCGAATTCTTGAAGCGATTTTTTTGAAGTCCTATTTTCAAACCGATAATTAGTTGCTCATCACATCTGAGTATTGGACGTTAAACGCCTGCTAGACGCGTTCAAACGGGTGCTGTCAATTGGGTGGCGTGTTTCAGGCAGCTCGCCGAACATGCCGCTTGGCACCGATTACCCAGTTTATTCAGCCAACGCCCAAGTCCGAATCGCGTGTGCAACGCCGTCTTCCACGTTGGTCTTGGTTTCGTAGCGAGCGATTTGTTTGGCTTCATCAATGGCATTGCCCATCGCGACGCTGTGTGTGGCGTATTCGAGCATGCTCAGATCATTCCCCTGGTCCCCGATTGCCATGACTTCATCCGCGGTCAGGTGAAGGTGGTCTGCAAGCGTGCGTAGGGCGTTTCCTTTGCTAGCTTCCGGATTCATGAATTCCAAGAAATAGGCTTCTGAGCGCACGATGGTAAATCGTTCTGAGAAGTCCGCTGGTAGTGCCTTGATGGCCGCATCCAGTAACGGCTGATGGTCAATGAACATGCACTTGACGATTGGTAAGTCTGGCCGCATTTCTTCAGGTGTCCGGTAGCGAATCGGCATATTGACGAGTGAGCTTTCGCCGACCGTGTACGGGCTGATATTCCGGTTCGCCGTATAAATGTGGTCTTCACTTTCGACATGGCAATGCACATTGAGCTTGCGACTTAACGTCTCGATGTCAATGTAGTCATTGTGTGAAAGCGTCAGGCCAGTGATGATTTTACCAGGGATGGTTTGGACCATCGACCCGTTGAAAGTGATGACATAGTTGTGTTCACCAGCGATACCCAGTTGTTGTAGAAATGGGGTGACGCCGCTCAATGGTCGGCCGGTACAAATAACGACTTTGATGCCCTGAGCATTGGCGTCACGGACGGCTTGAATCGTCGCGGGATTGAGTTCGCTGTGTTCGTTGAGCAAGGTGCCGTCCATATCGATGGCAATAAGTTTAACTGACATGTACTGATTCCTCCAAAATTAGTGTGGAACGACCAGGCGATCGTTCAAAATGTATTGCTGAAATTCTTGATAAATGGGTTTAAATAAATCGCTGTCGGCGTTTTCGCTGAGCATTTCTTTCGGGAAGAAGAAACGTTGGTCCCCCGAAACCTTGCCAGTGATTGCCCGGACCAGATCGCTGACGGTCGACAGTTCTAAGAGCGAGCCGTCCTTTTGCATCAGTTCAATTTGCGTCCGGGGTTTCTTCATCTTCGGATCGTAGGCGTCGTACGGCAAATCATAGCTGTCGTTGGTGTCCGTGTAGTAGTGGGCGTCAAATCCGGCTTGTTCGATCAAACGCTGTAAGTCCGGAATCAGCGGCTGCGTCGTGGTATCGACCCGTGCTGATTTTAGTGGCCGCCGATCTAGGAACCGGGTGGCGAGGTCGGCCAAGATTTGGTCGTGACTATCGCGCCAGTGACTGAAATAAGTGTTGAGGACACCGTCGTCTAAACGTAAGTAATCATGTAGTGTAAAGTGATTGTTGAAGAACGGCAGTAACATGACCGGCGTCGCTTCAGCATCCGCCGCGTGACTTTGGTACAAGTCGTTGGCCCGCTCTAACAGCCGGTCTAAGATGACTTCCATTGACCGTGAGACCGGATGGAAATAGACTTGCATGTACATTTGAAAGCGGCTGACGATGTAGTCTTCGACGGCGTGCATGCCTTCCATGGCGAACGTGATTCCGCCTGCGTAGGGCTTCATGACCCGCAGAATCCGTGTTAGGTCGAAATTACCATAGTTGGTCCCGGTAAAGTAGGAATCCCGCAGCAGGTAATCCATGCGGTCAGCGTCGATTTGACTTGAGATCATCTGAACGACCTGTGGATTCGGGTACGTTTTTTGGATAACGGCAGCGACTTGCGCAGGAAAATCTGGTGAGACTTGCCGCAAGACCTGATTGACTTCTGTTTCTGGCGAGGTGAGGATTTGTACCGTCAAAGCTTCATGGTCCGTGTGGAAAATGTGCTCGAAGGTGTGTGAATAGGGGCCGTGACCGATGTCATGTAACAAGGCCGCACACAGGGCAACGAGTCGTTCGTGGTCATCCCAGCCGCCATCGCCAGGAGTGTGGGTCGGATAGTTGCGTTCAAAATTATCGCAGATTCGACGCGTGATTTCGTAAACGCCGAGGCAATGACCAAAGCGGGAGTGTTCGGCGCCGTGGAAAGTTAGCGAAGTCGTTCCCAGTTGCTTGATGCGGCGCAGACGTTGGAACTCCGAAGTGTTGATCAAATCCAGAATAACTTGATGTTGGATATAAATATAATCATGGACGGGGTCCCGGAAAACTTTCTCCATGGGTAATAATTGTTGACGATAGGCCAAATTAATTCCTTCTTTCAGTCTTTCAATCTTGCAGACTTGCGGTTGTTCGGACTTTCATTTTTCAGACTTTTATTTTTTCAAAGGTTCATTTTTCCAGTCGTTCATTTTTTCAAGGCTTCAAGGTTTCAATGATGCAAGCGTTGTTGGCGGCGTTGCATTTGGCGATAGGCCTGACTTAAATGGGCTTGAAATTCCGGCTCCTCGGTCACGAGCGGGAGACTAGTTGAATCGACCGTGCCGTCCTGGGCGAGTACATGAACGAATTGGGCCTGAGCTTGTTTGACCGTGTACGTGGGATCGAGTTGTTCCGCGACCGTCGTCATGACATTCGGGTCGACGGTTGGAAAACGGGAATCTGACTTGCCGGCCAGACTAAGCTGATAAAATTGCTGAATCAGTTGGCTGCGCGCGGTCTGATTGCCGTTGATGCTGACGTATAGCATGATGACTAGCGCGTCGGCTGTTCGGCGTTGTGACATGCCAGCGATTTTACGGCCAGCAATGCTCAAGTCGTAATCGCCAGGACAATAGGATTGGGTGATTTCGCCGGTATCGATCTTGAGTGTCGGCCAGACTGCCCGCACATAATCGACCATTAGTTGATAAGCTTCGGTAATCGAATAGCGGTCGCGTTCGGCGGGAAGCAACAGTGACACGTTCAGGACGCCGGGGTCGGCCACGACGGCTAAGCCCCCAGAGTTGCGTAGCATCACCTGATACCCAGCCTGGCGCAAGTAGGCGAGCCCAGCCGGTAATTGTGGCAAACGTTGGTCTAGTAAGCCGAGAATCACGGTTGGCTGCAGTTGCCAGAAGTGGACGATTGGCTGCTGTCGATTGGCGGTCAGCCAAAGTAAGGCGTTCGTATACGCAAAACTATCGAGCATCGCTGCCGGTTCATAGTTTTGACTCAAAGTTGCAATGGTTGGTTCTGTCACAAAGGTCACCCCGTTAGTCGCTATTACCAAGCAATGGGCGGCTGAACCGCCATCATTGCCCGTATCACTATTAATTATACTAGAAATGCAAAGCGGTTGCATTGGGTCGGTCCAATTGTTTTAGCTGATGACGGCTGGCGGGACCCCAGTACCCGGAGTTTGAGAGGCGTAACCCACGGGATGGCAGTCCGTTGAGGTGGTCATTGGGTGGATAAGGCGCTGAACCGTGGGCAGGATTTCTTAGGTTAATTCTTAGTTATTTCGGTGCGAATGGCTTATAATTGAACAGGAAGTTTTAGGATATAAAGGGACGATAACACGGTGATCCGCGACGGGCGCTTCAGCGTGTCATTTCAATTAAATAACGGGAGGTCCAAGCATGGATGATTTAACAACTGGCGTTCCAGTCGCCATTCATTTGGAGACGCGGGCACGCCAAGATGGTGAGACGGCCAACTATGCGTTAGACGTTGATGGTCAACTGGTTCAAATGGGTGGCGCGTTTTATTTGCGCTACAAGGAAGTCAATGATGACGAGCCTGATCCGATTCCAGTGACCATCAAATTAGCGACGAATGGTGACGTGGTCTTAACTCGCAGTTCCGAGAATCGCTTGCGGTTACATTTTTCGAATGGCAAACGGGTGCGGGCCCACTACCAGACACCGATGGGCATGCTACCAGTTGAGACCGTGACGCCGATGCTACGGGTTCGGCTACGTGAGCGGCCGTTTTCTGGTGAAGTGAATGTGGATTACGATTTATACGCCGGGGAACAACTACTTGGTAACTACAAGTTGCGATTGCAATTCACGGCTTAATTTGGTATGATGTACTATAAACTGTGGAAAGGACGTGCACCAGTTTGGAACTAAAACAATTTGATGGACAAAAAAAGTCCGAATTATCTTTAATCGAGGTTGCTCACGCAATCTTATCACAACATGGTGATGTGATGGCTTTTGCCGATTTGACCAACGCTGTGCAATCATATTTAGGTAAAAGCGACGAAGAAATTCGGGAGCGTTTATCACAATTTTATACCGATCTTAATATCGATGGTAGTTTCATTTCGCTCGGTGACAATATGTGGGGCCTGCGTGCATGGTACCCATTTGAATCCATTGACGAAGCTGTTATCCATACGGATGATGACGAAGATGAAGATCGGCCAAAGCGCAAGAAGCGTAAGAAGGTCAACGCCTTCTTGGCTGACGCCGGGGATGATGACGACGTGATCGATTATGATGACGACGATCCCGAAGATGACGACAATTATGATGACGATGATGATCAGGACGACGATGACGATGATTCAGCAAGCAGCAAGTATGATGAACTTGCTGGGGTTGATGACACGGATGACGACGTTGCTGATGAGACATTGCCAGATGGCATCGAAGGTCAATTATCAGAGTTAAATGACGATGATGATGACGACTACGATGACGAGGATGAAGACGAATCCAAATAAGCTTTTCAGGATTTTTCCTTGACGAAAGGTGAATCTCCTTGTATTATCTTATTTGGGCTCTCTGGTAGAAATACCTGAGACAAACGATCGGATTAAGCTCCCTATTTCTGTTTGAAATAGGGAGCTTTCTTTATTTATACCACCCCACGAAATAAATCTTTAAGGAGTTATCACATGACCAAATATATTTTTGTAACTGGTGGCGTTGTGTCATCCATTGGTAAAGGTATCGTCGCTGCTTCGTTAGGGCGTTTATTAAAGAACCGGGGCTTGAAGGTCACGATTCAAAAGTTTGATCCCTATATCAACGTTGATCCTGGTACGATGAGTCCTTATCAACACGGTGAAGTCTTCGTGACCGATGATGGGACCGAAACTGACTTAGACCTTGGACATTACGAACGATTTATTGATATTAATCTTAATAAATACTCAAATGTCACGACCGGTAAGATTTATTCTGAAGTTCTTCAAAAGGAACGGCGGGGCGACTATTTAGGGGCAACGGTACAAGTCATTCCACATATTACGAATGCTATTAAGGAAAAAATCATGCGGGCTGGTACGACGACGGATTCCGATATCGTGATTACTGAAATCGGTGGGACGGTCGGTGATATCGAATCCTTGCCATTTATCGAAGCATTACGGCAGATGAAGAGCGACCTGGGCTCTGACAACGTCTTCTACATTCACACGACGCTGATTCCATATTTACGAGCAGCTGGTGAAATGAAGACGAAGCCAACGCAACATTCTGTTAAAGAATTGCGGAGCTACGGAATTCAACCAAACATGCTGGTCGTGCGGACGGAACAACCAATCACCCGCGAAATGCGGAACAAGATTGCGTCTTTCTGTGACGTTGAACCGGAAGCAGTCATCGAATCCTTAGACGTGAAGACGATTTATTCGATTCCTTTGAATGTGCAGAAACAAAACATGGATCAAATCGTCTTAGATCACTTTGGCGTACAAGCACCAAAGGCCGACATGAGCGACTGGGTCGAATTAGAACACCACGTTCAAAACTTATCACGGACGATCAAAATCGCATTGGTCGGGAAGTATGTGGCCTTACAAGATGCTTACATCTCAGTGACTGAAGCTTTGAAGCATGCGGGATATACGGATGACGCTGACATTGATTTGAAGAAGATTTCAGCTGAAGACGTCACACCTGACAACGTCGAAGAATTATTAGGCGATGCGGATGGAATTTTAGTTCCTGGTGGTTTCGGCGATCGTGGGATTGAAGGTAAGATTACGGCCATCAAGTACGCCCGTGAAAACGACGTACCATTCTTAGGTATCTGCCTGGGAATGCAAATGGCCAGTGTTGAATTTGCCCGCAACGTCCTTGGCTTGAAAGACGCGAACTCCGCTGAAATCGATCCAAACACGCCAGATAACATTATTGATTTAATGGCAGACCAAGAAGACGTTGAAGACATGGGTGGGACCCAACGTTTGGGCGCTTATCCTTGCAAGTTGAAGCCTGGTACCGTCGCAGCCAAGGCTTACCATAACGAAGAAGTCGTCATGGAACGGCATCGTCACCGTTATGAATTCAACAACAAGTATCGTGAAGCGATGGCTGCTAAGGGCATGGTCTTCTCTGGGACTTCGCCTGACAACCGTCTCGTAGAAGTGATTGAATTACCAGACAAGCGCTTCTTCGTTGCCTCACAATACCATCCTGAATTCTTATCACGTCCTAACCGTCCAGAAGGGTTATTCAAGGCATTCATCGATGCCGCTAACCAAACTGGTAAGGCTAAGGCATAAATTCGAAATATAAGTGTTGTCAAAAACGCGTACTAGCTGGAATGGCTGGTACGCGTTTTTGCGTGGTGATGGGGTTGATTGGAGCGACGATGTTCCGTTTAATCACTAAGCGATGGATTGCTTACCCGAAGACAGTAATCTATCCCGTAAATTTTCAAGCATTTCAGCGTGCTCAGAAAAACCGAGTTCTTTAAAATGACTGATCGTACTATCAACGTTCGCATTAGCGCCCTTAATTTGTTTGAGGAGTGCTAGGTAATAAGCACACATCATTCTGTCATAAGCTTTACGAGGTGTTTTCTCGGATATTTGATAAAGCTGTTGAATATAGAAACGTGCATTTTGGTAATTTTTTCTTTCGAGTGCCAGTACGATGCAATTATTTAGAAAAATGGAAATGTCATTTTGATAAGTATCAATTTTGCTGAGAATCTTAGTTCTTTTCAATAGGATTGTAAAAGTGGCTCGAATATACTCACTGGTGAAAATGTATAGACAGTTAGCAAAGATAGACATCTCAAAATGTCCCCATTGCGTAACCCGTTCCAAATATTTTTTGATAATCTCTGTATCTTCCCTGACGTCAAAGACAGTTTTATCCTTCTTTTTATTCAAGAAGAGTTTTAGCTCAATAGACAAACAGCAGTAATAAAAATCCTTAGAATCTTTATATTTAGACTGATAATCTAAAATCCGTTGTTCTATTTCAATATCACGTTTTTTCACAATATTATCGTAAAAGTATTTGGTTGCTAGTTCCTTTTCGGTGTTAGAACTGTCGTTGAAATAAAATAGATATTCCTGAATGGATACATTTAAACGATCCAAATAGCTAAAAAGGGTATTTATATTAACATCAGTTTTATTGTTTTCTAATGTGGAAAGGGTAGTGCGACTAGAAATTCCTTCTGCTAATTGTGCCTGAGTTAGGCCGCGTTCTTTTCGTAATCTTCTGATTAGTTGCCCATGTGTCAAGCTAAATCCCCCCTTTTGACGAATTGTTGTACACAATCATACAACATCGAAAAACGATTGTAAAATGAGCTTATCGCATTAAATGACGGTGAGTAATTTATTAATTATTTTGCATACTCGTCATTATTTTGAAAGTCATTTACGGAGGGGATTAGTATCGATACGAAAAAGATTCTGTTAATTAGTGCCTCAACTCATGTGCCCTCAAATTCAACAATTTTAGCTAAATTAGTATTAAAGGGGCTAGCGTATCAGGAAGTAAACCTAAATGATGTGAAAATATTTGATGTTCAAGATTTTCGCTTTGCGCCAAACTGGCCACGACAGAATGATGATTATTACGGCATAATCGAACAATTGAAAAAGGCAAAAATTATTGTTTTCGCAACTCCGATATATTGGTACGGAATTCCTGCCATCCTCAAAAGCTTCATCGACAGATGGTCAGAAAGTCTAAAAGTTGACACTAATTTTCGTGAAGCGATGCAAGGTAAGAAAATTGTTTTGATTATTGTCGGCGGTGATGATCCGGTGGTAAAAGGCCAAGTTATTATTGATCAGTTTAAGTATATCTGCGAATTTTTAGGCATGAAATTAATTGTAAGTGTTGTTGGAGAAGCTAATCGACCAGATACAATCTCTAATGATCCTAATGCGTTATACGAGGCAAAAAGAGCAAACATCATATTAAAAAATTTGCCTGACGTAAAAACGCCAGTATCAAAGTTCTTGAAAGGATGACGTTACAATGAATATAACAAATCTTTTAGGTAGAAGAGAATTTCGTAACTTCTTTCTGGCCGATATAATTTCTGGATTTGGTGTCGGGCTGACGACTGTCGGGGCAAATTGGTACATGCTACAAGCGACGCATTCAAACAAATTAGTTGGCCTGTACCTAACCGTGAATGTGTTGGCTGGCTTTTTGATGTCACCATTAGCTGGTAGCCTGACGGATAAGTTTTCACGTAAACAAGTGATACTTTGGACCTTTTTAGGTAGAGCGGTACCTATGAGTTTGATTGCATTAGTAATTGGATACGCTGGTTTTAATCTATGGGCAATGTACGGGCTTGCGATTTTAACAGGAGCCGGATGGATTACCTATATGGCTGCCTCCAGAAGCTATGTACAAGCTGTACTACCAGAAGAACTGTTAGGAACAGCCAACTCATTCATTGAAGTGTCATTGCAAGTTGGCATGTTTGCCGCTGGTGCTATCTCGGGAATTATTTTGAATTACACTGGATTTATGATCATTCTAGTTATCAATATTATTATGTTTGTGGCAGCAGTTTTATTAGTAGCAGCCATTAAGGCAGACTCACCTGTTAATAAAGGGGTAAATGAAGAATCAGCCGGATTTTCCAATGGTCTAGCGTATATTTGGAAGCACAAGTCAATCTTAAGTATGGGAATTATTTCAATTTTACCTTTAATAGTCACGCAGCTTTTTAACGTTTCGTCACCAGATTATGTGTCAACAGTTTTAAGAGCCAATAGTGTGGTATATGGATTTGCAGATATGGGATATGGAGTCGGAGGATTGGCTGCTGGATTAATCACCGGATACTTGATTAATCACTTTAAAGATAAGAATATCATTGTTTTTTTCTTTACTTTAGCTACTATAGGACTTTTGACATTATATTGGACACATGTTATTCCCTTGACCTATGTTTGTACGTTCAGCCTTGGCTTGAGTAACTCAGCACTTCGGGTGGTTATTAATACAGTGCTAATGCATCGAGTGGACAAGAAATTTATGGGTAGAGCAACATCTATTTGGAATGGCACCGCTCAATTAATTGAAGTATTTGCATCGACCTTAATGGGAGTCGCTAATGATAAATTTGGGGCTAACATTGGTTTTCTGTGGATGGCCGTGATTATGCTAATTGGCGCTGTGTGGAGCTTTATCATGTTAAATACAACAAAGTTGAGGAGTAAGCAAGTATGAAGAAAGACAATTTTCCAAAGGTACATACAGTTGGCCTTCATTTGTGACCTGTATTTTTGGACAAAGATTGTCTTTTATCTAGTAACCAATATATGACCGTAACTATGGCGAACATTCCCAACAACAAACAAGTATTAAATACCGTTGCATACCAGTATGTTCCTGTATAGCCAAATTGTATTATGGTTGAGGTTGCGCTTTTATTTTGAGCCTTAACATATTCGGTGCAGATAACATTGCACGCATTGCTTATGGAGACTTTCCAATTCTTTGCAACTAGCGCTTCATGAAGATACGATGTACTTAGTTGATTATGGGTACGTATTTTTTTAATTGTGATTAGGTGGCTGTCACAGTTAATGAATAGATTTACTCCTTTGTTGCCTTAGTGCTGTTCATTCTAATTCGTTAGCACCCGATTCAAGCCCCAGTGAAATAATTAAAACCACAATAAATGATTATCTCAATAATAGAAAAACAAAATGATGATAAAAAACTATTGACAATGATTCAAGTGAGGGTTAAATTATAGGTGTAAAATGAAAGCGCAAACATAATGGGCTAGTAGTTCGTTTGGTTATTCAGAGAGCCAATGGGTGCTGAAAGTTGGTTAACCGGACGGGTGAATCCGCCATTTAGCGTTTGACCTCGTTTTTAAGAGGTCGCGGTGAGACGATATACTCGTAGAGCAGTAAGTTGGGTGGTACCACGTTGGTAATAACGTCCCATAGTCTTTTTGATGGAGACTATGGGGCGTTTTAATTTTAAGGAGGTTTTCCGTATGTTAAATCCAAAGTTTGTTCGTAATAACCCAGAACTGGTTAAGGCTAAGCTCCAGACTCGAAAGGTTGATCCAGCTGAGGTCGATGAATATCTACAGCTAGATCAACAAAACCGCGATGCGATTACTAAGGTTGAAGGTTTGAAGAAACAAAAGAATCAATTGACGGAACAAATTGGGCAAAGTGATCCGCAGTCCGAAGCGGGTCAAGCGCTGATTCAACAAGTCAAGCAATTGAATGGGGACATTAAGAGCACTGAAGCAGCCCAAACGGAAGTCAATGATCGCTTGCATTACTTAGCCATCCGCTTCCCAAACTTGCCCGCTGACGATGTGCCAGTTGGTCCGGATGAAGATAGCAATGTTGAAATGCGCAAACACGGTGAGATTCCAACTTTCGATTTTAAACCCAAAGCGCATTGGGAATTAGGCGAAAGTTTAGGAATTCTAGACTTTGACCGGGCTGCGAAAGTTTCGGGTGCACGCTTTGTGTACTATAAAGATGCCGGCGCACTCCTAGAACGGGCCGTTTATAGCTTTATGCTAGATCTGCATACGCAAAAGCAAGGCTATCATGAGATTATCCCGCCATACCTGGTGAACGCACAGACGATGTATGGGACTGGGCAATTTCCTAAGTTCAAGGAAGATGTCTACACGGTGGAATCTTCTGGAATGACACTGATTCCAACCGCTGAAGTCCCGCTCACGAACTACTATGCCAATGAAATCTTATCTGAGGATCAGCTCCCAACCTACTTTACCGCGATGACGCCATGTTATCGGTCTGAAGCCGGGAGCGCAGGTCGGGATACGCGTGGCTTGATTCGTATGCACCAATTTCACAAAGTTGAGATGGTGAAGTACTGTAAGCCTGAAAATTCATACGATGAACTCGAAAAATTAACCGATAATGCCGAAGAAGTCTTACGTGAATTAGGATTGGCCTATCACGTCATCAAGCTTTCAACGGGTGATACTGGTTTTTCATCAGCGAAGACCTACGATGTTGAAGTGTGGATGCCGGAACAGGGTGTTTATCGGGAAATCAGCTCATGTTCTAACTGCTTAGATTTCCAAGCACGGCGCGCGATGATTCGGTACCGGAAAGCTGATGGGACGGTCGATTACGTCCACACGCTGAATGGTTCGGGGCTTGCTGTGGGCCGGACCGTGGCGGCAATTTTGGAAAATTACCAACAAGCGGATGGCACGGTTAAGATCCCTAAGGTGCTCCAACCTTACATGCATGGGATGACAGAGATAAAATAAAATTATTATGAGAATAAATTATTATTCAAATAATTCAGTTGAACGTTAAACTTAATATCACTAGGATTGAGATGGATACAGGCTAGATCTGTTATGCTAATCTCAATCCTTTTTAATTTGATATCAATAATATTTAATCTTGCTAATTAGACTCACATGAACGATAATTGTCACCGTGATAATATTTTCTCATGAAGAAAGGGTTTTCGCAGCTCTAAAGTGATATTTATCACAAAGTGCCGTTTTACGGCGAGTCGCGACGTTAAATCTAAATGGGAGGGTTATTCATGCAGGTTATGTTTGGACATTCTCTGGTGTGACCAGAACAACGTTATGAAAAGGAGACTTAAAAATGACAAATATATTTAAGGGTTGGCGAAAAAATGATATTTTTTGGATGCTGAGTCTGTTCGGTACCGCGATTGGGGCGGGCGTGTTATTCTTACCTATCGGGGTTGGTACAGCAGGTATTCTGGGTGTCATCATGATACTTATTTTGGCTTTGCCGACCACGTTTTTCGCTCACAGAGGTCTGAGTCGGTTCGTTCTGTCAGCGAAAAATGATGGCGATGACATTACTGATGTTGTTGAACAACAGTTTGGCTTTAAGATTGGCTTGCTTTTTACCATTATTTATTTCTTCTCCATTTATCCGATCTTATTAGTTTATTCCGTTTCGATCACGAATACGGTATCGAAATTTATGACCGACCAGATGCACATGCAAACACCACCTCGTTGGTTGTTATCACTAGTACTCGTTGGGATTCTCATCGGAATTGCGCGCTTTGGGACTTCTTTGATTACTAAGGTGATGAGTGGCCTGGCCTTTCCGTTTATTATTGTAATTGTTCTGTTTTCCTTCTATCTGATTCCACATTGGAATGGCGCCATTCTTTCAACATTTTCCAGTTCTGTTTCTGGCGGACATTTGGTTGGGACGTTAGGAAATCTGTGGTTACTGATTCCTGTCATGATCTTTTCATTTAACCATTCCCCAATCATCTCTTCGTTTTCCGTTGCCGAACGTAAAGAATACAGTGGGGACGGTAAGGATAAAGTCGATAAAAAGATTTCCAAAATTCTATTGTCGGCCGAAACCTTGATGGTCGTGGTTGCGATGTTCTTTGTCATTAGTTGTACACTGGCGTTGACGCCAGACCAAATCGTTGAAGCTAAAAATGAAAATGTCTCGATTCTGGACTACGTTGCGACTGCTTTTAATAGTCCAATTATTAAATACGTTTCTCCCGTAATTGCCTTTATTGCGATCGCCAAGTCCTTTTTAGGCCATTATCTCGGAACGAGTGAAGGCTTACGTGGGATTATTCGTAAGATGGAGGAAAAATCCGACAAGACGCTTCCAAGTCGAACCGTTTCAGCAATTGTTGATATCGTTCTGTTACTAAGTGCCTGGCTCGTTGTTTGGATCAACCCATCCATTATGGGAATGATTGAAACCATCATTGGACCAATCATTGCGTTTATCCTGTTCTTGATGCCAATGTATGCGATTCATAAGAGTCCTAAGTTACAGCAATATGCCGGCAAACACAGTAACGTCTTTGTTGTGGTCATTGGCTTGATCGCAGTTAGTGGTATCCTGTTCAATATCATCAAATTGTTCGTTTAGTAATCTGACTAAAATACGGGCTAAATTCAGATTGGTTAATATTATTGAAGCCAGTTTTTGTCACCAATCTCGGTTAGTGCTCGTAACGAGAGGCTCATGACGGTGTTGGGGGTTCGTGAGACACGCGAATCGAATGGCCATATCGACGGCTGGATTAATCATAACGGCGGGATTAACCCAGAAATGAAAGCTTTGATGGCAGCGGCTTGGTGCTTTCTCATCAGGATAATTTTGGTGCTTGCTTGTGCCGTAACTGTAAGCTTCATCAAGTTTCAAAACGGTGCACTGACGATGAGGGCGCAACGAAGCGCTAGTTGCCCGTGCCAAAGCTTAATTTGACGTGATGATTCAACTAGGAGGATGACTAAAATGACGGTGAACTACAAGAGTGTTTTTGATATTATTGGTCCGATTATGATTGGCCCATCCAGTTCGCATACGGCGGGGGCTTGTGCGATCGGTCGAGCAGCAAATAGCATTTTTAAGGAGAAGCCGACAGATATCGTAATTCATTACTATGAATCCTTTGCCCAAACTCACAAGGGCCATGGAACGGATTATGCGATTATTAGCGGAATTCTGGGCTTTGACCCGGATGACAGCCGGGTACCGTATGCCATTGGCTTAGCGCGAGACCAGGGGATGAATATTACGTTTATCGAAGAGCCTGGCGATAGTCCTATCAATCACCCGAACACCGCCATCATTGACTTAAAGAATGATGATAAACAGGTGACGGTCGCCGGATGTTCGATTGGCGGTGGGACGATTGAAATTCGTGAGATTAAAATGGATGGTTTTGATGTCAAACCGAAAGGCCCACTGCCAATTTTATTAGTTCAGGGTGGCGAGAATGACCATCAACATGTCACCAAACAGTTGGCTGACCTGACTAAAGTGAACGACCAACGGCATTATAAGACGGACCGCGGCAATTTATACGAATACGACTTGGATCGCCGCCTCAAGCAGGATGAAATCAAGAAACTAACGCAGGAACACGCGAACTTAGTTTACTTATAATCGGGGAGGTTAATGATCATGTATATGAGCGTAGCGGAACTAGTTACAGCGGCCCAAGAAACGAAGAAGCCAATCTATGAATTAATGATTGAACAAGAGATGGCAACCTCACAGGTGAGTCGCGAAGAAATCTGGCACACGATGGGCCGAAATCTAGATGTCATGGAAGCTGCCGTTAATAAAGGCGCTGCCGGTGATGGCGTCTACTCGACGACTGGTTTAACGGGTGGTGAAGCGGTGCTCTTGAAGAAGTATCGCCAAAAAGGGCACACCTTATCTGGTGATACGATGATGCAAGCTGTTCAAAACGCCATTTCAACCAATGAAGTTAACGCCTCGATGGGTGTGGTTTGTGCGACACCCACGGCTGGGTCGACGGGGACGTTGCCAGGTGTGATCTTTACGTTGAAGGATCGCATGAACTTGAATCGTGATCAGATGATTCAATTCCTGTTTACAGCCGGGGCCTTTGGGATGGTCATTGCGAATAATGCCGGGATTGCTGGTGCGACTGGTGGTTGCCAAGCTGAAGTGGGTAGTGCGTCTGCGATGGGTGCGGCCGCAGCGGTCGAATTGGCTGGTGGTACACCGGAACAAAGTGCAGAGGCTTTGGCGATGGCAATCAGCAACTTGCTAGGCTTAGTCTGTGATCCCGTTGCTGGACTCGTTGAATTGCCTTGCGTTAAACGGAATGCGATTGGGGTCGGGAATGCCCTGATTGCAGCCGATATGGCGCTAGCCGGATGCACGAACAAAATTCCGGCGGATGAAGTCATTGCGGCTATGGATAAAGTCGGTAAGGGCTTGCCAAAAGCACTACGGGAGACTGGTTTGGGTGGCTTAGCGGCGACACCAACTGGTATTCGGATGAAAGAGAAGATTTTTGGCCGCTCGACTAATTCACAAGTTCATGCATAAAAGTTTCGTGGAAAGATGATGGGCTGACGACAAACGCTATCATCTTTTTTATTTCAATATTGATATGGTGACGTGTATTAACGTTTTATCAGTGTGATAAAATAATATTAAGTTATAATGTTGACAAAAAATAGTGAGGTGGGTGCCGTTATGCAAAAACCATTAACAGCTGAGCAAGAATACGTCCGCGAATTTATTCCGTTCGTTGATTTTTTAGCCGATATCTTAGGCCCAAGTAGTGAAGTTGTCTTGAACGATTTGATGGATTTGAATCACTCCGTTGTGGCGATTCGCAATTCTCACATCTCGCATCGACAAGTTGGTGACCCCGCAACGGACCTAGCGCTGCGAACGATGAAAGCCGGCAAAGCTGAAAAACGAGACTATCTGGCTAATTATAAGGGCGTTTCACAAGGTAAGCACTCACTGCGTTCATCGACTTATTTTTTGCGGTTGGATGGTGAAATTGTTGGGATGATTTGCATCAATACGGATGACAGTGTCTTAGACGACTTGCAAGAACAAGTGCTGAAGGTGATGGCAAGCTACAAACACTTGAATACGCCGACGATTCATCAACCTAAGGGCGCCCCAGCGACCGAGACGGCCCACGACACACCGGTAGCGCCAGAGCATCTGACGACTTCTATCACAGATTTGGCCCGCGAAGTGACACAGGCGGTCTGTGCCAAGTATGGCGTTTCCGTAGAATATTTAAAGCAAAACGAAAAGCTAGAAATTGTCCGTAGCTTGTATCACCAAGGTTACTTCCTGTTGAAAGATTCGGTTAGCGAGGCGGCTAAAGTCCTCAAAGTGTCTGATCCGAGTGTGTATCGTTATTTACAGACCGTCAAGGATGAGGATTTACAGTAGAATTGAACGGCATAATTGTAAGCGATTCATTACGGATGGATTAAACTAAGCCTCCTGACGCGATTGGATTTACGGGTTGATGGCAAAGCTTTGAAGGCCAAAATTTTCAAGTAACTAGGTCGGCGTTATTAAGACACGAATCGTCATAATCAGTTAAAATGCATCAGCTAACACGTTATATGTGGTATTGGTTGATGCATTTTAACTGATTTTTTTGAGTGGTGCTAGTTCATTTGGCATGAGCGATGACTAGAGCGTCTCAATTGTTTGGATTACGAGTCATCAGCTTGGTTATCAACTGATTATTATGATAATAAATCTCATGCATTTCTCATTAGTTGAAATCGAGTTGAAAGGCTGATGTATCGGGAACTAAGCCGATTTTTGGTCAGTTATAAAAGATTATCAAATTGTATCAGACGTCCTTAGCCAGCGTATTATGTGGTATTATGATGAATAAATAAATGGAGGTGATTCGATGCTGACACCGAACGAAATTCGACGCCGTTTACGACGTGATTTATTTACAATTGCCGAAGCTTATCAGATTGGTTTTGAGGATCGCTTGTATACGGAGACCGAGTATGAGCACTTAAAGCAGACGTTATTGCAATTGCGGGAACTGAATATGGCGCCGCAACATGTTGAACAGCTGCTCGCGATTAACGGCTAACATTGTGTAACTAATTAAATAAGGAAGTGATTTGACATGAATGCTGATAGTCCATCAGGTTCAATCCAGTCCAGAACGTGCTAATGCCAGTGAAACCCATCACCAGCATTAGCACTTTTTTAGTGTCTGTAACTCAGCATTCGGTAGTCAATGTTGAAGTGTGGGCAATGCCAGTCAACTACTAAATTGCAGCATGATACGCGTTGGGCTAGTTATTCTTAAGCATTAAGGATGATTAAATCATGCCAGTTGGAGGATTCCTGTTCGTCAGCCGATGCGCGCCTTATTCCGACTTCCAGGGCCGGCTGACAACGCTGGAACAGGGCGGACATCGATTTGAACTCACGCAGAAGCCCACTGCGCGATTTCAAATACGAGTCTTCTTCTAGCCCGGGAACCGCACCCGGACAAGAAGAACTTCGCCCTTGAGCATTGTCAGCCGGCCCCTCCAGTCGGGGAGCCGTTCGAATGGCAGATGAACGGCCACCTATCTTAGTGAAATTGACCAATGGATATTTAATTGCAGTGACTTCGAGCAAACTTTGAATCAGCATTACACTGATTTGTCGCGTTTAAATATTGCCCGACCATTTAGATGTTGGTAAAATGCCATGAAATTAATCGATAGTTCTGGCTTTCGCTTAGCATAAAGGCTTTGTCATCTCAAGCGAGTAGACAAAATCTATACAACCTTCAGTAATGCTGAAGGTTTGCAGAATTGAAATACAGCAAGATAACCTGGAAACTTGCCAGTCTTACAGCCGAATGTCAACATGGCGTGTACCAAATATCAACGACTAGTTCATTTAAAGTTGGGTCCGCAAATATCCGCCTTTCGAATAGGATCCCGGTTGGAAGGTATTCGGGGCAAGGCCAAGTGGTGAAAGACCAGCATTTAAGACGTGGGCTTCGGCTTAAATCTGTGTCCACCACGTCACGGCCATTGCCCAGAATGCCTGGAAGCCGGTGTAGGACGACGCCACGACTGCAAGTTTACGCTAAGTCGCACTTTTTCCAGCGGGTCTCAGCTGGCAGCACTTGAACATAGAAATTGTCATGATTTAACCATCTTTAAGGCTAAATCATAACTAGCACAACGCGTAAACAATCACTAAATTGCAGCATGAGGAATGCGAGCCAGCCGTTTGAATGAAACGGAAACATGTCAGTTGGGACTGGAATCAGGCCTGGTACGGTCATCTGGCGAGCTGTAGGATAATTGCATGTTATCGATCACAATACGACATAACGGCTCGTACAAGCGATTCTAAGCAGTAATACATAGACAGTCGCAGGGCACTAACGCTGTACTGGCAGAGTCTATCATAGACTAAACGGTGACCTAATGTTAGCAATCAAGTGCCAATCACAGTCTAAATGTGACTTAATTATGTATCCAAATCATCAATGAAAGCGTTTGAATTAGTTGTTCAGATGATTTTATTGCGTAAAAAGATTACAGTTTCCTGATATTGGTTGTATTTTGGGCGGACATTCTTTATTATGGTTAATGATTGTATGATACAGTGTGACACTTATTTAGCGAGGAAAGTTATGTTATGAAAAAAATGATTATCCATGGCGGAAAACGACTTTCTGGGGAATTAACGATCGGTGGCGCAAAAAATAGTACCGTCGCACTGATTCCTGCTGCGATTCTTGCAGACACTCCGGTCCAATTCGATACGGTTCCGCACATTTTAGACGTTCACAATTTACGACTGATTTTAGAGTCAATGAACGTCCATTCCACTTTTGAAAATGATGTTCTAACAATTGATCCAACAAATATTGAAGAATCTGAATTACCAAGTCATGCCATTAAAAGCTTGCGGGCGTCCTACTACTTTATGGGCGCTTTGCTAGGACGGTTCAACCGCGCAACGGTGACCTTCCCAGGTGGTGACAATATCGGGCCACGGCCAATTGACCAGCATATTAAGGGGTTCAAGGCCCTGGGTGCTAATGTGGTTGAAGAAAATGATTCTGTATTCATCTCGACGGGTACGGAAGGTCTTCACGGCGCGCGCATCTTTTTAGATGTGGTTTCGGTTGGTGCGACCATCAATATTATTTTGGCTGCGGTCAAAGCACATGGGACGACCACAATTGAAAATGCCGCCAAAGAACCTGAGATTATTGATTTAGCAACCTTCTTGAATAATATGGGTGCCAAGATTCGCGGCGCTGGTACGGATGTCATTCGGATTGAAGGCGTTCCAGCGTTACATTCGCGGGCGACCCACACGATTATTCCGGACCGCATCGAGACGGGGACTTATTTATCACTCGCCGCTTCGATTGGGGATGGCATCTTACTGAAGAATGTGATTCCAGAACATATGGAATCATTTACTGCTAAGCTGGTCGAGATGGGCGTTGATCTCCAAATCAATGAAGATAGTATTTACGTGCCACGTGCACAGGATCTAGATCCAATTCGGGTCAAAACGATGACCTATCCAGGCTTCGCAACTGACCTGCAGCAACCCATTACGCCGCTATTATTACGGGCGAACGGGAGTAGTGTGGTCATCGATACGATTTACCCACAACGGACTCAACACGTCGCCCAATTACGCAAAATGGGTGCGGATATTCGTGTTCAGGATAACCTGATCGTTGTCGGACATTCCGCACATTTACAGGGTGCACACGTTGAGGCTGGCGAGATTCGGTCTGGCGCAGCACTAATGATTGCTGGTTTGGCCGCAAGTGGCGTTACCGAAATCAGCCGTGCAGACAACATTCTGCGGGGGTATGACCGCGTCATTGATAAGTTGCATACCTTGGGTGCGGATGTTGAAATCGCTGCCGATGAAGAGGTTCCTGAAAAATAACGATAGTCAGTTAAGAAAGAACAGTGGTTATGGAAAAAATTTTAACAATGCACGATCTCGAGCAAATGACGTTAAAAGAAATTTATAATTATGCCCGTGAATACAAAATTTCTTATTATTCGCAGATGAATAAGAAGGAACTCTCACTAGCCGTTCTCCGTGAACAGGACAAAAAGCGCGGATTTGTGCAGATGGAAGGCGTCTTGGAAATTATCAGCCAAGAGGGCTATGGCTTTTTGCGGCCAATTAACTATGGGCCATCGCAGGAAGATATCTATATTTCCCAATCACAAATCCATCGTTTTGGCTTGCGTAATGGGGACTATGTGGCTGGTCAAGCTCGTCCACCACGCCCTAATGAACGTTATTATGGGTTGATGCGAGTGGGAAGTGTGAATGGTAAGGATCCAAATGAGGCCAAGCAACGGCCTCATTTTCCGGCTTTAACGCCCCTTTATCCAGAGACGCAAATCAAATTATCGACAACGGCGTCCGTACTGGCGACTCGGTTGATCGATACCTTTGTGCCAATTGGTTTTGGTCAACGGGGCTTGATCGTTGCACCGCCTAAAGCGGGGAAGACGACGTTACTGAAGAATATCGCCAATGGTATCGTGGCCAATTACCCCGACGCCAAGTTGATCATGTTGCTAATCGATGAACGGCCCGAAGAAGTGACCGATTTGGAACGGTCGATTAAAGGCGAGGTCGTCAGTTCGACGTTTGACCAACAGCCTCAAAACCACGTCCGAGTCGCAGAACTTGTCCTAGAACGGGCACGCCGACTAGTTGAGGATAAGCAGGATGTGATTATCCTACTTGATTCGATTACGCGGCTGACGCGGGCTTATAACTTGGTCATTCCATCGAGCGGGCGGACCTTATCGGGTGGGGTCGATCCCACGGCGTTCTATAAACCGAAACGTTTCTTTGGCTCTGCACGGAACATCGAAGAAGGCGGTAGTCTCACGATTTTAGGGACGGCCTTGGTCGATACCGGTAGCCGGATGGACGATATGATTTATGAAGAATTCAAAGGGACCGGGAACTCAGAATTACAATTATCCCGTGAACTCGCTGAACGGCGGGTCTTCCCAGCGCTAGATTTGAAACAATCTAGCACCCGGAAGGAAGAATTGCTCGTGAGTCGGAAGAATTTGGAACCAGTCTGGCAGATTCGGCGTTCAATGACCGGCAATGCGCTTGAATACACCGAACAACTCTTACAATTCTTGAAGAATACGAAGACGAATGCTGAATTTTTACGCGATTTATCGGGTTTGAAATTCACAGGGCAGTCAACCCGGCGGCCACGGCGCTAGTCCAGTCCTTTTAGTGGTTGACGGGGCCTAGTCATTCGTGATAACATGTTTATCGTTGGTTAAAACTATGATAATCTCTGTTTCAGCAAATGATTCAGGGCAAAGGAGCGAAATATAATGCAAAAAGGAATTCATCCAGATTACCACTTAGTTGTGTTCCAAGACTCAACTACTGGTTTTAAGTTCATCTCTGGTTCAACAGCTACTTCAGCAGAAACTGTTGAATGGGAAGATGGTAACACTTACCCATTGATCCGTGTTGAAATTACATCAGATTCACATCCATTCTACACTGGTAAGCAAAAGTTTACCAAGGCCGATGGTGCGGTCGATCGTTTCAACAAGAAATACGGTCTCAAATAAGCAAACAATTAATTGGCGTTCTGACTTCGGTTGGGGCGTCTTTTTTTGTTGCCTGAAATGGTTGGGGCTGGATAATATGACGATAAAGTGTCACAGAAAGTTAGCTGTTAGGTCGTGGCCCAATAATTGGTGTAGATACTCAGAGATATGGGAGAGCTGTTATGAACGCATTGTGCTGGTTATTCTTCAGCATTATAGATGATTAAATCGTGCTAGTTGGTGGATTCCTGTTCGTCAGCCGATGCGCGTCTTAGTCCGACTTCCGGGGCCGGCTGACAACGCTGGAACAGGGCGGACATCGATTTGAACTCACGCAGAAAATCACTGCGCAATTTCAAATACGAGTCTTCTTCTAGCCCGGGAAATTCACCCGGACAAGAAGAATTTCGCCCTTGAGCATTGTCAGCCAGCCCCTACAGTCGGGAAACCGCTCGAATGGCAGATGAACGACCACCTATCTTGGTGCAATTGACCACTGAATATTTAAGTGTCTGGTCCTTCAGACAAAGGCTTAATTTGTATCGTTGATGCCTGACGACGTTTTAGTACTGAGAAGATTACTGAATATGATTCACTAATTTCAATGACACTAAATTCAACGGACACTAGTCTTGAATTTAGACGATAAAATTACTTGCGTTGATAATTTGACATTCCACTATCTTAAATGGCTAGGGAAAGTTCTAACACATTCAGTGCAGCTACTAGTCAGAAGCTTTGAAGCATGAGAAAAAAGTTTGGCTATTGTTAGAACCAGTCTGACAGTTGAATATCAAAATGTCCGTGTATCAAGCAACCAACGACTAATCCAACAAAAAGTTGGGTCCACCCATGTCTGCCTTTCGAATGCATCCCGGCTGGAAGGTATTCGGGGCAAGGCCCAGTGGTGAAATTCCACTTAGCAAGCGTTTTGTGCTTGGTTAGTGGAAGACCAGTATTTAAGACGTGGGTGGTCGACTTAAATCTGTGTCCACCACGTCACGGCCATTGCCCAGAATGCCTGGAAGCCAGTGTAGGACGCGCCTACCACAGAAAGTTTACAGTAACTCGCCTTGTTTTCCAGCGATTCTAAGCTGGCTGTTTTTGAACTTGGAATAGCATGATTCATGACAAATTAACTATCACAATGAGCATTATGAAGATCAAAGTAAGATTGGTGGGTGATTCCGCAGTCCTAACCATTCCTAAAGTATTCAATATTGAAAAGGATGCAGAATTTGAAGCTGAATAACTCCAAATAACCCGCCCAAGTTCTCACAAACTTGGGCGGGTTATTTCAGCTTAATCGAACGTCAATTCAGTACCGCATGATGGCGAGAGCGGCAGTTTCGACGGGCATCCGGTCAGCTGGGATGATGCGAATCTGGCCATTCATTGCCATCACCACATCGACGAGGTCATCGATTAGATTATCCGGTGCGGCGACGGGGTCGGGCTGTTCGACGGTGGTTGTTGGCAGGCCACCAGCGACATTCGCGTCAGCTGCAACGATCAAGGTGTCGATGCGACCGCTGAGTGCGGGTTTGATCATGTCGAAGGGATCGTCAATGGCGAGTTGCCGTGATTGGGCCTGGTCGTAGCGCTCCATCATGATGTCGGCGAGCTGCGTATGCCACTTAGTCTGAACTGGTTCAGTGGCCGTTTGCATGGCACCTAACGTTAAGTTGCTTGGCGATTTATCAATCATCAAGTGTTGCGACAAGTACGGGTTCTTGTTGATTGCCCGAAAGACAGCTTGATTATGCGGCAAGCCCATCAAAATCAATGGTCGTTGTGTCCGTTGTGAGTAGGCTTGGACGTAGGTTGCAACTTGTTGGTAATAGTTGCGCTGGTCAATATCGCGCTCTTCGGCTTTGGCGTTGTGGCCGTGATAGTTCGCGCCGTGGACCGGACTCGCGTTGAAATTCAGGTCACCGCCGCGCTTTTCAGTACCCAGTGCTTCTGTCAAAGTTCGAGGGGCATCTGCGGGCAGCTCGATTTCAATGAAGCGACCGTCACGTTGTGCATAGAGTGCCATGCTATCTTCGTTAAGCGCTAACAAATCAAAATCGAATTGATGTTGACGGTCGGCGAGCACCGGACGAATCGCAGGCATACTATTGACGATAACTTGATTTTCGGTTGGGTATTGCAGGTCAAAGACGTGTAAATCGCGGCCGTTGGTAATAATCCCCGTTTGAGGCCCCGTATGTTGAAGCCAAAAGGCGTTATCATCGATCAGTTGGGTCAACTGTTGCTGATAAGGCGCAAAGTCTGTCTTGGGAAAGTGGTGGGCCATCTGGGTTTCAGCGTCGTTAATTAATTGTTTGAATTGTAAGCGGCGGCGGTTCAGGTCGTTCATGACAACGGCCGTATTGCCATAGATTGCAATGAAGGGGCCGTCGTCGCGCTGTTGCATCAGTTGTGTGAGATCGTTTTTAACCATCGTTTCCATAGGTCCAACCTGCTTTCTGTATTTGATAAGCCTAGCATACCAAGGATTGGATTATTAACGCAAATATTATGATTATAATAAGTTGAAACGCGAAATAAGGCGGCTCAGGTTGCATTGTCAGCTAACGGTTGGTCAACCAGTGTTCAACTACTTGCGATGAAGGTAGTTAGTGCACTGATGTCATTGCCGTTTAGCTGATTTCAGATTGATGGGTGGATTGTGTGCACAAGCGCGTACGGATAGGTGAATCGCACTGATTTAAGTGCAGTTTTGACCACGCGACCTAGTCTGATAACCCTGACGGAGGTGCAATTCCGTTTAAGTTGACGTAACTTAACGAATTCGGGGCTTTATTCTGTGCGGCAATTAAGGTATATTTACCCTAAGGCCTTTGATAAAGGGCGTAAACAAATTAGGAGGCGGGATTAATGAAGTCCAAGCAACATCCCGGGTTAAAGTGGTTAGGTCGGGGCGTCTTTGTCCTGCTAGTGTTAGTGTCGTTGGCGCTGATTTTTAATGAGCAGATCAAGAGTTGGTTGGTCAGTTCATATTCACCAACGGTCACGACTAAAACGGTCAAACAGAATGCCAAGAAAAAGAGTGATTTCAATTTTTCAAAAGTTAAATCGTTGGACTTTCAAACGGTCGCGAAAGCCCGCATGAATAAGAACGCCATCCACGTGATTGGCTCGATTGCGATTCCGTCCATTGATTTATACTTACCGATTGGAAATGGTGTCAGCAACGAGACGCTCGCCTTAGCCGCGGGAACGATGAAGGCTGATCAAAAGATGGGACAGGGGAACTACGCACTGGCCGGTCACCATATGATCAAGCACGGCGCTCTATTTAGCCCACTCTATTACAAGAGTAAGGTCGGTCAAATGATTTATGTCAGTGATGCGAAGAAAATTTACGCTTATAAGACGAGTCAACGGACCTTCATTAAGGCGACGGATGTCCAAGTGATCGATGACGTGCCCGGCAAAAAGCTGATTACGTTGATTACGTGTGACAAGACGGGGGCGGGCCGACTGATGATTCGCGGGACGTATGTCCAAAAATGGTCGTTCAAGTCGGCACCAGCTAAGGTTCAGAAGGCCTTTACAAGTCATTTTAACAACAAATATTAACAATTATTACAATTTAGGGGTATCGATACCGTCCGAGTGAATTTCACGGTACAATATAACTTAAGTTAATCTGTTTCAGGTTTATCTAATTTAGAGGGGGTCTATTGATGGTTGGTTTAATTATCGTGGCGGTCATTTTAGTCTTGATCGCAATCTACGTGGTTATTTATAACGGCTTAGTGAAGTCGCGGATGTATACGCAGGAAGCCTGGAGTCAAATCGACGTGCAACTCAAACGGCGGACGGATTTGATTCCTAATCTGGTCAATACGGTCAAGGGCTATGCCAAGCATGAAAAGAGCACTTTGGCTGAGGTCATTTCGTTACGGAACCAATTAACGCAAGTTCCAAGTGGCGATCACCAACAGGCCATGGCAGTTTCGGATCAATTAACAAATTCGTTGAAGAGTATCTTTGCTTTAGCTGAAAGTTATCCTGATTTGAAAGCGAACCAAGAATTTGGCAAGCTGATGGAAGAGTTAACGAATACTGAAAATAAGATTGCGTATTCACGGCAATTATTTAACTCGAGTGCCGCTAGTTATAACATGAAGTTACAACAATTCCCATCCAATATCATTGCGGGAATTCATCACTTTAAGGACGTTGAATTCTTAACGGTCCCTGAAGCTGAAAAAGCAGCACCAACTGTTTCATTTGAAGATTAGAGGTTACGCCCATGTTATTTGAGCAAATTGCCCGCAACAAGCGGCACACGGTATACGTGATGGCCGCTTTTGTCGTTTTACTGGCCGTCATCGGCCTCGCTGTGGGCTATGTCTTTTTCAACAGTTCGCTGGCTGGACTGATCATTGCCATGATTGCGGCCGGCTTTTATATGTTACTCATGATTAGTCAGTCGACGGACATCGTCATGAATATGAATCATGCGCGTGAGTTACATCATGCGGATGATGATCCTGAGTTGTGGCACATCGTTGAGGACATGGCACTGGTGGCCAAAGTACCGATGCCACGCGTGTTTATCATTGACGATGAGAGCCCCAATGCGTTTGCGACCGGTAATAATCCGGAACACGCTGCGGTCGCGGTCACTACTGGGATTCAGGCTCGGTTGAATCGTGAAGAGATGGAAGGCGTGATTGGCCACGAGATGAGTCACGTGCGTAATTACGATATTCGCTTACAGACGATTGCACTGGCCTTAACGGCGGCCATTAGCCTGTTAGTCAACTGGGGCATGAATGCCTTTTGGTGGGGCGGTGGTCGGCGCAGTCGTGATAATGATCGCGATAGTAACGGCGCCCAAGCCCTATTGATGGTGCTTGCCGTGGTCGTCATCATTCTGGCTCCGTTAGCCGCTAGTCTGGTGCAGATGGCCCTGTCTAGGAACCGCGAATACTTGGCGGACGCGGGTAGTGTTGAACTCACGCGTAATCCACTGGGCCTGATCAATGCGTTAGAAAAAATCGACGACAGTCAGCCGATGCAACAAGCGGATCCTAGCAGTGCCGCGTTGTATATCTCCGACCCGTTCAAGGCTAAGAAATCATGGACGCACCTCTTTGAGACGCACCCACCGATGGCTGACCGAATTGCCCGCCTAAAAAATATGTAATAAAAAAATGCGCTGAGGTTAATAACGGCTTATAATAAAACTAAATAGAAAGTTGAAAGAGTGAGACGGTTGCAACGCAAATATATTTACGCCAATTTGGAAAAACTGGATAATCTTGTCTTTGCCTATGGAATCGACCAGAGCGATTTTGTACACGGTATTAAGCGGCTCCCAGCGAACTTAGTTTCGTTAGTGGGCGTTGATGACAACGAACATGCGGTCAATGCCCATACCGGATTGAACGTCATTAATGATGAAAATGAAATTCGGCGTTACATGCTCCAAAGTCACTCGTTACCCGTTAAGTGGCTGGACTATGATGAGGTCGGTGACTTAGACTTTCTGACGGCCACCGAAATTGCCGAATTGCTCTATTTAGGCCACATGGATCGGCCAATTCGGTCGCCATTTAATTATAAGTTGCGCAATCGCTACGTTTTCTTGGAACAGCGCAACGGTGGTATCAAGCTATACTTCTATTATATTTCGGCGTTCAGCCATATTTTGAGTGCCGCAATCGTTCGCCACACGTTGGCTGCTTACCGCGGTCGGCGGATGTTCATGCGTTCGCTCAGCGTTCCTCGAGTTCCCGAAGCAATTTTAAAGCAGTTAGTCGCGTTGATGCCAGATGGACTGTTCATTTATTTTGATCAGTCGATGGTTCGCCAACGCCAATTGCTAGTGCCTGTGCATACGGAGACGACGGGGAATGAGATCGAAGTCTTTGACCCAGCGCGGGGCGGAGAGAATCGACGGACCCATAACGTGGCCACGCTCAAATTCAACTTGAACTCTGGCACCTGGGCGCTACAAGTTCATGATGAGACGGCCTTTGAGCCACACTTATAGTGATCAGTTAATTGGTAGCTGTGAAGCCTGGTCAGTGTGAGGCTAAGAGTTGCCAGCAGTACACCAGTATCGGTCGGGCGGATGCGCTATGACAGCTATTCGTAGGTCAGCGGGCCAACCACCAGCGACCACGCATACGCTATCGTGGCAACAAGTCGTCAGCGGCGGTCCAGGCAGCTCGTCTGGATGCTCGCAGATTAAAACAGTAATATGATTCAATTAAAAAGTTGATTATGAACGCCCTGCTAAGTCTTAGCGGGCGTTTTTGGGCTAGACGCTCAAACCGAATTGTCGCCTAATTCAGCCTGACCGTAGAGTACCCGTAGTCAAAGTGGTATAATTTTATTGCGCGTAGCTTGAATTGGGGCTACGATTCGAGCAAGTGGAACCTTAGTCAGAAGTTGGTGGCCGAACAGTGGTCACCATGAATGGAGAGTTTAATCGATATGAAGATGCAAGTTGCCGAAATTGCCAAGGCCGTTGAAGCGGTCAATGCCGAACAGGCTTGGCCCGACGTCAATGTAACGGGAGTGGCGTTTGATAGCCGGCACCTGCAAGCGGGGGATTTATTCATACCGCTGATGGGTGCCAATGATGGTCATCAATATATTCAAAGTGCAATCGAGCACGGGGCCGTTGCGACCTTATGGGCCAGCGACCACGCCGACAATGTTCCTGAAAGTATCCCGGTGATTATGGTCGCCGACACGTTGACCGCGTTACAACAACTGGGTCAGTATTACTTACAAAAAATCAATCCGAAGGTCGTCGCCGTGACGGGCAGTAATGGGAAGACTACGACCAAGGACATGATTGCCAGTGTGCTGAGTACGCAGTTTAACGTCACCAAAACGCATGCGAACTTCAATAACCAGATTGGGGTGCCGGTCACTTTACTTAGTATGGAACCCAACACCGAGGTCGTGGTGGTCGAAATGGGCATGGACCATTTTGGCGAGCTCGACTTTCTCAGCCGCTTAGTCCAACCAGATGTTGCGGTGATTACGATGATTGGTGAAGCGCACATTGAATTCTTCGGCACGCGTGACCGGATTGCGGATGCCAAGTTAGAAATCGTCCATGGACTCAAAGAAGATGGGACCTTCATCTTTAATGGTGATGAACCGCTATTACAAGAACGGGCCAAAGAAGTGAGTCAACATCAACGGACCTTTGGACTAGATGCGACGAACACCTTAGCGGGTAGTGAAATCACGACCAGTCGCGCTCAGACACAGTTCAAAGCGAGCTTGTGGCCGGATGCAACTTACACGATTCCAATGATGGGCGCCTACAACGTCAACAATGCCTTGGCTGCACTCTTAGTTGGTGATACGTTCCATATTCGACCAGCCGCTGCGCAACAAGCTATTGCGAGCTTCGTGCCAACTGAGAATCGGACGGAATGGCTGACGGGTGAACGTGGCGAAGCTATTTTGAGTGATGTTTATAATTCCAACCCAACTGCTGCGCGGCGTGTGTTGGCCGCATTTGCAGCCGTTCCGACCAAGGGCAAGCGCATCGCCGTTTTAGGAGACATGCTTGAATTGGGTGACCAATCGGACGCCTTACACATGAGTCTGGCAAGCGAATTAGATCCTGCCACGATTCAAAGTGTGTACTTGAATGGTGAACACATGCGGGCCTTGGCGGAAGTTTTGCAAGACAAGTACCCGGCTGGTAGTATCCACTACTACGCGACGGCTCAACAGCCGCAACTGATTGACGCCTTAACGGCAGCGGTTGAAGCTGATGATCAAGTCCTATTGAAGGGGAGTCACGGCATTCATCTCGAAAATGTCTTGGCTGCCTTGCAAGCCGCACCTGAAAAATAAAATTTTAACCATTTAAATTAAGAGGCCCTCGCGGTGACTAGGTAATGGTGACGCTAACATGAATTTTGACACGTCATTTCAACGCTTATCATTGCGGGGGCCTTGCTTGCTTATTTAGAATAACCGGTGTATGATAATTCAGTTGTACCATTTGAAAGTCAGACCGTTGGCTTACATGACAGCGTCTCACGGGAAACGGATTTTTTCCTAGCTGTCAGTAATCCCATGGTGTCATCCTTAGGAGGAAACATATTTGAAGTTTACAGAACTAGGCTTATCCGATAGCCTACTTAAAGCAGTTCAGCGGGCCGGCTACGAAGAAGCGACCCCGATTCAAGCCGAAACCATTCCAATGGTGCTAGAAGGCAAAGATGTGATTGGCCAAGCACAAACCGGTACTGGGAAGACCGCCGCGTTTGCATTGCCAATCTTACAACGCTTGGATTTTAACAACCATAACATTCAAGCTTTGGTGGTTTCACCAACGCGTGAATTAGCCATCCAAACTCAGGAAGAAATCTTCCGTTTAGGTAAAGACGAACGGGCCAAGGTCCAAGTCGTTTACGGTGGTGCTGATATTCGGCGCCAAATCAGAAATCTGAAACAAAATCCTCAAGTTATCGTAGGGACACCTGGTCGATTACTTGACCACATTCGTCGTGGAACGGTCAAATTAGACCACGTCAAGATGTTAGTTCTTGACGAAGCTGACGAAATGTTAAACATGGGTTTCTTGGAAGACATCGAATCAATCATCAAACAAGTGCCGGATGAACGTCAAACAATGCTGTTCTCCGCAACGATGCCACCAGAAATCAAACGGATTGGTGTGCAGTTCATGAAGGAACCGCACCACGTTAAGATCAAGTCGAAAGAAATGACTGCCGACACGGTCGATCAATATTACGTTAAGGCCAAAGAATTTGAAAAGTTCGACATCATGACTCGGTTATTCGATGTTCAGGCACCTGAACTCACCATCGTGTTTGGTCGGACCAAGCGCCGGGTCGACGAATTATCTAAGGGTCTTGAAGCACGTGGTTACAACGCTGCTGGGATTCATGGTGATTTAAGTCAACAACGGCGGACGCAAATCATGCGTCAATTCAAGGCTGGTAAGTTGGATATCTTAGTTGCGACTGACGTGGCTGCCCGGGGACTAGACGTTTCTGGTGTGACCCACGTGTACAACTATGATATTCCACAAGATCCTGACAGTTATGTTCACCGGATTGGCCGGACTGGCCGGGCCGGACATAAAGGGGTCTCATTGACCTTCGTCACACCAAACGAAATGGAATATTTGCGGGTCATCGAAAAGTTGACCAAGAAGCGGATGTTACCATTGAAGCCACCAACTGAATCCGAAGCTTTTGCTGGCCAATTGGCTGCTGCCGAAGCGGACGTTGATACGTTGGTTGCGAAGACTTCAACTGATAAGTACGCTACACAAGCTGCTGAACTCTTGCAGAAGTATGATGCGACTGACTTAGTTGCGGCCTTGTTAAATGATTTGACCAAGGACGATGCTTCCGCTGTTCCTGTTAAGATTACGCCAGAACGGCCATTACCTCGTCATAAGGGCGGCGGTAACAACCGTCGTGGTGGTTATCGTGGCGGTAACCGTGGTCGGAACAACAGCCATGGCAACGGCCGTGGTGGCTACTCACACAATGGTCGTAATCGCGATCGTGACCGCAATGGTCGTGGCGATCGTAAGAGCAACGGTTACAAGAGTCGTAGCCGTGACGACAACCGGAGCAACAACCGGAATCATGATGACGGTCGGAAGCAAAGCAGTAAGCGGAGCTACACGATTCGGACTAATGATTAAAGTCAACTCACAAATTAAATCGGCTTAATGTTCCGTTAAGCCCAAAGGTCGAGCGCAGGCTCGGCCTTTTTTGTTGGCATTAATGCTAAAATCGAGTGAGGGACGCAACGGTATTGGATATAGTGGCTGACTGCGATGACCGGCGTCTTCTAAATTTTAACCTGTAGACAACGATTACTCATGTTGACGTGAAAAGATTGCGTGCACTGCCCCTTTTATCCAACCGGTAGCTGTGGTAAATTGGAAACATCAACCTGAAGCGACGGAAAAGTTAGTTTGATTGTTGTTAATTGGAATTGCAAGAACGGGAAGTAGATGGCTTGTTCGTCAGCCGCTGAGGCGTCCTAATCCGACCTCCAGGGCTGGCTGACAACGCTGGAACAGGGCGGACATTGATTTGAACTCACGCAGAAAAGCACTGCGCAATTTCAAATACGAGTCTTCTCCTAGCCCGGGAAATTCACCCGGACAAGAAGAACTTTGCCCTTGAGCATTGTCAGCCAGCCCTTCCAGTCGGGAAGCCACTCGAATGGCGGATGAACGACCACTTATTTTGGTGCAATTGACCATCGATATTAGGCGACTGGTCTTTCAGGCAAACTTTGAAATAATATTTATGATGATTTATGATATTCGAATGTCGACAGGATTAGCTGAAGATTAGTGCCTAATTCAATGGAAGCTGGCCGCCTTTGACTTTAAGTATTGAAATAGAATTCAACTGGTGGATTGCCGTTGATACAATGAATCATGTTAATGAGTAAAAGAGGGGGGATCAGCGTGATTTATGGGACCGGGATCGATTTAACTGAGCTAAGTCGGATTCAGACGATTTTGGCGAAGGGATTGAAGCTACCTGAAAAGGTCCTCACTCCCGCTGAACAAGCGGTGTTTGCACGTTACCCGCTAAAACGGCAAATTGAATTTTTGGCAGGACGTTTTTCAGCCAAGGAAGCCTACAGTAAGGCGTACGGGACTGGCATTGGTGCTGCGGTTGGGTTTCAAGATATTGAAATTTTAGATAATCAGCATGGCAAACCTGAGATTACGCGGCATCCATTTGATGGGCCGGCCTGGGTCTCAATTTCGCATACGGATACGTTCGTCATGACACAAGTTATATTGGAAAGAGGCAATTTGTGATGGTTGTAATTGGGGAACACCGCCACACGCAAGTCACAGTTGATTTGCAGGCAATTAAGACAAATATTAGTGCAGAAATGGCGCAAAAGGATGAGCTAACGGAACTCTGGGCAGTTGTTAAAGCCAATGGTTACGGCCACGGCATCATCCAAGTGGCACAGGCAGCTAAGGAAGCCGGTGCGACTGGTTTTTGTGTCGCTATTTTGGATGAAGCACTGGCCTTGCGGGCTGCTGGGCTCACCGAACCCATCTTAGTGTTGGGCATTACAGAACCTGAATTTGCACCGCTAGCGGCAGAAAAAGACATCTCGCTCGCAGTGGGAACGCAGGAGTGGCTCAAAACAGCGGCCGCAATTTTGACGGCTAACGAGGTCGTCACACCGTTACACGTTCACCTGGCACTAGATACTGGTATGGGCCGCATCGGCTTTCAAACGCCTGCCGAATTAGCTCAGGCGATCGCAGCACTTCGCCAGTCGAAGTCACCCTTTGATTTTGAAGGTATCTTTACGCACTTTGCCACGGCGGACCAAGCCGATGACACGTACTTTACGCACCAATTGAACCAGTGGAAGAAGCTGATTGCGGCAGTGGATGAACTGCCAAAGTATGTGCATGTTTCGAATTCTGCGACGAGTTTGTGGCATCAGGCTTGCAACGGTAATATGGTTCGGTTTGGTGTTGCCTTATATGGACTGAACCCGTCTGGCCGGGAACTCAGCACCCCATACCCACTGCATCCAGCGCTGTCTCTGACCGCTCAGTTGACGTTTGTGAAGCGGCTTGCTCGCGGTAAATCAGTGAGTTATGGCGCCACGTATACGGCTGACCAGGATGAATGGATCGGGACGGTGCCAATTGGGTACGCTGACGGTTATGAACGCCGACTCCAAGGCTTTCACGTCTTAGTTGATGGCGAATTTTGTGAAATCGTTGGGCGGGTCTGCATGGACCAGTTAATGGTTCGGTTACCCCATGAGGTTCCTGTCGGTGCCAAGGTAACGCTAGTTGGGACGGATGGCGACAACACGATTACGTTACAAGATATTGCGGATTACTGTGGCACGATTCACTACGAAATTGCCTGTGGACTTGCCACACGGGTGCCACGCGTTTACATTGATTAGACTAACATTTAAGATATTAAAATCGAAATACCGCTGACAACTCAGTGAATATTGGTTTCAAAAAGTCGCGCTGACTTTTTGGAGCCTTTTTATTTTTAAATAATTAGGGAATCAGGATTATGGGTGACTATTCGGGCATCCTGTGCTGACTGCCAACGTTTGCAGAAATGCCTGGAAATCAGTGCAGGACGAACCAATCAGTGCAGGTTTATACTGACTTGCTCTGATTTTTGCGGGCTGTGTTTGACATTAAATCACTAGAAAAATCTACTTCGGTAACACCCTCTAGACATAAGGTGAGGCCATTTCTACCAATTAGTCTTTGGATTAAATTGGTAAACGGTTGCTAAAAGTGAATGATTCATGCTATCATGAGTAGCAAGATAGTTATATTGGGGCACTATCAGTTATCTGGGTATCGAATAAAGGGAGATGAGGCGATGGCTGCAGCTGACATTAAGCGTGGTGATATTTTCTATGCAGATTTATCACCAGTCGTGGGCTCCGAACAGGGGGGCATGCGCCCAGTGCTAATCGTACAAAATAATGTCGGTAACCATTACAGTCCCACGGTGATTGTTGCAGCAATTACTGCCAAGGTTCAAAAAGCGAAAATGCCCACCCACGTGAACATTAACGCTGCCCACACGGGGATTGAAAAAAATTCGGTTGTATTGTTAGAGCAAATTCGAACGATTGATAAGCAACGGCTTAAAGATCGGGTCACGCACTTGGATGACCAAACGATGCGCCGAGTTGATAATGCGTTACAAATTAGTATCGGGTTAGCTGACCGAACACGACGACGGCCACAACGCACGTTCCAATCATAGTCAATCGATGGGGATAAATTATTTACATAATTGAGCTATTTCGGTGCGATGACCGAGGTTAATAATGCGGACCACTGATTCAGAGTAATTGCTGAATCAGTGGCCTTTTTTGGCTAGCACTATAATTTTTGGCGTCGATGGGTCACTTGTTTTGAGACGCTTTTTTATGTTGGCGTGATAATAGTTGTTGGCAATCAAGTAAAAATCTTGGTCACTGACGGCGGCTACTTTCATTCTCCGTTGACTGTTGCTGGTAATCCGGTTTGGAACTACCGGTGTCTGTCGCATTTTGATAGTGAGGTCGGTTAAATCACGCCATCCAGTACACCAGTCACACTTGCAAATTTAACCGACGAATCAGCTTGAGCTCAAAAGGCCACTGACCAAACTAACAGCCAAATTAGTCATCATTCAGTCCCATCGCCGTAGCAACTGCCTACCGACTGCCAGCTAGCTACCAAGCCCTGAATAGCGATTGCGTTATGGTTGCCTTTTCACTAGGCGTTAGGTAAGCTAATTGGACCCAGAGTACGGAACCAATTAGTCACCCGCAGATGGTGTAGAAAGGATGGGCGAATCATGAGTAAGCAGACGCAGTTAAGTAAGCGCCGCGCCGCCGGTCTGTTAGTGGCGATGGGCGTGGTATATGGCGATATTGGGACGAGTCCCCTCTACGTGATGAAGGCAATCGTGACCGGTCAAGGCGGTCTTCAAGCCGTTGATGAAACTTTTATGTTAGGGGCGGTCTCGTTAGTGTTTTGGACGATGACGCTGCTAACAACGGTCAAATACGTGATGATTGCGCTCAATGCGGATAATCATGGTGAAGGTGGTATTTTCTCCCTATTCGCATTAGTTCGGCACCGGGCCCGCTGGTTGGTGGTACCGGCGATGATTGGTGGTGCCGCACTATTAGCCGATGGGGCATTGACCCCCGCGGTGACGGTGACGACGGCCATTGAAGGCTTGCGTGATGTGCCAGCTTACGTGCAACTCTTTGGGACGGGCCAGCAAGCCATCATTATTATCACGTTGGCGATTATTACGGGCTTGTTCATGTTGCAACGTTTCGGCACCAATACGATTGGTAAACTATTTGGACCCATCATGCTCGCGTGGTTCACTTTTCTAGGCCTGAGTGGGCTCCTGAACTTGACGCACGATTGGACGATTTTGCGGGCGCTCAATCCCTACTATGCCGACATGTTACTGATTAGTCCCGCCAATAAAGTCGGCATTTTGATCTTAGGGAGCGTCTTTCTGGCAACGACGGGGGCGGAGGCGTTGTATAGCGACCTTGGGCACGTCGGTAAGACCAATATTCGGTTGAGTTGGCCGTATGTCAAAATCTGCTTACTGTTGAGCTACTTCGGACAAGCCGCTTGGATTTTAGGCCCCGGACAGGCGCGGCAGGGTAACGTTAATCCGTTTTTTGCCATGTTACCAGCTAATTTAACGATGGCTGCCGTTATTTTTGCGACGGTCGCCGCGATTATTGCGTCGCAGTCACTGATCAGTGGGTCGTTTACCCTGGTCAGTGAGGCGATTCGGCTCAAGTTATTCCCACGACTGTTCACCACTTATCCCGGAAATGCGGTCGGTCAGATGTATCTGCCAGCCGTCAACTGGGGTCTCTGGGTCGTGACGAGTTCGCTCGTGCTGTTCTTTCAAACTAGTGAAAAGATGGAAGCCGCTTATGGATTAGCGATTACACTGACGATGCTCATGACCACGACGCTGATTTACGCCTATATGCGCCAAAAACGAGTGCCGATTCTCGGTGCCGGCAGTCTGACCGCTTTCTTTGCGGTGATCGAAGGCATCTTCTTAGTGGCTAGTGCCGCCAAATTTTGGCACGGGGGCTACGTGGCTGTCGGGCTGGCGCTACTGATTTTCTTAGTGATGGCCATCTGGTATCGCGGTGAACAACTGGTGAAGCAGCACAGCCAACCGCTCAGCCTGAGTCAGTACAAGCCGCAGCTGGCCCGTTTGCGTGATGACCAAACGATCGATAAGTTCCAAACCAATGTCGTCTTCTTAACGAGCCGTATGGACGGGGACCAATTGGAGCGGCAGGTCTTGTATTCGATTCTGGACAAGTGGCCAAAACGTGCGGATGTCTACTGGTTCGTCAACGTCACGATCACCGATGAGCCGTATACCGCTGAATACAAGGTCGATACACTCGCTACCGATTACGTGGTGATGGTTAAACTCTACCTGGGATTCCGCGTACGCCAGGATATCAACCGCTACCTGCGCACGATCGTCCGTGATTTGATGGCTTCAGGACGGTTAGCCTCACAGGAACAGACGTATTCCGTGACACCGGGACGTGACGTGGGCGATTTCCGCTTCGTCATCATTGAGGAAAAGTTGACGAATAGTAGCCGCTTATCCCGATTAGACCGGTGGGTGCTCGAAACTAAGTTGGCGATCAAGAAATACGCGACGACGCCTGCCAAATGGTTTGGCCTGGAATTTTCAGAAGTCACCGTGGAGACCGTCCCGATTTTGTTCAGTGAGATCCCCACACTGCCGATTACGGAGAAACAGGCTTAGATAAAACGCTCATTTTGTTTTAATTTAAACGGTGATTTTTACAGCTAAGCTAAGCTGCCCTTATCCCAGATAAGACAGCTTGTGTCAGTTGATAACTGAATGCTAGCGGCTTGACTGCATCTAAACTTTGATTTAAAAATTAGGTTGACAAGTGTGAACTTAAGACTATAATCTAATTATATTCTAATGATTCACATGCGGTGATGGGATAAGTAAGCTAGTTGGACGCAGCACAGAGAGCCGGGGCAGGTGCAAGCCGGTATGCGGACACAGTTGAAAATGGTCTTGGAGCATTCAGTGCCGAATGATTAAGTACTGACGGTGGTCCCCGATAGCGGACAAGGGTATCTCAATTCAGTGAGATTGACGTACCTGATGAGGACTATTTTGTGAGAAATAGTCGAATTAAAGGTGGTAACGCGAGTAATCGTCCTTCTGTCAACACGGCAGTGGGGGCGATTTTTTTATTTTATTTATTTGGGAGGTTTCGCATATGCGGAAAAAGGGACTTATTTTCGGGTTGTTGAGTTTTATTGCACTGGGAACGGTGTTAGCGGGTTGTGGGAGTAGCAGCGCCAGTACCAAGGGTGCTTCCAAGACTTATAAGTATGGGGAGATTACGATTCCTGCGAAGGATGGGTCGATTTGTAACGCTCCTAACTATATCGCCTATGAGAAGGGGTTCTTCAAGAAGAACGGCCTCAAGGCTAAGTTAGTCGCCAATCCGCGGGACATCAGTGACTTGGAAGCCGGCTTTGCGAGTGGCAAATACGATGCACAAAATGGTGATTTTCAGTACTTACCAGCGATTCAAAATGGCGCACAAATCAAAGCGGTCGGGGGGATTCACCAAGGCTGTATCAAATTATTAGTTCCGAAGAATTCCAAAATCAATAGTGTCAAGGACTTGAAGGGTAAGACGATTGGAATTCCGGCACAGGGGTCCACACCACAGTACGTGACGTCAATTGCCTTACAACATGCGGGCATCGACCCGAAGACGGGCGTGACGTGGAAGGTTTACAGTACTGATTTGCTCGCAAAAGCCGCTGAAAAGGGTCAGGTCGATGCGATTGGGACGGTCGATCCATATGCTTATCAAGCGCAACGCGAAGATGGCTTCAAGACGATCATCGACAATAACAACAATAGTGGCAATGCCAAGATGGCGGCCATGGGCATGAAATCAAAGGGTTCTTGCTGCTACCTCTACCTCTCAAGCAAGTTGATCAAGGAAAATCCTGCCAAGGCGAAGGCTATCGTTCGGTCATACAAACAAGCGGCTGCCTGGATCAACAAGCATCCAGAAGAAACGGCCAAGATTGAGTTGAACAAGGGTTACGTTTCAAAGACCAAGTTTATCAACGTCAAGAACGTCACTCAGATTTTGAAGGATGAACATTTTGAATTGAACTTGAAGACCGGTAAGGAAGACTTAAGCTACTACATCAAGCAATTGAAGCAAGCCGGTTACTTGAAGAAGAACACGAACAACAAACAGTTACTGAAGCAAGCTTACTGGTACCCAGACTTGTCAAAGGATTAAGTTGAAGGAGGTTGAATCACATGCAAATCACAGCAGTCCAATTGAGTCGTAAAAAGGCTGCGCAGGCCACCAAGACGACCGGGCGTTACTGGAAGCCGTGGCACCTGACCTGGAATATTATCAGCTTAATTGTTGTTGCCCTCGCGTATTTTGAAAATCAATGGGTGACGGCACAAGAATATGTTAATAATCAGACTTATCATTGGTTCTTAGGCCTGTACTTTGCCTACTTATTGCTGGTGACGATCATCGGGACGGTGACCCATGGCCGCATTCGCCGGTACAACGGCCATTTCGCGCAATTAAACGTCTCGTTAGGCGGTTTATTAATTGTTCAAGATTTATTGACACAGAAATTTGCGGTCTTGGAACAACCATTTTTCGTTAGTTTTGCCCAGATTTTAGACCAGATGCGTGAAAACGCGGCCTTGTTGTGGGCCTCGACACTCTCATCGCTGGGCTTGTGGTTAATCAGCTTTGTGATTGGGACGTTGCTGGGAATCTTGCTCGGTCTTGGGATGGGGCGTTATCGGCAGTTTAACTACTGGGCTTTCCCGTACCTAAAAGTTATTGGGATCATTCCGGCTGCAGCTTGGATGCCACTGACAATGGTGATTTTCCCGACCAGCTACATGGCAGAAGTCTTCTTGATTGCCTTTTCCGTCTGGTTCCCGGTAGCGTTTATGACGATTGGTGGGGTCCAAGGGATCAGCAAGGAATACTTTGAATCTGCCCGGACCTTGGGCTTTAGCGAGTGGCAAATCATCCGCAAAATCGTGTTACCAGGTGCCTTACCGAGTATTTTTACCGGCGTTTATACGGCGATGGGCCTATCCTTCACCATGCTAGTGATTTCTGAAATGATTGGCGCCAAAGTTGGGCTGGGTTGGTTTATCAACTGGGCCAAAGATACCGGTAACTATACCCAGGTCTACGCGGCCATCGTGATTATGGCGATTCTATTTTCAGTGCTATTTGCGGTGTTCACGAAGGTCCAAGATTACTGCTTGCGTTGGCGCGACAGTAGTCACTAGAAAGGAGCTTGGCAATTATGGGATTACTGACAGTACAACATGTCAATCAGCGATTGGCGGACAACACTGGTCGTTCAATTGACGTGTTAGACGATATTGATTTTACGGTCGATCCGGGTGAATTTATCGCCATTATCGGACCTTCAGGTTGTGGCAAGACCACGCTGTTGCGGCTCATTTCAGGATTGGACCAGCCTGCTAGTGGCCAGTTGAAAATCGACGACCAATTGATTACGCGCCCGGATTATTCGCGGGGCTACGTCTTCCAGCACGGCAGCCTCTTTCCGTGGGCGACCATCAAAGAGAACATTAGCGTTGGCTTGAAAGTGACTCGCGGCCGGCACTTCGACCACCAGTTAGTGACACATTATATTGACTTGATGGGACTGACGGGCTTTGAAAACGCATATCCGCACCAAGTCTCAGGTGGGATGGCGCAACGAGCGGCGTTGGCCCGGTCGATTATCATGAATCCGGAATTATTATTACTGGACGAACCGATGGGCGCACTCGACGCCTTCACCCGCGCGGATATTCAAAATGTTATTGAACGTGTTTGGCAACAGACCAAGACGACGATGATTTTAGTGACACATGACATCGATGAAGCCGTTTATTTGAGTGACCGCATCATTGTCATGACACCGCGCCCCGGACGCATCAAAGAAATCGTGACCAATCCGCTGCCGCATCCGCGCTCGCGCGTCAGTGCCGATTTTGCGGCTTTCCGTCATCAAATTCAAGATAAACTAAACTTCGGTGCCCGTGACGAACAAGCGGCCCGCTAATTAAAAATGCTGCTCAAGCGACTTAGCTAATGACTAAGCGCTTGAGCAGCATTTTTTTGCTTTGTGGAATTGATTCGCAATGAATCATGGTTAAAAGAGTTGGATTGCTGTTCGTCAGCCGTTGATCTCCTTAGTCCGACTTCCGGGGCCGGCTGACAACGCTGGAACAGGGCGGACATCGATTTGAACTCACGCAGAAAATCACTGCGCAATTTCAAATACGAGTCTTCTTCTAGCCCGGGAAGACCACCCGGACAAGAAGAACTTCGCCCTTGAGCATTGTCAGCCAGCCCCTTCAGTCGGGAAACCGCTCGAATGGCGGATGAACGGCCACCGAATTAGGTGCAATTGGCCACTGAATATTAAGTGGCTAGTCCTTCAGGCAAACTTTGAGTCAGTATCGAAAATGAGTTGTCGCATTCGAAGACTCAGGTTCTTGCTTGAGTATTATTCGTTCATTTCCAGTCGTTGCGCGTTCGGGACTTTTTTCATCTCGGGCGACTAGAGACGATGTGCCACATGTTCTGTAATGTTACTGACTCCTGAAAGTCAAACATGAGTATGCTGATTCAGCAATTATCAGAAACAAGTCTTACAGTTAATTATCAAAATAACTGGTTTCTGAGTATCAGCGACCAGTCCATCAAAAGTTGGGTCCACACATGCCTGCCTTTCGAATGCCTGGAGGCCGGTGTAGGGCGTCTCTACAACAGCAATTTTACGCAAACCTGCCCTGTTTCCAGCGGTCCTCAGCTGGCGGTTTTTGAACTTAATAACGTAACAACTAAGCCCGCACCGGCGCAGGTACGACGGTTAGGAGTGTCGCTAAAGTGTCGATGGCTGTGATGAGCGGTTGACCGTGGTTGAGCGCGGCTGTTGCCACGGGATTATGTGGTTGGTCGTCAAGCGTGAAGCCGATTGCAGTAGTGGTTGCATCCCAATCGCTAGCGTCGTGGATGGTCGTGACTGGTACGTCGTGAGTTTTCAACAAAGCTTGAACACCAGCATGCGTTAAGGTCGCATTGTCGGTGATAATGCCAGCGGATGGTTGCCAGTCATTGACTTGGTAACTATCGGCCATTGCTGCGTGCCAAGCGGCGCCAAAAGTCGGACCAACGCCCAGCGTTTCGCCCGTCGATTTCATTTCTGGACTCAGGACGACCGGCGTCTGGGGCAGCTTGTTGAACGAAAAGACGGGGGCTTTGATGGCGACTTGATTGGGCTGTGGCGTCAGTAATCCTGGCTGCAGTCCGAGGTCGGCGAACGTTTGACCCAGGATCAGTTGCGTCGCAAGTTGGGCAAGCGGCAAGTGCGTCACTTTACTCATGTATGGTACCGTCCGGCTGGCCCGTGGGTTGACGTCAATGACGTAGACCTTGTCGGTGACGACAAATTGGATATTCATCATGCCGATACAGTGTAGGTGTTGGGCGAGTTTGGTGGCAATGGTGACAATTTGGTCTTGGACCGTGGCCGACAAATGTTGGGGCGGATAGACCGTGATCGAATCACCAGAGTGCACACCAGCCCCTTCGATATGTTCCATGATTCCGGGAATGAAGCAGTGCGTGCCGTCAGAAAGCACGTCGACCTCACATTCGGTCCCGGCTAAGTACTGGTCCATCAAAATAGGGGCGCCATGACCCGCCGCGACTGCGGATTTAATGACCGGCGTGAGTTCCTGAGCATCATGCACGATGGCCATTGCCCGGCCGCCCAGCACGAAACTCGGACGTACGAGCAGTGGATAGCCGATGGTTTCGGCGGCTTTGAGTGCACCGTCAAAATCAGTGACGGTGGTGCCGGCAGCTTGAGCAATGTCTAATTGTTGCAAACAGGCCGCAAAGTCTTGCCGATTTTCGGTCAGGTCCGTCGCAGCAACACTCGTCCCGAGAACGTTAACGCCGCATTCCGTTAACTGTTGGGCGAGGTTGATGGCCGTTTGACCACCAAATTGAACGATGACACCAACTGGCTGTTCAAGTTCGATAATCGGCATTAACCGTTCGATGGTCAGCGGTTCGAAGTAGAGCTTATCCGAAGTCGAGAAGTCGGTCGAAACGGTCTCGGGATTGTTATTGACCACGATTGCGTGGTAACCCGCTTGCTGAATCGCCTTGATACAGTGGACGGTCGTGTAGTCGAATTCGATACCTTGCCCGATTCGAATCGGACCCGAGCCAAGTACGAGAATACTGTGGCCGAGTGCTTGACTCTCATTGGTTTGACCAAAGGCGGTGCTGTAAAAATACGGCGTGACGCTCGCAAATTCGCCGGCGCAGGTATCGACCATTTTGTAAACGAATGGTAAATCAGCAGTCAATTGCGCAACGGTGGCGAGCGGTTGGTGCGTGTAATGCGCAATGGTAGCCAAGCTCAAACCATATTTTTTAGCGGCTAATAGATGACTGGCTGTCGCACTGTGGGTTAAATCCTGGATAAGTGTCGTAATGTGTTGCAATTTGCTCAGGAAAAACGGGGTGATGCCGGTCAATTCGGCCAGTTTAGCGAGTGGCCAGCCCGCCTGGAACGCACCAAGCAGATAAAAGAGTCGCTGGTCGGTCGGATGCGTCAGCTGATCGATATATTCAGCAGTGGTGACGAGGTGATTCGGCTTTAAGGTCGTCTGAACAGTCGAGTCGGTTTCCAATGAGGCAATTGCTTTCAAGGTCGCTTCCTCAAGCGTCGACCCGATGGCCATCACTTCGCCGGTCGCTTTCATCTGGGTGCCTAAATGGGCGTCGGCCGTCGGAAATTTATCGAAAGCAAAACGGGGAATCTTGGCGACGACGTAATCGAGCGCTGGTTCGAAGGCAGCGTAGGTCGTTTGAGTGACTGGATTTTTGATTTCAGATAAATTCAGTCCGACCGCAATTTCCGCAGCGATTTTGGCGATTGGATAGCCAGTCGCCTTGGAAGCCAAAGCAGAAGAACGGCTGACCCGTGGATTGACTTCGATGACGTAGTACTGCTGACTGGCCGGGTCTTGGGCTAATTGGACGTTGCAGCCGCCCTTGATATCTAGGGCTTCGACAATCGTTAAAGCTGCGGTCCGCAATCGCTGATATTCAGTATCCGTCAGCGTTTGAACGGGAGCGTAGACGATAGAATCGCCCGTGTGAATGCCGACAGGGTCGAAGTTTTCCATTGAGCAGACGATGATTTTGTCACCCTGATTATCACGCATCACTTCGAATTCGATTTCTTTATAACCCGCAATACTCTGTTCAATCAGACATTCGTTGACCGGCGACATGGTGAGTCCCCGTTGTAACGTTTGTGTTAATTCGGTGGCGTTATTGGCGATCCCGCCACCAGAACCACCGAGCGTGAAGGCTGGCCGCACGATGACTGGATAGCCGATTTTTTCAGCAAACTTCAGCGCACTAGCCACGTGGTGAACCGTCGTACTAGCGGGAATCGGTTGCTGGAGTTGATTCATCAGCGCTTTGAAGGCGGCCCGGTCTTCAGCTTGATTGATGGTCGCCAGCGAAGTGCCTAAGAGTTGAATGTGTAACTCCGTCAGAACACCCGCCTGGTCGAGTGCCATCGCCAAGTTCAAGCCGGTTTGCCCGCCAAGTGTGGGAAGTAAGGCGTCGGGACGGGTCGCTTGTAAGATTTTGGTGACACTACTGAGCGTTAGTGGTTGTAAATAGACTTCATCGGCCGTCGTTGTGTCGGTCATAATGGTGGCCGGGTTCGAGTTGATGAGGATTACATGGTAGCCAGCCGCTTTGAGACTGAGACAAGCCTGAGTGCCAGCGTAGTCAAATTCGGCCGCTTGACCGATCTTGATTGGACCGGACCCGATGACGGCGATGGAATGGATTTTAGTGTTTTTAGGCATTAACGACGGCCTCCTTTTGAATCGTTAGTAAGAAATTATCGAAGAATTGACCCGCTTCTTTGGGCCCCGGATGGGCTTCGGGGTGAAATTGAACGGACATGACGGCTTGATGCGGCAGCCGTAGCCCCTCAATACTGCCGTCGTTCAGTTCGGTATGGGTGACCATCAGCGGGGTGGCTTTGATGGAAGCTGGGTCGACAGCGTAATCGTGATTTTGCGACGTCATCATGACGCTGCCATCAACGCAGGCTTGCACCGGATGATTCATCCCGTGGTGCCCAAATGGTAATTGGTAAGTCTGAGCGCCGTATGCGAGGGCAATCAATTGATGTCCCAGGCAAATGCCAGCGAGTGGATATTGGTGCGCTAACTGGCGAATCGTTGGCAGGCAAGCGGCGTAGTCAGTGGGGTCGCCGGGGCCGTTGGAGAGTAAGATACCGTCTGGATGGTAGGCGGCAATTGCCTTGAGACTAGTCATGGCGGGGAGTACAACGACGTCACAGCCCCGTTCCTGAAGCTCAGCCGTAATCGCGGCTTTCTCACCAAAATTGAGGATTGCGATCCGCGGCTTAGATGTTGATGCTGGTACGGCTGGTAGTGGCGCGGCGTTAAGATGATGGGCCGGTAGTGTGGCGAGTTTGGCATTAAAGTCGCTGACGGGTTGGTTACTTAAAATTGCCATCTGCGTGCCTGTCTGCCGAATATGAATCGTCAAATCGCGGGTGTCGATGCCTTCAATGCCCGCAACATGGTGGGTCGTTAAGAAGTTGGCCAGTGATTGACGGCTCGTATAATGATCCTCAAAAGTCGCAAGTTCATGAACGATAATCGCCTGTGCGCCCACGGTCGGTGCCTGGGCAACGGTCGGGTCGATGCCATAGTTACCAATTAAGGGGTAAGTAAAAGCAATCATTTGATTTAAGTAGGACGGATCAGTCAGCGTTTCTTGATAACCGGTCATCCCCGTATTGAAGACGACTTGTCCGGACGTCTCTAATTGGCAATCCCCAATCGCCGTTCCAATCCACTGTGTGCCATCCGCTAAAGTTAAGTATTTGTTCATCCCAATCGCACCCTTTCTGATGATTTGGTTAAAATTTCATTTTAGTTAATGGGATAAGTAAACAGCATTTTAAAACGAATGTCAATTAAAAATACAAAATAACTGTATAAATGGCTGAATAAAGTTAATTTTATGCAATATACTGAATTAATTTGAATATTTTTTCAAAAAAGCTTGCGTTTTAAAAATAATGAGAATATAGTGTGAAGCATACTCGTTGCATGAATATGCGATTTGAAAACTATTTTTGAATATTTGAGGTGATTATATGCAAGTCGCGCTAGTTGGCGTTACGGGATACAGTGGCATGGTGTTGTACCGACTCTTGAAGCAACACCCGCAAGTTGATGAGATCCACTTATACGGGCATGCGGATGCGGCGACCGTTCCATTAAAGACGGTTGCCACGATGTACCAGGAAGAAACGGCTGAGATTCGACCATTCGATGCAGCTACAATTATGCGCGACGATGCGGTCGTCTTCTTCGCCACTTCGGCGGGAATCACCCGGCAGCTCGCCTTACCATTAATTGAAGCACATTTTCCAGTCATCGATTTGTCTGGTGATTTTCGACTACATGACCCACAACAGTATCAACATTGGTATCATCGTGAGCCCGCTCCGGCCGCAGCGTTGGCGCAGGCGAGTTACGGTTTAGCAGATATACCGGCCACCCTGACGACCTACATTGCTAATCCGGGGTGTTACGCAACGGCGACGCTATTAGGATTAGCACCGCTCGTCCAGCATCAGTTGATTGATCCGACCTCGATCGTCGTCGATGCCAAGTCGGGGTTATCTGGGGCGGGCAAACGTGCGACGGATAGTAGTCACTACGTTGCCGTGAATGATAATTTGAGTTTATACAAATTAAACCAGCATCAGCACATTCCAGAAATCATGCAGCAATTGCAGCAATGGTGGTCAGCGGTTCCGGCCATCGAATTTACAACGACGCTGATTCCCGTGACACGTGGCATCATGGCCACAATTTACGCCAAGGCCCACCAACCACTGACGACGGCGCAACTTCAGGCCACGTTTAATGACAGCTATCAAGCGCAACCGTTCGTGCAAGTCTTACCAACTGGCATGCCGACCTTAAAAGACGTCGTTGGGTCGAACAACTGCGCGTTAGGGGTCGATTATAATCCGGTCACCAATACGATCGTGGTCGTCAGCGTCATCGACAATTTAATGAAGGGGGCAGCGGGTCAGGCGATTCAAAACTTCAATCGTTACTTTGAGTTACCCGTGACGGCAGGGCTACCGACATTACCCGTATTCCCTTAATTCGTCGCTTTATGACTCTAGTTTTATGACCCTAGTTTTAGGACTCTTGGATGCATGGACTCGTCGTTCTATGACCCGTAGTTTCCATGTCCGGTAGTTCCATAAGAGAGGAAGTTATTCAGATGCAAGTTTTAACGAATACGAAATTTGAAACGGTCGCTTTTCAGTGGCCGAATGGGTTTTACAGTGATGGCATTCATATTGGGCTGCGTCGGCACAAGAAAGATTTCGGCTGGTTGTTTTCAAAAGTGCCTGCCAGTGCGGCTGGAACGTATACCACGAACCAGTTTCAGGCGGCACCTACTAAGCTGACCAAGCAGATGATCGACCACAATCATCAGTTACAGGGCTTATTGTTGAACAGCGCCATCGCCAATTCCTGTACCGGTGCGCAGGGCTGGCAAAATGCCTTGCAAGAACAAACTTGGCTAGCCAATAAACTAGCCGTTGCCCCTGACTTGATTGGAGTGGCCTCGACCGGATTGATTGGTGCCCAGTTACCGATGGATAAAATACAAAATGGCTTACCACAGTTGACACCGACTAAGAGCGATGCCGTGACCTACGCCGTTTTGACGACCGACAAACATCCGAAAACCGTCTGTGTGCAGTGTGAATTGAGTGGCCATTTAGTGACGCTGACCGGATTTGCCAAGGGGTCCGGGATGATTCATCCGAAGATGGCCACGATGCTCGGCTTTGTCACGACCGATGCCCAGGTAGACGGCGACGTGCTCCAAAGCATGTTAAGTACCAACGTGGATTCGACCTTTAACCAAATCACGGTCGATGGCGATACCTCTACCAATGACATGGTCGTAACGATGGCCAACGGGTTAGCCGATAATCCCAGCTTAGAACCCGGGACCACCGACTATGACATTTTTAATCAAGCCTTGCACTATGTCTTAGGGCAACTCGCCAAACAAATTGCGGCGGACGGTGAAGGGGCGACCAAGTTAGTCGAATGTAACGTGACCCACGCGGCCTCGGATGAAGATGGTCAAAAGATTGCCAAGGCCATCGTGGGTTCCAACCTCGTGAAAGCCGCCATCTTTGGCGAAGACCCGAACTGGGGCCGGATCATCAGTACGATTGGCGCGACCGATGCGGACATTGACATCGACACGGTCGATATTGAAATGAATGGGATTCCACTAGTTCAGGACAGTTTAGCGGTCGATTTTGACCTAGCCGCCGTTCAAGGGACCTTGCATGACAGCCAAATCATGATTGACGTCGATTTACACCATGGCGCGGCCAGTGGACAGGCGTGGGGATGTGACCTGACTTACAACTATGTCAAAATCAACGCCAGCTACCATACTTAAACGGAGGTCTGTCACATGATGCAAAAGTTAATCGTAATTAAAATTGGCGGGCAGGCGATCCACCAACTACAACCGACGTTTTTTACCCAGTTACAGCACTGGCTCGACCAAGATTATCAACTACTGATCGTACACGGCGGCGGCCCAATGATCACGCAGCTGACGGATGAATTGGCCCTGCCAGTCAAAAAGGTCAACGGCTTGCGTGTCACGGATGCCGCTACCCTTAATTTGACCAAACTAGCGCTGTTAGGGGATGCGCAACCCGCATTGCTGAGTCAACTCAGTCAACATGGACTACCAGTACTCGGACTGAATGCTGCCGATAATCAATTGTTGACGGGGAAACTTGTCGATTACCAACAGTTGGGTTATGTTGGCCGCATCACGGCAGTCGACGACAATCAGCTCAGTCAACTGTTGGCTCACCACATTGGCGTTTTGGCACCTCTGGCCCTCACAGAAAATGGGCAGTGGTTGAATGTTAATGCCGATATGGCGGCGACGGTCCTAGCACAACAGTTACACGCAGAAAAATTAGTCTTGTTGACGGATGTTCCCGGCATCATGCACCATGGCAATTTGATGACGTCACTTTCGCCTCATCAGGCCCAGCGACTGATTCAAACGGCCGTTATCACGGCGGGCATGCAACCCAAAGTACGCGCGGCAATCGCCGCAATTCAGACCGGTGTCAAGCAGGCAGTCATTACGAATGCCATTGATCGTCCCGGTACAGCAATTATTCAGGAGGTGGCCGTATGACCATGCAACACGTTTTTCCAACTTACCAACGGTTCCCATTTGTGATTGAAGACGGTCAAGGCGTTCACTTGACGGACAATCACGGCAACACATACTTAGATTTCACGGCCGGTATCGGGGTCTGTAACTTTGGCTATCATCAACCCCAGATCCAACAAGCGGTCGCTGAGCAATTGACGCATATCTGGCATACGTCAAATCTCTATGAAAATGACTTGCAGGACCAAGTCGCCGGCTTATTGGCCCATGGTGAAGACCGGTTGGTGTATTTTGCCAATTCCGGGACCGAGGCCAACGAAGCGGCGCTCAAACTCGCCCGCAAATATACGGGGAAGACTAATATCTTAGCCTTCCAACATTCCTTTCACGGCCGGACTTATGGTGCAATGTCGATGACGGGCAATCCCCATATTCAAGCCGGTTACGCGCCATTGGTCCCAGGAATTAGTTTTGCCCCTTACAACGATGAGGCGGCGCTAGCACAAATCACTCCGGACTTAGCAGCGGTCATTCTAGAAGTCGTCCAAGGTGAGGGTGGCGTCTACGCGGGTGAACAAGCCTGGTTACAACACGTTAATGCGAAATGTCAGGCAACCGGCGTCTTACTGATCATCGATGAAGTTCAGACGGGCATCGGCCGGACCGGTTACCGGATGGCGTATGAAGGTTACGGCCTGGACCCCGACATTTATACGGTTGCGAAGGGGTTAGCAAACGGGATTCCGGTTGGCGCAATGGTTGGCCGCAAGCAATTCGCGAGCGCGTTTGGTCCGGGTAGCCATGGCTCGACTTTTGCGGGCAACGCCCTCGCAATGGCGGCCGCAAACAGTGTTTTGACGCAATTGACCCCCGAGTTGTTAGCGGAAGTTCGTGACCACGCCGCAACCTTGTGGCACGCGCTTGAGACTCAGGTGGCCCCATTACCAGTCGTCAAACAATTGACGGGTAAAGGTTTGATGGTCGGGATTCATTTGGACGAGCAGCTGCCCGTCAGCCAGGTCATCACCCAATTACAAGCAGCCGGGTTATTGACACTATCGGCTGGGGATAATACGTTACGCCTGCTGCCGCCAATCGTGATGCAACCCGACGACTTATTAGCCGGCGTTGCCACGATCACGCAAGTCTTATCAGCTTTAACGACGGAGGTTTAAACCCATGAATAATCATTTTCAAGGTCAGTCATTTTTAAAAGAAATCGACTTTACACCCGCAGAATTGACCTATCTGATCGATTTTGCGAGCCATTTAAAGGCGCTCAAAGCCCAACATATTCCGCATCCTTATTTACAAGGTAAGAATATCGCGTTGCTCTTTGAGAAGACTTCGACACGGACGCGCTCGGCCTTTACGGTCGCAGCCAATGACTTGGGCGCGCATCCTGAATTTCTCGGTAAAAACGATATTCAGTTTGGCACTAAGGAATCAGTCGTTGATACGGCCAAAGTGCTCGGCTCAATGTATGACGGCATCGAGTTTCGGGGCTTCAAACAGGCCACTGTCGAAGACTTAGCGCAATATAGTGGCGTACCGGTATGGAACGGTCTAACGGATGACTGGCATCCGACCCAGATTTTAGCCGACTTTTTAACGCTCAAAGAACACTTCGGACATTTAAAAGGGCTGACACTAGCGTACGTTGGTGACGGCCGCAATAATATGGCCAACAGTTTGTTAGTCGCTGGTGCCATGCTCGGTATCAATATGGCAATCGGCGCACCCGCAGCACTCCAGCCGGATGCCCACGTGACCGCGTTAGCACAACAGTATGCGCAAGCCGCCGGAAGCACCGTCGTGATCACGGCCGACCCGCAGCAGGCCGTGGCCCAAGCGGATGCCTTGTATACGGATGTCTGGGTCTCCATGGGTGAACAGGTCGATTATGGCGCACGAATCAAACAACTCTTGCCATTTCAAATTAACGCCGACCTGCTAGCGGCGACTAGCAAAGCAACGACCATCGTCATGCACTGTTTACCGGCACTCCATGACCATCAGACTGACCTCGGCGCCAAACTCGGTGAGCAGTACCAGCTGGCGGCGTTTGAAATCACCGACGACGTCTTCCAAAGCAAGCAATCGGTCGTCTTCGAGGAGGCCGCCAACCGAATGCCCGCAATCAAGGCAGTCATGGCCGCAACTTTGGGCGATCTATTTATTCCCGACAGCATTTTTGCCTAGCTGGCTTGCGGGAAAGCTGAGGGCGTGCTACGATAATATTCGCTTTGTTTCATAATCAATACGTGGTTCGTAACCATCCCACGTTAAAAAACTAGGAGGAATCAAGCGGATGACGCAATCCAAAATTCGACCATGGATCATTAATGCCCTGGTCGCTGCAATGTATGTCGTACTATGTCTCGGTCCCGCAGCCTTCAGTCTGGCCTCGGGTGCCATCCAATTTCGGGTCTCAGAAGGCCTGAATCATTTGGCAGTCTTCAATCGCAAGTATATTTGGGGCATCGTTGCCGGGGTGATTTTATTCGACGCCTTTGGCCCAGGTGCCAGCCTACTCAACGTCTTATTCGGTGGCGGCCAATCCTTACTGGCCTTACTGATTTTGACTTGGCTCGCGCCTAAGTTGAAGACGGTGTGGCAGCGGATGTTACTGAACATCTTCCTTTTCACCGTCTCGATGTTCATGATTGCCATCATGATTACCATGATGAGCAGTGGCGTCGCATTCTGGCCAACGTACCTTACGACCGCATTATCCGAATTAATTATCATGAGTATTACCGCACCAATTATGTATAGCTTAGATCGCATCTTACACTTTAGTGACCGGATCCAATAGGTTAACTCGTGTCTAGATGACCTAAAAGACCGTTACAATACCGATTCATGTCGGTGATTGTAACGGCCTTTTTGAGTTGGATTGAGGTTTGGAGCAAAGGCAACGTCGAAATCAAAGTCAAAAGCGGCCAGCTGTGACCCGCTGGAAACAGTGCGAGTTAGCGTAAACTTGCAGTGATGGTGACGTCCTAAGCCGACTTCCAGGCATTCTGGGCAATGGCCGTGACGTGGTGGGTACAGGTTTGAGCCGACAAACCACGTCTCAAACACTGACCTTCCACTAACCAAGCAAAGAACGCTTGCTAAGTGGAATTTCACCACTTGGCCTTGCCCCGAATGCCTTCCAGCCGGGATGGTATTCGAAAGGCGGACGTGTGCGGACTCAACTTTTTGTTGGATTAGTCGTTGATTCATAGTCCAAGGTCATTTTGACATTCAACTGTCAGACTGGTTTCTAATGATGGCTATGCTTCCTAACCCATGTTTTAACTTTTCGAATCAGCAGTTTCACTGAATTTGTCAGAACTTTCCTTAGTCGTTTGAGATAGTAAAGTCTCAAATTATAAACGAAGGTAATTTTATCGACTAAATTCAAGAATAATGTCCGTTGAATTTTGCGAATAAAATTCAACCGATTTTTCAGTGATTAAGTCTGATAAAGCATTATTGAGGCCAATTGAAAGTTTGCTTGAAGGACCAGTCACTTAATATTCAGTGGACAATTGTACCCAGATAGGTGGCCGTTCATCCGCCATTCGAGTGGGTTCCCGACTGGAGGGGCTGGCGGACAATGCTCAAGGGCGAAATTCTTCTTGTCCGGGCGAATTTCCCGGGCTAGAAGAAGACTCGTATTTGAAATTGCGCAGTGATCTTCTGCGTGAGTTCAAATCGATGTCCGCCCTGTTCCAGCGTTGTCAGCCAGCCCCGGAAGTCGGAATAAGGCGCCCATCGGCTGACGAACAGGACATCTGACCCAGCATTTCAGCACAAAAAAGCCGCATCAAGAATTCAATTCTTAATGCGGCTGCCAAAGCAGACTGACTATTCAGCTTGTAAGTCTTCAACTTCGATAACTTTGAATTGTTTGCGGTTCAAGTTATCGATGATACGTTTAAGTTTTTCACTGTCGACGTTTTCTGGCAGGGTGAAGAGGGTCCGGTAGCCCAAGGTGCCATTTTGAACGTCCAAGGTCAAACAGCCGGCGATTGACGTATATTTGGTGATGATTTTTGCCATGGCGGCTAAGTCACCACGTTCACCAACGGAGACAACGGTGAGGACATAGCTGCCAACGTTGACGTTCCAAGATTGTGACAGCATATCCAGCAAGCGTGTATGCGTTAAGATGCCATAAAAGTAGCCGTGTTCATCGAGAACGGCGATGTATGGCAAATCTTTGATAGAGAAGAAGATGTTGTAAAACGCTGAATCGACTTGAATCGTCTTAGTCGCGTTTTTCAGTAAGGTCGTGACGGGAAGTGACATGTCGCCACCCCGAGACTTGTGGCGGTAGATATGCATTTTATAAATGTTACCGCGGAAAATATGGCCAGTTTCGTCTAAGATTGGCACACAGCGGAAGCCGGAATCTTCCAAGACTTTTAAGGCGTCTTCTAAAGTTGCGTCAGCCGTGATCGTGACGAGGCGTTCTTTAGGCTTAACGAGTGTTTTTAATAGCATAGCAGTTGGTCCCCCAGATTTATTAGTTTGTTTTAATAAATAATACCATAAAACCGCCCCTAACTGGTATCATTCTGCAACCGCAGACCGTAATAATGGGCGTCAAAAGCCGGCCTGAACGTTGTCAGGCCGGCTTCTTTAAATTAAATTTAAATTAGAAAACAATCACAGGCGTACCTTCAGGAACAGCCGCGAAGACTTTCTTCATGACGGAAGGTGGGGTGTTCACACAACCGTGCGACCCGTGCTTCTTATACCAAGTGCCACCGTAATGGGTTTGCCAGGATGAATCATGAATGCCTTCACCAGTGTCATCAAATGGCATCCAGTAGGAGACGGGCTGTGAATAGCTTGAGCCATCATCATTGTCACCCTTCAACGTCGCGTTCTTTTCCTTGTTCCAAATATACCAGACACCAGTCGTTGTGGCGTGCTTGCCTGGTTTCCCAGTGACAACGTCGGTCGAAACTTTGAGCTTGCCGTCAACGTAGACGTACATATGCTGGTTGACTTTATCGACTTCGACGTACGTGTTCCCAATGTCGGTCCCATTGTTGTTATAGCCGGAACCGCTGGTAATTGGCGAGCGGGTGAAGTCTTTACCTTTCAAAATCTCAGCCGCTAATGCTTTGGCTTCGGACTCAGTTTTGATCGTCCAACCGTAGAAACCACCGCTGACCGTGACCGTGCCGCGGGCAGTACTCTTGAACTTTCGCGTGGTGTGATAGGTATGATACTTATCATTGAGTTTTTTGACGTAGGCCAAGACGGCGCTCTGGTCGAGGCTGACCTTGCCCTGTTTATCGACTTTGATCCAGCTAAGAATCAAGTCGTGCGGAATCGTGAACTTGTGACCATTGATATTATAGGTCGCCGTTTCACTCGCGTATTTAGCCGATTTGGTCTTGGCGGTTTTCAAACTGGCACTTGTGCTAGTTACCGTTGGCGTGACGTAGGCCTTTTTCAGGGCAATTTGGGACTGCCCATTACTGATAGCCTTGGTCACAACGGCCTTCAACTTGGCTTGGTCAAGCTCGGTCCCTTGCACTTCTTTTTGAATCACCACTTGGTTATTTTTATAAACTAACTTGGCGTTCTCAGTCTTGGTTCGTTTGGTTTGATTAGCAGTCGTCGTGATTTTTTGCAGGAGTGCGTTCAAATCACTGTGCTTGATCGTTAGTTGTCCGACCGCGGCTGAGTCAGCGGCTTGCGCTGATTGTAAGAGGGCGAGTGGCCAGCGCCAATAATTTTGCTTGGCGACCAGCTTGGTCAAATCTTTTTTGGTATTGATCGTGATGCCCGCAGACTTGCTTGTAAAGTGATATTGCGTTTTGCCATTTTCAATAATCCGATAGGTTCGGTGTTCTAAGGCTCGATTGACCTTGGGTGCGGCTTGTGCTGCGGTTTTACCGCTGACATCGACGCCGGCTACCGAAGTATTCGTGAGGAACGTTTGTTGGTGTTGCCAGACCAGACTGGTGACAACGTACCCGATGACTAAAAGACCGAGGATGCTGCCCCCGACGATTAGCCCGCGTTTATGTTTCATAATTAAGTTGGTCCTCCATCTATTTGTAATAAACTCACCTTATAACAGAAGTGGCGCGAGTGCAAACGTCAAGGCCGGGAATCGTGATAAGAAATTGTTAAATCCGTGGTACGCGCGTTAATATTTGCCTATTTAACGATTAACGGTCAGTCACGCGTTGAGCTATTCTTTAATATTAAGGATGATTAAATCGTGCCAGTTGATGGATTCCTGTTCGTCAGCCGATGCGCTTCCTAGTCCGACTTCCGGGGCCGGCTGACAACGCTGGAACAGGGCGGACATCGATTTGAACTCACGCAGAAACCCACTGCGCAATTTCAAATACGAGTCTTCTTCTAGCCCGGGAAACCCGCCTGGACAAGAAGAACTTCGCCCTTGAGCATTGTCAGCCAGCCCCTCCAGTCGGGAAGCCACTCGAATGGCGGATGAACGACCACCTATCTGGGTGCAATTGACCATTGAATGTTAAGTATCTAGTCCTTCAGGCAAACTTTTTGAATCAGCATGGATGATAATTTATGGCATCTAATCACTGAGAAGATGACCTGAATATTAATCACTTATCTCATATACCACAAATTTCAATGACAACAAATCTTAAAACTAGTCGATAAAATTGCCTGCGCTCAGGATTCAAGATCTTGTTGTTTCAGGTAACTCAAGAAAATTCCAGCAATTTCAGTGGAGCCGCGCGACCGAAGCATTAAATCATGGGTAAGGAAGTTTAGTGATTGTTAGAAACCGGTCTGACAGTTGAATATAAAAATGACCGTGTACCAAGGTACCAACGACTAGTCCAACGAAAAGTTGAGTCCGCACGTGTCCGCCTTTCGAATACCATCCCGGCTGGAAGGTATTCTGAGCAAGGCCCAGTGGTGAAATTTCACTTAGCAAGCGTTTTGTGCTTGGTTAGTGAAAGACCAGTATTTAAGACGTGGGCTGTCGGCTTAAATCTGTGTCCACCACGTTCCAGCCATTGCACAGAATGCCTGGAAGCCGGAATAGGACGCAGCTACAACAGAAAGTTTACGCGAACTCGCTTTGTTTCCAGCGGATCTCAGCTGGCAGCTCTTGAACTTAAGAACCGCACGCTTTAATCATGATTCATGACAAATTAACGCCCGCAACGCGTGACCAGTCATGTTCCAACTTGATGTGAGCAAATAAAAAGCGCACGCTCAGGCCAGCGAGTGGCCAGTTGAGCGTGCGCATGTAAGCTTAATTAATTCGGATTATTTGTTTTCTAATTCTGTTAAACCGTCGTTAAGCACTTTTTTCAAAGTAGCGGCAGAATCTTGCATCTTCTTCAGTTCATCAGCTGAAAGTGGGGATTCGATGATTTGCTTCAAACCAGTTCCACCGATGATTGCTGGTGTCCCGATGTAGATGTCATTCAAACCATATTGGCCGTCCATGTAGGCGCCAACTGGTAAGACGGCATTTTCATCACGTAAGATGGCCTTTGAGATCCGCATTAAAGCAGTCCCGATACCGTAGAAGGTTGCACCCTTTAAGTTGATGATGTCGTAAGCTTTGTTCCGAACGCCATCTTCCAACTTAGCTAAGTCGTCGTCAGAAACGCCTTGTTCCTTAGCAACGTCGCGTACAGGACGAGTCCCGATAGTGGCAGTTGAGTAAGCAGCGAATTCAGAGTCACCGTGTTCACCCATGATGTAAGCATCAACGGAGCGAGGGTCAACATTGAATTGCTTGCCTAACGCAACCCGTAGACGTGAAGAATCTAAGGAAGTCCCGGAACCAATGACGCGTTCCTTTGGGAAACCAGAGAATTTCCAAGTCGCGTAAGTCAGAATGTCAACTGGGTTAGCAGCAACTAAGAAGATGCCGTCGAAGCCGGAGTCGACCACTGGTTTTACGATTGATGATAAAATGTTCAAGTTCTTGTTAACTAAGTCTAAACGTGATTCGCCAGGCTTTTGTGGGGCACCAGCGGTAATCACAACTAAATCGGCGTCCTTGCAATCAGAATATTCGCCGGAGTAAATCTTCTTGGGAGCGGTGAAAGCTTGGGCGTCTTCAAGATCAAGGGCGTCACCCTTTGTCCGATCCTTAACAACATCGACAATTACAAATTCTTCAGCAATTCCTTGTTGTGCCATGGCAAAAGCGTAACTAGAACCAACAGCGCCGTCGCCGACTAACACAACTTTTTGATGATTTGGCATGCTTGACAAAATAAGTCATCCTCTCATAATGAAAATTTAGTTTTACGATTGTATTGTAACATATTTGCGCCAGGCAAGTGTGGAATTGAACATGCTTCTCATGTGATTGTTAGCAATCTTGCCGAAATCCTTTGACGGGCGTCAACAAGCGCTTTGTGGTATACTTACTGCACTTAATAAACGCTAACTTTTGAGCGCCGCCCCAGCTAAATTGGTGTGGTGTGCGTGTGACGAGCCTGGCTGGTCCACGCTAAGTTGCCGAATCGGTGGATAACCGGTTCGGCCTGTTTTGGTAGGCCAAGTAATGGGAGTAGATAAACGTAATGAAAATGATCGTTGGATTAGGTAATATCGGGCGCCAGTACGCCCAGACACGGCACAATGTCGGCTTTATGATAATTGATGAATTAGCGGCTAAGTTGAACGCTGATTTTCAGACGAGTAAGTTTGAAGCCCAAGTGGCGACTGCATTTCAGAATGGTGAGAAAATTTTGCTGGTCAAACCGTCGACTTATATGAACGATTCGGGTCGGGCGGTCGGTCCACTGATGAGTTACTACAATATCGAGCCGGCAGATCTGCTGGTGATTCACGACGACTTAGATCTGCCACTCGGTAAGGTCCGGTTGAAGCAAAAGGGCTCCGCGGGCGGTCACAATGGCATTAAGAGTATTATCAGCCATGTCGGTGACCAGCATTTCAAACGCGTCAAGGTCGGCATTGATCATCCACAAAAGATGTCGGTGGTCGATTACGTGCTCGGCAAGTTTAAACCGGCGGAAGTGGCCCAGTTTGAAGATGCGAAGACGACCGCTTTGGCGGCAATCGAAGCGTGGTTAGCAAACGATGATTTTGCGGCAGTTATGAATCAGTATAACTAGCCCGGGAGGAAACACAGTATGGATATTGAGACGATTGTTGAGCAAACGCCCGACTTTCAAACGATTTTAGCGGCAATCAGTCCGCACAGTCGTCAATTGATTACAGGATTAAACGGTTCGGCGAGAACGGTTTATTTGAGTGCGCTATTTCATCAATTAACGCATTCATTATTGATCGTGACTGACAACGGTTTTCATGCCAGTCAGTTAGTGGATGATTTGACCAGTCTATTAGATGAAGACCAAGTCTATCTGTTCCCGGCAGAAGAGATGATTGCGACCGAGGTGGCGACTAGTTCACCAGAATCACGGGCACAACGGGTCGAGGCACTCAACGCCTTACTCAGTCCGCAGCCGGCAGTAGTCGTCACCTCCGTTGCGGGTGTCCGCCGGTTTTTACCACCAGTCGAACAGTTCAAAGCAGCGACGTTATCCTTAGCAGTTGGCAAGGATATTGATCTAGAAGTGCTCCAACATCAATTACATGAGATGGGCTACGTCAAAGAAAAGCTGGTCGCACGGCCAGGTGACTATGCGGTCCGGGGCTCAATCGTGGACATCTACCCGCTCGACGCGGATTACCCATTGCGGTTAGACTTCTTCGATACTGAGATTGATACCTTGAAGTATTTTGACCCGGAGACCCAACGTTCAGTGGAATCACTCGATGCGTATACCGTCTTGCCAGCGACCGATTTTATTTTGACCGACGACATGATGACGGCCGGGGCTGAGCGGTTAAAGGCCGCGATGGCAACGGAGAGCAAGAAGCTCAAACCAGCTGATCGTCAGACATTAGCGGACAACTTGGCACAACCCTTGGCCGATATGCAAAAAGGAATTATCGGCAATGATTTGTTATTGTACGGTGATTATTTATATGACAGCAAGACCAGCATTTTAGACTACGTGGCTGAAAACGGGCTGGTGATTTTTGAAGAATACTCGCGACTCCTAGATAATGAACAACAACTTTTGACCCAAGAAGCTGACTGGGTCACCGACCAGCTTTCCCATCATCGGGTACTGGCAACGGCCAGTTACGGCAATGACATTCGGGATTTGTTGCGGGATGACGCCCATGCGCAATTACTGATCTCGCTCTTCCAAAAGGGCATCGGGAACGTTCGGTTGGCGCAAGTGACCAACGTGCGGACTCGACCGATGCAAGAATTCTTTGGGCAATTGCCGGCCTTGAAGACTGAATTGGACCGCTGGCATAAGTTACAGCAGACGGTCGTTTTGATGGTGTCGGAAGCCGAACGCCTGACCAAAGTCAGTGATACCCTCGATGATTTTGAAATCGAGGCGGTGATGACTAAGGCGACCAACTTGCAACCAGGGGAAGTCCAGATCGTTCAGGGCAGCCTGCAGAACGGGTTTGAATTCCCGGATGGCAAACTGGTGATCGTCACTGAACAGGAAATGTTCAAGAAAGTCGCTAAGAAGCGGCCGCGGCGCCAGACCTTGGCCAACGCGGAACGGCTGAAGAGTTATACCGACTTGAAGCCGGGAGACTATGTCGTCCACGTCAACCACGGGATTGGGAAGTACGTCGGCATGGAAACGCTGGAAGTTGACGGCGTGCATCAGGACTACATCACAATCGCGTACCAAAATAACGCCAAAATCTTTATTCCGGTCACACAACTGAACTTGGTCCAGAAGTACGTCTCATCTGAATCGAAGACGCCTAAGATCAACAAGTTAGGCGGAACCGAGTGGACGAAAGCCAAGCGTAAAGTTGCGGCTAAGATTGAGGATATTGCGGATGAACTCGTGGACTTGTATGCCAAACGTGAAGCGGAGAAGGGCTATGCCTTTCCGCCCGATGACAGTTACCAAGAAGACTTTGACAATGATTTTCCATATCCTGAAACCCCGGACCAATTGCGGAGTATCAACGAAATCAAGCATGATATGGAACGGCCGAAACCAATGGACCGTTTGCTAGTTGGTGACGTTGGTTATGGGAAGACGGAAGTTGCCTTGCGGGCGGCGTTTAAGGCGATTGAAGCCGGTAAACAAGTCGCCTTCCTAGTGCCGACCACGATTTTGGCCCAACAACATTACGAAACGATGCTTAATCGCTTTGAAGGTTATCCGATCAACGTTGGCATGCTGTCACGTTTCCGGACTTCCAAGGAAATGAAGGAGACGGTCCAACAACTCAAGAATGGTGAGTTAGACATCGTCGTCGGGACGCACCGTCTGTTATCAAAGGACGTCGCGTTTGCCGACCTCGGTCTACTGATTATTGATGAGGAGCAACGGTTTGGTGTGAAACATAAGGAACGGTTGAAATCATTGAAGGCCAGTGTCGATGTGCTGACATTGACCGCGACACCGATTCCACGAACGCTACACATGTCGATGCTGGGTGTCCGGGACTTGTCAGTGATTGAGACGCCACCAACGAACCGTTATCCGATTCAGACGTACGTCATGGCTCAGAATTTTGGCGTCATCAAGGAAGGCATCGAGCGTGAGATGCAGCGTAATGGTCAAGTCTTTTACTTGCATAATCGCGTGCATGATATTGACAAAGTCGTGGCGCAGATTAAGGATTTAGTGCCGGATGCCGCCGTGGCGCACATTGACGGCCAAATGCCCGAGTCACAGCTGGAAGGGATTCTCTACGACTTCATTCGTGGCGAATACGATGTGCTCGTGACGACGACCATCATCGAGACCGGGGTCGATATTCCAAATGTCAACACCTTGTTTGTGGAGAATGCGGACCGGATGGGCTTGTCACAGCTGTACCAATTGCGGGGACGAATCGGCCGTAGTAGTCGGGTCGCATATGCCTACTTCACCTATCAACAGGACAAAGTCTTGACGGAAGTTGGTGAAAAGCGGCTACAAGCCATCAAGGACTTCACGGAATTGGGTTCCGGTTTCAAAATCGCGATGCGCGACCTCTCGATTCGGGGTGCTGGGAACTTACTAGGTAAGCAACAGCACGGTTTCATCGACTCAGTCGGGTATGACCTCTATACGCAGATGCTGTCGGAAGCGGTGGCTAAGAAACGCGGGCAGGCTACGAAAGTCAAGACGGATGCGACCGTCGAATTGGGCATCGAAGCTTACTTGCCAACGTCCTATATTGAAGACGAACGGCAGAAGATTGAGATTTACAAGCGGATTCGGCAGTTGGAAAACAACGATCAGTACTTGGAAGTCCAGGATGATTTGATGGATCGCTTTGGCGACTATCCGGTTGAAGTAGCGGGACTGTTGGCAGTCGGTAAGCTGAAAATGTTAGCCGATGATGCGCTGATTGAAAAGATTCAACGTGAAGACAGCGACTTACAGTTGACGTTGTCGCAACAAGGTACTGCTAAGCTAGATACTAAAGATATTTTTAAGGCCTTAGCAAAAACCAAATTAAAAGCGACAGTTGGAATTGATGATGATAAAATGAAGGTTAAATTAGTCATTCAACCGAAGATGCAACAGGATGAATGGCTCGAACAGTTAACCCAGTTTGTCGAACAGCTCAGTTTGATCTTGGCAGAAGACGACGTGGCCAGTGCGTCCTAAGTCGCATGGCTTAAAGCACCTTTTAGCCGGTGGCCCGCAACGGATGGCTGGTTAAAAGTTGTCACTGACTGTTAAGATCGTGAGCAAATTCTGGCTTCCAGTGTGGCGCGTCGTACAACCGCGTCGTAGTCAGGCTGGTCGGCACACCTGACTGGGAAATTCAGTCAGTCTGTTAGATTAAAGCACCGAGTCGCTCGGTAGAAGGGATTGGTTATGCCAAAGGATCACTTGAACACCATGTTCAAAGGCGCACTCATCTTATCGATATCATCATTAGTTGCTAAGATACTGAGCGCGGTATACCGAATTCCGTTACAGAACATGGTTGGTAATACGGGATTTTACGTTTATCAACAAATTTACCCCTTGTACGGCATTGGCATGACCTTTGCGTTAAATGGGTTTCCAAATTTCATTTCAAAGTTAGTGGCGGAGCAGCCGGATGAGACCAGTAAGTCGCTGATTGCGCGGCGGGCCTTCCATATTTTGACAGGACTGTCGTTGATCGTCTTCTTTGGCCTTCAGCTAGGGGCGACTTGGATTGCGGTCCATATGGGCGATGCCAGTTTGGCGCCGATTATTAGTGCGGTCGCGTGGATGTTTATCTTCATGCCGTGGCTGGCGACAGGGCGTGGCTACTATCAAGGCAAGTTTTTGATGGGCCCGACCGCTGTCTCCCAGCTGATTGAGCAGGTCGTTCGGGTCGGCATCATTATTATGGCAGCCTACTTCAGTGTCCGGCTTGGTTGGGACAATTACCACATGGGCACGTGGGCGATGAGCTCTGCGCCGATTGCGGCAATTTGTTCCTCACTGATTTTTACGACTTTTGGGTTGAAATACTTGTTAGCACCCGCGCCCGCCGCAACACGGCCGTTGCCGAGCTATCGTAAGCTGACCAAACGGTTTATCGTCGAAGGTGGGACGCTGTGTCTGGTCGCGGCCGTCGTAATCTTGCTACAGCTCGTGGATTCGTTCACGGTGATGCGTGGACTCGTTCGTCAGGGCCAGTTACCAGACGTCGCCAAAGCCTTGAAAGGGGTCTATGACCGGGGCCAACCGTTAGTTCAACTCGGGTTGGTCGTGGCAACTGCCTTTTCGGCCACTTTATTACCGGCGCTGACGGATGCACTCGCTAAACGTCAACCCATTGAATTTAAACGGCAGACTCAGGCGATGGTCCACGTGAGTTTGGCCTTATCGATGGCGGCAACTGTCGGCTTAATTGCCTTGATGCCGCAAATCAACCGATTATTATTTGGCTCACTAGAAGGGACCACCGCGCTGAGAATTTATATTATTAGTATTTTGTTTGCCGCCCTCATCACGACGTATACGAGCGTTCTGCAAAGTTTGAACCAGTATACCGCCATGATTATTGGCATCATAGCTGGTCTGGCAACTAAGGTGCTCGCCAATTACGTCTTTGTCGTTCACTACGGCATTAACGGGGCCAGTGCGGTGACCGTGCTCAGCCTCGCCGTGATGTTTGCGGTGATGTGGCTCGGGTCACCCGAAGATTTACAGCAAGTGTTATTAGAGAGTGGTTATTTGATTAAACTACTCGCCATCAGTGCGGTGATGGGCATTGTGGTGATTCTCACCAGCCATCAGATGACCGCGCTCGTCAACCCGGTCCTCGCAAATACGCGTGGAATGGCGGGAATCGTGACGGTCGTCGGGGTCGTGCTCGGCGTGATCGTCTTCCTAGTCGGCGCAATCTACGCCCGATTATTCACGATTCGCGAGTGGTTAGTCTTACCATACGGAAAACGGCTAATTAAGGCCGTTGCAAAAGGAAAGGAACATCATTCATGAGTATGCGGTTAGATAAATTTTTAAAAGTATCACGGATTATTAAACGGCGTTCGGTCGCCAAAGAAATTGCGGATAAGGGCCGGATTCAAATCAACGGCAAAGTCGCCAAGTCATCCAGCAACGTCAGTGTTGGTGATGAATTAGTCATTAGCTTTGGTAATAAGACATTAACGGTCAAAGTGACGCAATTATTGGAAACGACCAAGAAAAATGACGCTGAATTAATGTATGATATTGTCAGTGAAGATTATAAAACGGATTATCGGCAACCATTCAGCGATTAATTGCGGGCATCCGTTCATTAAAATGGTCGTAAGCGTTGATTTAATCGTAATGATGTCGTTTACACCAGCCGGTGAAGTTGTTATAATTTAGGCAACCCAATTTGAAAGGACTGGACCAACATGACGAATGGGTCACGGGATAAAATCAAACAGTTAGATAATGATTACATCCGCCAAGTTGCAACTAATGAGCATGGGCAAGCCCAGCGAGTCTCACAGGTGCGACGGCGACGGTTTGTTTTGATTGTTGCGGTGTTCGGCGCGTTGATATTATTTTTAGGCTTTCAGTTAATTAATACGCGGTCTAATCTGCACCAGATGAACCGCCAAGTTGCGACCAGTCAAGTTAAATTAAAAAAGGTGCAGCAGCGAAATGACCAACTCGAAGGTCAAATCAAACAGCTGAATAATAAGGATTACTTACAAAAGTTATTACGTTCAAAGTATGATTATACGAAGAGTGGCGAAACGGTCTACAGTTTACCAAATGACAGCGCTGCGGATGTAACTGCCAACTAGTCGGGAATTTGGTCTACTTTATGTAGGTAGACCACTTTTTAATAATTGCTTAAATGTATAACTCAACATTTCACAAAGTATGCTATACTAAAACCATTATTTCATAGGAGGAACAACTTTTTTTATGGCAATTGAAGTAGGAACAAAAGTCACTGGTAAGGTATCTGGGATTACGAATTTTGGTGCATTTGTAAACTTGGGTAATAATCAAACGGGGCTGGTACACATCAGTGAAGTTTCCGATGGGTTCGTGAAGGACATCCATGACGTCTTGAGTGTTGGCGATGAAGTGACGGTCAAGGTCTTATCAGTCGGTGACGACGGTAAGATTGGCTTATCAATTCGTAAAGCTGTCGACAAGCCACAGGGTGAACATGAACATCATGGCAATCATCAAGGTGGTGGCCGTCCAAATAATAATCATCAAGGCAATAACCATGGCCGTGGCGAACGCCAATCCAATGGTAATCATCGTGAACACAGCAATAATTTTCATAGCCGCGGCGGCAATGGCGGTGGCCGTTACCAATCACGGCAACATGAACCTAAGAAGCAAGACTTTGACTCATTGATGTCTGGTTTCTTAAAAGACAGCGAGGATCGGTTAGCGACCTTAAAGCGTAATACGGAAGGTAAACGCGGTGGCCGTGGCGGTCGTCGTAGCTAAACTTAGTGACTTGCCATTAATCTAGTTAAATTGAGAAGCACGGTGCGACTAAAGTCAGACCGTGCTTTTTTTGTTCAAAACTTGGCGGCTGTTACTAATTCAAAGTCAACAGCAGGCCAGCTTAGGGGCGCTGGAAATAGGGCGAGTTAGTGTAAACTTGCAGTGGTAGATACGTCCTAGTCCGGCTTCCAGGCATTTCCGACAACGCTGGAACGCGATGGACGCAGATTTAAGCCGAAGACCACGTCTTAAATACTGGTCTTCCACGTTCCATGCAATATGGATGAAACGTGTTCGGGTCAGACTGGGACTTCCGGTTAGCTACGCCAGAACGCCAAGCGGAAATGCGCCGCTTAACGCTCTAGCTAGGCTAATCCTCAGTCCCAACCCGTCTGAACCTCACACTCTGAAAAGCGCTGAGCATTGTCAGAAACGCCTTCCAGCCGGGGATGGTATTCGAAAGACAGACATGTGCGGACCCAAATTTAAATAAACTGATCGCTAATTCTAGTAAAAATTGTTTTGACATTAAACTGTAAGGTTGGTTCCTGATAAAAGCTGTCATACTCATGCTTTAATCATCGGAATCAGCAACATTACTGAACATTGTCAGAACTTTCTCTAACCATCTAAGATAACAATGCTTTAAACACCAAACGAAGGGTAATTCTATTGATTGATCTTAAGGCCAATTCATTGAGATTAGTGAATGATTTTCAGGCCATCATCTCAGTATTTGAATCGGACAAGTATTTATTTTGAATAAATCCGTTGTTCAATAACTCATCATCGGTATCAATTCAGAGTTTGCTTGAAGAACCAGTCTCCCAATATTCAGTGGCCAATTACACCAAGATAGGTGGCCGTTCATCCGCCATTCGAACGGGTTCCCGACTGGAGGGGGTGGCGGACAATGCTCAGTAGCCAAATTATTCTTAGTCGGAAGTGGGTTGCTTCCGGCTTAGAATAAGACTCGTATTTGAAATTGCGCAGTGGGTTTCTGCATGAGTTCAAATCGATGTCGGCTTACGTTCCAGCAATTGTCAGCTACCCCCGGAGGTCGGACTAGGACGAACCTGATGCAGACGAACATGACCGCCTCACTTTGATTCGAGCGTACCTAAGCTGGTCGGTTTTGATTTTGAAATGTCAATATACAATGAAGAATGATGTTTTATAGATAGGAGGTGTCAAATGACCCCAATTCAAAAATTCAATCGACGGTTGGCAGCCGCAGGAGTTTTGTCGCCGCAAGTGACGGTCGTGGTGGCGGTGTCGACGGGAGTGGATTCGATGGTGTTGTTGCGGTTGTTGCAACAATTGCCGGTGACGGAGCGGCCACAGTTGGTCGTCGCGCATGTTAACCACCATTTGCGAGCACAAAGCCAGACGGAAGCGGTGTACTTGCAACGTTATTGTCAGAAACATCAATTGAACATAAAGCTGGCGGATTGGCAGGTGACGGACCATCCCGAACATGGCGTTGAAGCAGCTGGCCGCCAGTTTCGGTATCGTTTTTTCACCAAGGTGATGCAAGCAACGGGAGCTAAAGCCGTGTTGACGGCCCATCACGCGAATGACCAAGTTGAGACCTATTTAATGAAGCTAGCGCGTGGTGGCGACATCGCACAATTGACGGGAATCGCTGACAGTCGGCCGTTTGCGGGCGGACAATTAGTACGACCGCTACTGGATTGGTCGAAGGCGGAGCTAAGAGACTATGCGGCCCAACATGATGTTACCTACTTCGAAGATGCGACGAATCAAGATGTCCAGCTGACGCGTAATCGGATTCGGCAGCGCGTTGTGCCAGAATTGATGACGGTCAATCCGCGGTTACTGAGTCATGTTGCGGATTATCAGCAACAGTTGGCCGATTTGTTGGCGGCTAAGCAGCAGATGGTAGCGACGTTATTACCGACCGTAATGACGAAAACTGGGGGACTGATCGTGAGTCAGTGGCAACGAGTGCCGGACCAGTGGCAACTGCCAGTGTTCAAGGCGTGGTTGACTGAGCGGACGGGCGGCTTAGTGAGTGAGCTGAAGTTGAAGCCACTCGTTGCCTGGGCACGACCATCGTCCTCAGCGTCTCGAACCGTGGCGGTGAATGCGAGCTGGGAATTACAGCGCAGTGCCGATATCATTGAAGCTGCGCCAATCAAAAAAAGGGGTAAAAAGTTAATGCCCCAAGAAAAAATTATGGTAGACTTAAACCAATGGCAGAAAATCACGACAACCCAGACGGTTGGAATCTTTACACAAGCACCGACTGCTACTAGTCAACCATTTTGGTTAACGACCGCTGATTGGCCGCTAGTTTGGCGACCGTGGCGGTCTGGTGACCGAGTGGCCTTAAAGGGTGGCGGTCATCAGACGGTTCGCCGGCTACTGATCAATCAAAAAGTGCCGGCTGAACGGCGAGATCAGGTGCAAGTGTTAGTGAATGCTCAAGGGGAGGTCCTATGGGTCGTTGGTCATAAATATAGTTATCGAACGACTGGCACTCAGACCGTATTTTTAGCCTTAAAACACAAGAGTTGAAAGGAGTACATCTGAAACGATGAACAACGACATTGAACGAGTACTATATAGTCGCGAGGATATCCATCAGGTTGCACAAAAATTAGGAAAAGAACTGACAACCGCCTATGCTGGTAAGAACCCATTAATTATTTGCGTACTCAAGGGTGCCGTCTTATTTACCACTGATATTATTCGGGAGATGGATATTTATGCGGACCTTGATTTTATTAACTTATCAAGTTACGGTAATGAAACCATCTCGAGTGGTGAGGTTCAGCTGACTAAGGACTTAGACGCTGACGTTACGGGCCGCGATGTGCTAGTTATTGAAGATATCATTGATACCGGTCGGACCTTGAAGTTCCTGGTCGACCTGTTGAAACGCCGCGATGTGAACTCGGTAAAGGTCTGCACGCTTTTGGATAAACCAGCTGGTCGACTCGTTGATATTAAGGCGGATTATATCGGATTTGAAGTACCAAATGAGTTTGTGGTCGGCTACGGCTTGGACTACGCCGAACGGTATCGGAACTTACCGTACGTTGGGATTTTAAAACCTGCGATTTACGAGCATAAATAATTGGTCAATGATAGTCAAATGTGCTATTATTTAGACTATCGAAGTAACTGAATATAAAAGTTTCGATGAAGGAGGCACATATGAACAATCGACGCAATGGACTCTTTCGTAATAGCTTATTTTACATTTTGATGTTCTTGAGTTTGATGGGAATTATCTACTTTTTCTTTGGTGGAAATTCAAGCTCGCAGACGCAAAATATTCGTTATAGCGAATTTGTCAAACAATTAGATAAGAATAACGTTAAAAACGTTAGTATCCAGCCTAGTGGCGGCGTCTACAAGGTAACTGGTTCATACCGGAAAGCACGGACGACTTCTTCTGCTAACGCCCTTGGAATCAAGAGCGCGTCGACAAAGACCACGTCATTTTCAACAACCATGTTGGAAAACAACTCAACGGTTGACCAAGTCTCCAAGTTGGCGGCTAAGCATGACGTGAAGGTGACGGCGAAAGCCGAGGAATCTAGCGGCATCTGGGTCACGTTATTAATGTACATCGCGCCAGTCATCCTAATGTTGTTCCTCTTCTATATGATGATGGGACAAGCAGGACAAGGCGGCGGGAACAACCGGGTGATGAACTTTGGTAAGACGAAGGCCAAACCAGCTGATAGTAAGCAAAACAAAGTTCGTTTCTCAGACGTTGCCGGTGAAGAAGAAGAAAAACAAGAATTGGTCGAAGTTGTCGAATTCTTGAAGGATCCAAGGAAGTTCGTCTCCTTAGGTGCCCGGATTCCATCTGGGGTGCTTCTCGAGGGGCCTCCTGGTACTGGTAAAACCTTGCTTGCCAAGGCGGTTGCCGGTGAAGCCGGTGTGCCATTCTTCTCGATTTCTGGTTCTGATTTCGTCGAAATGTTCGTCGGGGTCGGTGCTAGCCGGGTTCGGGACTTATTCGAACAAGCGAAGAAGAATGCCCCATCAATTATCTTCATTGATGAAATTGATGCGGTTGGACGTCAACGTGGTAATGGTATGGGCGGCGGTCACGATGAACGTGAACAAACCTTGAACCAATTGCTGGTTGAAATGGATGGATTTACGGGTAATGAAGGGGTCATCGTCATGGCGGCGACGAACCGTTCTGATGTCCTAGACCCTGCCTTACTTCGTCCAGGTCGTTTCGACCGGAAGATCTTAGTTGGTCGTCCGGACGTCAAGGGCCGCGAAGCCATCTTGAAAGTCCATGCCAAGAACAAGCCTTTAGCAGCGGACGTTGACCTCAAGGAAATCGCCAAGCAAACACCTGGATTCGTGGGTGCCGATTTGGAAAACTTACTGAACGAAGCGGCCTTATTAGCGGCTCGTCGGAATAAGAAGCAAGTCGACGCAGCGGACCTAGATGAGGCTGAGGACCGGGTCATTGCCGGACCAGCTAAGCATGATCGCGTCGTGAACAAGCATGAACGGGAAACCGTTGCTTATCACGAAGCGGGTCATACGATCGTTGGGTTGGTCTTAAATGATGCGCGGGTCGTTCATAAGGTAACGATCGTGCCACGGGGTCGTGCTGGCGGATACGCCATCATGTTACCGCGTGAAGACCAGATGTTAATGTCGAAGCGTGATGCGAAGGAACAAATGGCTGGTTTGATGGGTGGTCGTGCAGCCGAAGAAATCATCTTTGGTGCACAATCATCCGGGGCTTCTAATGACTTCGAACAGGCAACCCAAATTGCCCGTGCGATGGTCACTCAATATGGGATGAGTGAAAAACTTGGCCCAGTTGAATTAGAAAATGCCAACCAGCAAGCCGCTTACCAACAAGGGATGGGCGCCAGTGCCTTCTCACAACATACGGCTCAGTTAATTGATGATGAAGTTCGTCGTTTGAGTCAAGAAGCACATCAAACGGCTACGGATATTATTCAATCACACCGTGAACAACACAAGTTGATTGCGGAAGCCTTGTTGAAGTACGAAACCTTGGACGAAAAGCAAATTCTCAGTTTATTCAAGACTGGGAAGATGCCTGAAAAGGATAGCAACCAATTCCCTAGTGAAAAGGCCGCAACCTTTGAAGAATCCAAGCGTGAATTGGAACGGCGCGAAGCTGAAAAGCACGCGCAACACCAAGGTACTGATGCTGACAGCACTGATTCTGAAGACACGGCCAAGACCAGTGTCGAAGAACCAACTTTCCCAAGTGAAGCGGAAGTTCGTTCTGAAGCAAGTGCAGACAGTCAGGCTAGTTCAGCAGATGCAACTTCTGCAACTAGTTCAGCGACGAGTGGTGCGACATCCACTTCAGAGACTGGCTTACCACATGCTGAAAGTGCGGCACCAACGTCACAGGATGATTCTAATTCTCAAGCGTAGGCGCAATTAAAATGGTTATTAAGGAGTTGGGACTTTGTCTCAGCTCCTTTTTTGCGTTATGATATTTCAGGCAAATACACTGGCGGTGGTCTAACCGCCTGGCAACCGTATTTGAGTGCAGTAATGAACCGTATGATCAAAAGTACAAGTAAATCTAATTAAAGATAGGAGTTTGATTGAATGTCAGATTATTTAGTCAAGAGCGTGGCCGGTAACGAAATGTTTCGGGCCTACGCGGTCGACGCGACCGGGGTCGTTGCAGAAGCACAGCAGCGCCATGATACTTGGAGTGCTGCTTCCGCCGCTTTAGGTCGTAGCTTAGTGGGGACGCTCTTGTTAGCGTCGTCCGTATTGAAGGGTGACGAACAGATGACCGTTAAAATCAACGGTAACGGCCCAGTCGGTGGCATCGTGATCGACGGCAATGCTAAGGGAACGGTCAAAGGTTACCTGCAGCATCCACACATCCACCTACCATTAAATGAACAACATAAGATTGATGTTAAGACGGCGGTCGGGACGGACGGTTTCTTGTCAGTCACCAAGGATCAGGGTGTCGGTGATCCGTTTACGGGGACGGTCGCCTTGGTTTCTGGTGAATTAGGCGAAGACTTCACTTACTACCTGGCCCAGTCAGAACAGATTCCGTCAGCGGTCGGTTTGTCGGTGTTTGTGAATGATGATAACTCGATTGGTGTGGCCGGGGGCTTTTTAGTCCAAGTATTGCCGAACGCTACTGATGAGGCGATTAGTAGTTTGGAAGCCAAGCTCAAAGATTTACCACTCGTTTCACAACTGATGCGCGAGGGTAAGACCCCCGAAGATATTTTGGACTTGCTATTTGATGGTGATGTCAAAGTATTAGACAAGATGCCCGTCAAGTTTGAATGTGATTGTTCTAAGGAACGGTTTGCCGAAGCCTTAATGGCCTTACCAAAGCATGAAGTTCGGGCCATGATCGATGAAGACCATGGTGCGACGGCGGTTTGTCATTTCTGTGGGTCGCAATACCAGTTCAGTGAGGCCGAACTTGAAGCAGTCCTCTCACGGTCTAAGGGTGCTGAATAATGACGAGTGCTTGGCAGATTGGTGACGTGACGATTCCCAACCGGGTCGTGGTTGCACCGATGGCCGGGGTGACTAACGCCGCATTTCGGGTCATCTGTAAAGATTTTGGTGCGGGACTGGTGGTTTGCGAGATGATTTCCGACCGGGGCATCATGTACCATAATCGCAAAACGCTCGAAATGATGTTTGTCGACCCGAAGGAACATCCGATGAGCATTCAAATCTTTGGTGGCAGTCAGGAAACCTTAGTACAGGCGGCTGAATTTGTTGACCAGCAGACGAATGCGGATATTATTGATATTAATATGGGATGTCCGGTCAATAAGGTCGTTAAGACGGATGCGGGCGCTAAGTGGCTACTGGACCCTAACAAAGTCTATGAGATGGTCGCAGCGGTAACGGCCGCGGTCAATAAACCAGTGACAGTCAAAATGCGGACTGGTTGGGATGCAGAACATGTCTATGCAGTCGAAAATGCACGGGCAGCTGAACGCGCCGGGGCCGCTGCAATTGCGATGCACGGTCGGACTCGTAAGCAGATGTATCAGGGACACGCTGACTGGGACGTGTTAAAACGCGTTGCGGATGCCGTCACGATTCCGTTTATGGGAAATGGCGATGTCCAAACACCCCAGGATGCCGCTCGGATGTTAACAGAAGTCGGTGCTGACGCGGTCATGATTGGTCGCGCAGTCGAAGGCAACCCCTGGATGCTGACGCAAACCGTTCATTATTTGGAAACGGGGGAACTGTTAACGCCGCCGTCACCGATGGCCAAGATGCAAACGGCCATCGAACATTTAGAACGGTTGGTGGCATTGAAGGGTGAACGTGGTGGCTGTCACGAATTCCGTGAACAGGCCCCGTACTATTTAAAGGGCATCCCACGGTCAGCTCGGACAAAGGTGGCCCTGATGGAAGCAGACTCGTTGGCGGCGATGAAGTCGATTTTGACGGATTTTCAAGCGCAATTAGCGACTTATTTAGCCGACCATGTGGTAAAGTGAATAATTAACTTGCATTTTGACGGCGTGATTGTCAAAATTAACATGTAGTGATTGTTTAGGTATGGAGTAATCTATACGCTAACTAGAAATGGAGGAACACTAGTGGCACGACAAGAACAGACGATGAACGACCAATTAAAGGTTCGTCGCGAAAAAATGGATGAACTGCGTGAAGAAGGCATCGATCCTTTTGGTCACCGGTTTGAACGGACTGATTTAGCCCAAGACTTGCAAGACAAGTATGGCGAGATGGATAAGGACGAGTTGGATGCTAAGCAAGTTACAGCAACGATTGCTGGGCGGATGCTTGCTAAGCGTGGTAAAGGTAAAGTAGGCTTTGCTGATATCTGGGATCGCTCAGGTAAGATGCAACTCTACGTACGTAAAGACGTGGTCGGCGAAGACACTTATCATATTTTCAAACGTTCCGATATCGGTGATTTCTTAGGGATCACTGGTCAAGTCTTCAAGACGGACTTCGGTGAATTGACGATCAAAGTGACGGGCTTAACATTCCTATCGAAGGCATTACGCCCATTACCAGACAAGTTCCATGGCTTACAGAATGTGGAACAGATTTACCGTCAACGTTACTTGGACCTGATTTCGAATCGGGATAGTTTCGATCGTTTCTTGAAGCGGACGAAGATTATTTCTGCGATTCGGCATCACTTGGACGGTCAGGGCTTCACTGAAGTTGAGACGCCAATGTTGCATAATCAGGCGGGTGGTGCTGCTGCACGACCATTTATCACGCATCACAACGCTTTGAACATCGACTTATACCTACGAATCGCCTTAGAATTACATCTAAAGCGTTTGATCGTTGGTGGGATGGAAAAAGTCTACGAAATCGGCCGGGTCTTCCGGAATGAAGGAATGGACCGCGAACACAATCCTGAATTTACAATGATGGAAACGTACGTGGCTTACTATGACTTCCACGATGTCATGGCCGAGACTGAGGGTATCTTTAAAGCTGCGGCTAATGCCGTGACTGAAGATGGCATCGTGACTTACCATGACCAAAAAGTTGATTTCAACCAACCATTTAAGCAAATTCACATGGTTGATGCCATCAAAGAAAAGACGGGTATCGATTTCTGGCAACCAATGTCAGTAGAAGATGCGCAAAAATTAGCGGATGAACATCACGTTAAATATGAACCATACTGGAAGGTTGGTCATATTATCAACGCGTTCTTTGAAGAATTCGTTGAAGATACCTTGAACGAACCGACCTTTGTTTATGGTCATCCAGTTGAAATTTCACCATTAGCTAAGAAGAATGAAGACGACCCTCGGTTTACCGACCGGTTCGAATTATTTATCTTAGGTAATGAATATGCCAATGCCTTTAGTGAATTGAATGATCCAATTGATCAACGGCAACGGTTCGAAGCTCAAGCGGCTGAACGGACTGCTGGTAATGATGAAGCGGAACATATCGATGAAGACTTTGTCGAGGCGTTGGAATACGGGATGCCGCCTACTGGTGGATTAGGAATTGGGATCGACCGGTTGGTTATGTTGATGACGGATGCGGATTCAATTCGCGACGTTTTACTTTTCCCAACCATGCGTCCAGAAGAAGATAAGTAATATTTTAACGGTATTTAGCTCAGTTGACCTGAGTTAGATGCCGTTTTTTAGTGCCGCTTAACTTTAGAAAGCGTTTTGATTGAAAAAAGTTCAAAAATTTTTAACCGAACATTGTTGCGAGATGAGTTGGATAAAATTAAGGAAAACCGAATTTTTGAGTGACAAACTGGGTCGATTACGAGTGAAAAGCGGCGGCTCGAAAATTAATACCGTACATTCGAATGCTGGATTAATTAACATGATATTATTGACTGGTTATTTTTACGTTTTAGGGGTTGCAATTCATCTGGATAATTGGTAAATTAGTATACGTTGTTGAGGCGCACAAAGCGGTTAGCCGCTTGCTTCCAACGAAAAATTAATTATAAAAAGTTGTTGACAAGATGTTGATAACTTGATATGATGATTAAGTTGCGTTGAGGTAATCAACGAACGATTTAGACCTTTGAAAACTGAACAAAGTTTCGACGAATCAAATGTGTAGGGTCTTTTGATTTTGAATCAAGAGCAAAACATTTGCGAAGTCAATTCGCTAGCAAATAAATTTTAGTACAACATTAAATGAGCTTTTTAGAACTCATCATTAATTTGAGAGTTTGATCCTGGC